>NZ_FNLL01000004.1:0-411897 GCF_900105645.1 Desulfobacula phenolica | reverse complement strand
AGCGGTTTTTACCAGTGGCGGAACAGAATACCATCAGCAAGGTCTCGTCAGAATGATCGGTTAAAGCAATGTATTTTTAAATTGTTCTCAGAGCATAACGGCATGGCCGGTAGTCCGATGATCACTGCTGATCTCCATGACGATCCAGATTTTTGTAATGTCAGTGAAAACAGAGTTGCTCGTTTGATGCGGAAAATGGGTCTGAAATGCAAAACATTAAAAAAGTGGGTTGTCACTACTGATTCCAAACACAATGAACCTGTGGCACCGAACCTACTCAATAGAAAATTTGATGTTAAAATACCAAACACCGTATGGGTGAGCGATATCACTTATTTAAAAGTTGGCCGTCATTGGTATTATTTGACCGTTTTTATAGATCTATTTTCAAGAAGTATTGTTGGCTGGGATTTAAGTAGATCCCTCGAAAGACATTCTGTAATCCGAGCATTAAAAAAGGCCATCATGCGCCGTCAGCCGGGAAGAGGTTTAATGATCCATAGTGATCGTGGCGTACAATATGCCAGTCAGGATTTTAAAAAAGTACTCAACACTCATGGGTATATCCAAAGCATTAGCCGTAAGGGTAATTGTTGGGATAATGCCGTAGCTGAATCCTTTTTCCATACCTTAAAAACACAATTGATCTACCATATTCGTTTGTATAATTTTAGAGAGGCTGAAAGAATCCTCTTTAAATATATTGAAATTTACTATAACCAAAGAAGGAAACATTCTACTAATGGCTGGAAAACACCTGCTCATTGTGAGCAGGAATGGTATAACTTAAAAAAAGTGGCTTAACTCGCTCTCCAGTTTTTTGGGGGAGGATCAAACCGATATTTATCAGATCCGTTTGAGCTTTTTGAGTCCAAAATATTTTTTTCATATTTCAAATTTACCAAATTCTGCATCAAGTTTCTTTTTAAAATCTTCATCAGAAACAATATTTTTATCATTGGAATCTTTCAAACCCTCAGATATTGCGTCTAAAAATTTATTTCTGTTAACCAGAAAATCATAATCTTTTGGACTTATTACAACACCAACAGGCTTTCCATGCTGTGTGATAACGATAGATCTACGGCTTGTATTTAAATCTTTTAAGAGAGATGATGCATTTGTTTTGAATTTTGCTATTGGTAAAATATCTTCCGAAACTTGAAAATCCTTCATATTTAACTCCCTATTTAAACTTATATTTAACTTTAAATATAAAGCTGTTTATATCAAAACACAATACCTGAAAGCAGAACAACCTGTTTTGACCGCATGGAAGAAGTGTGCTTGATAATAATTCAGGTCGGTTTGTGTTGACCGTTGCTGAGATATAAATGGATATATCATTTAAGTTCATTAAGCATTTATGATAAATAACTGGATGAGAATTGAAACAGGATTTTTGAAAAAAAAAGAGTTAACAGGTAAGTGGGGTGTTGAATGGATAAAAAGAAGCGGTATTCGGATTATAATACCTATCTGAGAAACTTGTTTGGTCAACGGGTGCAAAAAATTACGGTTGATGCTGGATTGTCATGTCCCAACCGGGATGGGGTGCTGTCCCGTGCAGGGTGTATTTATTGTAATGCAAAAGGTTCCGGTTCCGGATTGTTTGCCAAAGGCCTTTCCATAAAGGAGCAGATCGAATCAGGCAAGATCGGAATGATAAAAAAATATAAAGCCAAAAAATTTCTGGCTTATTTTCAATCCTATTCAAATACCTACACCACCTGTGCCCACATGAAACAATTGTATGATGAAGCGCTCGCCTGCGAAGGCATGGTGGGAATGGCCATCGGCACCCGGCCTGACTGCGTTGATGCTGAAAAACTGGATCTGATCGAATCTTATGCCAGAGATTACCTGGTCTGGCTTGAGTACGGGCTTCAATCCGTTCATGATGTCACATTGAAGTTTATTAACCGGGGACATACTTATAAGGATTTTTGTGATGCCGTTCAATTAACCCGTGGCAGGGGTATCAATATCTGCACCCATGTAATCCTGGGACTTCCCGGAGAAGACAAAAAAATGATGCTGGAAACTGCAAAAATATTGGCGGACAGCGGCATTAACGGGGTGAAAATTCATCTGCTGTATGTTATCAAAGGGACTGCTCTGGATAAACTGTGGCAAAAGGGCGGCTATACACCGATGGAACAGAAAGAATACGTGGAAACAGTGTGTGATTTCCTGGAATTGCTGCCGGATCAGATCATTATCCAGCGGATCACCGGAGACCCCCACTCGGATGAATTAAGGGCACCCATGTGGGCGGGCAGGTACAGGGAAACTTTTAATATGATTCAGCATACCCTTGAGCAGAGAGATTCTTTTCAGGGGATGAAATATAATCCTTAGATTGGGTACTGGGTTATGGGTACTATGTCATGGGTACCGGGTGAATTTTTCTTGATTTTTTTTGATAACAAAGCTTAAGGAACCAGAAAATCATCAAAGTTTTCAGAAGCATGGGTGACAAGGGTTTGACCTTTTTTTTGAATGATCAGGCATTCGGTTTGCCCAAGGCGGTTAACAAGCTTGAGTCCCTCTTGTATTTCCATGATCATAAGGGCTGTGGCAAGTCCGTCGGCAAAGGTGCAGTCTTTTGAGATGACGGATGCTGAAACGATTTGGCTGGTTGCCGGATACCCTGTTTTGGGATCAATAATATGGGAAAAGGTTTTTCCGTCTGCTTCAAAAAAATTTCTGTAATTACCACTGGTGGCAATAGCCTGGTTGTTCAGGCGGATAATTTTATATAATCCCTGGTGAGCATAATTTTTATCAGGTCTGCTGATGCCTACCGACCAGGATTGCCCGTTCAGGTTCTTGCCTGATGCATAAAGTTCTCCGCCTATTTCCACAAGAACATCATGAATACCGGATGACGTAAACAGTTTGGCAATGGCGTCCACCCCATATCCTTTTGCAATGGAACCAAGATCAAGGGTAACGGATTTTTGCTTAACAATGGTGTGCGGTTTTTTGAGGCTGATGTGGTTAAACCCGGTTTCTGATAACACCTGGCGTATGGTGTCAGCACCTGGAACATTGCCGGTTCGCTTTTTTGTTCCAAATCCCCACAGGTCAACCAGGGGCTTTACTGTTCCGTCCCAGGAGCCGCCGGTCAGGTGGTATATTTCTTTTGCCGTTAAAAGGATGGAAAAAAAATCCAAAGAGATGTTCACAGGTTTGTTAATTTCATGACTGTTAAAAAGGGAAATCTCACTTTTTGGATCATACATTGACAGCTTTTTGTTTACCTCTTTAAGACGGGTATCCACTTTGTTTTTCCATAAAGAGAGGGATTCTTTGTTGCGGGAGATAAATTTTATGGTGTAAAAAGTTCCCATGGTATTGCCGGATATGACGTGCTGCTTCCCGGATTTAAATGCAAACCCGGTGGATTGAAAAATAAAAAAACAGACAATAGCGTAAAAAGTGATGGTTCTAAAAAATTTCATATCAAAGATATCCTTTTCCTTTTTTTAGTATTCATTATATGGTTCCTGTTTGTAATGCAAGATCCTTGTGCATGGGATCAGGTTATGTCTGTTAATGGAAAGAAATTATTGAATTGTGATAAAAGAATAAAAATGAAAAAAAGAGTGGTTAACATAAAAACTGAGTTTGTTGAATTGTATAAGATCTTAAAGTTTGAAAATCTCGCAGCCAGTGGCGGGGAAGCCAAATATTTGATAAATGATGGCTTTGTACGAGTGAACGGGAGTGTTGAAACAAGAAAACGCAAAAAAATAGTTCCGGGTGATATAATCGAAACAGGTGGTGTTATCATTGAAATTCATATGCAACAACAACAGTCAAGATAAAATACCCAAAGAGCTGTTTAAGGGATTGTGCTTGCCACCTGAAAACAGATAACAGCTACGGCGTTGGCAACATTGATGGAGTTTTTTTTGCCAAACATTGGAATATAAGCAAACGCATCACATGCCGCCATGACATGGGATGAAATACCATATTCTTCATTACCAAACACAACAATGGTTTTCTTTTTCCATGAAACCTCATGAAAAGGACGGGCACCTGCAATGGTTTCAACACCAATGATCTGGAATCCTTTTGCTTTTTTTTCAATCAGTGCATGGGCAAGATCTTCCACTTTTTCCTGTTCAATCCATTCATGAGCCCCCATGGCGGTTTTTCGGACACCCGGATGTTCTTTGCCCGGGGTATTTCCGAGAATCACGGAGTTAAATCCGGCAGCTTCACAGGTCCTGAAAATGGACCCCACATTAAAAAGGCTCCTTAAACCATCCAGTGCTACATGGCAATCAAGATCAATTTGATTCACAGCTCGGGACAAATCATTTGTTTGAACCCTTTTTAGTAAATCATGATCGCGGACTGTTTTGCCTGTGGCAGACCGGTGGTAGTGAATCCTGTCTGAAATACTTTCAATCCATAATCTTGCAGTGCCGGTGTCTGGCGCAATAAACGGCGTCATTCCGGTCCAGTCAAGGATTTGGTTGTATTGGCGTGTAAACAGATCCAAAGAAGTCCGGTTGATCCGATTGGTGGTTAATTTCTGATAAAAACCGGATAACCAGTTGATCATATGCTTGTGCCGGGTTTCAAGGGGAATCGACAGCAGCTTTTTTTTTGTAAATCCAAACGTATCCATTTCACGGTCTCCAAAATAAGTGGGGTCAGGCTTGCATTATGGCCTTTTCGTTGTTTTTTTGCCTTTATACATTGATCATCTGAAAAAGTACAATTTGACCCGGATATCTGAAGCTAAATAGATTGGGCTTGATCATAATATCGGCCATTGGGAGGTATAAGGCTTAGGATAGTCCATGAATATATAAAAATTTTGTCTTATTTTTTAAATATATCCCCATTGTTTGCCGATATCTATTCTATTCAGAATATAAAATTATGCCATATTTTCAAGGAGAACAAGGAGAAGCAAGATGAGCATTATACAGGGCCGGTCTTTATCGGCAGAACCATCACGCCGGCAAAATTCATTGTATGACCAGCAGTTTTCAACTTATGCAAGAAAACAATCTTTTAGCTCCAGTGAAAGCCTTGATGCAGGGCTGACCATAAAAACCAGGGAAGGTGATCTTGTCACATTGACATCCAATACCTATTCCGGGCTTGATGCCTCCATGTATAACAGCAAAGGAGTTATGAAAACCGAATCAGGAACAGCTATGATCACTAAAAATCAAAGAGAAATTACGTTGACATCAGGAGAGAGTTTCAGCTTTTCCGTGACCGGGGATTTGAGTGAGGAAGAACTTGAGGATATCAACACCATTATAAAAGATATGGATGAAATAATTTCAAAAATGGCCCATGGGGATATGGATGATGCTGTTGCCAAAGCTGTTTCCATGGGAGATTATGATACGGTTTCCATGTATTCGGCAGATATTACCTATAAAAGATCATATGAAATGAGATCCGAAACCCGGACAGAAACTGTAAATACCATTCCAGGTAACGGTAATTTTCAAAAAGAAGAGATGCCTGTACCTTCTTTAAAAGAATTTATGCCTGAAAATCAAGGGGCTGAAAACAGGGAAAATAATTTTTTCAAAAATATTGATAAGTTTGTTGAAAAAATGATGGATAAATTGGAAGCTCATGAAAAAAAACAGGTGGTTAAAGCCCAAAACGCTATTGATCAGCTTTTCAGGCATCATCTTAAAGATGTAAAGATCAATCACAGTGAAGATCCATCACGCTACACTGCAATTGAAACCGCAGGAAAACAGATAAATACAATGCTGGATCAAATGTCAGGAAACCTTTTTAAAGAACAGGTTTCAGCTCTTTTTTAAAACAGCTTCAACAAGACAGATGGCATTGTTTTTAAAATTTGCAAGCATGTTTTTGCCGAATAATTTTGCATTATCACCAAAAATAATGCCGGGACTTAATGCTTCGGGCAAAGGCGTTTTTCGGGGAGATACAGCCTTGACTTTTTCCCACCATGACTCTGCAGCGAGGGTTTCATCCGAAGATAACCGTGTTTTAAAGCCGTGTTTTTCAAGCATGGCAAAGATGATATCCCGGGACTCAAGAAATGATATGGAAGCTTTCCCGGCCCAGGGAACCGGATAAAGAAGCGTATCGTTTTCCCCCTTGGTAATTTCATGTAATATCAGCTTTCCATCCTGTTTTAAAACTCTGGAAAATTCTTTGATAACGGTAGATTTGTTTTCAATATTCATGAGCAGATGCTGACATAAAACAACATCAAATGTGCTGTCTTCAAAAGGCAGATCAAGAACAGAACCCTGCTGAAATGAAACTGAGTTTTCAAGTCCGGTAATCCGGGTTAAAAAGTTTGCAGCATTGATAAACTGGTCTGCCAGATCAACACCGATAACCCGGCAATTAAACTGTTGGGCAAGAAGCCTGGAGGAACCGCCAATTCCGCAACCGGCATCAAGCAACAAAGCATTGGAATTCAGGCTGGCCTTTTTGAACAAATCAATGGTGGCGCGGGCACCGCCGGTATGGAGCTGATCAATGGGGGAAAGCTCTTTTAATCCAATGGGTGAAAGTTTTTTTTTTGCTTTGATTAATGCGGTTTCTATTTTTTGAGTCAGATTGTCTGAATTATAGTGGTCTTTTATATTTGATTCCATAATAATTCCTTATTCATACAACACGGCAAGTATGGTGGCTTTATCAGTTTTTGCAGTAAGAACATGGGATGTGGTGGACAGGTAGTAGGCACTGTCGCCTGGTTCAAGATCATAGGTGTCTTTTCCAATAACCAGGTTGATAATCCCTTCAAGAACAAAAATAAATTCTTCCCCGTTATGGATTGAGCCTTCCTGGTCCTGGTTTTTTTCCAATTGTACGATCAATGCTTCCATGTGACGGCCCTGGACTTCAGGGGCCAGGCTCATGTAAGAATAAACATTGCCTTTGCCGGTTTTTGAAGCGCAACGGGAAATCTCTTTTCTTTCATCTTTTCTTGTGATGGAATACAGTTTGTTCCCAATGTTTGATGCCAGCCTGCCCATGGCGGAATCCAGAGCCTTTGACAATTTCATCACAGTTCCAAGCTGTGGTTTTTCCAGGCCGCTTTCAATGTTTTGAAGCCTGGAGACTTCAAATCCCGTAAGATGGGAAAGATCTTCAATGGAAATACCCCGCTCTTCCCTGAGTTCTTTGATGCGTTTTCCAACCTCTTCCACATCGCCTGTTTCCCCGTTTTTAATATTTCCGGTGAGATTTTCAAAATAGTCTACATTGATATGGGGGATATCATTTTTTTCCATAGCACCTCCTTGTCATCTTATCCGGGGAAATTCTGATTTGGTTTTTCCCCCAGTTTTTTCTTTAGTTTGTCAAGTCCGGGTCTGGCATATTGCATATGGCCCTGCTTCAGGGTTCTGCCGTTGATTACAGCCTCACTTCTCAACCTTGTGCCTACTGTCTTTTCCAACTGTTTTCCCAGCCACAGGATTCTGTCAATATCGTATCCATGTTCTATACCCATTTCATCAATTTGTACAAGGGTATCTTCAAGGCAAACCAGTCCCACATATCGTTCATCATCATAATAATAATCGCCCGTGCCCTTGATGGGCCTGTCATCCATGAAGTTGGCAGGTTGTCCGCCAAGACCGCCAAGGGTGGCTTCAAAATGGCAGATGCCTGCTTGAAGCGCTGCAAGAACGGATGCTGCAGCCACTCTTTTTGTTTCATGAAAATGTGCAATGTGAAGGCTGGTGTCCGGTATTTCATCAAGGATCATGGAAAAATATCGAAAAACTTCTGCAGCCGAGGCAGATCCGTCGTGATCGGCATGCTCAATGTCGGAGGCTCCGATTGACAGCCAGTGCTTGGTGAATGCCACGGCATCCTTTAAGTCGGTTGCCCCGCCAATGGGACTTCCCCAGATGGTGCTGACCGTACCGCACATCTTGATGCCTGCGTTTGTGCATTTTTTTATGCATCTTTCTGCTTCTTTCCAATAATCGGGCAGGGTGGTGCCTGAATTGGCAAAATGGTGCTGTTCTTCAGTTGAGACCATCATCAATACCCTGTCAGGACCGACCCCTCTTTTTTTGAGTTCAATGGCCCTGTCAACGGAAGGTTCCCGGATGGTAATGGCCGTCAATATCACATCATCCATATTAATGCCTTTTTTATTTGCCCGGCTGATAAAATTATCGCTTCTCAGGTGAGCCAGAAGTTCTTCGGCATCACTGAACTGGGGCATGAGTCTGGGATTTCCCAGGTTGGTGACTTCAATATTGCGGCATCCTGCAAAAATCAATTCTTCAAGATAGGTGATTTTGGCAGGTGTGGAAACAAATTTTTCAAGGTGCTGAAATCCGTCTCTGACAGTAATATCACCGATGGTTACTTTTCTGGGCATTCTTGGAAATATTTTCCAGTAATCATATTCGGTCATGGTGTTTTCCTCCTTATTGCTTTTAAACTGAAAGTTTTATTTTTTTTTACTCCATTTTCACTCCATTCCTATCCATTTTCATTCCATTTTTACTTCAATTCAGCTTCCCGCCATTCAGCTTGCAGAAATGTTTTATTTGTATTTGCAGTTTTTTTTTATCTGCCTTTGTAACGGGGCTTTCTTTTTTCATTAAATGCTGTAAAGCCTTCGGTTCTGTCCTCAGTTGGGATGGTAACCCTGTAGGCATTGGATTCTATGGCAAGTCCTGTTGCAAGGTCGGTTTCAATGCCTTTGTCAATGGCATATTTGGCCATTTCAACGGCAATGGGACCGGTTTCACAAATCATGGCCAAAAGCTTCATGCATTCGTCCATGAGGTTTTCAGAAGGGGTGACCTTGTTGACCAAGCCGATTTCAAGTGCTTCTTTGGCATCCACCTTTCTGCCGGTAAAGATCATCTCCTTGGCCTTTGCCACCCCAATGAGCCTGGGCAACCGCTGGGTGCCGCCAGCTCCAGGGATGATGGCAAGTCTTGTCTCTGTCAATCCCATGACTGCGTTTTTGGATGCAATGCGCATGTCGGATGCCAGCATGAATTCCGTGCCTCCGCCAAGGGCCAGCCCGTTCACGGCACAGATCACCGGCATGGGCAACTGTTGGATTGCGGTCAAAAGGTTTCTGATGGTGAGAACAAATTTTTTTACTCCGTCAGGTGACAGGGTTGCTCTTTCTTTTAAGTCAGCACCTGTACAAAAGGCTTTTTTGCCCGCACCTGTAATAATTACGGCCCTGACATCATTTCGATAGTGCAGTGCGTCAACCTGTTCCCTGATCAGGTGCAACAGATTGAAATTAAAACAATTCATCACTTCAGGTCTATTCATGGTCAGGATAACCGCCTGGTTTTTTTCTTCCACCAGAAGCTGGTCGTTTGTACTCATGATTTTTTCTCCTAGATTAAAGCGGTTTTTAACAGCCAATATATCGTGAAATTACAATTCGCTGGACTTCGGAAGTCCCTTCACCGATTTCCAGAAGCTTCTGGTCCCTGTAAAACCGTTCCACATTATATTCTTTCATGAGACCATATCCCCCGTGGATCTGGATGGCATGATCCACAACTCTTGACATCACTTCGGAACAATACAGCTTGCCCATGGCAGCCTCCTTTTCAAAGGGCCGGTTATTGCTTTTCAGCCAGCAGGCTTTGTATAAAAGGTTTCTGGCGCACTCGATTTCCATGGCACAGTCTGCCAGCTTGAATGCAATGGCCTGGAATTTGGAGATGGGCTGTCCGAACTGCTCTCTTGTCCGGGCATATTTCAATCCAAGCTCATAGGCTCCCTGTGCGCCGCCAAGGCCCATAGCCCCTATGGAGAGCCTTCCTCCGTCAAGGGTTGCCAGCATCTGGTGAAATCCGTCGCCTTTTTTACCCAGAATGTTATTTTTTGGAACCCTTACATCATCAAAATAGAGTTCAGCCGTGTTGGAAGCACGCCACATGAATTTTTTTTTCATTGTGACAGCTTTAAACCCGGGTGTCCCTGTCTCAACAAGGATACAGGAATACTCGGGTTTGCCATTGTCTCTTGTGCCGGTGATGGCCTGGACAGTGACCCCCATGGTCATATCGCAGGCAGCATTGGTGATGAATATTTTAGACCCGTTAATGACCCATTCATTGCCGTCAAGAACAGCTGTTGTTTTGCTGCCGCCAGCATCTGATCCGGCTGTTGGTTCGGTAAGGCCGAATCCCCATAAGCCTTTCCCTTCACAAAGCTTGGGCAGATATTTTTGTTTTTGCTCTTTTGTCCCGAAATAGTAGATCGGGCCTATGCCCAGTGAATTGCCTGCTGCAATTGTGGCAGCCTGAGAACCGTCAATTCTTGCGATTTCTTCAACGCCTATAATGTATGAAATATAGTCCATTGCCTGGCCATCATATTCTTCTGAAACAAACATGCCGAAAAGACCGATTTCTCCCATTTTTCGAGTGAGGGCTTCGGAAAATTCTTCTTTTTCGTCAAGCTCTCCTGCAATGGGCGCAATCTCTTTTTGGGCAAACTTTCTAACTTCCTTACGGATCATTTTTTGCTCGTTGGTAAGGTCAAAATCCACCCCGGGCCTCCTTTGGATTATGAGTTGTTTTTTTTGTGGCGCTTATGGTTTTTTATCTGTAAAGCCGCTCGGTAATGACGAAAAGTGATCGAGCGCTCAGTCTATGTTTAAAATACTATATTTAAAGCAATTCTTTTGTCAAATGGTTTTTAAATGTTTTCTTTTGCCAGGGCGTTTTGACTACTGTATTAAAAGGTTGAAATTCAAAATAGCCGGTGGATAATTCCTTGACAAGGATGGGAATAAATGTAAAAAAATCTATGACTGAGCGCTCGTTCGAGTATTGTCATTGATGTTTTTTAAAGGAAAAGGACTGATTGTTTGGGAAGATTTAAAAAATCCAAGACACCGTTATCCGGCGGCGATGTTCCGACACAAATAAAGAATCCTGAACTGGTGAGTAAGCGACGGCGTCAGATTATTGATTCTACGGTTCAATTGTTTATTGAACACGGATATCATAAGACTACAACCCGGATGATTGCAAAAGCTGCTAATTTTTCAATTGGTTCTTTATACGAATACGTCAGTTCCAAAGAAGATCTTTTGTACCTGGTATGTAATGCCATTCACGAAGAAGTCCGGGATGCGGTTGAAAAAGCCCTGTCAAATAAGGATAAGGGAAAAGAAAGGCTTGCCGAGGCCATTCGTCAATATTTTTATGTCTGCGATAAGATGGGAGACCATATTCTTCTCATGTATCAGGTTACCCAGTTTCTGCCGGAAAAATGGAAGAAAAGGGTCCTTGTCAACGAGTTGGATATTACGGATGTTTTTATCAATGCGCTTTCTTCGCTTTCCGGAAAAGATATCTTTCCAACGCTTGATGCTAAAATATTGAATCTTGTGGGTCACAATATATCGGTTCTGGGTCAGATGTGGGCGTTTAGGCGATGGCATATGCAACGCAATTTTACTATTGAAGAATATATTGATATTCAGACCGATTTCATCTTTGGCTTGATATTTTAAAAAAAATGTCTGAAAAGGAGACAGTATGAATATGCAAATCAAAAGGTATACCCCTGAATATTCAGTTAAAGTGGTGACAGCCACCTCTCTTTTTGACGGTCATGATGCATCCATAAATATCATGAGAAGAATTTTGCAGGATTGTGGTGCGGAAGTGATTCATATCGGGCATAACCGTTCTGCACAGGAAGTGGTTGCAGCAGCCATAGAAGAAGATGCCCAGGGGATTGCCGTATCCAGTTATCAGGGGGGGCATGTTGAATATTTCAAGTACATGAAGGATCTGTTAAAAGAAAGAGGCGCATCCCATATCAAAATTTTTGGCGGCGGCGGCGGTGTTATCATTCCTTCTGAAATGGACGAGCTTCATGCCTATGGTGTGACAAGGATCTATTCTCCTGAAGACGGATCAAAAATGGGGCTTCAGGGCATGATCAATGATATGATGCAATCCATGGACTTCCCTTGTGCAGGGTATGATAAACTGGACTATGAGAATCTGAACGTCGAGAACAAATATGTGACGGCAACTTTTATCTCTGCAGTCCAGGAAGCCTGGAAAAACGACCGGGATGCTATTGAAAAAATCATGTCACCTATTTTTAAATCGGCTGCTAAAAAAGATGTTCCCGTCATTGGATTAACCGGAACAGGCGGTGCAGGCAAGTCGTCTTTGACCGATGAATTAATTATCCGGATGCTGCATGATCTTAATGATGTTAATATCGCCGTCATCTCCTGTGATCCGTCCCGGCGAAAAACAGGCGGCGCTCTGCTGGGTGACAGGATCAGGATGAATTCCATTGAAACAGGGCGCGTTTATATGCGGTCTCTGGCCACACGACTTTCTCAAACAGAGCTTCCCGAAGCTTTGCCGGATGCGATCCGTGTGGTCAAGGCAGCAGGGTATGACATTATTATCATTGAAACAGCCGGTATCGGCCAGGGTGATTCCAGGATTGTCGATCTGGTGGATATATCCATATATGTCATGACAGCCGAATTCGGCGCGCCTTCTCAGCTGGAAAAGATTGATATGCTGGATTATGCTGATATGGTCGTGTTGAACAAGTATGAGAAAAAAGGCAGTGAAGATGCTTTACGGGATGTGCGAAAACAGGTTCAGAGAAATCGTAAGGCCTGGGATACGGACCCAAAAGATCTGCCGGTATACGGAACCATTGCATCCAAGTTTAACGATGACGGAGTTACTGCATTTTATCTCGGGTTGCTGGATATTATTTTTGAAAAGAAAAAGATTAAATTTAAATCCAGTCTTCCAAGACCGGATAAAAAAGAATCCTCTTCAAAAACCATTATTATTCCGGGTGCAAGAACGCGGTATCTGGCTGAAATTGCCGATACAATAAGGCAATACCACAAGACAACCCAAGAGCAGGCAGAAGCTGTACGAAATAGATGGCATTTGATTGAAGCCTCCAAAACTTTGAAAGACAAGGGGCTTGATCAATTGCCGGATCTCCTGGAAAAACTGAAGGCTGCGGTTGCCGATGCCCAGGCTCTCGTGGAAAAAGAAACCAATGAGATTATTGATGAGTTCAATACCTTAAAAAGCGTATATGCAAAAGATGAGCTGGTGTATCATGTCCGTGGTGAAGACGTAAGCTTGCCTTTGTACAGCAAATCCCTGTCCCATTCCAAAATTCCAAAAATTTCCCTGCCGCAATTTACTGATCCGGGGGAACAATATGCCTGGATGAGAAAAGAGAATTTTGCAGGCAATTTTCCATACACAGCCGGGGTGTTTCCCTTAAAACGGTCGGATGAAGATCCCACCCGTATGTTTGCAGGAGAAGGCGGCCCTGCTGATACCAACAAACGGTTCAAGCTTCTGTCGGCCAGTTATCCGGCCAAACGGCTTTCCACGGCCTTTGATTCGGTTACTCTTTACGGATTTGACCCGGATACGCGGCCGGATATATACGGTAAGATCGGAACCTCGGGGGTGAGCATCTGCACCCTGGATGATGTAAAGGTGCTGTACAGCGGGTTTGATCTGTGTGCGCCCAATACCTCGGTTTCCATGACCATTAATGGACCGGCCCCCATGATGCTGGCCATGTTTATGAATACGGCCATTGCCTGTCAGGTGGAGGCGTTTAAAGAAAAAAACGGCCGCAAACCGTCTGAAGATGAGGCCGCAACCCTTTGGCAGTTTGCCTTGTCAAATGTCAGGGGAACGGTTCAGGCGGATATTTTAAAAGAAGACCAGGGGCAGAATACCTGCATTTTTTCCATTGATTTTGCCTTGAAAATGATGGGGGATATTCAGCAGTATTTTATTGATCATCAGGTGAAAAATTTTTATTCGGTTTCCATCTCAGGCTATCATATTGCAGAGGCCGGTGCCAATCCCATTACCCAGCTTGCTCTGACCCTGGCAAACGGGTTCACCTATGTGGAATATTATTTGTCCCGTGGCATGGATATCAACAGCTTTGCGCATTCTCTTTCGTTTTTCTTTTCCAATGGCATGGACCCTGAGTATACCGTGATCGGAAGGGTGGCCAGGCGGATCTGGGCCGTGGCCATGAAATATAAATATAAGGCAAATGAAAAATCCAGGAAGCTGAAATATCATATCCAGACATCCGGCAGATCCCTGCACAGCCAGGATATTCAGTTCAATGACATCAGGACCACGCTCCAGGGGCTGTGCGCGGTTTATGATAATTGCAACAGTCTTCATACAAATGCATTTGACGAAGCAATTACCACACCTTCTGCGGAATCTGTGAGGCGCGCCCTTGCCATTCAGTTGATTGTCAACCGGGAGTGGGGACTGGCAAAAAATGAAAACCCGTTGCAGGGAAGCTTTATTGTGGATGAACTCACAGATCTTGTGGAAGAAGCTGTTCTGATTGAATTTGAAAGAATAACTGAACGAGGAGGTGTGCTGGGTGCCATGGAAACCGGATACCAGAGGGGCAAAATCCAGGAAGAATCAATGTATTATGAATATCTGAAGCATTCAGGAGGGTATCCTATTGTTGGGGTTAATACATTTGAAGATCCTGATGCGGATTATGCACAAATGGCAAATCATCTGGAGCTTTCAAGGGCCACGGATGATCAGAAAAATGCCCAGCTTCAAAGGCTGGCTGCGTTTAAAGAGCGATATAAGGATCAATCGGAACAAGCGATTCAAGACCTTAAACAGACGGTTTTAAAGGGTGAAAATATTTTTGCAAGGCTTATGGAGACGGTTAAGGTCTGCAGTTTGGGAACCATCACTCAGGCATTGTATGAGGTCGGCGGAAAATACAGACGAAATATGTAAAAAACAACAGATTAGGAGAGTGTTTAATATGAATAAAGCAGTTATTGTCAGTGCTACACGGACCCCTTTGGGAAATTTTGGCGGCACATTGGCTACTATTGGTGCCACTGATCTGGGTGCCCATGTGATAAACGAAGCCATTGCACGGGCCGGCATTGATAAACAAGAGATCAATGAGTGCATCATGGGCATGGTTCTGCCCTGCGGATATGGCCAGAATCCCGGAAAGATTGCTGCGGTTAAAGCAGGGCTGCCCTGGGAAGTTGAATCCATTACGGTAAATAAGGTGTGCGGGTCATCATTAAAAGCAGTGATGCTTGCAGCCCAGGCCATCCAGTGCGGTGATGCCGAGGTGGTGGTTGCAGGCGGCATGGAAAACATGAGCCGTGCCCCTTATTATATGGATAAGGCCCGCTGGGGACATCGCATGGGGCCCGGTCGTATCGAAGACCACATGGTTCATGACGGGCTTTGGGATGTGATCAATGATTTTCACATGGGTATGTCCAATGAACTTTGTTCTGAAAAATGGGAGGTGTCCAGGCAGGAGCAGGATGAATATGCGGCACAATCGTATAAAAAAGCCAATGCCGCCATTGCACAAGGGCGGTTTAAAGACGAAATCGTACCAGTGCAGATTCCCCAGAGAAAAGGCAATCCCATTATGTTTGATACGGATGAATGCCCAAAAGAGACTGGATTGGAATTGCTCTCAAAAATGAAACCGGCATTTAAAAAAGACGGGGTGGGAACTGCCGGGAATGCATCAATCATAAGTGACGGGGCTTGTGCCCTGGTTGTCATGAGTGAAAAAAAAGCCAGAGAACTGGGCTGCAATATCATGGCAACCATTGGTTCCCAGGCCTCCTATGGCATTGATATGAAGTATGTTTTGATGGCTCCCATTTATGCCATACCCAAGGTGTTGAAAAAAGAGGGAATTTCTATTTCAGATATAGATCTGTTTGAAATCAATGAAGCGTTTTCCGGCAGCTCTGCAGGCATCAACAATGAGCTGGGCCTTGATCCTGAACAGGTAAACGTGAACGGCGGCAGCGTTGCTCTTGGGCACCCCATTGGTGCTTCCGGGGCCAGGGTATTGACTACCTTGTTATATGAAATGGAAAAAAGAGATGTTAATCGCGGTCTTGCCTCTCTTTGCCTTGGAGGTGGAGAAGCTGTTGCGCTTGTTGTCAACAGGTGATATGACAAATAATTGTCAAAAAGGACAATGAACTAAAACTATTGGGATAGACGTATAATTATCGAGGTATAATTAAGGAGGAAAAATGGAAGTAAAGAGATTTGGTGTTATCGGATCAGGACAGATGGGTAATGGTATTGCACAGGTTGTAGCGGCCAGCGGACTTGAAGTTGTGATGAGTGATATTAAAGAAGAATTTTGTGCAAACGGTATTGCCACTATTACAAAAAATCTTGACAGAATGGTGAAAAAAGAAAAAATATCCGAGGATGATAAAGCTGCAATCCTTGGCAGAATAACTACCACCACTGATTTGAAAGATATGGCATCTGTTGATTTTGTTGTTGAAGCAGCTGTGGAAAGAGAAGATCTGAAATTTAAAATTTTTGAAGATCTGGATGAAATCTGTCCGCCACAAGTCATTTTGGCCACCAATACATCTTCCATCCCCATCGGTCGTATTGCCTCCAGAACATCCCGGCCGGACAAGGTTATCGGCATGCATTTCATGAACCCGGTTCCTGTCATGAAACTGGTTGAGGTTATCAGAGGGCTTGCAACATCAGATGAAACTTTTGATGTCACCTGGAAGCTTTGCCAGGACTTTGGAAAAACCCCTGCTGAAGCCAATGATTATCCTGGATTTATTGCCAACAGGATATTGATCCCCATGATCAATGAGGCAGTTTTCTGTCTGTATCAGAGTGTTGGAAAACCCGAAGACATTGATACGGTTATGCGGCTGGGTGCCAACCATCCCATGGGCCCCCTTGCCCTGGCAGACCTTATAGGCCTGGATACCTGCCTTGCCATCATGGAGACTTTGTATGATGGATTAAAAGATTCCAAATACAGACCCTGCCCGCTCTTGAGAAAATATGTTGAAGCCGGCTGGCTTGGAAGAAAGACCGGAAAAGGGTTTTATGATTACAAATAATTAATTTTTAATAGTTATTTTAAATGAAAGCTATGGCATGGCATTAAAAAATGGATGCATTGCCATAGCTTTTTTTGTTTTGATCAGAAAATAATGGTGAAACAGATGATTAAATATAGCCGTACCACCCCTGAAGCAGAGCAGCAATCACGGATACTTGCATTACAGCAAAGACTTGAGAAAAATGATGTTGACGGTGTTTTGATTTTACAGAAAGTCGATATGTTCTATTATTCAGGAACTGCTCAGCAGGGATGGCTGTATATCCCGGTACAGGGAGAACCCGTGCTGATGATTTTTAAGGATTTTCACCGGGCCAGAGAAGAATCAGGGCTTCAACAGGTTGTTTGCCTTGTCAGCCCAAAAAAGATCCCACAAACGATTGCCCGATTCGGGTGTTCAATTCCAAAAAATCTGGGCCTTGAAATGGATGTGTTGAGTGTTAACCAGTATATTTTATTTCAAAAAATATTTTCCGGGTCAAACATGATTGATATATCACTTCAAATAAGGCTGCAGAGGGCTGTAAAGTCAGATTATGAAATCGGCTTGATGCGCAAGTCTTCACACATGGCAGATAAGGTTGCGGCCAAAGTTCCCGATTTGATCAAAGAAGGAATGACCGAGATTGAATTTGCAGGGCTGGTTGAAGCTTATGCCAGAAGCCTTGGTCACCAGGGTCTTGTCCGGATGCGAATGTGGGACAATGATCTTTTTTACGGCCATATCATGGCCGGGCCGGGAGCTGCCGTTCCCAGCTGCTTTGCTTCGCCCACCGGCGGCAGGGGAGTGAATCCAAGTATTGCCCAGGGACCAGGATTTGATCTTATAAAACGCAATGAACCAATACTTGTGGATTATATTTTTGTTTTAGATGGATATATCAGTGACCACACCCGGATCTTTTCTCTTGGTTCTCTGCCGGATGACCTTTTAAAGGCCCATGATGCAATGCTGGAAATTCAGGACATGGTAAAACAAAACGCAATCCCTGGAAGCATTACAGGGGATTTGTACGAAATGATGATATCCATGGCAGAAGCCAAAGGATACAAAGACTATTTTATGGGGGCAGGAGAGAGAAGAATCCGGTTTACAGGCCATGGATTAGGTCTTGAACTGGATGAATTCCCCTTTATCGCCCAAGGACAGAAACTGGCCCTTGAAAAAGGCATGATCATTGCTCTTGAGCCTAAAGTCGTTTTGCCGGGAAAAGGGGTTGTGGGTATAGAAAATTCATTGCTGGTAACGCAAAACTCTCTTGAATCCCTGACAACATTCAGTGACGAGATTGCCATATTATAAAAGGTCTAATACTTTTTTGGCGTCATCCGAGCCTTTAAAATTGCTTTGCAATGCCAGGGCTTTTTTTAAGGCTTTTTCCGCTTTAATATATTTACCCATCTTATTATAGGCCAGGCCCAGGTGGTAATGGAAAATAGGGTTTTCAGGTGCTTGATCAATACAGGTTTTAAATTCCGTTGCCGCACTGTCATAAAGTTCTTTTTTATAATAGACCCATCCCAAGGTATCCATAATGGCAGGCATTTTTCCGAGCCGTTCTTTTGCTTTGAGGGCAAGATCCAGGGCCTTGTTCAGTTCCCTGTCCTGCTCGGCATATAAAAACGCCAGGTTGTTCACGGCAGGAATATAATCCGGATTGATCTTCAGTGCTTTTTTGTAATGGGCTTCTGCCAGGTCAATTCTCTGCTGTTTTTCATAGAGGGTGCCGATAAGGCTGTGGGGAGATGCTTGATCAGGCCTGTTTTTAATCAGGTCTTTATAAAGATCAATTGCCTTGTCAGTTTTATTTTCGCTGTTAAAAATTCTTCCCAGGGTCAGGTAAGGGGTTATATAGGCCGGGTTTTTTTCAATGGATTGTTTTAATACCGCCTTTGCCTTGTCAATTTTTTGGCCGGCCAGCAGAAGGTTTGCTTTAAGGTTGAGAACGATTGAACTGATAACAGGTGAATGCCGTGTCTTTTTTAATTGATTATCGCATTTGTTTAATGCTGTTTTATACTGTTTTTCAGATGCATAAACCGCTATCAGGTTTGTAAACACATCCATGAGAAGGGGATTTAATTCCATGGCTTTGTTAAAGTTAGTCAGGGCCTCACTATTATTTTTTTCCATGCGGTTTATAATGCCCAGTCTGAAAAAAGCAGAAGGATTTTTGGGGTCAAGCTCAGTCATGTTTTTAAATATGGCTTTTGCTATGTCGTACTTTTTATTGGCCATCTGAATATTACCTGAAAGAATATTGGCGGCATAATGGTTGGGTATTAGGTTCAGTGCTTTTTTTATGCTGTCCTCGGCAAAATAAATATCTCCCTGGCGGTAATGGATGTCTGCCATCATTACTAATGCTTTAAAAAAATTCGGATTTTTCTCCAGTGCTTTTGAAAGAAAAATTTTGGCCTGTTTGAAGTCCTTTTTTTCAAAAAATATTGATCCTAAAAGAAAATTAAACATGGCGGATTCAGGTTCATGCTTGACAAGATCCTGAAAAATTTCAATTGCTTTGTCATAGTCTTTTCGGGTTGCAAGAATTTTTCCTTTGAGCATCTTTGCAGGCAGGTAATTCGGTCGTTTTTCCAAAATTTCATCAACAAGTGTTTCTGCTTTTAAAATGTTTTTATTGGAAAAATGAAAATTTGCATATGCGTTTTGGACTGAAAAGTTGTCCGGTTCAATTTTAAGGGCTTTTTGGATAAATTTTTCCGCCTCTGCTGTCCTTTTTTGGCTGTTCAATAATCTTGTCAGGAGCATATAGGCATTCAAATTTTTCGGGTCAGTATCAATGGCTTTTAAAAAGGTGATTTGCGCCTTCTCCGGTTTTTTTTGGCTTGCATAAAAGTTTGCCAGGAGGATAAGCGGTTCAGCAGTGCCCGGCTTTTTTGAAATAAAATCAGTGAGTACTGTCTCAGCAGCATCAAGTTGCCTGTCGGCTAAATAAAATCCAAACAAAGCCTTGGAATAGACGATGTTTTCCGGTTCAATTGCTACAGCTTGTTTCAGATTTTTTTCCGCTTTCAGATATTTTTTTTCGGCGACATACAGTCTTGCAAGTATCAGGTGGGCTTTTGCCTGTTTTGCATCAATCTTTAGTATTTTAAAATAGATCGTTTCAATCTTCTCCAGGTCTTCTTTTTTATCTTTGAGTATTGAGGCATTCAGGTACAGGGCCTGTATATTCTCCGGGGCTTTTTCAAGAACCTCTTTGACCCTGCGCTCGGCTTCCGGTCTTTTTTTTCCCAGAAGATAAAAATAGGCCAACTGGAGTTTATGTTCCAGGTTTTCAGGGTCGATTTGTTCAAGCCTTAACAGCACTTTAAATGTTTCCTTGGCATCTCCGAGTTTCATGTATGTTTTGGCAAGAAGGTTGTAAGCCTTAACAGATGTATTGTCTGATTTTATGGCGTTTTTAAGCTGAATAACCGCTTTTTGATATTCTGAATGATCAAAATAGGTCTGTGCTTCTGAAAGAAATTGCCCGGTTTTTGTCTTGGCAGATGAACACCCGGAAATTAAAAACATAGAAATGACTATGGTTGCAATATGGATTGGCTGTAAACGGTTTGTCATTATCATCCTCCGGAAAATAAAAAATTGTGTCGTGGCATATTTTAAAAATGCAATTTGTATACCTGCATTTTTTAATAAAATTTTCAGAGCGGATTGTGAGGGGTTGATAATGATTTTTTGGTTTGAAGGTTTTGAATGACAAGACATTTCAGGATATCAGGCACTATTGTGATATGACTGCCACGGACAGACCTGGTTTTTTGCTCAGATTTGCCCACAACAAAAAATGAAAGTCGCTGTTTGGATTTTTGAAGACTTTCATATAAAAAAAACAACAAGTTAATTATAAGAATTGATGAGAAAGCAACTCTCTATTGTGGAAAAAAGTTCATGGATTGTGAATTTTTTTTCACAATATGCAAAAAAAGGAATAAAAAGATCCGAATTTATATTTTCAAGAGATAAATTTTTAACGGCTTGATCGTATATGTGTCTGTTTGTTAAATAAATTTTATGATTAACTGTGTTTATCATCCTCCATATTTATCATCAAAAGAGTTCCAGAATTTTCTGTCCTTTTCCCGCCAGCCTTTACCAAAGGATTTATCAAAAAAGGGTTTTAACTTTTTAAACCAGGCGCCATAACCCTGGTTCCCCTGTATCCGGGTTTTGATGACATCGGCAACATGGTCGCCAAGATTGGCCAGCTCATCTTTGGGAATATAGGAGTCCGCACCTTTTTGAATGGATTCTTTTAAATTTTCAGGGGTCAGGGCATGGGCGGTCAGCATGAGCGCAGGAATATCTTTTTTACGGGCAAGTTCAAGAATATCATAACCGCTTACACCCATGATATCCAGGATGGCAACATCATATCGATTATGTTCAATCAGTTTTCTGGCCTCATCAAAAGTGGCTGCCTGATCAAGAAAACACATGTCCAGCAACTCTTCAACCGTTTCCAGGATATCAGGTTCATCATCAAGTACCAGAAGCCTCCGGTCCCTTAAGAGTTCTTGGGTTGTCATATTGTCCAGGTTAAATTTGACCGTGGTGACAGGGCAGGGGGCTTTGAGGATGACATGGCGTGATGTGGAACCCAGAAAGGCTTTCTGTGTTCTGGAAGTTTTCTTTATTCCCAGAAAAATATGATCAATGTCATTTTCCTGTGCAAACTTAACCAGATCTTCTCCCGGTGAAAGTCCTCTTACGCTTTGTTGAGCATCGTATTTTACTTTTGAATGCTCCATCAGTTTTCCGGCAAACTCAAGATTTTCTTCTGCTTTTAAAATATTTGACTGTTTTTCAGAAGTTCCACCCTGCATTGAGGTGATGATATAAACAGAAGCATTGTTTTTCAGGGCATAATCCCTTGCAAGGGATAAAGCGAGTCTTCCGACTTCTCCACCATTATATCCAACAAGTATTTTCATATAAATCTCCTGAAATTATATTTTACATCCAGCGTTTACGTCTTTTATAAGACTTTACATCCTTAAAGGATTTTCTTTTGCCGCCTTTGGTGATTCCCATATAAAACTCTTTTACATCAGGATTGTCCTGCAGCTCTTTTGACGGACCTTCCAGAACAATTTTACCGGACTCCATGATATACGCATAATCTGATATGGCCAGCGCCACTTTTGCATTCTGCTCAACCACCAGGATTGTGGTATCAAGTTCTTTATTGATTTTTTGAATATTATCAAATATTTCTTTGACCAGCAAAGGTGCCAGGCCAAGAGACGGTTCATCCAGCATCAGCATTTCAGGGGCTGCCATCAATGCCCTGGCAATGGCAATCATCTGCTGCTCCCCGCCGGAGCTGTATCCGGCCATCCGGTTGGTTACATTTGAGAGCCTGGGAAAATGTTTGTACATCAGCTCATTGTCTTCACGGATTTTAGCTGATCCGTCCTTGCGGGTAATGGACCCTACAATTATGTTTTCATTAACGGTCAGGTGTTTGAACACCCGTCTGCCTTCAGGCACCATAACAGCGCCCATTTTAACAATATCCGTTCCCATAAGATGGGTGGTATCAGTCCCGTTGAATTTGATATATCCTTCCTTGATGGCACCGTTTTCAGGCTTTAAAAGACCGGAGATCGCCCTTAAAGTGGTTGTTTTGCCCGCACCATTGGTACCCAGCAAGGATACGATACCGCCTTTGGGAACATTCAGGCTCACACCTCGCAATACCTGGATGATATCATTATAGACAACCTCAATATTATTTACTTCAAGCAGGTTTTTTCCCATATTCGTTTTCTTTTTTTTCAGGTTAATTTTACCGGAAATCCGGGTTAAGCTACAACTGGATTTCCGGTAAATTAAGGTTCAGCTTAGGTCACAAATTTGATTTGATGGCTCAAGAATCATTTGCCTTTGCTTATTTTATTTTTTTCATGAATTTTGACTGCATTGGTTCTCCTATCTTTTTGAACACACCATTCTGGACACTGTAAATCTGGAGCATGTCAACACCTGCACGGTCTGTTTTTGAATAGGTCACAGGTCCCATGGTTGTATAGGGATTATATGCATTTGCACCATTCATTGAATTGAGTTCGTTGTATAAAGTTTCTTTGGTTATTTTTTTCCCCTTTGCCTTGACTCTTTTGATGGTCTCGGTTGCAACCTGTGCCACCATTATGCCGGCAGCATAATTATGGGAATTGGCAGCCTTGTCGTCACGTCCATACAATTGGGCAAGGGCCAGCTGTTTTGTTGTTCCTTCACCTTTTTCAGATGTCAGGTTAAAAGAGCAGGTCCAGAAGTATCCTTCGCATGCATCCCCGGCCAGTGCAATCAGGTCGTTTCCACCGGTGTAATGAACGCCCAGGAAGGTCATTTTCCCTTGTTCGCCATAGGTTTTGGCCGTCAGTCCCAGGCGGGATGAATCTTTGAGCATTGTTGCAACAGGAGATTGAACCGTATGGCACAAAACATATTGAACCCCCTTGCTCATAAGCCGTTTTAACATGGCTGAATTGTCAAGGTCTTTGCCGTGTTCAACAACTTCAACAATTTCCAGGTTAAGGCCTGCGGCAACCGCTTTTTTTGCATCATCAACCGGCCCGCGTCCAAATGCGGATGGATGGATAAACATGGCAACTTTGGCTTTGCCGTCAGTGTGGTTTTGTGCCACATACTCGGAAAGAGCAACCAATTGTTCCGAATAGGAGGCTACAGGCAGAAAGATATAGTTGGAATCATCCAGGTTTCCCGCATGGTAGGAGGCGGGAAGAACCGCAATCCGTTCTTCTTCAAAATCCCTTTTCAGCCCCAGGGTGCTGCCGGTGGAATAGTTCAGATACATGACTATACCGTCATCAAGATACTCTTCAAAATTTCTTTTGGTGATATCGGTTTTATACTGGTCATCCCTGATGGTGCAGTCAATTTTATCGTCACCGAGTATGTTTGTTTCATTCACAAATTTAAAATAATCCTCAACCCCTTTTGCATAAGGATTTCCAGCATCAGATGTCGGGCCTGTGATGGCCAGCGACAGTCCCAGTTTGTATGCCTTTCCTCCGGCATTTGCAGGTGCGGTAAATGCAAACATAACGACAATAACCAGTAAAGCGTTCAAAAAAAATAGTTTTTGGATTTTCATGTTTTTTGTTCCTCCTTGGTTTGGGTTTAAGGCATTTGAAAAATTATAAAGCAAGACCATCATTATCAAAAAAAATATCAATAACGGAATGGCCACAGCTTTGTGTATGATTTGGCGATTCTCCACCAGTTTGCAATTCCCCTGGGTTCAAACATCAGGAACAAAACAATAACAAGGCCGAAGCTAAAAGGTTTTAATGCTGTTGCAAGATTCATGCTGGATGGCAGGTATTGTCCGGCAGCCTCTGAAAGATGCTCCACCTGCAGGTCCAGAAATTTAATGGCCACAGGTCCCCAGAATGATCCGTTTAAAGTTCCAAGGCCCCCGACAATGGCCATGGCAAGATAAGAAATGGATTCATGCAGGGTAAAGGATTCAAACCCGACACCCCGGTAAAGATATGCATGCAGGGCACCTGCAACACCGGCAAAGAAACCTGCCAGTGCAAATGCATAGACTTTTGTAAGACCGGGGTTGATTCCCATGGCATCTGCGGCACGGTCATTGTCCCTGACCGCTACAAGAGATCGTCCATAGCGGGTTTTTAAAAGGTTTCTTACCCCAAACCCCAGCAGAACCACTATGACAAGGATAATATAATACCAGAACAGATAATGATCCTTTCGTCCCACTTTACCCGTAAACCAGAACACCCTGCCCACAAATATGGTCTGGCCCTGGTTGAAAAAGGTCATAAAATTAATAACCCACTGGAAAATCATTTGAAATGAAAGAGTGGCAATAGCCAGGTAAAGATGTTTCAGCCGCAGGGCCGGCAGCCCGACAAGGGCACCGAATGCAGCACCCACAAATCCGCTGATAAGAATCAGCACAGGCCAGAAATGGGTGACAATGATATGGGAATCTCCAATGGTTCTGCAAAAGGATGCTATTGTGTACGCCCCGATACCGACAAATGCTGCATGGCCGATGGATATAAGGCCTGCAAACCCTGTCACCAGGTTCAATCCCATAACTGCCACAATGGCAATGAGAATATTATCCACCACAAGCATATATTTGTTGCTCAAGGGAAATAACAGGGGCCAGATGAAAAGAATTAACAAGAATAATGTAAACACGGAACGGTCAAGACTTGTAAAAAACGTTTTTTGTTCCTGCCTGTAGGTTGTGTGAAAATTACCCGTTGCTAACCATGAATTTGCTGACATAGGCTACACCCGCTCAATTTCATGAATTCCAAATAAACCGTGGGGTTTAAACAGAAGAATGATTAATAAAATAATATATGGCATGACATCCCCGGTGCCGTTCAATCCGAAATTACCATCCAGGTAACCGCTTGCAAACTGCTGGATCAATCCCATAATGATTCCTGCCACAACCGCGCCTAAAATTGAATCAAGGCCTCCCAGGATGACCACGGGAAACACAATAATACCAAATGCCTGGAGCGTTTCAAAGTTCAACCCGGTTATGTTGCCGATGATACAGCCTGCCGCTGCCGCCGACAGCCCTGCGGTTGCCCAGGCAAGTCCGAAGACCTTTGGCACGGAGATACCCACGGACATGGCACCGAACTGATCGTCGGACACTGCCCGCATGGAAATGCCAACAGTTGATTTTTTGAAAAACCAGGAAAATGCCCCGATCAGAAGACAGGTGATTATCACACCCACAAGCTGTGTCCATGAAATGGAAACACCTCCAAAGGTCAGAGGGGTCTGGGGCAAAAATGGCGGAAAAGAAAAATTTTCCGTGCCAAAAGGGGTGATAAAGATCAAACCGTCAATTATAGAGGCCAGCCCAATTGTCACCATGATAACCGAAATGATGGGTTCTCCGATCAGGCGGCGTAAAAAAATTCTTTCAACGCTCATGGCCAGAAAAAATGTGATTATCATGCCGGCCAGAAAAGAAAAGAAGATCGGTATTCCTAATCCTACAGTAAGGTAATAGGTGATAAATGCACCTGCTGCAATAATCTGCCCATGGGCAAAGTTTGCCACACGGCTGGATTTATAGACCAGCACCAGTCCCAATGCGGCTAAAGCATAAATAGAGCCGACCACAATGCCGCTGACTAAAATTTGAAAAAAATAACTCATCAAAATCCTTTCACCGTGTAAAACAAAATGCTTGTTTTAACCTTGGCTGACTGCCCGTCCTGATACTGGAAGGAAGCCTCAACCTCTTTTTTGTCAATAGATTCGTCATAAAGCGCATCATACAGGTTCTGGTATCGTTCCTGAACAAATTGACGGCGGATTTTACCGGTTTTGGTCAACTCCCCGTCATCCACATCCAAAAGTTTGTAGAGCAGGGCAAACCGCTTGATTTTAAAATGTTCTTTTTCAGCTCTACAGTTGACATCCTTTACCTGTTCCATAATAAGTTCAGCCACTTCAGGTCTGCCGGAAAGATCCATATATGTGGTAAAGGAAATGCCTTTGTCTTCAGCCCATTTGCCCACAACAACGGGATCAATGTTGATCAGGCACGCCACAAAGTCCTCGTTGTTGCCGTAAATCACCGCCTCTTTGATATATGGACTGAATTTGAGGGCGTTTTCCAGGAACATGGGAGAGAACATTTCTCCTTTATTGTTGTGCATCACGTCTGACAGGCGGTCGATAACCACCAGGTGGCCGTGTTCATCAATAAATCCGGCATCTCCCGAGTGAAGCCAACCGCCCTCCAGCAGTTCTTCGGATTTTTTCGGCAGATCATAATAGCCTGGGGAGACAGAAGCGGATCTGGACAGGATTTCCCCGTTGTCCGCGATTTTGCATTCGGTTCCGGGCAATGGCTTGCCAACGGTTTCGGGCCTCACATCACCGTCCCTGTGCATATAGGCAATCCCGGTTATTTCGGTTTGCCCGTAAATTTGTTTCAAATTTACCCCGATGGCCTGGTAAAAGGTGAAAAGTTCCGGCCCTAATGCAGCACCGCCAGTATAGGCGCGTTTTAGCCGCAACAGCCCGATCTGGTTGATCAGGGGGCGAAAGACCATCTGTTTGCCCAGCCATGATTTGAGTTTTAATCCCAACGGCATGGGTTTGCCTGTCATCCTGTAGTGTGCGGCTTTTAAACCTGCAGATATAAAATAATTATAGAATAATTTGTTCAACCAATAGGACTGGTCGATTTTCAGCCAGATTTCAGACCGGATGGTTTCATAAATCCTTGGGGCACCGAACATGAAATGGGGTCCGATTTCCTTTAAATCCGACATGGCTGTTTCAACGGATTCGGGAAAGTTAATGGTGATTCCCGTGGCCATGGCAACCCCGAATGAGTTCATCTGTTCACCGATCCAGGCAAAAGGCAGAAACGAGACATATTCATCCGTAGGCTCCAGAGGATCGACATCGGTTATTTTTACTCCCATGTTGATATAATTTTTATGGGTCATGATGGTGCCTTTGGGAAGCCCCGTGGTTCCAGAGGTCAGGCACAGGTGACAGGCATCGTCCGGCTTGCCTTGATCCACAAGGATTTCAAAAATATCAGGATCTTTTGCATGAATTTTTTCACCCAGTTTGTAAATATCTTTGATATCAACAAACCAGTCATCAGACATATATTCTCTCATACCTCTTGGGTCTTCAAAAATGACTTTTTTAACATTGGGGATCTGATCTCTGATATCCAGAACCTTGTCCACCTGTTCCTGGTTGTCGCAAAATACCACGGTAACTTTCAGGTATTGAATGATCTGGGCAATTTCACGGGGCATGCTGGTTTGATAGATACCGGCTGAAACAGCACCAATGGCGTGCGCTCCAATGGCTGTAAACAAAAGTTCGGGAATATTATCACTGATGATGGCAATGGTTTCTCCTTTGCCCAGCCCGATGTTTTTGAGACCAAGGGCGGTTTTGCGGACATGGTCATAGTAATCTTCCCAGGTATAGGTGTTCCAGATTCCAAAATCTTTTTCCCTTAGCGCCGGGCGTTTGGGCGTGCTGTTAACCCGCCAGCGAAGCAATTGGGGAATGGAGTATTCAAGTAGGTGATCATTCTTGCTCATAGATTTAATCCTCTCCAATATAAGCTTCAATTACTTTAGGATTCTGGGCAACCTCCTCAGGAGTTCCGGAACCGATCACCTCGCCGAAATCAAGAACATAAATTTGGTCTGAAATGTCCATGACAACCCCAAGGTCATGCTCTACCAGCACCACAGTAATCTCTTTTTCTTTTTGAATATCCATCACAAAGCGGACGATATCCTCTTTTTCTTCCTGGTTCATTCCAGCCATGGGTTCATCCAAAAGAAGGATATCCGGTGCAAGGGTTAAGGCACGGGCCACCTCGACTTTTTTTTGCACCCCATAGCTTAAGTTCCCCACAAGGCTTTTCCTGTAAGGCTCCAGTTCCATAAAATCTATGATGGTTTCGACATGTGCCCTGTTTTCAGCTTCAATCCGGGAGGCCTTTCCGTAGAAAAATATCGCGTGCAAAAAGCTGTATTTTAAATTCTGGTGACGGGCCAGAAGAAGATTGTCCAGAACCGAAAGGCCGGAAAAAAGCTCAAGATTTTGAAATGCCCTTGCAATCCCCATATTTGATACCTGGTGGGGCGAAGAGTTGGTCAGTTTTTTGTCCTTGTAAAAAATATCGCCGCGGGTGGGGTGGTAAAAACCTGATATGCAGTTGAGCATACTTGTTTTGCCTGCGCCATTAGGGCCGATAATAGATGTGATCAGACCCGGTTCAATGATCATGTCTACATTGGATAGGGCTTTAAGGCCGCCAAAAGAGAGTGTTACGTCAGAAACAGTTAAATGTGCCATATACAACCCCGGTTTTAAGTCAGATTAAAGAGAACCTGCATCTCATAAAAAGAAATGTTTTCAGGCATATTTTATTTTAATTTTCTCACGGTCGATTTTGCCGTCACCTGCCTTTGGCAGATCGGTTATAAATTGAACATATCCTGGTTTTTTGTAACCGGCAATGCGTGATCCGCAAAATCGTATCAGCTCATCTTCTGTCAGTTTGCAGCCTGGATTCAGCGAGCAGACAGCTTTGATGCCTTCCCCGAATTTTGGGTCCGGAACCCCGAATACACAGACTTCTTTGATTGCGTCATGCTCAAGAATTGCTTGTTCAACTTCAGCGGGAAAAACATTTTCTCCACCCGGCTTGATAAGTTCTTTTTCAGCTTTTCTGCCTTTAAAAAACAAAAATCCCTCTGAATCAATCATTCCAAGGTCTCCGGTATGGTGCCACCCGCCCCTGAAGGTGTGGGCATTGAGTTTGTCGGCATTCCAGTACCCCTGAAACACCAGGGGCCCTTTGACAAGGATTTCCCCGGTTTCACCGGGAGGCAGAAGCGTGTCATATTCATCTGCTGTTTTAATATTGGCAAGAGGTGAGATTCTGCCGGCTGACCCAGGTTTTGCAAAGTATTCGGCAAATGTGATCAGGCCTGATGTTTCGGTTTGTCCGTACATGGTCCAGAATTTGGAATCCGTAACTTTTTCCCATTTTTTTGCCGTATCCTGCATTTCAAGCCCGGCCGCGATTTCAAGGCTTGACAGATCAAACTTGCGCTCTTTCATGGCATCCATCAGATTTGTCAGTATTGGGGGAAAGGAACCAAAAATATTAACTTTTTGTTCCTGGATAAGTTCCAGGGTTTTGAGAGGGTCAAATTTTTCTTGTATCACATTTTTACCACCTGCTTGAAGTGTTCCCAACCCTATATTTATTCCCATAATATGAAATAACGGCAAAACGTTTAAATAGGTTTTGGTTTCATCAAGGCTGTATGCGTTGATGATCTGCTGGTTGGCCAGAATAAGATTTTCCTGTCCCAGTGCAGCCCCCCTGGGTTTGCCCTGAACGGCCGCTGTATGAATTATTACAAAAGGATCTGTCGGGCGGCATGGAACCGGGTTTTTAATTGGCGTGTCATGATATAATTTTGAAAAACCGGAATCTTTTTTATCGTCAACAACATAACAGTGTTCAAGACAGGAAAATGATGTCGTAAGTTTCCCGGCCTGATCAGCCATTTCTTTGTCGCAGACAATCAAGCAGGGCGTTGTATCTTCAATAATAAAGCTGATTTCGTCCTGGCTCAGTCGCCTGTTGATGAGAACAAGCGTAATGTTGAGTGCGGATGCCGCACCAAACAGATGAAAAAAAACAGGATGGTTTTTGCACAGAACAGCTACCCTGCTGCCAAAAGCCAGGTTCAGGTTTTTGAGGCCGTTTGCAAGTTTGCCGGCTTGCAAGAAAAGATCCGAATAGGTGATATCCGATCCTTCCCAGTGAATGGCACAAGATGAACCTTTGTAAAGTGCGTTTCTTTCGTAGATGTCGAAATAGGTCAGATTGTGAAGACTGTTCATAACGCGTCACTCCTTGCCAAAAGCATAAACTGTTAAACTGTAAAAAACTTTAAAAATTCAATCAACTGTAAAAATTCACCTCATTTTTTTTAAAATCTTGCTGGAAATCAATTTAAGCCAGTATTGACAAACCAAACGAGCGCTCAGTCTCAATATGTCTCTAGTAATAATTTAATTTGTTCTGGTTTGTCAAAGACTTTTTTTTATTATTTTTTTTTCACACGGAAAGAACAATGTAAAAATTGAGTATCCTGAATTTAAACAATCCGTCCGGGTTTGGCAAAACCGGCAAGCCTTGATATCACCAGGGCATGTCGCATCGTTTTTCTCCAAAAGGAAGCGGCATCGTTTTGATTCCATTTTCAGTGTAAAGCCAAGACGGTCTGAAAATATTTTCATACGCAACAGGTCCGCACCTTTACCTCCTGCATTAAATGAAAAGGGTGTTTTCGTGGAATACAGCAAGGTCTCCTGAGTGCTGAAAAATCCTTCAAAGATTCTTTTCCGGGCATCTGCTTCAATGCCCACACCAAAATCATGTATGCAAAAGAGAATTCCGGCATCTTTTGTTTTAATAAAAATATGGATTTTGCCGTAGTCAGGGGTATTTTCAATGGCATTTTTAACAAGTCCGCCAATTGTTTTATCCAGGATTTCTTCGGGCAGCAGAAGAACCGGCAGGTTGTCATCCACAAAAATCTCAATATCAATGGGCCTGAATTCAAATTCAGGCTTAAGGGAATCGTATAGTTCTTTGAAATATTCGGAAAAGACAATCGGCCTGTAATTAATTGATCTGGGCCCGAATTTGTCATCAATCAATTGCGTGATTGATTGTTCAAGATTGTCTGAATTAAGGTTTTCCAGGATAAGAGTTTCAAGTTCATCCTGGCAGATTTCAAACATCTTTAACAACATAGTTTGGGCAGAATAGGTTTTGTCTTCCATGATATCTGCCACCTCATCCTGGATATCAACGATTCTGTTCAGTGTTCTTTCAATTCTGTCCAGAGTGCTGCTGGACTCTATCCCTTTCACTGATTCAAGCTTCTTTTTTAAGATCTGCAAAGAACCGTTAAGTATGGCCACAGGTGTTCTCAGTTCATGGGAAAGGTGGTTGATGGCTTTTCCTTTGGCACGGTTCATGGACGCCACATCTCTGTAAGCCTCTTTGAGAGCTTCGGCAAACCTTGCATTTTCAATGGAGATGGCAACGGTTCCGGCTATCATGGTCATAAGTTCCATATCATTATAATCAAACCGGTTCTGTTTTTTGTTGATGGCGCACAAAACCCCGATGATTCTGTCCTCGCTTTTAATGGGAACTTCCAGGAGACTTTTTGTTTTGTATCCCAGTTTCTCATCCCTTTCAGGGTAATTGTCTGCCAGCTTTTCTATATCATTCACCAGGGCATATTCACCGGTTTTGATAATTTTACCGGCCAGGAGAGAATCAACCGGAAAACGGATGGTTTTTGTTCTTTTTTCCGTATCAAAATCATCATAGGATGCACCGGTGAAAAACAGTTCCTCTTTGATCTCATCATACAGGAGAACCACGGCTCCTTCAGTGTTTAAAAGCTCTTTGACCTCTTTTGAAATATAATTCATCAGATCTTCAAGTTCAGGATATTCCGGGAGAACAGCACTGATTCTCATAATGGTCTTATTGTTTGCTTCAAGCCGTTTTTCTTCGGTAATATCTCTTAAGATCACAAAGGTTTCCGTTGGCCCTGTTTTAACTCTTGAATGGGATGCGGCCCATAGTACAACATCCAGTACCTTGCCCTCCCGTGTAAGCCGCTGTGTTTCGTAACGGGCAAGGGACTTTTGTGTTTCAAATTTATTTATCATTTCATGGGTTTCCGCTTTAAGGGCTTGGGGCACAAACGGAACAGGTTTGCCTTTGAGTTCTTCTATGGACCATCCAAATGTTTTTGAAAAAGACGGGTTTAAATAAGAAACCAATCCTTTTTCATCATATACGATAATGGGATAGGGGATAAATTCCAGAATTTTTCGATAAATACGGTAGAGTTCTTTTTTTTTCCTTTCAGCCATTTTTGTTTCGGTTACATCCTGGAGGGTTTCAACAGCACCTGCAATGTTTCCATGATCGTCCGTATAGGGAGATGCGGTAAAAAACAGCCATTTGCCTTCTTTATTCAAGTCCTGGAAAAAGTCGGTGGCTGCAAATCTTTCTTTGTCTTTGGAAGAGTGATTGTATTTTGGGCCGTAATGCTCAATGATTTTGGCATCTGAAGATTTGTCAATGATCAGGTCCGCCATAACCGGCCGTTTTGAAGAATAAAAGGCCTTCCACTGGTTTTTTGTGCCGATCATGTCACTGGCGGACAGTCCTGACAATGCTTCAAGAGCCTTGTTAAAATGGGTGATGGTATGGGTTTTGTCAACGACAAACATGGGAATGGGAGCTTTGAAAATAATATTATTCAGCTCATGGTTTTGTTTTTCTAGCTTTTCTATTTTATTTTCAAGTGCAGCAACATACTCTTCATTGTTTTTCATAAATAAACCCCAAAAGACTTTACAAGATTCGTTGATACCCGTATAACAAAATTTATGATTTATTCAAATGATAATAAGGTTTTAAATGTTCTTTGCCAAAGTGCGGCTAATGTGTAACAATCAATTACAATATGTAAGCGATTACAATATATAAAATCATTGATTAAAATTGCAAGGATTTTAAAGTTTGAAGGAAAAAACAACAAGCGCTACGATCAAAACCGAGATTCTTATTCATGATTTAAAGGTGCCCATTTCAGTAATAGATGCCGGGGCCAAATCATTGCTGAATCGACAGGATTCCTATGGTCCCCTTACGGATAAACAGATCAAAGTACTCAAAAGAATTATCAGGAACACCTTGACAACACAGCGGCTTGTAAATGATGTGCTGGAGCTTGGAAGATCCAGGGAAGGGGTAATGATCACCACTGATTTTTCCATCTCGTCCCTTGTGAAAAATGTGTTGATGGAAATTTTTGATCTTTCCAATCCAGGCGTGGCAGAGATGATTCGAAAAACCGGAACCTATGCTGAATTTCAACAGGCATTGCAGGATAGCAGGGCCGGGTTATCTTTTGATCCAAAAGTCTGGCAAACCGTGGTTCATCTTGACGAGGCCAAGGTAAGACAGATTTTGAGAAATCTTGTGAGCAATGCATTTAAGCATCGCGCCTCTTTTGTGGGGATTTCAGGCACTATTGTGGAAAAACAACTGATTTTAAGAGTAACAGATGACGGCAGGGGCATACCTCCGGCCGATCATCAGAAAATTTTTGAAACCTATTTTACCACAGGCTCGTCCATTGAGAGTGCGATTCGAAGTCATGGCCTTGGGCTTGCCGGTGTAATGATATTGTTAAAGGATATGGGAGGCGCGCTTAAGTTGAATTCAGACGATGGAAAAGGTGCTGAATTTATTGTGACGATTCCATTATAGGCTTTTATATATCAAATAACTTCTAACCTGTTGGAATCAAATCTCTTTTGTCTTTTGTTGTGGCAGCTCAATCATTCATGGCTGTTATTCCATTTTTTGAATGTCATCCCTTGAGGCGATCTGTTTTTCATCAAATTCATCCCAGAAATCCCTGTCTTTTTTTCGCCAGCCTTCCCCGAATATTTTATCAAATACGGGCTTGAGAAGGGAAAACCATGTGACATGGACTTTTTTCCCTTGTTGTCTTGCGGTCAAAATATCTGCAATATAAAGGGAAATATCCACAAGTTTGTCTTTGGGTACATAAGCGTCAGCCTGCTGTTCAATGGACTGTTTTAAATTGTCAGGAGTGAGGGCATGAGCTGTGAGCATCAAGGAGGGGATATCAATTTTATTGGTGATTTTTAAAAGGTCATAGCCCTTAACTCCCATGATGTCCAGAACGGCAGCATCATAGGTGTTGTTTCTCAAATGGGCGACAGCCTCTTCAAAGGTTGCAGCCGTATCAACCGAACACATGTAAAGCAACTCTTTAAGAGTTTCCAAGATATCTGTTTCATCATCAACCACAAGAATTTTTTTGTTTTCAAGGATATTTTGATTGTCCATTCAGGCTCCTGTTTTAGTTGCAGGCAATCATGGGAAATTATTTTGATGTTATTTTAATCAAATTGATCTAATAATTCAATGACATGATTTATATCGGCAAATGTATGACAGGCATTGATTTGAAATCTGATGGTCTCATCTCCTTTGGGCACAACGGGAAATGTTAATCCGACAACCAGGACACCATTATTGAATAAATAATTCACAAGATCATGGGTTTTTGTTGTGTCTCTAACCAATAACGGTACAACCGGATGGGGCCCTGTGATAGATTCTTTGCCAAGTCCTTCAAGTCCCTGCCGGAATTGGTTGGTTCTTTTTTGTAAGTCACAAAGCAATTGGCGTCCCTGAGCGCTGTCACAAATATCAATGGCCTTTATGGCGGCGGCGCAGTCTGCAACACTCAACGGGTTGGTATAAATATAGGTGTCTGCCTTTTGCCGGACGGATTCGATAATGCTGTTGCTTGCACAAATAAATCCTCCGTTCACACCAAAGGCTTTGCCAAAGGTTCCGATAATGATGTCCGGTGCTGCATTGCAAAATTCAGGGGTGCCGCGCCCGGTATCACCATAGGCACCGATCCCGTGTGAGTCATCAACAACCGTGATCACTCCGTCTTTGAATTTTGAATCATATGATTTGCAGATTTTAGTGATTTCATTGATGGGAGCATAATCTCCTCTCATGCTGAAAATACCGTCAAATATAACGACAACCCGTTCCATGCAGGGGCTGACCTCATCTAAGCAGCGTTTCAGGTCAGCCATGTCATTGTGCTTGAATATGCCTTTGTTTTCTTTGGGAATACTGCTGATTCGCATGGCCCTGATAATGCTGTTATGGTTGAGCTGGTCACCGATCCAATGGGTTTTTTTGTTGGAAATGGAGAGGGCAAGGCCGCAGTTTGCAGTGTAGGCGGAATTGAAAATTTTGGCAGCAGGTTTATTTGTAAATGCCGCCACTTTTTTTTCAAGACGGTCGTGATACACAAAGGTGCCGTCTATGAATCTTACAGCCCCTGGTCCTACGCCGAATTTATGAGTTGCCTTGTCTGCCGCATCTATAAGGTCCGGGTGATTGGAAAGAGACAGGTAAGAGTTGGAGTTCAGCCGGATAAACTCATTATCATTTCCCTCAAGTTTATATCGCGGGCCATTGTTGCCTTTGGGCGGAATATAGTGTTCAATTATTCTTTCAGTGGGTTTGGCGCGGCCTTCGAGTTTTAAGGCGTCTAATTCCTGTTCCAGGGATATGTCAAGCTTGTGTGTACTCATTATTTGTTCCAGTTCAGTATGACTTTGCCTGATTGACCGGATCTCATTGCCTCAAATCCTTTTTCAAATTCAGTGTAGTCAAATGTGTGTGTGATCAAAGGTGAAATATCAAGTCCGCTTTGAATCATGCTGTTCATTTTATACCAGGTTTCATACATTTCCCTGCCGTAAATGCCTTTGATGGTCAACATGTTAAATACAACCTTGTTCCAGTCTATGTCCGTATTATCGGGCATGATGCCCAGAAGGGCGATTTTTCCCCCATGGCACATATTATTCAGAATGGAAGCCAGGGCGGCAGGGTTGCCGGACATCTCCATGGCCACATCAAATCCCTCTTTCATGCCAAGCTCTTTTTGGGCCTGCTCAATGCTTTGCTGTGTAACATCAATGGTCAGGGTTGCCCCTGCTTTTTTTGCCAGATCAAGCCTGTAGGGATTGACATCTGTCACCACCACATATCTTGCCCCTGCATGTTTTGCAATGGCTGCTGCCATGCATCCGATGGGGCCTGCCCCTGTGATCAGGACATCTTCACCCAGGACATCAAAGGAGAGGGCCGTGTGGGTGGCATTTCCAAGAGGGTCAAAACAGGCCAGCACATCAAGGGGGATTGTTTTATCACAATACCATACATTGGTTACCGGGATGGCCAGGTACTGGGCGTGTGCCCCTGGTCTGTTGACCCCCACGCCTTTGGTGTTCCTGCACAAGTGCCTCCGTCCGGCCAGGCAGTTGCGGCAACGGCCGCAAACCAGGTGGCCTTCACCTGACACAAGGTCTCCCGGCTTAAAATCAACCACATGGGAACCTGTTTTTTCAATGGTTCCCACAAATTCATGGCCGATGTGCATGGGAATTGGAATGGTTTTTTGCGACCATTTGTCCCAGTTGTAAATATGGACATCTGTCCCGCAGATAGCGGTTTTGATGATTTTTATCAGCACCTCATTGTGTGCAATATCAGGAATTGGAACATCCTGAAGCCATAAGCCTTGTTCCGGCTTTGCTTTAACAAGCGCTTTCATGGTTTTCATGGCAGATAAATCCGATAAATTTAGATACGGTTTGATAATTCTCCATAAAAAAGCCTATACCACACCTGTTCATTAAATGCCATTTATAAAGGAGACTTTGACAGTCTTTATCGTATTCAAGAAATAAAAGGTGATGAATAATGGTCAATGCCTTTTTGAATCAAGGCCATTAAATTCTCTTTTTCTTTTGGAAATTGATACCCTTCATAATCATGTGTTAACAGGAGTTGTCCATTGGGGGCACTCCAGAAATTTCCCGCATGGTCAAAGCAGACTTTGGAGGTTACGTCAAGGGCTTTTAGGGTCTGTTTTATTTCCAACAGCTGTTCTTTGGGTGTCAGGCGATCCAGTTCATTTCGTGACGCTTTTTCATGCAATATGGTTCCTGGCCGGGGGGTAAAGGGCCGTGACCTGATATAGTGTGGGTTGATCAGGTTGAGGGTATGGGCTGTATTTGCTGCATGGTCTTTTGAAAAGGTCTTGCCGCCAAGGCCCGGCATCCAGTATTCCGAAACCTGAAATCCTGCTTCCATGGCTTTTTGGCCGCCTTTTACATGGTCTTCCGGTGTTGCCCCTTTTTTGATTTTTTTCAACAAGGCTGCATCACCTGTTTCAAGCCCGATATGGAGACGGTCAAGACCTGCTTTGCGGATTTTTTCAAGGTCGGCAGCAGGTTTTCTGGCAATGGTTCTTGACCGGCCATAGGATGTGATTCTTTCAATTGTGGGAAAGGTTGTCTTTAAATGGTTCAGTACCTGGATCATGTGATCGGTTTTCATGATCAGGCTGTCTGCATCCTGTAAAAAAACGGTTTTTCCTCCTGAGGCAAGCCAGGTTAAGAGCATTGAAATACCTGGGTGGAAATAGAGTCCGGGTGCTTTTTTTATGAATTCACCAACTGCCTGGTTTGTGATTTGGCCTTCTTGCCCCAGTTTTATGGACATCTTTTTGATCTGTAAATATATGTCATTCATGACATTTATATCTTGAATGATATCTTCTGGTTTGCGCAGTTCAAATTTTTCCGATTTGTACATGGCGCAGAATGTGCAGTGGTTCCATGGGCAGTTTCGGGTAAGCCTCACAAGAAGGGATGCACTGCCGCCTTCACTGGGCGGCCGGTACATGCCGGTTTCAAAATCATAGGTTTCTAAAGGACTGTCCTGCATGATATCTCCTGGTATTTCCTTGTTTTATTTGAGTTTTTCATACGCAGACAGCAAAAACAATGTCGCAAATGGCTGAAGAAGCAAAAAACCGATAAAAGATGAAGCACCAATGGTTGTCAGGGCGAAGAAGATAATAAAAACAATGATATGATCTGACACAGGAGAGCTTGTTACCATGGCCGTGCTTTCTTTGACGGCATCAACAAGCCCGTATTGTTTGTCCACCATGACGGGAATCATATAAAGGCATGTGTAGCCAATGATAAGGGAAAATAAAATGCCGGGAATAATAAAGAGTGTGAATCCAACCATAGTGACAATAAAGACAATCAGCCCGAAAATGAATAACGGTAAAAACAGCCCGAGTTGTGAAAAAACGTCCTGGGCTTTGGGCTCCCGATTATATTTTAACAGCTGATACAAGGAGTGGGTATACCCTGCAAAAGCAACAGGCGCAAGGATGCCGATGGAAAAAATACTGACGGCCGCTACAACAAGCGTAAGAATGATCAATGATAAAATATTATTGATACAATGAGTCCAGGCAGTTTCAACATGATATTTCACATCCATTTTTTTTTCCTTTGTCTTAAGCAGATAAATAATTTAATATAGTAACCGAAAAAAAATAAGCCCGTCAATATAAACAAATAAAATTATTTTGGCAAATAATGAAATTACAGCTTATTTTTTGCACAACACCATTAATATTAATTAAATTTACGGAGGAAAGAATGGAAATTAAAGTCACCCTTGCCCAGACGAACAGAACACTGCCTCAGGATTCTGCGTTAGGGTTTGGCAATGTGTTTACTGATCATATGTTTGTCATGGATTATTCTAAAGATAACGGGTGGCATGATGCTCGAATAGAACCTTATGCTGATTTTAGTGTTCCACCTTCTGCAATGGTGTTTCATTATGGTCAGGCCATTTTTGAGGGATTAAAAGCCTATAAAACCCCGGATAAAAAGATCTGCCTTTTCAGGGCAAAAGATAATTTTGAAAGAATGAACCGGTCTGCAAAAGGCCTGTGTATCCCGCAGATTGATGTTGATTTTGTCATGGATGCCATGAAAAAATTGATCAAACTGGAAGAAAAATGGATTCCTGAAACCCTTGGAACCTCACTTTATATACGACCCACAATCATAGCAACCGATCCGTTCCTCGGGGTGCGCGCGTCTTACACTTATAAGTTTTTCATTATTCTGTCTTCTGTTGGGGCATACTATGCCGACGGTCTGAATCCTGTGAAAATCTGGGTGGAAAAGGAGCATGTCAGGGCTATCAGAGGGGGGATGGGGGAATTTAAGACTGCTGCTAATTATGCTGCCAGTCTGTTTGCATCTGAAGAGGCAAAAAAGAATGGATATGACCAGGTACTCTGGCTGGATGGCATTGAAAGAAAGTATATCGAAGAGGTTGGTGCCATGAATATTTTCCTGCTTATCGGGGATGAACTGGTGACGCCCATTCTGAATGGGAGTATTCTGCCTGGAATCACAAGGTATTCTGTTATCAGTCTGGCAAAAAAATGGGGCATGAATATATCTGAAAGGAAAATCAGCGTTGAAGAAGTATTTAAGGCTCATGAAGACGGTAAACTGACAGAAATTTTCGGTTCAGGAACAGCTGCGGTGATTTCTCCTGTGGGTGAAATACGGTATGGAGACAAGGTTATTTCCATTGGGGATGGTACACCTGGTGAAACCGCAATGAAGTTCTATAATGCATTAACCGACATCCAGTACGGAAAAGCCGAAGATACTGAAAACTGGCTTGAACTCATTGGTTAACTCTTATTTTATATGGAACCCAAGTTTTAATATGGAAATCAGGATCGATTTTTTTTAGCGACATATGCTGAACGAGCGCTCAATCAATATATGGTTTGTTCATAAAATCAAATGATTGGAGATACCATGGCCAAAAAAAAAGGAATCATACCAATTGGAAAGAGGATAAGGCAGACCAGGCTGGACAAAAAGATCAGTCTGGATACCATGGCCAATGAAACCGGGCTGTCAAAAGAAGTGATTAAAAAAATTGAGGCAGGCGATCAAAGGCCTTCGGTTGGAAACTTGTTGCAAATTTCAAGAGCCCTTCATATTGATTCGAGCTTTTTGTTTAAAGAGCAGAATGATGTTATTGAAGAAAGATCCAGAGCATATACCAAACGGACTGACCACTATGCCTACACCCCATTGGCCCCCAGTGCTGAAAACAAACATCTTAAAGCGTTCAAGATTGTGGTTGAAGCCGGGAAAAGCCATGGCGGTGTAGGATTTCAGCATGAGGGAGAAGAATTTGTCCATGTGCTTGACGGCAAAGTGGAAATTCAGGTCGGTGATCATGTTAACAAATTGAACAAAGGAGACTCGCTTCATTTTAATTCCGGCGTTAAGCATGACTTGCGAAATACAGGCAAGACAGATGCTCAACTTATTGTTGTGGTGTATGCACCTTGAGCTGCCCAAAGCTGAAGTTTTTGGGCGGAGCAATGGTGACCAGTACATGTAAAAGGGGGGATCATGTTATTCAAGCTTACTGATGAACAGTTGATGATTCAGAATATGGTCAGGGAGTTTTCCCGCAAGGTCATTGCAGCAACTGCAGCACAAAGGGATAAAACAAAAGAATTCCCGGCTGAAAATTTCAGGCAGATGGGGGAGCTGGGATTGATGGGCATGATGATTCCCGAACAGTATGGCGGTGAGTCTGCTGATACGATTTCCTATGTCCTTGCATTGTCTGAAATCGCCTACTCTTGCGCATCAACATCTGTTGTCATGTCGGTTCAAAATTCAATTGTGTGTGAAAGCCTTTATAAATATGGAACAGAAGAACAAAAGCAACAATTTCTGGTTCCTCTGGCTTCAGGTAAAATAATTGGTGCATTTGCCTTGACTGAACCGGAGGCTGGATCTGATCCGGTGAGCCAGCAGACAACGGCAGTAAGGCAAAAAGATCATTATGTGTTGAACGGAACCAAGCGGTTCATTACTTCGGGTAAACATTCGAAAGTTGTTCTGGTTACTGCCAAAACAGATGAAAGCAAAGGGCATAAAGGAATCAGCTGTTTTATTGTCCCCAAGAAGACCCCCGGTCTTGTCGTGGGCCATCTGGAAGATAAAATGGGGTTGCGGGCATCTGATACAACGGATTTAATCTTTGAAAACTGCAGGGTGCCGGCAGATCTGATGCTGGGCAAAGAAGGGGACGGGTTTAAAATCGCCATGTCAGGCCTGGACAGCGGCAGAATCGGTATTGCCGCTCAATCCTACGGCGTGGCCATGGCTGCTTTTGATGCTGCCGTAAAATACGCAAAACAAAGAAAACAATTCGGCATGACCATTTCAAAGCACCAGGCCATACGGTTCCAGATTGCTGATATGGCAACCCAGATTGAGGCTGCCAAACAATTGATTTTTTCAGTCGCATCCATGAAAGACCGAAAACAACCTCATACAAAGCAAGCGTCCATGGCCAAGCTGTTTGCCTCTGAAATGGTGAACCAGATCACGGCCCGGGCCATTCAGATACACGGCGGATACGGGTTTACCAAGGAGTATGATGTTGAACGATTTTATCGGGATGCAAGGGTTTTTACCATTTATGAAGGAACCAGTGAGATCCAGAGGATTGTCATTTCAAATCAGGTGCTTAAAGACAGGAGAAACTTTTGATTGGATCATTTTTCTTGACACCTGACCTTTCAATAGAGTAAGCCATTTTTATTGTTTCAACTAATTTGTGTTCCAACCAATTTGAAACGCTGGAGTGTTGTTGAAAAATTTCAAAGAAGAAAATTCTACTCAAAAGCTGCTGAATCTGATTCGAACTGGTGGAAAAGACCATTTAGATGATACTTTTTCAGGTGATTCTGTTTCAGATAATTCCGGGCTTTCTTTGCCGGTAACAATCAAAGATAAACATTTGAATGCCGGTGTCTGGATAACCCATCGGGATATTACTCTGGTGATGACATCGGATAAGGCAGGTGCAGTTAAAAAGGTACTGGTCAAGTGGCAGCATATTCTCCTGCCGCCAAATCTGCAGCCTGACAGCAATGATTTTTCCGCTTTTCTCGGCACCTGTCTGGATAATTTTCTGGAAGACAAGAAAAAGATATCCATCTGGTGTGCCATGGATTCTTCCAGCTTGAACATCAGAAACATAACCATTCCCGATGTGCCACACCCTAAAATTGCCAATGCAGCCTTCTGGGGCTTGAAAAAGGAAACAGATTTTAACGAAAACCGGGAAATTTTTGATTTTGAAATTCTCGGTGATATTACCATTGAAGGAATAAAAAAGAAAAATTTATTGGTTTTCAGTGTTCCAACCGATCAAGTCAGATCTCTGGAAAAGATTTTTGAACGGGCAGGATATGGCCTTGCAGGTGTTACTGCCACTCCATTTGCCGTTCAAAATTTTATCAGGACCGGACAGATTCTGGTGGATGCTCCTTATTTTTCCATAATCAATATCTCCAGGAAAAATTCCGATATTTATTGTTTTTCCCAGTCTGGAATTCTTCTGATTCGTACTCTTAGAACCGGTTCCCTGAGCCTTGTAGAAGAGCTTGACACCTCAATGGAAACCGATCCCGTAGATTACTTGTCTTCTTCAATAAAAAACGGTACAAACGAATTTTCCAGGATTAAGGAGAATTCAGAGCGGTTAATCAGTAAAATTGTTCGAACCGGTGATTATTGCACCAATAATTATACCGGCAATATTCCCATTCAGCGGTATCTTTTTTATGGGGATACAGATTATTGTGAGCCGTTTATGCACCAGGTATCCGTCATGATCCCGGCCCCTGTCGACATATTGGACCCGGTTGTGGCAGTGCTTCCCGGCTCAGATGAATCCGGCCTTCCCGCTATCGCACAACAGCGCAATTGTGTTTTGACAGCTTTTGGGATTGCTTTGTCAGGCAATGATATCACCCCAAACTTTATATTTACTTTTGATGACCGGCAACGGGCAAAAAAACAAAAAAAAATTACTATGGCAACGGTTATGGCCGGCATCATCCTGCTTGTCATATGCTTTTGCGCCCATTTTCTGCTGAATGTTACATATGAAAAAAATCTGTCCGCCCTGGTTCAATTGAATCAGGAACAGACACAATTTAAACATGATATACAGACTCAAACCATTACCGATGCCATTGACAAAGCTGAGAAACAAAGTTCTGCCAGAACTCAATATATTGATAATTATCTTCCTCTGGCGGTTATTTATGATATCTGTCATTTTACCCCGGAACATATTGATCTTACGTCCATGACCTATGATCAGATAAAAGAAAAAAAAAACTCTGACATGATTTTTCAAAAATTGTTTATTGAAGGCCGGGTTTCCGCCCATCAGTATGTTTTGGATTCAGAGCTTGGCAGTTATATTTTAAAGTTATCCGGCTCCCCTGTTTTCGGAGACATTAAAATCACTGACAAACGGATATATCAGGACGGTAAAAATAAAAAACTTTTTTTTAAAGCCACGTTGGAGGTTCTTTGAGAATGGATGGAATCCATCGGCAACAGCACTCTTCCCGGCAAGCCTTTATCGTGGGAGGTGTATTTCTGGCTGTAATCTGTCTTTACGCTTTGTTTTTTATTTATCCGTCCTATCGTTTAGTTTCCAGAACCCGGCAGGCTGTTGTGGAGCAAACCGCAAAAATTGACCGTTTGAAGATACTGTACCCGGTACTGGCCAGATCCAAAACTTTGGAACAAAATCCTTTTGAACACCTGCTGCCGTTTCCAGACAGGATTAGGATTCATCGTGATGCCTTGTCACAACTGTCCGGTAAAATTTTTGATACGGCCAATCATAATCAATTGACCTTGTTTGAAAGTGATTTTGATATCAATTCGTTGAAGAATGATTCCAGGTTTGCTTCCATAACCGTTAAATTAAAGGGGGAATTGTTTGATTTCAGACGATTTTTGATCGATATTATAGCATTGGATTTTTTTGATTCAATCGAGAACTTGAGCATCAGCTCACACAAAGGCCCGATAAAAGAGTTTAACGTGACCCTGAACATTAAAATAAAAAAGAATGGTTCATGAATAAACGTGAAAAAATCATATTAATTTTGACTTTTATGGTGTCGGTTTACGGACTGATTGATTTTTTTGTTCTGCCTAAAAACAATAAGAGTACTGATAAAGGACAGGCCATTGCCAGGACCAATAAAAGCATTGCGGAGTTTGCTACCCAGTCAATGGCCGAGATTTCAAAATTTGAAAATCTTATACAACAGAACCATATGAAGACCCTGATTTCAAAAATTGAATCCGATTGGGAACATGATCCTTTTGCAAAGACCCTGGACTCGGAAACCTTTGCTGAACAGGATGTTTCTTCATCTGTTCAGGTTCCCGGCTTTGTCTATTCAGGGTATATGCGTGTGGGAGATGTTTTATTTGCCATCATCAACGGGGTTGAATACAGGCCGGGTGAAATCATACCTGAAAATGGTTATAAAGTGATAACCATAACCCCAAAAAAAGTGGTTCTTCAAAAGAATACAGACCGGGTTGTTATACGCTTAAAAGAAGAATAATAAAAGGAGGCTATGAGAACACTATTGTCACGCATGGGGTTGATAACAGGGAGTGTTTTTTTGGGCATGTCTATTTTGCTGTTCGGATGTGCCTCGCCGCAGTTGAATGAAAAAAAAACGCAAACAGCCGAACAGGTTAAAAAATGGCAGGCCCTGGCAGATAAATCCGTATCCATAACGCCTGTGCCTGTCGCAAAAAAGCATGATGATTCCGTGCTGGAAGATATGTTTCCACCCGTAAACACCGATGAAGCAGAGTCTGCTACAAAAGCAGTCGATACCCGAAAACTGCCTACCATGCCGGTCACCATGAAAATGTATGACATTTCCCTTCCCGTATTGATCCGTACCCTTGCCAAAGTGGCGAATCTGGATATCATGATCAATGAAAGCGTTAAAGGTCAGACCAAAATAGTTATTACCGATGTTCCATGGAATCAGGCTTTTTTGGGAGTTCTGGATACATTTGGCCTTACCTATGAATGGACCGGGGATATCGTGCGGGTGGTCAGTGTTGAAGATCTAAAAAAAAAACAGGAGCTGATGGAAGCCCGGCAAAATTATGAAAAAATGAAAAACAAACATGATCTGACCCTTATGCAGCAGGCACAAAAAAAGAAACAACTGGAACCTTTGGTGACCAAAATCATCAAGATTCACTATGCTGATTTGCCGTCGTTGCAGAAAAATCTGATTCAATACCTGTCTGCCCGGGAAAAACAAGATGGTGCCGGGACTGTTGCCGCATTGACAACGGACCCTGCAGCCGGACCAGAAGACTCCGGACTTCACGGGAGTGTCATGATTGATGAATTTTCAAACTCCCTTATCCTTCATGTCTCCCGGTCCGATATCAAAAAAATCATGCCCCTTGTCCGGCGTCTTGATCAGCCCATCAAACAGGTTCTCATTGAAGCCCATATAGTTGAAGCAGAGTCTAATACAGGCAAGGAACTCGGGGTACAGTGGGGCGGGCTTGGAACGGCTGCAACAACCAGTCGAGAAAGCTTTTCCATTGGTGGAAACATGACGGAGTTTGCACAGTCCCTGAAGTATGAAAATGGTGTTAATCAACCCTATCAGCCGGTTGACGGCAATATCGTCAACCTGCCCACTATGGCTGCAACCGGCATGAGTCTGGGGGTCATGGCCCAGAAAGCGGGTGAATATGTTCTCTATGCCCAGTTGCTGGCATTGGAAGAGCAGGGCAGGCTCAATATTTTGTCTAAGCCGTCAATTACCACTCTGGATCACCGCATGGCCATCATTAAAAGCGGCAAGGAAGTGCCGTTCCAGACAGTTGAAGACGGAGAAATCAGTATTGAATGGAAAGAAGCGGTCATCAAGCTTGAGGTGACTCCGCACATAATAGACGACCAGATTATCAGGCTTGAAATTGTGACCCATAAGGATGAACTGGATTTTACCAATGAAGTGAACGGTAATCCTACTATTATCACTAAAAATGCTCAAACCACTGTAATGCTTTTTGATGGCCAGACTACTGTAATCGGGGGGTTGAACAAGGAAAAAACCAGTGGCGGCGAAGACGGGGTGCCGGGGTTGAAAAATGTTCCGGGTCTGGGGTGGCTGTTTAAAAGCGTGGGCAAGGAAGAGGAAATGGAAGAACTGCTTATTTTTATTACTCCCCATATATTAAAGGAAGAAACTGTCAATATCCGTACACAATAGGCACAGATAATGGATTATTATAAATTATTGGATTTTAAAATGGAGCCGTTTTCTAATTCCCCTGATCCCAGGCTCTTTTATCGTTCTTCGCAGCACCTTGAAGTCTTACAAAAACTGGAGATTTCCATCCGCCTTAAAAGGGGACTCAATGTTGTTGCAGGAGATATAGGCACAGGAAAAACAACGGTCAGCAGGCAGCTGATCCAGAAAATTTCCAATGACACAGCCATTGAATATTATCTTATTCTTGATCCCGGATTCAGATCCGTCCATGGATTTTTAACCTGTATTGTTCAATTAATGATGGGTGAACCCCTTGATGGGAATTTGGATGAAAGCAACCTTAAAGAGCGCATTAAAACTCATTTGTTTACCCGGGGGGTTGATGAGAATATCAATACTGTTCTGGTCATTGACGAAGGCCAGAAATTATCCCTGGATTGCCTGGAAGTTTTAAGAGAATTGCTGAATTTTGAAACCAATTCTCAAAAGCTGTTGCAGATCGTCATTTTTGCACAAAATGAATTTGATCAATCCCTGGATCAGGTGAAAAATTTCCAGGACCGGATTAATTTCAGATACACGCTGACAGCCTTGAATTTTAAAGAATCCAAGGCCTTGATTCAACACCGGTTGAATCAGTCCTTTGTCCAGGGAAAGCAGCGGCCTGTTTTTTCAGCTGCAGCATTTGTTATCATTTATGCTGCCACCAAGGGGTCTCCCCGGAAAATGGTCACTCTCTGTCACCAGGTGATTCTCGCTTTGATTATCAAGGATCGGGAAAAAGCAGGGGCTTTTTTTGTCAGGTCCTGTGTGAAAAAAATGATTATTCCTAAATCCAACAGGCAACGCCGTGTTTTATTGGCCGGTATTATTCTGGCCGGTATTATTCTGGCCGGAGGTTACTCTTTCGGTTATTTTTACAGGCCGTTAAAGACACCCAAACAGATCCTTTATCCTGTTTCCCGAAGTATGCCCGTCTCCCATACCGGCATTGACGTCCATAAGAACCCTTCCATCCAAACGGTTCCTCCTTCCCCTGCCCCTGTTCTTCCGTCCTCATCTTCAGATGTTTACGGAAGCATTCTTGTGCCGGAAGATGCGACCATTTATCGAATGATCACCCTTGTGTATGGAAAGTTTTCCCCTGAGCTGCTTAACCAGGTGATGGCGTATAACAGCACAATTTCAGCTCCTGACAGGCTTTTGTCCGGGTTTCCCGTCCGTTTTCCGGTTCCGGCTGAGGAAACGGATTATCCCGATCACACAACATTCCTTGTTATTTATCAGACCAGGGAGTTCAATCGTGCATTTAACCTGGCATCTTCAGTCGTTTACAGGGATCTGGATGTCAGGATTCTTCCGTTTCATTGTCAAGACATAGGCTACCAGTTTAATGTGGTTGTTGACACACCCTTTAATAATTTGGAAACAGCGTTGGCTTTTTTGAGGAAGGTCCCGCCGGGTATTGCGGCTGTCCCTCAGAATGCGGCATCATTGAAATCCTGCAGGTTAATCATTAAGGAGGAATAGGCTTGGCTGTACGCAAGAGACTTGGAGAAATTCTCATTGATCAGGGGTTGATTTCAGAGACCCTGCTGCAAGAATCATTAGCCGGCTCAAAAGCCAGCGGAATGAAACTTGGTGAATACCTGATCAAAAATGATATTGTATCTGAAAATGCCATTCTTGAGGCGGTTGCCTCACAGATGAATTTGAAAAAATACAACCCCAATGATTATACCGTGGCCCAGGAGTTGTCCAATATTATGGATGTGGACACGGTAATTAAATTAAACGCCATTCCGGTTGAGAAAAAAGAGGGGGTTCTCACCGTTGCCATGGTGGATCCCCTGGACATTATTGCCATAGACTCCATTGAGGTCATGACCAATATGGAGGTTGAAACCCTTATATGTTCGGAACAGAATTTCACCTACCTGATGTCCGGCCTCTATGGAGTTTATGCCGGCAAAGATGGTGTGATGAAGCAGGTTCAGGACATTGCTGAAATGGAAGGGGAAACAGAAGACGATGAATATCTGTCCGATGCCATAGAAACAACACTCCATGATATGGCTGCTGAAGCACCGGTGATCAAACTGGTCAATTCCATTTTGTCCCAGGCGGTGAGGGAAGGGGCCACTGATATTCATTTCAGCCCTGAAAAGGATTATATTGAAATCCGTTTCCGGGTGGACGGCAAACTCCACACCATTCCCACTCCGCCTAAAAGAATGTTTCTCCCCATGGTTTCCAGGATTAAAATTTTATCCAATCTTGATATTTCCGTTTCAAGAATTCCTCAGGACGGCCGAATGACCGTTATCATCAATAAAAAAGAAATTAATATCAGGGTTTCAACCATTCCCACGGTTCATGGTGAAAATATGGTGCTGCGGCTTTTAGATACCAGTACCGGCATCCACAGCCTGGATCAGCTGGGTTTTTTACCCCGGGATATAAGGCTGCTGGAGAAAATGATAAAAATGCCTTATGGCATGATTTTGTGTACCGGCCCTACTGGCAGTGGAAAAACCACCAGTCTTTTTTCCATGCTGCAGGGGATTAATTCGCCCGACGTCAACATTATCACCCTTGAGGACCCGGTGGAATACCGGATGGAGCATGTCAGACAGGTACAGTTAAATCATAAGGCGGGTATGACTTTTGCCTCGGGGCTTCGGTCCATCCTGCGCCAGGATCCTGACGTAATCATGGTTGGTGAAATACGGGACAGGGAAACCGCAAGCGTAGCGGTCCAGGCGGCCCTGACCGGCCATATGGTTTTTTCCACGGTACATACCAATGATGCTGCTGATGCCGTTACCCGGTTTGTTGATCTGGGAATCGAACCTTTTATGGTCGCGTCGGTCATGCTGGTCACCATTGCCCAGAGGCTTGTCAGACGGGCCTGTCCCTATTGCAAGGTGCCTTATACTCCGTCGCCTGAGGTTTTAAAATACTGGCACCTCAAAGACGGGGCATATGAGTTTGTGAAGGCCAAAGGGTGCAGCCAGTGCATGAATACGGGGTATAAAGGCCGGGTGGGATTTTATGAAATCCTGTATGTTAATGATGATGTCCGTCAGATGATTATTGACAAGAAATCAGCCCGGGATATTTCCAGGCTGGCCCGGAAAACCGGGCGGCTGAAAAGTCTTAAATTTGATGCGGCCCACAAGGTGGTGCAGGGAATTACCACTTCGGAAGAGGCCATGTCCGCTATTTTGGTGAAATAATATGGCAATATATCTGTTTAAAGCTGTTAATGAAAACGGAAAGACCATTTCCGGGGAAATCGAAGCTGATTCTTCTCAGGCTGCATTGGAACTTCTGTCCCGCCAGGGCCATATTCCTGAATCCGTGAAAGAAAAAATTTCCCGGGCATCGGCTTTTCAGTTCCTGGAACGCAAGGTGCAGGCAAAGGATCTGATTTTATATACCAAGCAGTTTAAGACTTTGTTAAAGGCCGGGGTGTCTATTTTGATGATATTTCAGATTCTGGAGGCTCAGACGGAAAACAAGTCCTTAAAAAAGGTCACGGCTAAAATGAAGGAAGACGTCAAACAGGGCTCATCATTGTTCAAAGGCTTTTCCGCCCATAAATCCGCATTTTCACGTCTGTATTGTTCCATGATAAAAGCAGGAGAAGAGTCAGGTTCCCTTCCCAGAATTCTGGAGCGGCTGATCTATATTATTGAGCATGAAGAAAAGGTCAGGAACGATATTAAATCAGCAGCCCGGTATCCCTTGATTGTGTTGACATTTCTTGCAGTGGCATTTATGATCCTTCTTACGTTTGTGGTGCCTAAGTTTGTGTCTATTTTTGAAAAAGCGGGAATAGAACTTCCTGTTCCAACACAGATCTGCATGATGATGTATGAGTTTTTAAACCACTACTGGCTTTATATGTGTATTATATTAATCATTTTTATTGTCGGTCTTGTCTGGTTCGTTAAAACGGATTTGGGAAGGCTGTTAAAAGATATCGGGCTGATGCGCATTCCCATCATCGGCCCTTTGTTTGTCAAATCCTCAATGTCGCGGTTTTCAAGTATTTTTTCCATTCTTCAGTCCAGTGGCATCACCGTGCTGGAGTCCATGCAGATCTTGACGGATACCATCAATAATGCCGCCATTTCCCGGGAGTTTGAGAAAATAAGAGGGCTTCTGGAAGAGGGCAGAGGTATTTCACGGCCTCTGGGACAGGCCCGGTATTTTACCCCCATGGTGATCAATATGGTTGCGGTTGGCGAGGAATCCGGGAATCTTGATGAGATGCTTCAAGAGATTGCCGTTCATTATGATGCCGAGGTTGAATATGCCACAAAAGGCATGTCAGAGGCCATCGGACCAATACTCATGATCGGACTTGCTGCGGTTGTGGGTTTTTTTGCACTTGCGATTTTTCTGCCCATGTGGGATTTGACTCAGATGGTACAATAAGGGCCATGAAAAAAATATTTTTCAATATCTATTTTATTGTTCCACTGATTTTCGGGCTGTATACAGTCTTTTCTTTTGTTGTCACCTATCGGATAACCGGTTATTTTGCCGATGAACACGGATCAGGAAAATTTTTTTTTGCTGCTGCCGGATGTTTGATTTTTCTGCTTTCCCTTGCCATTGGGTATGTGTTGACCCGATTTATCCTGAAACCGTCTGAAACCTTTATTGAAAAAATTAAAGATTCCCAGGCTGTCCGGACCAAAGAGACGATTATGGATGAGCCTGAGCATTCCCCTGATGAGATGGAAAAATTTACCAGAATATTTAACCAGGCAGCCCATGCCCTGACCAACCTGGACAATGAGACCCTTTTTCCGGATATAGTCGCAAAGAGCCGTGCCATGCACCAGGTTCTTGCCCAGGTTGCCAAGGTGGCCCGGACAGATGCCACGGTGTTGATTTGCGGAGATAGCGGCACTGGAAAAGAACTTGTTGCCGGGAGCATTGTTGAACACAGTTCCAGAAAAGACAACCCGTTTATAACTATTAACTGCGCTGCTGTTTCCCCTAATTTGATGGAAAGCGAACTCTTTGGCCATGAACGCGGGTCATTCACCGGGGCTGTGGCCCAAAAGCAGGGATGTTTTGAACAGGCTGACGGGGGTACTTTGTTTCTAGACGAGATTGGCGATATGCCCCTGGAACTACAGGTAAAGCTTTTGAGGGTACTTCAGGAACAATCGTTTCTCAGGGTTGGGGGAGACACCGTGATTAAGGTCAACGTCCGCATCCTTGCCGCCACCAACAAAAATCTGGAAACCATGATCAGGAAAGGAAGTTTCAGGGAGGAGCTTTTTTACCGCATCAATGTTTTTCCTATTTTTCTGCCTCCTTTGAGGGAAAGACAAGAAGATGTGGAAGTTCTTGCCATCCATTTTCTGAGCTGTAACGCACCTGGAAAAAAATTTGATCCCGCCGCCCTGGATCTGCTCAAAGGCCATTCCTGGCCGGGCAATGTCCGGGAACTTCAGAATATTGTGGAACGTGCCGTTGTCCTGGCAGATGCCGAAAGTGTGGTGGGATGTGAACATCTGCCAGATCTATTGAAATCAACCCGGGACAAAGTTCAGGCCTTTTCGGCAGGAACTGCCCTCAAGGTTAATGGTCTGTCTCTTGATGAAACCCTTATTGAATTTGAAAAAACCATGATCTGCGAAGCTTTGAAAAGCACTGGCGGAGTTCAGGTCAAGGCGGCCAATATCCTCGGCATCAAACAGCGCAGTCTCTGGAACCGGGTGAAAAAATACAAGATTGATGTGAATGCTTTCCGATGACCCCTACATGATCTGGAGAATCGTCTCCATTATCTGGAGAACCTTGCATCTGTTTTGCTGCTGAAAATTTGCCGTGAAATGACAGGGGAAAGTTGTGAACCCTGCAATATTGTCCTGTGTGATTTTTTTTAACAAAAATATTTTGTGGCGGCACGTTTTGTGTATATTAGTGTCTGCTATGTTGTTGTAAAAGATGTTTGACAGAAGGTTTGTGAATATACCTCTGTCGGGTAAATTCGGGTTTATAGTTAATATTTTAAAAGGAGTTCGTTTAAATGGAAAAAAGAAACATTATTCGAAATCAAAAAGGTTTTACCTTGATTGAAATCATTGCTGTTCTGGTTATTCTGGGTATTCTGGCTGCAGTTGCAGTACCTAAATACTTGGATCTGCAAACGGATGCAAAAGCTAAAGCTGCTGTTGGGCAAGTAGCGGAAATGAAAGGGACTCTTTCAATAGCATGGGGAAAGGCGATGTTGAACAATGGCGGTACTGCAACAATTACTCAAGTTATGACCGCATCGGGATTAGGTGCTACGCAAACCATAGGAACTGCTCCTGATATTTGGACAGTGACAACTTCAGTAGCAGGTAATGTTGTCACGATAGGAGTGGCAGATCGTAACGGTGATACTGAATATGCGGCATCAGGTACCTGGACTCTACCATAATAATTGCACTCACTTCTTAGGATTCCTGTTTGTCTGAGGTTATTTAATTGAAACGTGATGAGTGAAAGTTTTTTAAAAGGGTTGGGCATTTATTATCATGCTCAACCCTTCATCTTTATGGGTCTACATTCCAGTAATACCTTTGTTACGGTTTAAAAAGAATCGAGATGACTATTTCAAAAATTTCTAGGATAAATTTTTGTACTGAATCTTTTGGAAATGCCGTTGATGTCAACATTAAAACCGATTTCTATACCGGAGATATTGTCGGAAATCCCGTCATAGTCGAGGTCGTCATAGGTGCCAGTGAGTGTGGGGGAGCTGATATTATCGAGCAGGGTATAAGCGTTTCCGTCAACGGTGAGAATGATTTTATCTCCAGAGCCAAAGGTGAGGGTTCGTGAACCTGGCAGGCTTGGACTGTTGTTTTTGTAGGCAATGGAAACATTGGGTTGGATGGAAACATTCTTTATATCCTTGAGTTCCAGGCCGATTCGGTTCAACGCAATGCTGGCATTCAATGCAGTTTGCGAATTTGTCCGGCTAAAGAGGAATGTTTTTACCCCAGAATTTAAAAACATAGAAGAAAACAGGCCGATGATTCCCAATAGAACGATTACCGTAATGATTTCCACAAGCGTAAAACCTGATTTGTCTATCATTTTGTTACCAGTTGTTCCTTATGTAGTTTGAAGGTATCAGAATGATATTAATATCGCTGTTAATATCCAACTTAGTCAAATCTCTTAAATAAAACGAACCGATATAACTGCTGTGTCCACTGGAGATGCTCAATTTGTCCCAGGAGTAAACAGCTCCGAACCACTGTCCGCCCGACCCCATATTGAACTCTCCTCTAGTTTCAAGATAAAGATGAGCGGCAAGCGAATTATCCACCGTGGCGGAATCTTCGTAATTTATGCCGTCCGTGGAGACCATTACCTTGAAATCTGATCCAAAATTTGCATTGCCCACCACAAAAATTTCAATGCCCTTTTCCTCAGTGGCGTCGGAGAGATCAAGATACAGGGCAGAGGACCAGGCCTTTGCATCAATTTCCTCAAAATAGTATTTTCCGGGCTTCAGGTAGATTTTCTTGCAAGACCAGATAGTCTCAAGAACGCCGTATTTACCCGGAGCGAGTGGAGTCCCTGTACCGCAGATATCTGTTCCTCCTGCCGTGAACAGGATATCCGGGAATTGTATGGCAGGTTCGTAATATTCTTCGGGGTCTTGTGGAAGAAGCCTTGGGGGAGATGCGGTATGCTTCAATATGGAACCGACGATATCCTCTGAACTTTTGTAGTCTATGCTGTCTGCGGCAGTTGCATTTCCCCCGATGGAGCATCCCCAATGAAGGCTTATGCTGCCCCCGGAGTCAACGTTTCCACCGACGCTTCCACCCTTGAGTGTCACATCACCGCCCGCGACAATATTTCCCCCGACGCTTCCGCTGCCACTGATGATTACGCTTCCTCCCGCATTGATAGTTCCAAGAACTCTGCTGCTGCCGCTGATCACCACATCTCCTTTGGCTGTGATATCCCCGACGACAAGAGCATCCCCTGTGAGGCTTACATCTCCTTGGGCATCAATATTCCCGGTAATATTTCCGCTTCCCCTGACATCAATATCTCCTCCTGAAACAATATCTCCGGCTACTTTACCGCTTCCGTTGACCGTTACATCTCCTCCGGCATTTACATCCCCCTTCAGTATTCCGCTTCCGTGAATTGAAAAGTCATTTGCAGTGCTGATGCCCCCTTCTACAGACGCAGCCCCATGGATTGATGTTCCGCTGCCTCCGGAAACCACGAATTCGAAATCCTTGCCGCCTGATCCGGAGCCATCTTCAAACGCGAAGGTGTCTGAAAGTTCTATGTATGAAGCGGCAGCCCCTGTGCCCGAAAAACCTGTGGAGACGATGGTGTATGGTGAGGAATTTCCCGATATATTCAAGGTAAAACCGCTTCCATCCTCCGGCACATAATCGTTACCGTTATTGTTAAGTGTGGATACCGCAGCTGCCAAGTCAGTTGCGTTTCTCATCTCACCTTTTGCATATCTAATTCCCGCCTCTGCCATGTAACGGGCCTTGAGAGAATAATTCGGAGTGAAGACCGAGACCGTAGAGGAGGTAAACAAGGAGAGCATTCCAGTGCCGAGAACCCCCAAAACAATTATGGTAATGATGATGAAAAGCAATGAACTCCCTGTTTCGTTCCTGAGATTGTTCATGTTCAATATTTTTCCTTGGGATCATTGGATGAAGCGGTTCTTGTTTTTGCAAAAAGAGTGGTGAGTTTATGTCCGCCTGAACTCACCGTAACCATCAAGGTATTGCCGGGTGTTCCTTGGGGGGAGATAACCCCTCCTGTAAAAGTCACATACTGTTTTACCACCTGGTTCCCCGTACCGTAGTTGTTGTTCATGGTGCTGTTAAGGGCATTATCAGGATCTGTATTGATCTCTCTTACATAATCTGCAACCACCTCCTCCATCAACTTCTGCCCGGCAACTTCATCCATGACGGTTATCACCGTGCTGCCGCTTTTAGTTAGGGCAGTTCCCCCGAGTTGAACCAGGATCGTTCCGAGAATAGCGCTCATGAGCAGTGTTATAATGACCTCCACAAGGGTAAAGCCCATCTGCCGGATAGAATAAAGGTCGTTTGTTTTCATTGAATAAATCCTGTCTCGGGAAGCAGGGTCATGGTTTTGCTTCCTACCGTTATCTGGAGAGGGTTCATTAGCCTGGTATTTGTGGTTTCATCGGTAAAGGCTGTGTAGGGAATGCCATAGACATCGAAAAAAATTGTGAACGGGGTAACGGTTACACCTGAAAGCGCTATTTTTACATCCTGTTCGCCTGGAAACTTCAACTGATTGCCTGCATCCTCTGAATCGTTTCCAATGAAAAACCAGTAAAAGTTTTGATGGCATTTGATTCCCCGGCATTTTTCCCCGGAAGTGCTTCCGAAGCTGCTGCTTTTCATTGCCATGGACTGGACAAAACGAATGCGGTTCCTGATGGTGTCCGCCTCAACCACTGAATTAACCGATTGGATATTAATTAATCGGCTTGCTGCGACCGATCCCAAGATGCCGACAATAAGGAGAATAGCAATGACTTCAATTAGAGTAAAACCACATGCATCATTTTTCATAACCGTCTTTCTAAAAACAAATCTCGGATAAGTAGAACTCATCTTAATGACACTAACCGGATATACCTAACGTATAAAAATAATTTATTCAACTGATAATTGCAAACAGATTTGGTTAGCAATTTAAATCGGTTATAAAAAAAATAATTTGCTAATAACCATCTTGAAAAAAGCCGGCAGCCGATTTGACATCCTCGGGACAGAAGACAAACAGGCATTTGCCGGCCGAATCCGTAACAGACCCGTAAACATAATTGATATTGATCTGTTCCTCGCCAAATTTTCTGGTAATTTTTGTCAATTCTCCAGGACTGTTGGTGATCTTAATGGCCACAACCTCTTTTGAATCAAACAGATAATCTTTTTCATTCAACAGATCCATGGCTTTTTCAGGCTTGTCCACAACAAGCCGGATAAGGGCAAATTGAGCGGAATCCCTGCTCATAGAGCTATAGCTTGCCGAGGATGCAAGCCGTTTTAAGGATTTGCCCCTGGCCTCAAAAAGGTTCTGGACATAGGCAGAGGCATCCTGGATCGTGATGGCATCAATGTTAATATCGGCTTCACTTAAAAGCTCGGTTAATTGTGCCAGTTCTCCGGGTGCATTTTTAAGAAAAAGTGATATTTCTATTCTGATCATGCTGCCTCCTTTTTTTTTAGTTTGTAACCCGACTTTAGGAGTTGCTGAAATTTGCTGGGTCAGGCTTTCATTATTGCGTTTTTTTTGCCGATTGATGATATGTTTTGAAAAGCACAATAAAACAAGCCTGACCCTCATATTAGACAGCTTAAGTCATAAAATTGAGTGGTTAAGGTTAACCTAACCTTAACTGTTGTTTGCGATATTTACGCCTTCATCAAACGCTTTCATGTTCAGCGGAATGATTTTTGGTTTGGCTGAAAATTCCGATTTAACACACTCTTTTAAAAGATCCAGGTCAACAACCTTTGATTTCGCGGCAAATGCACTTAATGCTATGATGTTGGCACATTTGACACTGCCGGTTTTTATGGCTGTCTCATTGGCTGGAACAATTAATTCTATAATATCATCTCTTCCGCTTCGGGTTGGAATAAGAGAGCTGTTGATTAAAATTACACCGCCCGGTTTTACGTCATCGGCAAATTTTTCCAGGGACGGGCGGTTCATTGCCACAAGATGGCTGGGATTTTTAATGATGGGCGATCCGATGCGCTTGTCACCGATAACCACGGTACAATAGGCGGTTCCGCCTCTCATTTCCGGTCCGTATGAGGGGACCCAGGCGACAAAAAATCCCTGCTTCATTGCGGCATATGCTAAAAGCTTTGCGCTCAGCAAAATTCCCTGTCCGCCAAATCCTGCAAATTTTATTTCTGTTTGCATTGGTTTTTATTCCTTCAAAAAAACGATTATAAAAGTAAAATACGAATTTAAATTCAAATTCTATTCAGGTACTTTGTAGTCTCCCAGTTCATAATAGGGCAGCAGAGTGTCCTCGGCCCATTTTAATGCATCCAGAGGGGTCAGGCCCCAGTTGGTCGGGCAGGTGCTGATCACTTCCACAAAACTGAAACATTTTCCTTCGATCTGGTATTCAAATGCTTTTTTAATCGCTTTTTTAGTTTTATTGATTTGCTGGGGCTTTAATACTGCCTGCCGGGTAACATATCCCGGGGTGACCAGTTCGCCCAGCAGGTTTGCCATTCGGATGGGCATCCCGGTCAGATCAGTATCCCGTCCGGCAGGGGCTGTGGTGGCCCTCTGACCCGGCATGGTGGTCGGTGCCATCTGGCCGCCGGTCATGCCGTAGATGGCATTGTTGATAAAAATAGTGGTAAATTTTTCGCCTCGGTTGGCTGCATGGATAATTTCACCCATGCCGATGCTGGCAAGGTCGCCGTCGCCCTGGTAAGTAAAAACGATGAGATCCGGTCTCACCCGTTTCATTCCAGTTGCCATGGCAGGTGCCCTTCCATGTGCGGCTTCCTGGAAGTCACAGTTAAAATAATTATACGCCAGCACTGCACACCCCACCGGAGCAATACCTACAGTCCTTCCCCTGATACCCAGCTCATCAATGGCTTCTGCTATAAGCCTGTGAACAATACCATGGGTACAGCCGGGACAATAATGCGTCATATTATCACTGAGTGCTTCCGGCTTTGAAAATGCTTTTCCCATTATATCTTTCTCCTAAATTTTGCGGTTAGAGCAGTCTTTTGATAATATCGGTAATTTTTTCAGGTGTGGGAATATCTCCCCCGCATTCGCCATAAAAATCAACTTCTCTCTGGCCCTTAACGCAGCGCTCCACATCCTCGACCATTTGTCCCATGCTCATTTCAATACTGATAACCGATTTGCAGCTTTCTTTGGTTGCTGCATCAAAAACCGCTTTTTCCGGGAACGGAAACAGGGTTTTGGGTCTTAAGAGGCCGACTTCGATCCCTTCTTCTTTCATCATGTCAATGGCTGTTTTGCAAACTCGGCTCATGGTGCCGTAACTGACAATGAGTACCTTATAATCCGTGTCAGTATTGTATCCTTCATACTGCACGTCTTCTTTTTTCATCTGGTCATATTTGGCTTTCAGTGCCAGGTTGTTGTTGTTGAGTTCCGTGGGATCAAGAAAAAGCGATTTTACAAGATTGCGTTTGCCGCTTTTTCGATTGTCCATGCCGGTTGTGGCCCAGTCGTCTTTATCGGACGGTTCCGTTTTAAGATCCTCGGGGAACTCTACGGGCTCCATCATCTGCCCGATCAAGCCGTCACCCATTATCATCACGGGGCCCCGGTATTTTTCCGCCAGTGTAAACGCGCTCATGGTCATTTCAACGGCTTCCTGGACACCGTCCGGTGCCAGCACCAGCAGGTGGTAATCTCCGTGTCCGCCGCCTTTGGTGGCCTGGAAATAATCTCCCTGAGACGGCAGGATTCCGCCCAGGCCAGGGCCGCCGCGCATAATATTGACAAATACGGCAGGACATTGTGCCCCTGCAATATAGGAGAGGGCTTCACTCATCAAACTGATACCTGGGCTGGAAGATGTTGTCATTACCCTTTCACCTGCACCTGCAGCACCAAAAATCATGTATCCGACCGCGACTTCACTTTCTCCCTGCAAAAAAACACCGTCAACTTCCGGCAGTCTTTTTGCCAGATATTCGGCAACTTCGGACTGGGGGGTTATGGGGTATGCAAAATAATTTTTACATCCGGCCCGGATTGCGGCTTCGCCAATTGCTTCATTTCCTTTCATTAACACTTTTGCCATTATTTTTTATCCTTATTAATTATTCAATGGTCTCTTTTTCGATTTCAACGATGCTGATGGCAACATCAGGGCACATGATGCAGCACATGGTACAGTGAATGCAATCATCCGGCCGGGCCTGAAAGGCTGGAAAATGTCCTTTTGCGTTCACTTTGTCCGTGATTTCAAGAACATTTTTCGGGCAGACATTGACACACAGGCCGCAGCCCTTGCAACGCTCAGAATCAATGATATGTTGATACTTCATTTGAACTACTCCTTATTGAAACTACTCCTTATGGTTTAAAACAATTTCCAGGGTGGATTCATTTTTCTGTCTATTTCCAATACCGGGCAGGTAAAACGACCCATCTCAAGTTGTGGTATTAAATATGAACAAACCGTGATAAATTCGATTTTAATTCCTGTTGCCGCAGATACCTCCTTTAACAGGTCATATCCGCTATAAATATGATCAGGGGTTGTCTCGTCAATAAGATTGGCATTGCCGACAAGTCCTGTTATTTTCATTTTTGAAGATATTTCGATCTCCTCTTTTATTTTGATACAGCCCTGGACATCTTCTGTAAAAGGCCTGAACGGATTGATCACCTGCAGCATGCAAACCTTTTTTTTGGACAGATGGTTTCCCAGTGAAGCCAGCACTGTTACCCCAACATCATCTCCACCTGCATCAAGGATGGTCAATTCCGACGGCTGCTGAATCATCCCGGCAACCTCAGCGGTGAGAATGGGCAGATCCGCATGCATGTATCGTTTGTCAGGCAAGACCACCTCAATGCCCATATCTTCGAGCAAACCTTTTGCCTCACGGGTTCTGAAATAGGGATTGACAAGATCAAGATCCGCAATTTTTACGTCAAGGCCATCCATTTTTCGTTTCAGGGCAAGATTTACGGCTGTTTCGGTTTTACCGCTGCCGTAATTACCGCAAATAATAACAATTCCTTTAATATCAATATTCAAACAATTTTCCTTAAAATAAAATTTTTCAATCCGTTTAGTATATTTATTAACAGCACATTAGTCAAATACAAACCCTCATAGGTTTGCAATGGTTTTTTAATCCAATAATGAAGCAACAAGGCATTTAATGTCGGTCAGGGTCAGGCAGCGATTCAGTTGTGTACTTTTTGACTTGATATTCAAGGTCAGGATATCCAGCATGTCCGCAGGATACTCAATGGCGTGAAGGTCCAGGTATTTTTTTACCAGGTTTTTGCCGCATAAGATGTTTAAAAAGAACTTTTCTTCCGATGCCAGGCCAAAGTTGCCTCCTGCATGAGTTCCGGCCACATGGGTTTTGACTGCATCACCAAAGACAGGGGTGTTGAGGGTTAACAAGTGGTGATTGTGTTGCTCATAAACGATGGCATCAACATACTCATAATAGGCTTTGAATGTGTTGATATCATTTGTGTTGAGATTGATATCAAAATCTTGATTCTGTAGTGTTTTTGCCGTGGTGTAAAGGTCGGCAATCCCATTTCTTTCTCCAATGCCCAGGGCGGACGCCTCAAGAAACTGTCCACCGGCTATGATTCCCATCACACTATTGGCTGAGGCCATGCCCAGATCATTGTGGCAGTGAACCGATATGCGGGGATTTTGGGTTTTGGCGGAAAACCGGTGTATTTTGTCAAAGATCTGGTTGGGTGACATGATTCCCGAGGTGTCCGGCAAAGAGAGTATGTCTACAGAATGAAGATTTAAGATTGAAATGCAGTGTTCCATAATAGCATCATCGGATCTGCCGATATCCAGCATGGCAATTGACAGGACTGCGTGAGGGGCTTTTTTTTTGACAAACTCAATGGTGGTTAAAAGGTCTGCAAGAACATTATTAAGATGACCTGGTGTGACAGTGTTTTTGATGTGTAAATGGAAATGCAGATCTTTCACCCCGGTGTCCAGCAGGATTGCGGCATCATGAAGATTAGCCCGTCCCATGGCGGCAATGCGGATTTTATAATCGTTTTTTTTGGCATGCCGGCACAGTGTTTTGACGGCATCTGCTTCAAGGTCATGGGCAGGCGGATACCCTGCCTGGCAGATATCCACGTTCAGTTTTTCCTGGAATTCAAGAATTTTTATCCGCTGCTTTTGGGAGAACATCACTCCCCTGTACTGCATGCCTTCCCTTAGGGTTTCATCAATGATGGTGATTTTTTTATTGTCCATGATATTCCCCCTATTGGATAAAATATTGGTGGATTAAAATATGATTTAATTAACGTACGGGCGGATTAAAATAGCCGTGTATCAATTTGGGAAACCGGTTTGACAATTGTTGGATTATATGATCCATTCCCAAAGGCTTGCCGCCGTCTTCAACCGTTGACATGAGTTCGCAATATTTTTTGGGATCAAAGTTCAGGTTGCGCCACTGGATCATATCGATATTAAAGTTGTCGATAAAGTCATTCAATACTTCAAACTCTTTTTGGGAATCCGTAAAGCCCGGGCAGTTAAGATAATTAATGGCAACAAATTTTCCCTGCTGCTTTGCCGCATCAATACTTTTAAGGACATCTGAAAAATGATAGGATCTGGGCCTGAAATAGGCGGTGTAACAATTTTTTCTGACCGAATTCATACTGACCCTCATGGAATCAAGCCCGGCACGGCAAAGTTCTTCAACCCGGTTCGGCAGGCTTGCATTTGTGTTCAGGTTGATGGTGCCCTTGTCTGTTTTTTTCCGTATCAGTCGTATGGCCGGTTCGATGGCCGTAAAGGCGGTCAACGGCTCTCCTTCACATCCCTGGCCGAAACTGACCACTGCTTTTTTAACATGGGAAATATGTTCTAAAAAGACCTGGGCGATCTCTTCAGGAGACGGGGTAAAAGAGATTCGATCCTGGCAGGCACACAGGTTGTTTTCCTTTTGAAGGGAAATACATCCTAAGCAGTTGGCATTGCACACCGTTGATGTGGGCAGCGGGGCTTCATAACGTTTGAGAAAAAAGTTTTTCCCGGCAGGACACCCGTATTGCAATGCACAGGTTTCAAGATGCCGCATCAGGCGGTTTTTTGGATATTTTTTCTGCATCTGGCTGACGCCTTTGACAATGCCTTTGCGGGGCATCAGCCTTAAATCCTGGCGGGGTTCCGTGTCAACAACAATGGCCGCAGACCTGAAATTGTTTTTCCCAAATCCCACGGCACCATAGGAGAACAATGGCAGCAGGTCTTTGATGCCCTCGTCATCATAAGCGCAGAAATGTCGGTTTACATATCCCGGTGAGTTAAACACGGCAACCGGGAAAATTTTTTCTTCCGGGGCAAATGGGTTTTGCTCAATGCTTTCAAACCGGTCTGTTGCAATATTATAGACAACAGGTTTTCTTTGGGGCAGCATCATGAGTTCGCTGCCGTGGGGCATGGGCACGGTGGCATCTTTTTTCAGAACAACAGGGGTGTTGCCGGACATCCCAACCGCACCATAGCCTTCCAGTTCAAAGATTTCTCCGTTTTCAGCCGCCACCACAGCCGTCAGGATCTGTTTGTTGATGTATCCGATATCTTAACTCCAATCATGATAAAGATGTTAAACATAATCTGGGTCAGATATATCAGAACAATTTGGGATTGCCAATATCCTTCTTGTCTGCATTCCTTAGGGAAGGGGGGCCAATTTGATATTGGCGGTGTTGTTAAAAATAAGTTGTAAACAGGACATAGGCACTTGGTGCCGCATTGGTATGATGGATCGTGTCCGGTATTAAAAATCCGCCGTATTCGCTTCCCGGCCTGCCGTAATAAAAATTTGCACCCAACTGAATATTTGAATTCTGGGTGGTATTCCATACTGCTCTGGGCTGGATAATGCCGGAAGGGTCCCTGAAATTGTTGATGACATTGACATAAACATTAAATAAAGGGTGGAGTTCTACCTGGATCTGCAAGCTTACATAATTTTTCCCCAGGGCAAATGATTCCCCTCTGTCGATTCTCTCCACGACTTCAGTGTCTTTCAAGGCATTTGTATAATTATTTTTCCCCAGCCCGTTATGATAATATTCAATCAGGCCGTATATATTTTTTTTGAACCACACCCAGGAATAATCCATATTCAGCACAACTTCAATATATCCGTTTTTGTGCCTGTTCCCTTTTTTTATGGTTGACCAGACAAGATCCCATCGCCATGCTGCATCCCCAAGACACCCTGAGGCCCCCAGACCTAAAACAGTCTCATTATAATGCAAGGCCCCCATTACATCCATTTCCATGTCGCCTATAAAAAAGTGATTTTTCCCTGCAATAGAAGAACTTTTGAAATCAATTTCTCCTGTTATCACATCCCTTCTGGGAACGTAGAGCAGGTTGAATTCTCCTGACTCTTGGGTGGTGAACCGGACAGACACAAGATCATCGCCCATTTTGTAATCGCGGTTTGTATCAGAAGGCGAAAATGGATTGAAAAGATCCATGGGGTTGAAAATAAGACCATTTCCCCATGTCACTGCCTGTCTTCCAACTATGATATCCCCCCAAGAGGGTTTTATTGACAACAGCAGACGGTCAAGCCTATGCCATAAAATGTAATCCGCTGTTTCCTTAACAGTTTGGGTTAAATCGAAAATCCGCCGTTTATCAATATTCGAAGTGTCCGGTGACCTCCCGCCCGCATACTGTTTTTCATAGGTGTTCCCGAATTTGAGAAAAGCTTCATAATGGGTTTGAACATAAACGATTTCCGATAAAATAAGCTTGTCTGTCAACCTGGTATTGGCAAGACCGTCGAAACCGGTACTAGTTCCCAAAGGTTGAAAATAAGATCCGTTATCATATCCGGTTATATTCCCTTTAAATTTAAAATGCCCGCCCAAGTGGTTGTCGAGTTTTTCAGACCATGCAGCATTCTGCCCTGCCCAAAGGGTTTGGGTAAATAAAAGGGATAAAAAAAAGACAATAAGCCGGCCAATAGAATCATGATCTGTTTTCATCGTTTACAATACGTCCGTCCTTTATTGTGACAAGGCGCTCTGCATACTCCATGACCATGCTGTCGTGGGTTGAAAAAATAAAGGTGACTTTTTTTTCCAGGTTCATCTGTTTCATCATTAATAAAAGGCCTTCGCCTGTTTTTGAGTCAAGATTGGCCGTGGGTTCGTCCGCCAGCACAATTGCCGGCCCGGAAACAATAGCCCTGGCAACGGCAACCCTTTGCTGCTGGCCGCCTGAAAGTTCGGCAGGTCGCCTGTCATATTTTCCTCCCAGGCCCACATCATCCAGTATGGCCTTTGCCCTGTTGCGTCTTTTTGTTCTGGGCACTCCCTGCAACAGCATGACATATTCGACATTTTCAATGGCCGACAGCACCGGGATAAGATTATACGCCTGGAAAACAAATCCTATCTTATGCAGTCTTAACGTGGCAAGGTCTGCCTGGTTCATGTCTTTAAAGGTATTGTTGTCAACAATAACAATACCCGAGTCAGGCACGTCAAGGCCGCCGATAATATTGAGCAGTGTTGTTTTTCCCGAACCTGACGGGCCTGCAAGCGCAAAAAACTCTCCTTTATCGACGGTAAGATCAACGCCGCGAAGGGCTTCAACTTTTACTTTTCCCTGTTTGTATGTTTTTTTAATATTTTTTGCTTCAACAATTGCCATATCCTGTCTCCACCTGCTATTTTTTTATCCTAATATTTTGTCCTAATTTTTTAGCATGGCCTGGGTCGGGGTGAACCTGGCAGCCTTGACAGCCGGATACAGGCTTACCAATATGCCTAAAACCAGTACCATCAATCCTGCCACGGCAACATCCTGAGTCCAGATTTCCGGGTACAGTATTCTTGGTATCCCCCACATCTGAGTGCCTGCTGCTAGGGCTGACAGATCAATCCCGTTTTTTGCAATGGCAGCAACACTTAAAAATCCCAGTATGTTTCCTGTAAATATTCCCAGTACCAATAGACAAAACGTCTCTGTTACAACCCCTTTAATCACCTGGACTGGCCTCATGCCAAGGGCTTTCATCAGGCCGAACTCCCTGGTTCTCTCAAACACGGCCATAAGGGTTGTATTGGCAATGCCAAAGCCCATTGCTACAAAAACCACACCATACCAGATATAAAGGAAAAACCCCGACATCTCCAGGTAGGCTTTCATCATGGGCAAAAGCTGGTGCCATGTTTCAACATGAAATGTATCATCCGCAAGACTTGATTTTAATTTTTCTGCGGCACGGGTTTCCTGTTTGCCGTCAATGTCGGATCCGGGCAGCAAAATGGATATTTCTGAAATAGAACGCCCCATTTTAAGCATCTTTGCCGCCTGTGAAATGGGAACAAAAACAAACTGCTTTTCAATTGCTTCTGATTCCGCACTGAAAACCCCCACAATCTTGAACGCCTTTGATGCAATCTCTTTTCGGGTATCCTGGGACATGAGAATCAGCTTATGGCCGATTTTGGTATTGAATTTTTCAAGAAACGCCCTTCCTACCACAATCTTATTTGTATCTTCTAATGAAAGATACCGTCCCGATATTACGCTGTTTCCAATGAATGAGATCTTTTTTTCCTTTTCAGGTTCAATCCCCACAAGGATCACGCCCCCGGAGTGCCTGGCATTGGAGGCAACTGCATTGACTCTTATCCTTTTTGCCCACAGAGCATCTTTCCCAAGTGTTGCGTTAAGTATCCTGTCGAGTTTATCCATGTCATCCATGGAATTTTCAACCACGGGATCATTCCGGTAATCCATGTGATGGATCTGGATGCTTCCGGTAAGTGTGGATATGGCGGTTTTGACCATCTGGGTTTCCATTCCCCGCATAAGGGCCCCCAGAAAAATCATGCTCCATACACCAATGATCACGGCCATCAGGATGACAATGGTTCTTCTCGGGTTTCTCCAGATATTTCTCCATGCTAATATGGCATACATAATTGTTTCTCGTCTTTTGTCTTGTTTTGTTTTCTCTTCTTTTTAATTTATACTGAGGCCATGGCATCAACAGGTTTCAGTTTTTTTATTTTCAATGCCGGAAAAACAGATGATACAATGGTGATTAAAAATACGACCAAAGGCCCTGCCGTGGCTGAAATCAGGGACAGTTTCGGATAGAGCCGGTCTGGAATCCCGTATTGTTTAAGGATATCTTCAGTACCGGCAATATAAATGCCCTTGCTTTGAAAATAAAGGGTTAAAAGGCTTCCAATGACTATCCCCGCAAGGATTCCCACCAGGGTCATGAACAGGGATTCAAACAGGACAAGTTTTGTAATCCTTGAAGGGGTTGTCCCGATGGCCATCATGACGCCGAACTCCCGTGTTCTTTCAAAGATGGCCATTAAAAATGTATTAAAAATGCTGAACGCAACAACAATGACAAGGATGATATACATTATGATACCGGAAACCAGGTCCATTTGAATCCCCTGCAGCAGGCCCGGCATGATTTCCATCCAGTCGGCGGCAACAAGGGTTTTATTCTGTTGCGTTTCAGAAAAATGATTTTGGATCTCTTGTTTAACCATGGATACATCACCAAGGGAGTTTGCAGTTATGACTGCTTCATGAACGCTGTTTCCCATTGAAAAAATGTCCTGGAAATCGTTAAGCCCCGTCATGATCACATTCCGGTCAAATTCGTCAATGCCGGAGTCAAAAATGCCTTTTATGGTAAGAACCGCTGCTGCAATTGAACCGTCACGCCCCTGGCCCAGAATGGTGAGTTCGTCACCAATACCGGCTTTCAGGTTTTTTGAAAGGTGTTCTCCGATAAGTGCGGAAGACTCGTCTTCCTCTTTTAAATAACTTCCCTTGCGGATAATAGAGGATATGGTTGAAACATGGGCTTCCTTTACCGGGTCTATACCTGTGACCACAACCCCATAGGTTCTTTTATCAGAAGATGTCAGGCAGAAGGCATTGGCACGAAAAGTATAGGCGCTAATGCCTTTTACCGAATCAAGGATGCTTGCAACCGGTGCGGGATTTTTAACGACCAGGTTTATTTTTTTGTCTTCAAGATACCCCTTTGCCTGGATTTGCAAATGCCCGGTGCTGACTTTAACGGATGTGTTGATCATTGTTTCATAACACCCCAACTGGAAAGAGAGCATAAACACAAGGATCAGACTTGAAAAAGCAATGGCGGCAATGGTGAGAAGTGTCCTTCTTGGGTTTCGCCATATATTGCGCCATGCCATTTTTAATTCTATTGACATGTTATCTTTCCTTTTTTTTAGATGCCCGGATTTTTAAGGTTGGTCCGGGTGAAGATATGGTTGCTCAATTTTTTGTTAAACTCAATCTTTTCATATACAAGAAAGGTATACTCATCTGTTGCATCGGATTTTTGCATTTTCCATTTCATGGGGAAAAGCTTGTCACCACTTTTTTGGATATCCCATGCCGTCATTATTTTTACAGTCTGAAGATCTTCATCAAAAAATTCTTCACTTAAAAGGATAAAGTCTTCTCGTATTTTTAATTTGATCATGCCCCAGATAACCGGGGCATCAGGCTTGGGTATTGATCTTATTGTATGGATTTTTTTGTCCTGATCAAGAGTTGTCGCTTCCAAAGTATGCACATAATCTTTGATCAGGCTGTCGCTCTTTACAAGGTCATTGTTGGAAAAATCCGATCCCTGCCAGGCTTGGGACATCATGGAAGGGGGAAGTTTGATGACCCGGTTTATCTTGGGATTGTATATCCACATTCCTTTGCCGGCTTTAAGGGTGCCGTTTCCCTTGTCCTTTGCCGGTTCAATAATGACAAACAGGGAATCGGATTCACCCCGGGTCCAGGATTTTATTGTCATGCTGCGTTCCCAGTCAGGGCGGTGGACGGTCATGATTGTGGTTGAAACAGAGGTTTGCCCGCGCCAGTAATCAAAGGCATTTTTAACGATGGTTCCGGCATTCGTTATTGCTTCGGTATCCATAATTATTTCAGCATTCATCCGGGCCTGCGAAGTTGCTGCAAAAATAAGGATTACAATTGCCAGTACAGCTTTTTTCATTTTGCCTCCCTGATCTGATTGATCAAATTTTCATATCAGAATCACCCATTGTTTTGCGTTAGAAGATAATTGCAACCACAATGTTTTATTCATATTCTTCATCATCATAGTCAGGATATTGAGGTGGAGATTCTCCGACTGACTTGATTAATTTAATATATTTTTTTTTGGCTTTTGTCTCTTTGATATTTTGCACCTTGATTCGATGCCACCACTCATCTCCAAAATCAAACAGGTAATGAAAGACATCTTTTTCATTCAAGCCGACATCGCAAATTTGCATCTTTGCTGTGGATTCTTTCCTTTCCCCATAACCCATCATCTCTTCTGCACTCACGGGATGGGTTATCTGTGGAGCATCATATATATTCCTCATACTCTTGGTGTCTTTTCGAGTGATGAAAAATGAATAAAGGTGTTCATCGTATCTGTCAAATGACTGGAAAATCACATTGTGAAGATCATCAAAAGTGCAATTTTCAGATGCCTCAATTAGTCGATAAAGCTTTGGTATTCCTATTATGGAAACCCTGAACTGGTATGTTTTCATTCTATTACTCTTATTCAGTTAATAATAAATTTTACTGTTTTTTTAATTTTGCAACATATTGGAATAATTATATTTAAAATTTTTTGCCGAACTGTTGATTAAAAAAGAGCTGAATAAATAATATACAGTCGCTACCAGGAAAATGTTGGAATGGCAACATTCTTTTTGAGAAAGGTATTTTTTTCAACATTATTACTCACAAAAGAAAGTGATAAACAGGATGTCAGGATATTTCCGCTGTTTCAAATGGTGTGGTTTCTAATTTGCTATGGATTGTTCTTATTCTTTGAAATATGGGTTTGACATGACCGGCTACAGGGTATAGGGTGTCTCCCGTATATTCTCAGGGCGGGGTGAAATTCCCCACCGGCGGTAACCTGGCCTGTATCAGGAAGCCCGCGAGCGCTCCCCCCAAGGCTTGAATGAGAAAGCTTAAATTGAAAAGTTTAAACCAGGGGAGGTCAGCAGATCCGGTTAAATTCCGGAGCCGACGGTTAAAGTCCGGATGGAAGAGAATGCGTCAAGGCTGTGTTTTGTCTTTGGCGGTTTCCTTTTTATCAAGGAACTGCAGGCATTGTACTGCCTGAACGTCTATTTTTCCTTTTGCCCTGATTCATGTTTAATTTTATTATTGTAAGGAGATCGACCATGAATCAGAGTCTGTTAACTCGATTTGGAAATCCAGAGGAACGTGTGAAAAACGCGCTGTTATCCCTTCAGAACGGAAACGGCGTACTGGTCACGGATGATGAAGACCGAGAAAATGAAGGTGATCTTATTTTTCCGGCCCAGTCTTTGACGGAACAGCAGATGGCCATAATGATCCGGGAATGCTCGGGCATCGTCTGTTTGTGCCTGACCGAAGACAAGGTGGCATCCCTTGAATTGCCCATGATGGTTCAGCACAATTCCAGCCGATACCAGACGGCATTTACCATCTCCATTGAAGCTGCCACGGGAGTCACTACGGGGGTGTCTGCAAAGGACCGTGTCGCAACGGTGCATGCAGCCGCAGCTGATAGTGCAGGGCCTTGTGACCTGAACAGTCCCGGGCATGTTTTTCCCTTAAAAGCAAAACCCGGCGGAGTGCTTGAGCGTGGGGGCCATACCGAAGCCACCGTTGATTTAATGCGCCTTTCCGGGTTGTCTCCTTGCGGGGTGCTGTGTGAATTGACCAACCCCGACGGCACCATGGCCAGACTGCCGAATATCGTTGAATTTGCCGGGATACACGGGTTTCCCGTGCTGACCATTGATGATTTGATTTTGTATCGGAAAAATCAGAATTCGGAACACGACTCAACACTTTAAAATGACGGCCCCGGTGCAGGATATTTCTGCCTGCACCGGGAGATTGATAAAGCCGGATTTATCCCGGACAGCAGGTTTGAATCCGGCTTTATCAGGGATCGGATAAGACATGTGGCAACCCTGGAATTAACAAAGCTTATGATGAATCAGAACCTCACCCTGGCCTTGGCGGCATATTATTACCCATTTATGAAGACGGCTATCTTCGTCCAAAAGCCAATTATAAATACAGTTACAGCCTTGTGCTTGAAACAGGATTAAATATTTTTTTCGGATATGAACATCATAAGTTTTTTGCCGGGTTTGGAAATAATACCAATATTTATGCGGCGGTTAGATATTATTTTTAAAGGGATTTCAATTTGAAATAAACATTGCTCAAATGATATCCTGTGTTATGTTAGCAATGTATTCTTTAAGACAAACAGGTGAAATGGTATGTGTTTAGCAGTTCCGTCTAAGATTGTCGAGATAAACGATACGGTTGCCAAAGTTGATGTGGACGGTGTGACCCGGCAAATCAGTACCATGCTTCTGGGTGATGTAAAGATCGGGGATTATGTCATTGTCCATGCCGGATTTGCCATCAATAAGGTCGATGAAGCCACTGCCCGTGAAACCCTGGAAGATTTGCGCCAAATACTGGCAGCGGATGCCCGGCAGGATGATGGCCGTAATGAACAGTAACAGGTTTTTATGACCGTTCCCATAGCCTTAAACCAAACGGCAGTAGCAAAAAAGCTGGAAATCAGCGGCGTTGTTCAAGGCGTTGGGTTTCGGCCTTTTTTATTTGGTCTGGCAGATCAATATCATCTGAAAGGGGAGGTATTCAATACCTCCGGCGGCATTCGGGTTATTGTGGAAGGACCCCCTGAAAAAATTGAGCGGTTTGTCGATGATATTTATCATAAAAGTCCTTTGCTGGCTTCGGTGACAGACATTAAATCCAGTGATGTGCCGCCTGGAAATTTTTTTTCATTTAAAATTGAGAACAGTGAAGTTGCCAACCGGCGGACCACCCTTATTTCTCCTGATGTGGCTATTTGTTCCGACTGCCTGGCTGAAATGAAAGATCCCGGCAACAGACGGCATGAATATGAGTTTATCAATTGCACCAATTGCGGCCCCAGGTATACAATTATTAAAGATATTCCCTATGACCGGTCCAAAACTTCCATGAAATCGTTTAAGATGTGTGGAAAATGTCAACAAGAGTATGATGACCCGCTGAACAGGCGGTTTCATGCCCAACCCAATGCCTGCCCGGTCTGCGGACCACAGGTTTTTTTGACGGACCGCCGGGGGAATCGGATCAATACGGATTCACAATCAGCCATCACTCTTGCGGCTCAATACTTGCGCCAGGGTAGAATTATCGGGATAAAAGGGCTTGGCGGATTTCATCTGGCCTGTGATGCCGCCAATCTTGATGCAGTAAAACAATTGCGGCAGAGAAAAAACCGTCCCCATAAGCCCTTTGCCCTGATGGCAGCATCGGCATCAATCCTGTTTGACCATGTTCATGTCAGCAACAGGGAAAAACAACTCCTGACCTCCTATCAAAGACCCATTGTTTTGCTGAAAAGGAAATATATCAATGGGGACAATCAAAAAGGGTCTGTACTTGCAACGGATGTGGCTTTCTTTAATAAAACTCTGGGCGTCATGCTTCCCTATGCGCCGTTGCATTGTCTGCTGCTTGAAAAAGGACCGTCCATCCTGGTGATGACCAGCGGCAACCTTTCAGGAGAGCCGCTTTCCATTGAAAATGAGGATGCTCTGGAAGCATTTTCCCATATTGCGGATTATTTTTTATTGCACAATCGGGATATCTGTTTTCGCGCAGATGATTCCATTGCAAGAATCCAGGCGGGTGAAACAAGATTTATCCGGCGGTCAAGAGGATATGCACCCCTGCCGATTGTTATCAACCGAAAAATGCCGAAAATTCTGGGGTGCGGGGCAGGGTTCAAGAATGCGGTCTGCCTGACCCGGGGTCATCATGCTTTTTTAAGCCAGCATATCGGGGATCTGGATAATATGAAGACTCATGCGTTTTATCGGGACAGTATTGATCATTTGAAAAATATTTTCGACATCCAGCCGGACATTATTGCCCATGACATGCATCATGGATATATGAGTACTGATTATGCCAAAGCGCAGAACACGGTAAAAAAAGTGGCGGTTCAGCATCACCATGCCCATGCTGCCGCCTGCATGGCGGAAAACGGTTTGGATGAAGAGGTTATCGCCATCACCCTTGACGGCACGGGGTATGGAACAGACGGTCATATCTGGGGCGGGGAAATTCTTTTGTGTACACAAAAAGCCTTTCAACGCAAAGCTCACCTGTCCTACATTAAAATGCCGGGCGGGGATGCAGCTGTTCTGGAACCTTGGCGCATGGCGGCATCCGTTCTTTTTCAGGCCTTTGGAAAGGACTTTTTACAGATGGAGATTCCTTATATAAAGGCCATGGAAAAAGAAAAACTGTCTTTTATCTGCGGTATGATGGAGAAAAATCTGAATTCACCGTTGACCTCCAGTGTTGGAAGGCTGTTTGATGCGGTGTCTTCCCTTTTGTGCGTCCGGCATACGATTTCTTATGAAAGTCAGGCCGCAATGGAACTGGAAGCTATGGCAGATGAACATCCGGTCCGGGAAGGCTATGCCTTTGATCTGGTATTTGGTAAAAAGGATGTTGGCCGGGGCCAGGTTTTTGAAATTAATTTAATGCCTTGTATCAGGCAGATAACAGCGGAGTTGCAGCAGAACCGGCCCGTTGCCGGAATCAGTGCAAAATTTCATTATACGCTGGTTCAGGCTTTTGCAGCGGCATCTCTCAACGTGAGCCGGCAAACCCATATCCAAAAAATTATCCTCTCCGGGGGGGTGTTCCATAACGATATCATTCTGAACACCATGATCCGTGTACTTGAAGAACATAATTTAAAGGTATACGCACACACACAGGTTCCCACCGGGGACGGGGGGATCTGTTTAGGCCAGGCAGTGGTTGCGGCTGCCCTGGAAGGAACCTGATCAATGAGTTTAAAATATATTGAAGAATACAGGGAGGCTTCCCTTGCAAGGGAGCTTGTGAAAAGAATCCAGGCTGTCAGCCATAAAAAATTCAGACTGATGGAGGTCTGCGGAACCCATACCATGTCCATTTTTCGGCATGGTATCAGAAGTGTTCTGCCGGAAAGGATAACGCTTCTTTCCGGGCCGGGGTGTCCTGTGTGCGTGACCGCCCAGAAAGACATTGATGCTTTTGTGGCGCTGGCAAGGGTTAAAAATGTGATAGTGACCACATTTGGAGATCTCATGAAAGTGCCGGGGTCCGGTTCGACCCTTGCCCTGGAAAAAGCATCCGGTGCGGATGTAAGGATGGTCTATTCCATATCGGATGCCGTTGCCATTGCCCGGGAAAATAAAAGCAAGCAAGTGGTGTTCTGTGCAGTGGGATTTGAAACCACCATTCCCACCATTGCGGCCGGAATTCTAATGGCCATCCGGGAAAAAACAGATAATTTTTCCATTTATTCCGCCAATAAACTCACCCCGCCCGCACTTACCGCCCTGATGGAAACAGACGGGGTTCAGATCGACGGATTTATCCTTCCGGGCCATGTCTCCGTGATTACCGGAACCCATGCCTACAGGGACACATTTGAAAAATATAATATGCCGTCCGTGATTGCCGGATTTGAACCGGTTGATATTTTAAATGCCATCCTGATGTTGATCCGACAGAATGAGACGGGAACGCCGGCTCTTGAAAATGCATATCCAAGGGCCGTGTCAGATTCAGGAAATGTAAAGGCAAAACAGATCATGAACCAGGTCTTTGATATTTGTGATGCCTCCTGGAGAGGGATTGGACACATTCCATCCAGTGGGATGAGGCTGAAAAAATCGTATGAAAAATTTAATGCTTCCATAAAATTTAGCATGGATATGCCCGAGGTTACCGAACCCAAAGGGTGCGCCTGCGGTCAGATTCTCATGGGGTTAAAAACGCCTGAAAAATGCGTTCTTTATAAGAAGAAATGTACTCCCATGACACCGGTCGGTCCCTGTATGGTCTCAAGTGAAGGGGTTTGTGCAGCATTTTACAGATACAGTTAATATGAAAGCAGCGAGTAATGAGTGTTGAGATTCTCATCACCCAGAACCCAATGCCAAGTATTCAATTTTAATTATCAAGTCTCCACAATGTCAATTATCAAGTCCTCAATGTCAAGTATCAAGTACCTAATACATACCAGGGCATAGGGTTACTATATAAACAGGAAAAAAAAATGACTGAAGAAAAAATATTACTCGACCATGGTTCCGGCGGAAAACTCTCCCACTCAATGTTTTCCGAAATGATACTGCCCTTGTTTGAAAATTTTGAATTATCAAAACAAGATGACGGGGCAATCCTGGATGTTGAAGGCGCAAGGCTTGCTTTTTCAACCGATTCTTATGTGGTGGACCCCATTTTTTTCCCCGGCGGGAATATCGGCGACCTGGCGGTGAATGGAACCGTCAATGATATCTCCATGTGCGGGGCTGTCCCTAAGTTTATCAGCGTGGGCCTGATTATTGAAGAAGGACTGCCGGTAAAGCAGTTAAAGATAATTCTTGAAACCATTGCAGCGGCTGCCAAAAAAGCCGGGGTCAAGATTGTCACAGGTGATACCAAGGTGGTTCCCAGGGGAAAGGCAGACAAGATTTTTATCAACACTTCCGGTATAGGCGTGATTCCTGCCCATGTGAATGTGTCCGGAAGCAATGCACAACCGGGCGATAAGATCATTGTCAGCGGAACCCTTGCAGATCACGGTATTGCGGTCTTAAGCTCAAGGGAGGGTTTAAAATTTGATTCCGATATCAAAACCGATTCAGCCCCGTTAAATAAAATGGTTCAGTCTCTTATCCGGTCCGGCTGTGATGTTCATGTGCTTCGGGACCCTACAAGGGGTGGTCTGGGAACAACCTTGAATGAGATTGCATCACAATCAAGAGTTGGAATTAGAATAGATGAAATGTCTCTGCCTGTCACGGGACCGGTAAGGGGAGCCTGTGAGTTGTTGGGGTTTGATCCGCTCTATATTGCAAACGAAGGCAAATTGATCGCCTTTGTGCCGGAAAAGGATGTGGACAAAGCCCTTGAGATCATCCGGCAGGATGTGTTTGGCAAAGTTGCTGTGATTATTGGTGACGTCACAAGCGAAGATCCCGGCAAGGTTTTTTTGCAGACCTCTATCGGCGGGGTGAGACCCATTGATATGCTTACAGGAGAGCAGCTGCCGAGAATCTGCTGACTTGATTTTTTTATTCCTTGGATTTTAAGAAGTCCAGATCCGGGATGGGCATTAATTTTTTGTTCGGCCCCAGGCAGACAAGCTCCAGTGTGCATGTGACAGCCGCTTTTTTTCCATCCGGCCGCCAAGCTTCATGGAAAAAGATAATCCTGTAATGCCCTTCTTTTTTCCAGGTTGTCCTGATGTCGAGACGATCTCCGAAAATGGCACCCTCATGGTATCCTATATTTATTTTGTAAATGGCAAAACCTATTTCATGCTTATGCCACATGTCGGCAAGAACCTTGGTCCCCATGATATCTTCCCTTGCCCGTTCAAAAAATTTTAAATAGTTTGCATGGTAGACAACCCCTGAATGGTCGGTGTCTTCATAATATACTTGAGCTGTAAAATGATGTGGTGTCATGTTTGAATCCATCATATCCCGTATCCTGTAAAATGAGTCATATGGTAGGCTTTTATATATCTGCGGGCAAATCAAATCAAGGATTTTATATTAAAGCAGTGGTTTTTGGATAGTGGCTTTTGGGTTGTAGGCTTCTCTTGATTTTATGTAAAAGAATTTTTAACCTGGGGTTATTGAAAACAGGTTATCTTGTGCGATAGAACCGGATACTTATTTCTTCTATGGTAACAAGCCCCTCAATAATCGTGTGGTCAATGACCGGCATGAACTTGTTTATTTTTTCCAGGGTATCTACAATCTCTATGACCATGGGCATATCTTCCGAAAGCCTTAAGATCTTTGTGGTATGAATCCTTGAATGCGCTCCAAAACCCAGGATACCACGGGTAACAGTTGCCCCGGCTAATCCCCGTTCTCTTGCTTTTTTTACAATCCACTCATATAGCGGTGTTCCGTCTTTTTTATCAGACTCGCCAATAAAGATTCTGAGCAAATGCCCTTTTTCAGGAAGAACCATAAATAATCTCCTTTATAATAACTGCCATGGGCAAACCTGGTATTTTATTTGAGATTTGCCACAACAAGCATGAAAGTTGCTGTTTTGATTTTTAAAGACTTTCATATGAATTTAGACAAGGAAAATCCAAGCCAGACAGAGCAAAAACCCAGAATAAGGTGAAGCATCAGGTTTGTCATGGCTGAGGCAAGCTGCCCATCCCGGGCAAATGTGAATATTTCATATCCAAAGGTTGAAAAAGTTGTAAATCCTCCCATGAATCCAATGAGAATCAATGCCCGAATTTCAGGGCTGAATATTTGTCTTGATTCTGATAATCCGCCCAGCAAACCGATTAAAAGGCATCCTATCACATTAACCGTAAGGGTCCCGTAGGGAAAAAAAGGATCATTGAACAGTCTGTGGGACAAATCACTGATCATATATCGACAGATTGAGCCTGCAAAGCCTCCCGCTCCAACCATTAACAGCTTCATCATAATTTATCTCCGGAACGTTTCTTTTAACCAACTTCTACAGCCCAACTGACACTGTAGGTTTGTTTTTTTTGCTTATGTTTGGCCGCAACAAAGAATAAAAATCACGATTGGGGCTGCCAAAATTTTCATGTAACTGCTACGGGCAGACCTGGTATTTTACATTGTTTTGCCCACAACAAAAAATGAAAGATATCTGATTCCAATAGGTTTGAAATCCTTTCATATAAAATATTAACTCTCGAAAGTTTAAAGGCAAATGGGTACAAAAGCCATGATTATTTAAATGCCAGGTCTTTTTTTAAAATTTTATAACCACTGGAAATTTTCTGGAAATCTTTAACGGGTATGATGGATTTCCTTTATTTTAAGCCGCAACATCTTGTCTTTTACTGAAATGAGGCGATACATCACATTGCCGATCCGGATGTCCTCATCCGTCTTTGTTTTAGGAAATTTTAAAGTATATGAAACCTCTGGGTCCAAATCAAGCAGATAAAGATCAATGGTTGCCGTGTTGTTGCTTAGTCCCTTAAAAACAATGGCTGTCCTGTTTGTAATAAGCTTTTCATTTTTTAAAAGCAGCAACTGGTCCGCCATTATTTTTGAACGACTTGGCAGGCCAGGGGTTTGCAAACTTTTGGGCCTGCCTCTGTAACGGTCTTGATAGGATGGTGTTGATACATAATAGGTGATTGCAAAAGGGATTGCCAGGGTGAACACAATAAAAAGAACGGCAAGCCATCCTTTGGGACTTGGCAGATGCATTGGCTTTCCCTTTCGTTAATATGTATGCATTATCTTTGGAATTTTTAATAATATCAATTTATAAGAACAAATTCAATCCGGGAAACCCTGCTCCGGTTTTTTTATATTTTTCTGTAATTTTTAACTTGGGTTTTTCTTAAATAAAGCAGATAGTTTTGCAAGAAATGCTTATAAGGCCGTGTCGATATCTCGTTTTGGGGATTTAAAAATTAAACCTTGACGGTTTATAAAACATTGAATTGTCTTCATCTTTAAATGAGGCATATTCAATATATGCAGGATTGTTTTTTTTTGATCAGTTTTGGATGTTGAAAATTGTTAGAATATATAGGCTCTCAAGGCCTGTTTTTTTTCATCAACCGTCTGCATTGAATGATTTTCGGACATCTTAAAATTGCGGTCCCATAGTTTTCTGTGTTGGCGTTGTCGTGTAGAGGGCTACCGGTAAAAAGGTTTCTCGCGATAGGGGTTGGTATGCGGGATGCTTGTTTGGAAGGGTGGACAAAAGAGATGTATATTTGTAAAGGTCTTTGAATATGCCTCAAAAATAATTAAAACAAGCAAATATCGAATGATATTCAAGATTCTTGCTAAATTGGTATGGGTAACAAACTATAAAAATAGTAAATGATTTATATTTTTATGAGGATATTATCAGGAGAATTATATGGTAATATATTGTTTTGTTAAGATATAACGCTATATCGGATGGATTTTGGGATTATTATTTAAAAAAAAGTCTTCTTGACAATGGATAATTTATTATTTTAGAATGCGACTCGAAATTCAGAGATGATACAGTAGTTAAAAAAGTCAAAGACAGGAGGCAGGGTATGAAATTTCTTGAAGTCTTGATCAATATCTTGTCTGCTGCTGTAAATGATATTTATCAAGCGATTTTGACCAAAATAATTTTTCAGTCCAAAGGCACCATTAAAGCCGATACCGTTACAATAGACCGGAAACATGCAGAATTATTTTTTTTGGGAGGTCATAAAGCCTCTTTTGTTTGAACCAGGACAAAGAAGGCTTTATTAATTTAAATTAATTTTTTAATAGAACACCAACAAGAAAAAAAGGAGAAAAAGATGACAAAAAATTGGACTGTTTCGCTCACTATTACCGGTATGCTGCTTCTGATGCTGACCTGTGCTATGCCAGCCTGGGCCGGCCATTATACGCCGGGAACAGAAGGTGCCATGGGAGCTTCCGTTCCACCGCCGGGATTTCATTACAAGCAATACAACATATATGTGGACTCAGATACCTTGAAGGATGATGATGGCGATGATATAAATATCGGTTTTGATCTGAATGTTTTTGCCCAGGCACACCGGCTTATTTATATCACCAAACACAAGTTTTTAGGAGCGGATTACGGAATGAGTACGATTGTCCCGATTGTCGGAACTGATTTTAATCTTAACGTTCCTGGTGTGCATGATTCCGAGGTAGGTTTGGGGGATATTTTTATTGAGCCCCTTATTTTGGCTTGGCACACGGACAGATGGGATGCGGTACTGGGGCTGGGCGTAAACCTGCCCACAGGAGAATATGACTGGACAGAACCGGCATCTGCCGGCCAAGGATATACCAGCGGCATGATGACCCTTGGTGCGACTTATTATATAGACCAGGCCAAAAGCTGGGCTGTGTCAGCATTGTCCAGGACTCTGGTATATGGGGAACAGGATGATACAGATATCACCCCTGGCTGGGAATTTATCGTTGATTGGGGAATCAGCAAACAATTTCCCATCTCTGAAGGGCTTCTTATCAGGCCTGCACTTGTGGGATACACATATTGGCAGATGGATGAAGACAGCGGCACAGGTTCCTCTGATGAGAAGGGTACAAATTACGCCATTGGAGCGGAAGTCAATCTCTTCTGGTTACCGCCTCATCTGTTTCAGATCAACCTGAGGGTATTGCAGGATTTTGGTACTGAAAATGAAGCAGAAACTACAAAGGTGGTTTTCTCTGTTGTTAAATCGTTTTAGTTAGAAATATAAAATAAAAAAAGCAACCTGTTACAACTATGGAATATAAGAGCAGCATGGCGATGCAGATTGGGCAAATTTCATATCCATAGAAGTGAAGCTTTTAGATATCGCCAACCAGCTTGATTTGCTTCCATGGCGATCAGGGGTGCTTAAATTAAGTTATTTGAATGCCCGGCTTTTTTTGCCGGGCATTTTAAATTTTGGTGCAACAGGATCAAGCAAGCTTAATTTAGAGATAAACAGATCCGCATCAAAGGGTTTGGCAATAATATCCCGGTGCTGGTTGAAAAGCCCAATTGCCTTTAATGCAACTTTTTTTGCAGGAGCTTTTCTGCCATATGTAAGCTGTTCATATGCGATGGCGGCAAGAACCATTGCCTGCAATGCTTTTTTGTTTTTACCCTGGGCTGTTGTCCATTTTATTTCCAGCCATTCATGGAATTCAAAAAACAATTCAAAGTTCCATAATATGCGGGCAATTACAAAAAAATCATCATCCGGCTGCAAATTAAAGGCAGCCATCTGATCAAATGTTTTTTTTAAAAAGTCTGCCCTGTTATTGACGTATGCTTTTATATGGACTTGAGTTTCCCCGTATTGATACTGACTGCTCGCAGTGTGAAAAAAAGACGGGTCTTTTGCCTGAATTGCTTTGACAAAACAATGGCCCAGGGTATTTCTGATGTCTCGGGATAAGCGGTTTTCAAACGGGTTAAATTTCATATCTGTATTTCCCAGCATCTATGAATCTGTTTGCGCTTGTTTTGATAATCCTCGGGAATGGTTTTGGATGTAATCTCCTTGATATTTGTGACGGTCAGCTCTTTTGTCTTTAAATCAAAATTTTGATGATTGGTGGAAAAGAAAACCACAGCACTGGTTTTCATCAACTCAAAAACAGCATTGAGTAAATGTGGGTGTTCTTTTGCAATGTCAAAATGCCCGTTGGTCATCCGGGTGGTTGAATAAGAAGGCGGATCCACAACCGCCAGATCAAAGTCCCGGTATCCGTCATGCCTGGCCCGTTCAAGAAAATCAAGGGTGTCTTCCCGGATTATGGTGTGGTGGGAACCTGTGAGACCGTTGAGTTCAAGATTGTCTTTTACCCAGTTGACAGCGGTTTGAGAGCGATCCACAGATACGGTCCGGCAGGCACCCCCTTTTGCCGCATAACAGGTAAATGACCCTGTATAGCAATACAGGTTTAAAAAGTTTTTACCTGCTGCCTGCTTGCGCACCATCATTCTTGTGTTCCTGTGATCTGAGAACAGGCCCGTATCCACATAATCGTTTGGATTGATGTAAAATTTAAGGTCTCTTTCACCCATGGCTATTTTCTGGTTTGTATGGTTGATACGCTCGTATCTTTTTCCTTCCTTGATTCCTGACCGCCGGATTTTAAGATGCAGGTTTTCGTTTGGAACGTCCAATGCACGGGCAACGGCTTTGCCCATTATGGGAAGCCATTCCGGGAAGGATTGTTTGCGGCTGTATTCAGCAACAACAAGGTGGCCGTCATACCAGTCCACAACAGCCCTGATTTCCGGGATATCCCAGTCGTATAGCCTGAAGATGTCCAGGCCCTGTTTTTTATACCGTTTGCGCAGATGCTTGAATCTTTTTTTCACTTTGTTGGCCAGCATCCGGGCCTGATCTCTCTGCTTCTCCTGCAATGCCTGATTGTTCATCTACAGCACTCCTGTATCATTAAATAAAACATCCATACACTATTTGAGTATGAATTTGCAACTCTGCGGATGTCCTTGACTTATGGAATATGAACAATAAAAATCATCCATGGGGTTTGTGAATAATATTATGATATAACTGCCACGGCAGGCTTGGTATTTCGCCTTGGTTTGAACACAACAAAACATGAAATTTTCTTTTTGGATTTTTCAAGACTTTCATATAAAACTATAAACAAACCATGAATTTTGTACTATTATCTGTAAAACTGTAAATAAAAAAGGAGTCGGTTATGCTCAAAGATGGTGAAAAAGGGGTGATTCGTCAACGAGGTAAGGAAAAAGAAACCTATGCCATTGCCCCGCATCTTCCCTGCGGGATTGTGAATCCGGATCAGCTCAGGAAGCTTGCGGATGTGGCCCAAAAATATAATGTGTCGGATGTGAAAATCACCAGTGCGGCAAGGATCGCCCTTATCGGCATTACCGAAGACCAGGTGGACGGCATCTGGAAGGATCTTGGCATGGATGCCGGTCATGCCACAGGGCTTTGTGTCAGAAGCATCAAGGTTTGCCCCGGAACAGCCTATTGCCGCCTGGCACAGCAGGACAGTCTTAAGATGGGCATGGCACTGGATGAAACTTATCATGGCATGGTTCTGCCCAGTAAAATGAAAATGGGTGTCAGCGGCTGCAAAATTCAATGTGCTGAAAATTGTATCAAAGATATCTCCCTTTACGGAACCAAAAATGGATGGACCGTCATGGTCGGCGGCAATGGGTCGGCAAGACCGAGGCTTGCCGATCTTCTGGTGGAAGATCTTGACTTTGAAGATGCCCGGGCCATGGTGGCAAAGGTGGTGGCGTACTACAAGGAGAATTCAAAACGCGAACGCATGGGCCGGATGATTGAACGTATCGGTCTTGATATAATGAAGGCAAAATTAAATATCAAATGATATAATAACGGCCATGGCAGATCACTCTGCCACAACAAGAAATAAAAGGTATCTAATTTCAATAGGTTGGAGATTTTTTATATAAAATTTTAAAAGGGAGGGGAAAATGGACAGGCGAAAATTTTTAAAACAGGTGTCGTTGTGGTCTGCAGGTATTATCATGACTCCTCCTGTATTTGATCTGACACCTGAATTGTTGGCTTCTTCTTTGATAAAACCGGATGTTTTGGTGGCAAAAGGAGAAAATTATTTTGGCATGGTTACACAGGTGGTTCAGGCCATGGGCGGGATACAGGCCTTTGTCAAGCCTGGCGACAAAGTGGTGATCAAGCCCAATATCGGGTGGGACAGGAACGTTGAGCAGGGCGCGAACACTCATCCGGTGATTGTCAGCAGGCTGGCAAGTCTTTGTCTTGATGCGGGTGCATCCAAAGTGCTGGTGTTTGACCGGACCTGCAATGAAGAGCGACGGTGCTATCATAACAGCGGGATAAAGTCGGCATTAAAAGAGATCCGGGATAAAAGGCTCAGGCTTGAGTATGTGGATGATAGAAAGTTTGTGCCGGTCACCATCAAAAACGGAAAAGCATTAAAACAATGGTCGTTTTATAAGGATGCCCTGGAAGCCGATTGCTATATCAATGTGCCGGTTGCCAAGCATCATGGCCTTTCCGGGCTGAGCCTCGGCCTTAAAAATGTCATGGGCATTATCGGTGGATGGAGGGGCAGGATACATTATCAGCTGGGGGAAAAGCTTGCGGATTTGAACACCGTTATAAAACCTGGGTTTACCATTGTTGATGCCACCCGTGTGATTACCAGGAACGGTCCTCAGGGCGGGGATATGGATGATGTAAAAAAACTGGACACCATTATCGGCTGTGTGGACCCTGTGGCAGCAGATGCCTATGCCACAACGCTGTTCGGGCTGAAACCCGATCAGATCAAATCAACGGTTGAAGCCTATAAAAGAGGACTTGGACAGATGGATCTGGACAAGTGCAATATCCGCAACCTGAAAGCCTTGCAAGCATGAAGATAAAACCGTATTTAAAACAGTTGAGACGGTTGTCCCAGGTTGTCTGTCTGCTGATATTTTTATTCTTGTTTCGGCAGACAGATTATTCAGGCAGTGATATCATCCCCTATGCCGTCAATATCTTATTCCGGCTTGATCCCCTGGTGCTTGCCACTGTCACGCTGGCCAAAAAAACTTTTGTGACATTGTTGTGGCCGTCTTTTATCATTATCGGGTTAACCGTTTTGCTGGGAAGGGTTTTTTGTTCATGGATCTGCCCGTTGGGGACTATGATTGATCTGTCCGGCCGGTTTATCAAGCCTGTAACAAACCGTATCCGCCTGTCCTGGTTAAAATATGTTGTTCTTATGGTTGTATTGGTCTCAGCCGGTTTTGGTGTTCAAATTCTGGGCTTTGCAGATCCTTTTTCCCTGTTGGTCAGGGGTATGGTGTTCAGTATTGATCCGATGATCAATTACCTTGTTTCCCTGTTTTTTGATTCAATTTATATCAGTGGTCCTGCCTGGCTTTCAGGCATGACCGAGCCTGTGTATGATGTTTTTAAGATTTTTCTTCTTCCTTATAAACAAAGCTTTTTTTTTCTGTCATTTGTATCCTTTTTTTTGCTGGTCTCTATTTTTATACTGGAGTTTTTCGGCAAGCGGTTCTGGTGCCGGAACCTTTGTCCCCTGGGCGGACTTTTGGCATTGATGTCACGGATATCTTTTTTCAAGCGAATCCCTGTGAAAGCATGCAGGCATTGTGATTTGTGTGAAACTCGTTGCCGGATGAAAGCCTTTGACAAAGACCGTTGTTTTATGGGTGAAGAGTGTACTCTTTGCATGGACTGCCTGGAATTTTGCCCGGAAGCCATAACCACGTTCCGATTTGCCCCTGGCAAAAGCAAACCGCCCGTGGATATCAACAGACGCCAATTGATGGCCGCAGGGATTGCGGGCCTTGCCCTGCCGGTTCTCTGTCGGACCAGTGCCGTGTCAAAGACGACGGATGACGCCTTGATCCGGCCCCCCGGTGCTCTGGATGAAAAAGATTTTCTTGCCACCTGTGTGCGTTGTGGAGAGTGTATGAAAGTTTGCATTAATACGGCACTGCAACCCGTGTTTCTGGAAAAGGGAATTGAAGCCATATTTACTCCAAAACTGGTTCCCCGGCTGGGATATTGTGAATTCAACTGCACACTGTGTTCCCAGGTATGTCCCACAGGTGCCCTGGAAAAAATGGAAAAAAAACAAAAGCATGCCTTTGTCATGGGCAATGCCTGGTTTGATAAAAACAGGTGCCTGGTGTACGCACAAAAAAAATCTTGCATTGTTTGCGAAGAACACTGCCCAACCCATGACAAGGCTATTAAATTTAATGAAATCAATACCATGGATCAGTCTGGCAATTCTGTTTTGCTCAAACAGCCTTATGTGGTGGCAGCTCTTTGCATTGGCTGCGGCATATGTGAGTATATCTGTCCGGTCCAGGGCAGTGCAGGCATCAGGGTGGCAGGCAAGGGGGATAATGAAAAATCCGGGCCAGGGTATGCATTATGATAGTGGTGTAAAATATGAAGCTGTTTTTTTCAAGACTTTACAACTTAAATGGATTTGGACTTAAAAAAATATCAGGGAGACTGTATGAAAGCATTGATAATTGCTGCCCATGGCAGCCGGAAAAAAGAATCAAACCTGGAGATCGCATCATTGGTGGAACGGTTGTCCAAAAAAACATCAGGATCATTTGACATGGTGGTTCATGCTTTTTTGCAATTTGCCGATCCTTTGATTGAGAAGAAAATTGATGAGCTTGTGGAAAAAGGGGTAAAAAAACTTGTGATATTTCCGTTTTTTCTCGGAAGCGGCAGCCATATTCTTGTGGATATCCCGGAACTTGTAAAAAAGGCCCAAGCCACCCATGGTCATGTTGAGTTTCAGTTGACCCGGCATTTAGGGAAAATCGAGGCAATAGAAGATTTGATTTTAAATGAGGTGACAGGCTAACGCAAATGGATCAACAGATTGTTTCTTTTCAATTAATCCTGTGATATCTTTTTTGTCATGAAAATTCTTCACATCATCAGCCAGACCCCGGATTTTACCGGGAGCGGAAAGTTTATCCGGGAACTGATTCGGCAAAGTACACGAAACGGTCATGAAAATTATCTGGTGGCTGGTGTTCAGGCTGATTTTAATCTGCCCAAAACTTTAATCAGGGCAGATCATTGCTGTTTTGTGAGATTTGACGGAAAAGATCTTGATTATTCAATCCCCGGCATGAGTGATGTCATGCCCTATAAAAGCAGCGTGTTCTCAAACCTGGATATCACGGATATGATCGAATACCAGCGGGTTTTTGAAGAGAAGATCAGGCAGGCAGTGTGCAGGTTTCAGCCGGATATACTGCACACTCATCACCTCTGGGTGGTGTCGGCCCTGGCAAGAAGGATTGCACCTGATATTCCAATAGTGACCACCTGTCACGGGACATGTCTTCGCCAGCATTATCTGTGTCCGCATATTGGCCGGTCCATAATAAAGGATCTGCAAAACATAGACTGGATAATTGCCTTGAGCTGTGATCAGCAACAGTCCATTGTGAAAACCATTGCAGCTGATCCGTCAAAAATCAATGTGATCAGCGGAGGCTATAATCCGGATTGTTTTTTTTGTGAATCCAAAGAGTTTGACGGGGTTGTGGAACTGGTATATGCGGGTAAGCTCAGTTATTCAAAAGGCGTTCCCTGGCTTTTGAAAAGTCTGGAACAGATCAAAGATCTGCCTTTCAGGCTTCACCTGGCCGGCAGCAGCAGTGGCAGGGAAAAACAGATCTGTCTTGAGCTTGCCGGAAAACTGGGGGCAAAAGCTGTCTATCACGGATCTTTGACTCATGAACGTCTGGGAACGTTGATGCGGCGATCCCATATCTTTGTGCTGCCCTCATTTTTTGAAGGTCTTCCCCTTGTTCTGATGGAGGCCATGGCCTGCGGATGCAGAATTATAACCACTGCGCTGCCCGGAGTAAGGCAATTGTTTGGTACCGATCACGGAACCATGGTAAAAATGATTCCTCTTCCAACCCTGAAAACCATTGATACCCCATTTAAAAAAGATGAAGCCATGCTTGAAACCCGTCTTGCCCAGACATTGAAATCCGGCATTGAACAGGTTATGCAGGCTGTTGAACCGAATATGACCTATGTCTGTTCAGCAACGTCTCATTTTACCTGGGAAAAAATATTTTCAAGGATTCAACAAGGGTATGCCCGGCTTTGCCGGGAAGCTCTCAAATAGACGGCGGCAGCATTGTCATTTTATGGATGTATGGCAATTGCGGCAATGTCATCATGGCATTTGAACCTGGGATAGTGTTGAATTTCCGGGTCCAGGGACTCGACTTTTCTTATATGATTTTTAAGCCCGGTCAGGCCAAGTTTTTGATAAAGCGTTACAAACCGGTCAAAACACCGTTTTTTTTCAGGGGTTGATGAGGGAAGCTGTAATCCGTCGGTGAACAAAAGAATTGTTTTGACATGATTTAGGGGAAGAGATCCGCTGTTGACAAAATCAAGGGCATCAGGTTCGCCATTGAGGACGCCATAGGTTTTGTTCATGTTTGCTCTGATTTTTTTAACCTGAAGCTTAAATTCCAGAGCTTGGCAGGACTTGATTTTTTTGAGCATCATGAGGGTTTCATAATCATGATCTTCTTGTTCCAGCAGGACTTTGTAGGAATCATCGGTGTAAATAACAATAATATAAGAATCCCCGGTTTGCAGCCATTCAAGAGTATTTTTGTGCAGCCTTACAACTGCGGCGCTGGTACTCCACAAACTATGGCGCCGGTTTAAGTCCACTTGCTGGGCCATCATCTTGGATAAAATGGCCTGATTGGCTTGACAACCCAGTTGTAAAAGAGGGAAATGATTTTTAGAAAATATATGGCTGGCTGTGGAAGATGCAATCAGACCACCTGTTTTGTCGCCGTCAAACAAGTCATTATCAAGGCTTGAGGCTCCGTCAAAAACACCATAAAGATTTTTTTCAAGGACAACGGCATCTTCGTTTAACCTGCCTGATCCCTTTTCCAGTATATGTTCTATTTTCATAATTTAGGATGGGGTCATAATAAAACAAGTCAGACCCCTTTTGCTGTTCAATCCAAAAGTTGAGTTAATAAATTACTGAAAAATATAGAGATCAGGGCTGGATTGTCAAAATGATAATTTCGATATGTTTGTTAAAAGGTATCAGAAAAACCAATGCTTGACCTGTTATCAAATAATACCTATGCCGGCAAAAATATCAAGTCCCCCGTGATAAATGGGTTTTAGCTCAAGCTTGAGTCCAAGAGATGATTTGTATTCTCCGGACGGAAGAATGATTCCAAAGCGCCATCCTTTAAAGTCAGCAGTCAGTTTTTTCCCGATTTCACGGTAAAAAGACCGGGTATCGCTTTTTTCACCAAGTCTTTTTCCGTAAGGCGGATTTAACATTATCACACCTTTTTTTTCAGGTGATATCATGGAAGGCAGGAGGGTAAAAAAGTCTGTTTTTGATACATCTATGACATGGTTGAGCCTGGAATGTGAAACGTTTTGTTCCATGGCAGTCAAGGCCATCTCATCGATATCAGATGCAAAAATCTGTTTTGCAGAACAATGGGTAAAATTTTTTTGCGCCTGTTTTTTTGTGTGAGAATAGGCTTTCGGGCTGAATCCAGGCCAGTTTTCAAAGGCAAAAGACCTGAAAAATCCAGGTGGTATACTGGATTGTATCATGGCGGCTTCAAGCGAGAATGTGCCTGACCCGCACATGGGATCAATCAATATATCTTCTTTTGAAAACCCGGCCCAGAAAAGCATGGCAAAGGCCAGGTTTTCTCTTAGCGGTGCCTGGGTTACTTTCTGTTTAAGGCCTCTTTTAAATAAAAGCTCTCCTGTGCTGTCTAAGGAGACGGTAAAATTGTCGTCTTCAACCCGGACATAGATGGTTTGAGTTGATATTTTACCGGGTATCCCGTCAAATCCGCTGCCTGACCTGATCTGATCAAGGATTATTTTTTCACATCTTTGTGCAATGGCATCTGAATGATACAATCTTGATTTTCTGGCTGTAACATTAAATTTGAGATGACAATTTTTCGGCAGATAAAGTATCCAGTCAATGGCATTGATTTTTTTTTCAAGTTTCTTAAAAGAGTCTGCCTTAAAGCTGCTGATTCGCATCAGGATTTTTGAAGGGCTTCTTAAATTAAGATTCAACAATACACATGAATTTAGTTTGCCTATAAATTCAATTCCACCCTGGATGACGCTTATGTTATCTTCAGGGAAAGAGGACAGATTTGAAGTCTGTCCTTGCATTTCATTGAGGCAAACTTGTTTTAATCCGGGAGAACAAGACACAAAAAAAGAGTGGTCCCGGCCAATAATTCTTCTTTTTACCCTTTTTTCATATGAAGATGGTTTCATTATTATAATCTGTCATGGGCGCAGCGGATCAGTCCTTCTGTGCTTTCCCAGGAGATGCATTCATCTGTGATGGAAACGCCGTATTTAAGGGATTTTATATCTCCATTGCATTTCTGGTTGCCTTCAAAGAGATTGCTTTCAAGCATTAAACCTATTATGCTGCTGTTTCCTTCAATGCGCTGATCCAGCACACTCTTAAACACAAAAGGCTGTCCCGTGTGTTTTTGTCCGGAGTTGTCATGGGAACAGTCGATCATGACCGCATCAGGCAGATTTTTTGCTTTTAATTTTTCCAGGGCTTTCCCCACGGAAATGGGATCATAATTCGTGTGTCCTCCACCCCTGAGAACAAGGTGGCCGAATGGATTTCCCTTGGTTGACACTATGGCTGTATATCCATGTGGTTCAACTCCGAGGAAATGCTGGGGGGATCGTGCCGCCACCATGGCATTGATGGCGGAATCAAGGCTGCCGTCCGTGCTGTTTTTGAATCCTACCGGCATGGACAGGCCGCTTGCCATTTCACGGTGGGTCTGGGATTCCGTTGTCCTGGCACCAATGGCAACCCAGGACAAAAGACCGGCAATGTACTGTGGGGTGATGGGATCAAGAATTTCCGTGGTTGTGGGAAGTCCCATCCGGTTGATTTTAATCAACAGGGATCTGGCTTGTCTCAGCCCTTCATCCATGTCATAGGATTCATTCAGGAAGGGATCATTGATTAATCCTTTCCATCCAACCGTTGTTCTTGGTTTTTCAAAATATACCCGCATGATCAGATTGATTTTGTCTTTGACTTCTTCTCTCAATTGATTCATTTTTTCGGCATATTCAAGGGCTGCGTCCGTGTCGTGAATGGAGCAGGGCCCGGCAATTACAAGGAGGCGTTTGTCTTTTTTCAGTAAGATGTTTTCAACGTCGCGGCGTCCGTCCAGAACGATTTTGGCAACATCTTCTTTGACGGGAAGTTCTTTTTTGATGGTATCGGGCGAAATAAGATGTTTGTATCCGGTTACATTCTGGTCATAGGTCTGTTTCATTGCTTTTTTCCTTTGCAGGTTTTATTCAAAAGCCAACAGCCTAAAAACCAAAAAAGCCGCAGGCTTTTGCTGCCTGCGGCTTTTTTTGTTAAAAATTAACTATAGCACACAACAGGCAGCTCAGTATAAAAATACCCAAAATAAAAATAAAGTCTGTCTGTTGTATAAAAATTCATTTGTTTTTCCTTTTTAAAAATTCATATAAACCATATATGTTTTTTTAAGTCAAGGAAATTTAATTCGTGCCTATTTTTAATAATTATTATAACCACATCCAAGATAATGAATTTCCGGCATGGATTGTTGGGTTGATATTGTTTGATCTTCTCCTAAATGGCCGATTTTGTAATCAAACTCGGGGAAGGTATTATAAGGTAATGTATTTTATTTGAATCATTAGAATTTGAATCGCTGATTTACATATTTGGCCTGGAGTGATATGGGATGTATTCTGTTTTTTCAATCAACAGGGTCTTTAGATAAATATAAAATTAATTTAACATGTTAATTTAAGGATAAGGAAATAATGAAAAAAATATTTTGTTCCATATGCCTGATATCATTGTTGTCAAGCCATGTTTGGGCTCAAGAGGGAAATGTAGTCAAAGTTGATTTGTTAGCTAGAACAAGCTCAAGTTGGGATGGGCAAATTCTGCCGGACTATAAGGCAGGCAAACCGGAAGTAACGATTCTAAAAATTACAATCCCTCCAAAGGCAGAGCTTCCACTGCATGAACATCCAGTTATAAATGCGGGTGTATTACTAAAAGGAGAACTGACCGTTGAGACAGAAGACAAGAAGAGACTACATCTGAAAGCGGGTGATTCAATCGTTGAAGTGGTCAATAAGTTGCATTACGGAAAAAATGAAGGGAATGAACCGGCAGAAATCATAGTTTTCTATGCCGGTATACAGGGTAAGCCGATCACCATAAAACAAACCATTGAGAAATAAGATCAACGCACCATTCTATATACTTATAAGACAATAATCCGTTAAACAAAAAAGTTTTGAATGTCGTCAAGCAGACAGATGAGTATGGTTGGATTTGGATGACTTCGTGTGAAAATTAGGGATTGCCTTGTTGTCCTGGAATAGTGTATAAACGGCCTTCGATTTAATCGGCACAACAAAATGGAAATAAAAAAGTATGAGAATGAACATGGAAAATAATTTTATAAATATTTCTGAACTGAATATCCAGGACCCATTTGTTTCAATCTTTCCCATCGGTAACGATACCCTTGAGTCGATCAGGCAGGATATGGATACAAACGGATTTGATCCGGTTTTTCCCATCATTGTGTGGGAGGGAAAAAACATTGTGGTGGACGGTCACACAAGGTTTGCTGCGGCCAAAGCACTTGGGCTGGAAGAAGTGCCGGTTCTTTTCAAAGATTTTGACAATGAAGATGATGCCGTTCTTTACAGTTTTCATATCCAGCGAAACCGTAGGAACATGTCGGATGATGATATCTTAAGATGCCTTGAATTGCTTGACACAATCCATGCTGTCCCACAAAAGCAAAAAAATTTGGATTCCCAGAAATTGACCCGGAAAGAAACCAATGAAATTCGAGCAAAGGAACTGGGCATCAGCCCCCATAAGGTTGACAAGGCCCGCAAGGTTCTGGAACATGGAACTGACGATATCAGGGAAAGTGTTAACGCAGGTGAAAAATCCATTAATAAGGCATTTCAGGAGGTCCAGGAAATTCGTCGTGAGAGTGGTGAGATAAAAGGAAAGCCTACCAACGGACTTGGAAGTGCAGCCAAATACACCCAGACCCTTGGTAAATTTTTAAAAGAATTAACAAGGATCAGAGAGGACGGGTGGCAGGATGTGTCACAAGAAAAAGCCCTGGCTGATCTTGAGGCCATCATAGAGCTGATCGAAAGCTGATTTTAACCAAAATACAGGCTCCAAACTAAGGTTGGAGCCTTGATATATTCTTTGGAGGGTTGGGTTAATCTTTGATTTCACCTTTGATTGTATTTGCACCGTATCCCAAATGGATTAACAGTGCATTGGCAATTCTCCTTTCAGATGCGGTTGTATTATAATCGTGGCTTTGAGTTAATCCATTTGCAATATGGCGGATCAAATCCGCCAGCAATTCACCCCATGCGTCTCTTTCGTCTATGTCAAAGTTTGATGCTTCTTCCCATACACCTAATAACATTGACACATGAATATCTTTGTTTGCGATCCAAACTCGGATCATCTCCATAGCATTTGGATCATCTTCTATTCCTTCCGGTATTTGTAATTCATCCATCTGTTTTTCCTTAAAGATTTATAACTACTTGTTATTAAGCCGATTTCCCATAATATTGCCTGAAAAGAACTTATTGTTTAATATTTTATATTGGCTAAAAGACTTATTCGGCATCATGTTAGATACGGTTTTTGTCTGGTTTATACAATAAGATTCCGTACCATGCAAAGGACGTTATGAAAATTATTCCGTATTTTTTACATTCCATGTTCTTTTTTTTTGTTTGTGATTGCATTTGGGACACATTCATAATGTTTGTTATTCTTTCATATCTCCTAAAAGTCTATCGTCAAGGTAAAACAAAATCCGGCTACAGCCTGGTAATTTTGGTGAAATACCCTGTACGGACCGGACCCGCATGCGGTGTGCGGCTACCCAATCATAGAATTTTCAGTAGTTCCGTTATGTTTTTGACAAGTTGTCCATGTCCTTCTTGAACGTAGATTCCCATCTGTGCGATCAGCGAGTACGCCACTGCAAACTGTGCTATTGCATAGCCTGCGATTGTGAATTGGCTGACGCTGATAACACCGACACCAAATTGCGACAAAGTAAAAATACCGCAAGCAAATTGACCGATGGCAAATATTCCTTTGGCTGGAACAGGCCGTCTGCTTGGCCTGTATTTGAAAGAGATGTGGAGCCAAGGCAGTCCGAACAAAGTTGCTTTGGATTTGTATTCAAATCCCCATCCATTCCATTTTGCCCTGGCAGGGAACGGTACTCCGCATTGGGGGCAGGCCATGGCCTGCTCGGAGATCTCGTGTTGGCATTCTCGACAAGGTTTCATGTTTTTTTTGCTCCAAGTTATTGTGCTGATCTGGATATCATGTGAATTTGTGTGATACCCGACCTAAAATGTTAATCTCATTTTCATATCATCCCCGGTTAAATCTGTAAATTAGAGGGAAATTTTAATCTTGAGTTTTTAAATTATCATTTATTAATTGCCCAAAACCGGAATGTTCAAAGACTTGACATGGATATAAAAATTATACTTTAGGATAAATTTGAGATGTATAAAGATTATTCTGGCGGAATTTTTAAAAATCAACTATATCTCCAACAAAATTTACCGTATGGAACTAATGATTTTCATACTATATCTATATAAGATAAAATGAAGATGATAGAAGAAAATCTTACAAAAATAATTTCCGATTTTATACCGGGGGGAATAGTTGAAACCACGGTTCTCCCCCAATGTGATGAAATATCCCTCTGTCTATTGAATCCGGATTATTCCAAGTGCGAATTGAGTGTGGAACAGGGTTTGCGTTTGATGAAGGAACCACTGTTTTGGGTGTTTTGTTGGGCAAGCGGCCAGGCTATGGCGCGATACATAATAGATAATCCGCTTTTAATAGAAGGTAAGCGTGTGCTGGACTTTGGCTGTGGCTCCGGGGTGGCGGCGATTGCCGCTGCAAAAACGGGTGCTGCAAAAGTTTGGGCTTCTGATATAGATCCATGTGCAGTTCATGCGACTGCGCTTAATTGTCAATTGAATTCGGTTTCGGTTGAAATCATTGAAGATTGGGCGACCTGTCCAGAAGCACCGGACATTATTTTAGCCTCAGATGTGTTGTATGACGAAAAAAATCTGCCTTTGCTCGATCAATTTATTGCATGTGCGCCTGAAGTTCTTGTTGCTGACTCCAGAGTTAAAAATTTTAACGTCCCTTTTTATCGAAAGATTGCGGAACTCGATAGTTTTACCATCCCTGATTTGGGCGAGCCTGCTGAATTTGGACATGTGAATATATATTATGCCGATTGTTCCTTAACTTAATGCCATAAAGACTCAGGAATAAATTTAAAGCTTTGAGGGAAAGAATATAGAGGGGATTGAAAATGTTCAATCCCCAAGGTTTCATTGCCGATAAATATTTTTGATTCAATAATAACTTTCTGATATCTTTTTAAAAAGTGAACATATCAAATCCCTAAGTGAGAGTTTTCTTTACTCTCGCCAATGTTCTGGTTGATTAAGTACATTAGAACATTGCACTGCCCCTTTTATTCTTCCAATAACTCCGGGAGATAATTCCTGCACCATCCAGGCACCTGCATATTCTTTAGGTATGTGATATGGAGCTTCATAGCCAAGAACTCCTGCCGGCGTGAAGCCGACACGTGGATAATATCCAGGATGTCCTAAAACAAAGACCAATTCCACACCTGAATCTTTTAATAGATTCAATCCTTCTCTAATAAGCCGAACGCCAATTCCCTTGCTTTGAAAGTCCGGAAGAACGGCCAATGGTGCAAGTATTCGGGCTGAGACAGACTTTGTGGTTTGTGTGATTTTTACTTTTGTATAGAGGATGTGCCCTACCAATTTTTCATCCTCAACAGCTACAAGTGAAAGGATTGGAAGTGCTGTTTTATCATGAAATAGGCCCTTAACGAGCTCAGCGATTTCAGGCCCTTTTGTTTCTCCAAATGCTTTTGTATGAATATTTTCGATTTCAAGCTTGTCTGATTCAATGGATTTTCTTATTTCCAATGCTTTTTTCTTTTTTATATCCTTTTCTTCTTCGAGACGAATACTATTTTTATACATGATCATTTCTCCTGTTATTTATCGCTTTTATTTTCAAAGAAACCTCTTTCCATCTTTCCTTTTCCACTCGATCTGCACTTTTTGTTTGCCGGTTAGATAAATACGCCAATTCACGTTTCATTTTTTGGTAGCTATCCAACCTTTCTTTTCTGATTGTGCCGATAGTTAAGCCATGAAGCACTTGACAACCAGGCTCATGCGTATGACTGCAATTGTGAAAACGACATGTATTCGCCAGTTCTTCTATCTCTGGGAAAGCAACATTCAAACCACCTCCATCATCCCAAAATCCTATTTCCCGAATACCGGGATTGTCAATCACCATGCCGCCTTGAGGCATCATGATAAGGCTACGACTGGTAGTCGTATGTTTCCCTTTTCCCAAATGTTCACTTACTAAATTGGTGGACTGTATGGTTTTTCCAGCAAGGCGATTCACAAGTGTGGATTTGCCGGCTCCTGAAGATCCAACCATGGCAATTGTTTGGCCTTGTGAAAGATAAGGTTCTAATGAAGCCAATCCGGTTGAATCCTTTGCCGAGATAAAGTGAACCGGAACGTTAAAGGCCACAGTTCCTACTTCTCGAACATAATGCTCAGGATTTTGATGAAGATCTGCTTTGGTTAAAATAATAGAAGGCGTCAAACCACAATTATATACCAGAGTCAGATACCGTTCTAATCGTCGTATATTAAAATCCCTGTCAAGACCGCAAATGATAAATACAGTATCAAGATTTGCAGCGATTATCTGTTCTTTATTCGATTGAGAATCTTGCTTGCCATGTGTACCGGTTGCCCCTCTGGATAAGGTATTTTTCCTTGGCAATACTGCAGATATAACTTTGTCGTTCACGAGAACCCAATCTCCTGTAACTGGAAACGGGCTTTCTTTATGGTGACTTAACCTTCCTGCAACAGTAACGAGTCTTTCTGAAGTTCCCTGGCTAATGAGAAAACTATTTTTCCGTACTCCGACGACTCTGGCCGGGAAAAAGTTGTCGTTGCAAATGTTGTCCAAATGAATCTGGAAATGGGAATCCCATCCCATTTTTAAAAGAGGTTGGAGGCTGTCGTTTGTGTCTATATTATTTGTATGCTTTTTTTTAATCATCATTAATCGTCACCTGTTTTTTATAGCTTCTTAGGTATTTTTTTATGTATTAAATACCAATTTATCTATGATTAGATTGATAGTTTCTTAAAAAATTTATTTTTGCGTAGGGGGTGTTGCAGACGAAAGGCGTAAAACTAACTTCGGAATCTTAGAGAGACTCTATCCGGAAAGGATCAGAAAAAAATATAGTCTGTTTTTATCGAATTATTAATTTTGATCTGGACTAAATTAAAATCAACCTGCTACCGAATTAGTAGTACCTTTTGTCGGCAACGATTGACACAATATCTAATAATTTTTTGAACAAAAAAACTCCTTTTTTAAAAAAAATAAACGTTTGCTCTAATATCATATTTTTGTGTTTATTGTCAAAATTTTTATTTTTTCAGTAATAGCCATGCCAGATTGACCTGCCCCAAAAAAATGAAAGAGATCTGATTCCAGCAAGTTAGAAGTCTTTTGATATAAAATAGCTGGATAATTCAATGGTAATGATCTGTATTAATAGTCTTGTTTTTCAGATGCTGAATTTCTCAAGATTTGTCATCTGTTCTGGGGTACAAGTGATCGAATCCTGGATTTGTCTGGGCGCAAATTGGGTGCAAAAAACACTTTTTTATGGAGGTTTTAAAATTGTGCTAAAAAAATGGTGAAAATTGTTGAAAACATATTACAGTTGGGCTTTTGAGTGGAGCCAATGTGCGGACTCGAACCGCAGGCCTGCTCATTACGAGTGAGCTGCTCTACCACCTGAGCTACATTGGCTTGCCGGTATCAATACTAGAGTTTGTGGAAAAATTCAAGCATCAACCGGTATGAAGATGAAAAAAATATTCAAGTTTGTGTGCCAGGTTTATGGGCGAGTCTGTCCGCAGGCAGGATCAAAGGGCATGAAAACCCTGTAAACCCCCTCCTCCAATATGCTTTTAAGATGAGGGAACGCTTTTTTAAACACCTTCATTATTTTGCGGTTGGAAAATAATACCTCGGCTGTAAACGCCTCAATGCCGCGCTCTTGTCCGATTTTTTTCAACAGGTTCACCATATGAGTGGCAATGCCGAGGCTGTTATAGTGTTCATCAACAATGATGGCGACTTCAGCAGTTTTACCGGGTTCTTCTTTTAAATACCTGGCCTCGGCAATTAAAATCCCATGTCCGACTTCCCCTGCCAGACCCACGATGGACATGTTGTTTTTCCAGTCAATATTGACATATTCCTGCATTTTTGCATGGGGCATTGTGGCAATGGAATGGAAGTACCTGTAATAAATGGATTCGTCGGAAAACCGGTAAAAAAGCCTTCGCATTTGTTCCTCATCCGAAGGCTTTATGGGCCGGAACCTGACCGTTACATCGTGTTTAAAAGTCTGTTGGTCACTTATTTCATGGGGATAAAGGCGGGAGCTGTCTTTTGAGAATATCTGGTCCGGGTAGAGAAAATTTTTTTGTTTTGCCTGAAAAAACAGGTCCGGGCGGTCGTCCGGGTGAGCGATTTCTATGAGGGCCAGTGCCCGTTCCCGGATGGAAAGTCCGTTCAGCATGGCTGTACCGTACTCGGTTACGATCATGTCAATGGACTCTTCAAATCCCAGCTGGTTATGATACCGTTCAATGGAAACCATTATATTGGAATGGTTTTGCAGATTTCTGGAAGGAAGGGCAAATATGATGCGTCCGCCTTTGGAAATCTGGGCACCTAAAAAAGTGTCCATCAGTTCCATGGGGCCGGAGATTACATTTCCTTTTCCATGGTGCAGGGCAATGCGACCGGTCAAATCCGCCTTGCGTGCCGGGATAACGGCTATAAATCGTGAATTTTTTCCAATATTGACAGGATCAAACACGGTTTGTATTTCCTGAAATTCCACAAAATGGTTCCGGTCCAGCCAGGCCATCAGTTCCGGAGTTCCAAACGCATAGGATGCAATGGATTTTCCCTGGAAAATGGTTTTATACAGATTGGTCACGGCACCGCTTTTGATCAGATCCATTAAGGCATCGGTAAACACCGGGGAATGAACTCCGAGATGGTGCTTGGCGGCAAGCTTGCGGCCAAGGGATTCAAACAGGGGGCCGATGGAAAAGGCAATACAGCTTTTATCCTGGATCAAAGAGGCAATGTTTTCGGCAATCCGGTCAAAGGGCTGGCTGGCTTCCCATCGTTGAAAATAAACCGGGTCTTGGTTTGAATGGACCAGCAGATCAAACTCACACACATTTACAAATGTGTTGCCAAAAGTCCTGGGAATTTTTGGGTTGATTTCTCCTGCAACAAAAGATGCCTGTTTCATGGCGGACCGCGCCACATCCAGGGAAACGCCCAGACTGGCATTTCCGGAGTCATCCGGCGGTGTTATCTGGATGAATGCGGCATCAACCAGGATTCGCCCTGAGTCAAAGAGGCGTTGCAGCCGGTTGAACCGTGTGGGTATCAGGTCAATCAGCCCTTGGCTGATGGCCTGGTTCACCATATTGCCGGAACTAAAGGTTTTAAAACGGTACTTGTGGTCATCAAGGGTTTTAAGGGAAATGGCATCACTGAAATTCACCAGCTGGATCAATTCAAGGTCCGCCAGATTGTTGTAATCTGAACGCATCAGCTGTTTTACAAGGGTTTGGGGTTCGGAAATGCCCGTTCCCAGAAAAATACGCATTCCCGGCTTGATTTTTTTCATGACAGCATCAGGATCAACAATCTTTTGTTTCCAATTCATATTGAACCCTATGGTTGCGCAAATGGTCTGTTTTTTTAAGTGTCATACGGTAGTTTTATGATTGATGATATTGTTAGCTGTTGTCTACCAAATGACAAGATTAATATTAATCAACGCCCCGATCAGAAGAAAAAGTCCTGCAGCCACCATGGCATACCCGAAACAATAAAAAACGGCAATTCGTCCGTTTGATGCTTGTGTCACCAGTTTTTTTTCAAGTTTTTTGCTGCGTTTCAGGCGGTCTATCCATGCGGGTTTTTCATTTTTTATCGTTCTTAAATCGGCGCTGCCTTCAAACATGGAGCGGTCCATTGGAAAATTATGGCGGCGGAGATGGGCAATGAAAAAATGAATGATAAATACATGGGCCATGGCCAGCATCGCCTCGATCCTGTGTACCCAGAACGCAACATTCAATACCCAGCCCGGCATGTATTGCGTTGAAAAAAGCGAAAAGGTCATCATCAATCCCGTAACACCGATAATGACCATGCCCCAGAAAACAGCCCAGTAATCGAATTTCTCCCAATATCCCCAGCGGTCAAATTCAGGAAGTTTTTTTAACCCCATCAACCATCCGATATGCTGGAAAAAATCACGAACATCTTTTCCTCCCGGCACAAGGGAGTCCGGTCCCATGAGGCTTTTGGGGAAATTTGACCAGTCGATTTTTATCATCAGGTATAAAAAATGGAGTATAAATCCGATGATCATGACTATTCCCACAACCTTGTGGATCACAAGACACGACTCATAACCGCCAAAGAAGGTTCCCATCCATTTCCCCCAGAGAGTATTCATGTACATGCGGGACAGGCCTGTTGCTCCCATGATCAGGAAACAAAGCATGAGCAGAACATGAAAAAATCGTTGAACCGGGGTAAATCGTTTAATCCTGTTTTTTACGGGGGCCATTTGCAGGTTCCTCCTTTTTGGAAAACAGTTCACGAATTCCCCATAAAACCGTATGGGGAAGGAATATGGCAAACGTCCCCACTGCAATGGCAATCATGATCCAGAACGCATAAAACAACACGGGAAAGGACTTTTGCGCAGCGGCGGAAGCGGGATTGGGTTCATGGATTACATACGCTGCATAAGAGGCGCTGGCACCTTCATGGCATTTTGAACAGACATATGCATGCCGCCGGATGGGATTCATGGGTGAAAAATAGTGTTTATTGCTTGCAATGGGTTCCTTGCCGTGGCATTGGCGGCAGGTTAGGTTTGCCCTGACCGTGTGCAGATCAAGGGTCTGCTCCATATGGCACTCTTCGCACCGCCGGTTATCATAAAACCTGATTCCCTGGTGGGAATTGGCCAGCCGTGTATTGATCCTGACAGATGCGCCTGAAGGGCTGTATGGAAACAGCCCGGTTCGAACGCCCGGTATTTCAACAAAAGCCTTCTCGTGTAGCGGTTTCACTTCGTATCGTTCATAATATCCCGAACTCATTTCGTATTGTTTATACCGCCGAATAAAAGTGGTTGTTTCTTCTTGTGCCCATGCGTGACCAATGAAAACACCGGTTATCATGAGAATGCCAAGTACTGTGAGGGCGTTGAAAATTATAGTTGTAAGCTTCATGTCAGACCCTTTTGTTTATCTGGTATACTTATATTCAACAGGTTCTATGGGCTTGCCCACCGGTTTCGGAATAATTGCCAGTTTTTTCCAGTTAGACTGAAGTTCTTCTAAATCATCATTTTTATGCTTGTGGCAGGTCTGGCAAGAGTTGGGAATCTTTGGGTTTTTCAGGGTGTCTTCAGGCAGCAGGGTTACAAAAACATGACTGCGAATATCCCCTGATTCAGCACTCTTGGCAATTCTGGGCATGTGGCATCCAATACAGTTGGCAAATGAATGAATGGAATGGGCCAGGTTGGTATTTACCTGGAGATGACATTGAAAACATTGCATGGAACCGGATTTTGAGGTTTGCGACCGGGTCTGGGGCATTCCGATCTGGTGAACATAATGACAGGAGGTACAGGTGACCCCTTCTTTTGCATGCTTTGACTGCTGCCAGTCAATAAATTGCTGGTGATGTCCTTTGGAAAATTCATTGGCATATACATGTTTTACATCACCTGCTTCAAAGGATGTGGATTTATAATATGCTTCAAGGGCCTTTCCCGGTTCGTAACCCACAGGCCATCCGCTGCCTTTTTTCATGGTGGCGTGGCCCCGGTTATGGCAGGAGCCGCAGATTTGTGCGGCCACCCCCATGGTCAGCTTTGCCGGATTTATGATGGTGTTTCGTTTTTCAAATACTGCTGTTTTAGGGAGCGCTGAATGCCATGATCCTTTGCCGTGGCAGGCTTCGCAGGCAACACCCGGTTCTTTGAAAGTGTTTTTTTCAAGATCTGCACCGGTTGCGTGACATCCGCCGCATTTTAACAACCAGGGCCTCTTGTCCCAGTCCTGCTCATGGTAATTGACCCACCGGTGGGTATCTGCATTGTACTGAATGGGAGAGATATAAAGCATATCGTCCTTTTTAACCAGGTAGCGTTGTTTCCACTGGCTTCCTATGGTGTAAAGGATCTCTTCTTTTTGGGGCACATAGATTTTGTCGGACGGGACCTTTAATTTTTCGCTCAGCTTTGCCAGATCAGCACGGATGGTCTCTTCATTAATGGGAACGATAATGGCATCTTCGTTAGCTTTTGCGTCCTGGAGCATGCGGCTGTGCATGGTCATTTTCCATGAATCGTAATGCTCCAGGTGACACATTTTGCAGGTGTCGGAACCAACAAAGTCTTTGGGCTGGGCGGTTACGGCAGCGATATCAATAACGGGTTCGGTGCTGCACGCCCACAAACTCAATGAAAAAATGATTAAAATTAGAATCTTTGCGAATGCTTTTGCTTTCATGGGTTCCTCCTTGAAGTTGTAATGCAGATAATATGATTTAATTTTTAACCGATTAAATTGATTTAATACAAATCAAACAAAATAGATGGGTATGAATGCATTGAAAAAAGAGTCACGAGTTTAAAAAAATCACAATAGTTAGTTGGAAAAGACAACTGGAGAAGAACTTCAAATAATATCTGAAGTTTATCGTTAAATTTTTAATCTGTCAAGGCATTGATGGAACCATAAAAAAAGGCTTTGTTTTTTTTAATATCGCACGATTGAATTCGTCTCGGTCATAATTATGATTATCGTACGAATAGATGTTTTGATTGTTAAATTTTATAGAAAACAATTGCATTGTCTTATAGGAGCATGCTAACCAATTAAAGCTTTGCCTGAGATCTTTTAGTACTTTATGAAAACTTCAATAACTGAGGAGATTTGTGACATGAAAATGCAATTGACATTGGGGAAAAAGATCGCTGCTGTAATCGGATTGATGCTGTTCTTGATGCTTATTGTTGGATCAAGCGGTTATTTGGGTTTATCGTCCGTATCAAAAGTTATGTGTTTTTATCAGGAAATGATTGGGGTACAGGAAATTACCTTCTCTGTTAAAGCGGCTACGGATCAATACTTCTTGTCTGTTTACAGTGGCGATAAAGAGGTTCAAAATTCGTCTGTTGAAAAAGCCTTTGGCCTTCTTGATTCGGGAGCAAATAAAGTCGCAGAACTCCTTGGCACAAGCATGATTGAGGAAAAAGAAAAAAAAGGTATCCAAGAGCTGAATGCACCCCTCAAGGATTACAGAGCAGCTTTAAATCAATATGTCGGTATTGAGCAAGAAAAAGGCAGGCTTGCAACATTAATATTAAAAAAATTTGATGATTCAAATGTCCAGATTCAAAAAGGCATCATGTGGACTGAGCCGTTAGTTGTGAACAGTCGTATTGCCATAAGTCATTTCAACAGTTATGTTTTCCAGGCATCAAAAGTTAATTGGAAGACTTATGAAACCGGATTATATGACTACAAATCAGTCCTTGATGAATGGTGCGCCAAGATCGAATTAAGCGATAGTATCAGGCCTGTCGGTGAACAACTCCATGTTTTGTACGATTCCTTGGAAAAGGTTTCCATTGATTATCATTCCCGCAATCTTCTACAAGAAGAATTGAAGATGAAAATGAATGATCACAAAGACCAAATAAATAAAATTATTGGAGAATTGGCCGGATTGAGTAATCAGAAACTGGAGGATCAGATCAGGACATCGACTCTGCTGATATTCGGGTGCATCCTTGCTGCTCTTATGATTGGAATCATCGCGGCAATTTTGACGATAAAATCTACCGTCAATAAAATTCGAATTGTAATCGACGGTGTTACTCAAGGGTCGGAACAGGTTTCTGAAGGTGCTAAACAAGTATCCAATGCCAGTCAGGTTTTGGCAGAAGGTGCTTCAAAACAGGCATCATCCATCGAGGAAACCTCAGCATCCCTGGAGGAGTTGTCATCCATGACACAACTCAATGCTGCCAATGCAAGCCAAGCAAAAACCATGATGGCCGATGTTCAGGACATAGTAAAGAAAGTCGATGGGCATATGATGGATATGACCCGTGCGATTGGCGATGTCAACAAATCAAGTGAAGAGACCGGTAAGATCATCAAGACCATTGATGAAATTGCATTTCAGACCAATTTGCTGGCTTTGAATGCTGCGGTTGAGGCAGCCCGGGCAGGAGAGGCGGGTGCCGGCTTTGCAGTTGTTGCTGATGAAGTAAGAAATCTTGCCATGCGTTCGGCAGAAGCGGCCAGGGATACAGCCGGCTTAATCGAAAATACTATTTTGACCGCAAAAAAAGGTAATGATATCACAATTCTTACACAGGATGCCTTCAAGGAAAATATGGATATATCCGGCAAAGTGGCCGAACTGGTGACTGAAATCGCATCCGCATCAAGTGATCAGGCTGAAGGGATTGAGCAGCTGAATATGGCGGTGCAGGAGATGGATAAAGTGGTTCAACAAAATGCGGCAACTTCTGAAGAGTCCGCCGGCACAGCAAAGCAGATGAACTCTCAGACCTTTCGGATGAAGGCTCATATCGGTAATCTGATAGCTATCGTGGGAAGGTCAGGCAAAAAGAAAAAGGGCATTGTCCGGGAGATCCGCCCCGATTATGGAGATGATGGAACACAGGTCGATTTTCAGACAAATCATCAAAGGCTTGCCGGATTGCTGAAAAATGATCGAAAATCCAGAACTTTGAAAAGTTCACCCGGAAAAGTGTTGCCAAAGAAGTTTATTGCTTTGGATGATGATTTTTAAAGCGGGCTTTACATTCCGGCCTTAACTGGAAAATTTTTTCAAAATACAGTTTATAACAGCGATTTTCAACTTCCATCAGAGTGGCAAAGGCATCGGAAAAATTTTCTTTTCCTGTGGTAAACAATCCATGGCCATAGACAATGGCACTGTTTGACTGTTCAAGGGCCGGGGGCAGTGTGTTGCAAAGGCCGGTGGGGCCGGTGCCGACTTCTCCGGGTACAATGGGGGTGGTGCCGACATATCTTTTTTTCGGGCATTTGATGTGGCATTGGTTTGAAAAACAACAGGCGGCTTTTTCAGCAGGGTCGCAATCCATGGATAAAATGACACAAAATCTGGGGTGGCCGTGTAGAATGGCCCGGCATTTGGTACGAAAAATGATCTCCAGATGGGCGGACAGTTCGCTTGAGGCGGTGAGTCCGGCGCTGGTGGAACCGTCCAGGGGGACAGGGTCAATGCACCCGGAAAGTGTATCCAGGGAACTTCCGGTCTGACTGATGTAAAGGGTCTTGTGGCAGCAATAGGAAACATTGCCGAAATAAGAATCCACAAGTCCGTATTCAACGGTTTTTTTGCCTGCTTCGATAATGGCGGAATAAACGGTTTCTTCATCCGGGAACGGAGCGCGAATAAAATCGGGCAAAGGCTGTTGTTCCTGCTTTATATAAGGTAATACAGCGTCAAACAGATCGTGGGCATCGTTTGTGGCTTTTCCTGTTTGAAGCGCTTCCAAGTAATCTGTATAAAATTTAACAAAGCTTGCAAAACAAACGGAACTGACCGTAACAAAGCCCTGTTCAGGGCTGACCGTGCCGTGGGCTACAATGGCAGGGCCTTTGAAATCGTCATTGGGGGATTGTGGTGCAATGATAGCGGTTTTTCTTTTTTTCAAAACCCGGATGATTTGGTCTGCACAAAAGTCTTTGATCACGGGCAGATCATGGAGAAAGGTTCTTGTTTCACAATCTTTGGGTTGGATCAATCCATTGGAGTTAAGAGCGTTTTTTGCCAGAAATCCCAGGAGGCTGCCGTAGGGTTTGGCTGGTCTTAAAAATACCAGGGAATTGATATTGAGTTCTTTGAAAATATTTTCCAGAACCTTTGTCTCATCTGCTTTGCGGTTCCAGACCAGCTTGTCATCCAACCCGCCTATCAAGGGCATGCAAGGGCCTGCGTCACTACCCAGCTTTGCTTTGACAAGTTTGGCTGCATATGTATTTACAAGGTTTTCCATAAAAGTCCAAGTGTTTGTGCTTTTTCTTGTGTTGGAAGGCCGTCTGGGGTAAGCCCTCGAATATCATAATATTTTTTTCTGGCTTCCAGAAACGCATCCTTGCTGATGGGAGGGATAGGCATATTGTTTGAGCTTGATCCATGTTGTGTGAAAAATCGATCAGGAAGGTCATCTTCTCCGGCGTCAAATCCGTTCAAAGAATTGATGATCCTTTCGTTATAATAGATGCATTCCCCTTTTTTCAGAAGATCATGGGCAGTTGTTTCAATTCCTGTAACAGCTTCATAGGCAGTTGCGTATTCTTCCAGTCCAGCTGCAAAAAAAGTGAATTTGCAGGCGGTAAGCGAGTCCACCACGGCATTAAGGTCTTCGGCAATTTTTATGATCCTGGCTTTGCCGCTGAAGCTGAAGCGATCCGTGGCCACGGGTTTTCTGAAAATTTCATGACTGATGGGATAGGCCCTCAAATGGCATCCGCCCCTGGTGGACAGGGCATATCCCAATGCCATGCCGTAAGCACCCCTGGGATCATAGGCCGGAAGTTCCATTCCCTTGACAGTCATGGCGGTTTGGGGTGATCCCATATGTTTTGCATATTTTTTTGCACCCATGGCCAGGTATTTTCCTTCTCCTCTGCCAAAGGCAATATCATCCAAAAGAGACAACAGGGTTGCCGGCGTATAATCAAGGCCGGTTATTTCACGCCTGCAGGCCAGGGTTGACGCCGTTGATATGGTATCCATTCCATAGTCATTGCAACGTTTGTTTGCATTTACGACAAGATCGATATCCCGGCAGCCGATCAGTGCCGTAAAATGGGACATGGTTTCAAACTCCGGCATGCTGAGCTGTTGCCCGTTTTTTGTGCCTGGCTTTGTTACGATTTTTGTACCTGTTTTTTTACAAAGAATATGGCAGCCCAGGCACCCTGTTTTTTGGGGGGCATAGGTTTTTGCGTACATGGCTGCATTAAGCTGGGACGCAGGCTCAAAACGGGTGCGGCAAAAATTATCCGTCGGCATCATCCTGCGGTTGTCCATAAGATCATATACGGCCCCCGTACCCAGGCAGGTGAAACCGAACTGACCCATAAGGGCAGGGGAGGCGGCTGTGAGCCTCAGGATGTCTTCCCTTGCCTGTTTTAATTGTTTAGTATCTTTTACCTTGCAATGGCCTGTGCCGTTCACAAGGATGTATTTGATTTTTTTTTGTGCAAAACAAAGTCCAAGTCCGCTCCTGCCTGCGGCAAAATGGCGATCCACCATTATGGAGGCATATTGCACACCATTTTCAGCCGCAGGTCCTATGCAGGCAAGTGAAGCCTTTTTCGGCATGATCCTGTTGTGAAGGATGGAGGTATCAACGCCCCATAATCCTGTAGCATCTTTAAATTCAATGCTGCAATTTTTAATTTCAATTCCAACCGGGGCCTGGCTTGTTCCTTTGATGACAATGCCGTCCCAGCCCGCCTGCTTGAGCCGGGTAGCCAGTTTTCCGCCAACGGATGAATCTCCCACAAGTCCTGTGAGCGGTGATTTTGAAATGATATGCCCCCGTCCTGATGTGGGGGCGATGGTTCCTGTCAGGGGGCCTGAAAATATGCAGATTGCCGTGTCGGGATGATCCCAAGGCAGGGTTGCGCAATCTCGCAGGTATTTGCCGCCCAATCCTTTGCCGCCTACATGGCGGTTATAAGTTTCAAGAACGGGTGTCTCAACTTCAATGCTTTTTTTTGTCAGGTCAATATGAAGTATGTTTCCGGTCCAGCCGTATATCATTTTATAACCCTGTTTTTATCAATTAAATATCACCATCACTCATCACCCAACAAAATATCATATGATGATAAGAAATGATACAAATCCTATGGCAGTTTTTATTCTATTATCAGGTGATCAAAAACTTTTAAATTAAATTGAAGTATGTCATAGTATCCGGCAAATTAAACTGGAGAAGAATGCCTCATGAATTTGCTGTCCATCTTGTCAAACATTGGGTTGCCGGATATTTTTGATATTTTTTTTATTTCTATCGTTGTGTATCAGCTCTATGTATGGTTTTGGGGAACCAAAGCGTTTAAAGCCCTGATTGGGATTGTCGTTTTAAGCGGGATTTTTGTTCTGGCTAAATCATTCGGGCTTTTTCTGACCACCTGGGTTCTCCAGGTATTATGGCAGGTTTTTGTCATTCTCTTGATTATTTTGTTTCAAAAAGAAATCCGGCTGATGCTTGAGCGGTTTAATCCTTTGAAAACCATGGGATTTAAAAAAAGTTCAACCGTGGATGTCTGGGGGCCAGGGTTTGCGGAATGGGCATTTGATGCAGCAAAAAAAAGGATCGGAGCCATCATTATTTTTGAAAGAACGGACCTGGTCTTTGATTTGATCACAAAGGGAATTGCCATGGAATGTGATCCCCAGCCTGAAATATTGAATTCCATTTTTTACAAGGAATCTCCCTTGCATGACGGGGCAAGTCTTATTTCCAACGGGAGGATTTTAAAAACATCGTGTTATCTGCCTTTGTCTAAACGCGAAGATCTGCCCCAGGAATGGGGAACAAGACACAGGGCGGCTTTAGCCCTGGCAGAACAATGTGATGCCTGGGTAATGGTTATTTCAGAGGAAAGAGGGGAAGTCTCATTTGCGGTTGATAAGGAAATTAAAAAGGTAAAAGATAAGGAAGAATTGTTTACACTTCTGGAGAATGCGGTTATTGGGTCCAAGGAGCCGGATACGGATATTAACGATGAAATAAAATTATGGCTTACCCGGCGGTATCCGGTTAAGCTTGCTGTTTTTGCCCTGGTTTTTATTTTGTGGCTGGTGTTTGCCGGGCAACAGAATTTTGAAAAAAAAATAAATTTGCCCTTGACCTTTAAAAATATTCCTGCAGGACTTATGGTTTTGAGGCCGGTTGATAATAATATATCAATTACCTGTCGCGGTCTCAGGAAAGATGTCAGCATGTTGAACGAAAACAATGTCATCCCGTCTATCGATCTGCTTTCATTAAGCCCCGGGACATTTATTTACAACATTACCCAAGGAGATTTAATTCTGCCCAATGACAGGGTTAATGTCGTTAATATCAGCCCGTCAAAAATTGAATTGATATTAAAAAAAGGATCGGAATCAATGAGACAAAGTGTCAATTGAAAATGATCACATACAAGAATTTATCAAACTGTCAGGCAGCGTAAGAATGTAAGCCTTGATTTCATCCCTTACTTTTCTATAGCAGTCAAGTTTTTTTTCGGGGTCTTCATATTTCTTCGCCATTTTTGGAGGATCATCAAACCCAGTATGAATGACTTGGCTGCCGCCGGGGAACCAGGGGCAAGTTTCATGGGCATGCCCACACACCGTGATCACATAGTCAAAGTGTGAATGTTTGAATTCATCCAGATGCCTGGATCGGTGGTGAGAAATGTCGACCCCGGCTTCGGCCATTACGGTTACGGCATGTGGGTTCAACCCATGGGTTTCAATCCCGGCCGAACAAACATCAATAAGGCTTGCTTTAAGATGTCTTGCCCATCCTTCTGCCATTTGGCTTCGACATGAATTGCCGGTACAAAGAAACAGGATTTTTAATTTTTCAGTCATTTTTAATCTTTTATAGTGTGGAAATTACTCAGTTATGTAATTCAGGATGTTTGGATTGTAAAGTTTAAAAATAAAGTTTAGTTTAATATTTTTTAAACATAAATTTTCCATGACATCCTTTGATGAGTATGGTATGGTACATACTTTAAAAAATAAGAGGATAACTATGATCAACGATTTGAACTCCAGCATCTTTATCGCGTATTGTGCGGCGGCGGCAGCGGCGGTGGCCGAGTGGCCTGCGGTTCTGGAGGGGATTTAATGATTTGATTTCCTTATAAAAATTTCCAGGGCTGCGGGCAAGCAATTGCAGCCTTTTTTTTATTTAAAGGGTTGCAGCCTGTTGCAGCCCTTTTTTTATTTTAACACCTGAACAAAGGATCTTCTCCAATGAGAACAAGAATTGTACATATCGGCGCACAAGAGTTAACCTACGAGATCAGAAATATCATCCGGGTGGCTGACAAGCTCAAGGAGATGGGAGTAGAGGTCTATCTGGAAAATATCGGAGATCCAGTGGCAAAAGGAGAAAAGGTCCCGATATGGATGAAGCAGATTGTTTCCAAACTTGTCATGGAGGACGAATGCTACGGTTATTGTCCATCCCAGGGCCTGCTTGAAACCCGGCAATTTCTGGTTGACATGAACAACAGCAACGGCCATTGCCGAATCACCCCGGATGACATTATCTTTTTCAACGGCCTGGGAGATGCCATAACCAAAGTTTATGGTTTTTTGCGCCGGACAGCCCGGGTGATCACCCCGTCACCCACCTACACTACCCACTCTTCATCTGAAGCTGCCCACGCCGGTCTCCCCCCGGTGTGTTATCCTCTTGACCCCAACAACAACTGGTTCCCGGATATTGATGAACTCAGGCGCAGGGTCAAGTATAATCCTGCCGTAGCAGGAATCCTTCTGATCAACCCGGACAATCCCACAGGAACGGTTTTTCCGGAGAGCATACTCAAAGCTATTGTAGCCATTGCTGAAGAGTTCAACCTTTTTATTATTGCTGATGAAATTTATCAGAACCTTATTTATAATGGTAAAAAGTCCAAGCCCCTGGCTGCCGTTATCGGTGATGTTCCGGCTATCTCCATGAAGGGAATTTCAAAGGAACTGCCCTGGCCGGGTTCCAGATGCGGCTGGATCGAAGTGTATAATGCCCGTAACAAACCTGAGTTCAGCACCTATATTCAAACCATAGTCGGTGCAAAAATGGTGGAGGTCTGCTCAACCACCTTGCCCCAGAAAGCTTTTCCCCACATTGTTCAGCACCCAAAGTTTCAGGCTCACTTGGGAGAAAGACGGTTGCGCTATGAGAGATTTTCCGGAATTGCCTACAAAAGATTAAAGAAGATTCCCGGTATTTTAGTCAACAGAACTGACGGTGCTTTTTATATGAGCATCGTGTTTAAGGACGGAAAAGTGAATGGCAGGCAATCGCTGCCTATTTCAAATCCGTCGGTCCGCAGCCTGATTGAAAACCTCATTGATGACCCGAAAATAAATCCTGATAAACGGTTTGTTTATTACCTGTTGGGTGCAACCGGCATTTGCCTGGTTCCTCTTTCATCTTTTAATACGGATCTGCAAGGGTTCAGGATGACTCTTCTGGAGCCGGATGAGAAGCGTTTTTGCGATATGATTGACACTCTTGGCAAGGGGATTGAAGACTATATCAATTCAGCCGAATAACGGTCGTACGCACAAATCAAATGCACACGACGGGTGTTGAAACTATCAATATCAGCAGCACCCGTCGCCACAGGATGCATTTTCTTTTCCTTTTATCCAGACCTGGATAATATAGGCGGCTCAGCCCACACCCGGACTGACTGCGATGGCCCCGGAAGGGCAATTGTTAACACATGCACCGCATTCCATGCAGGCATTGAAATCAACAATATGGGCTTTGTCGTTTCTCATTTTAAAAACAGCATGAGGACACACCTGGGTACACAAACTGCAGCCGATACATTTTTCGTCATTGAGTGCCAGGGTTGATACATCATCCAGATATCTTAGCTCTTTCATGGTCAGATCCTTAATATGATTACCTAAAAAGCGGAAAAAATCCACAGCCCTGATGCAATAACAAGGATTGCCAATTGAACCGGGATGAAGAGTTTCATCTCTTTTTCCACTCCTGAGGGGGATGTGAACGGTGTGGCACCTGTAAAATTCATGGCCAGGTAAGAGCTGACAGTCACGATGAACAAAAACAGTGCCGACAAGCCGGTTGTTCCATTAAAGGCAGATGCTGTGAACATCAGAAGGAGCAGAGCGGATAGGCTTCCGGTAATAATTCCTTTGAGCGCAAAATGCCGGAATGGAATAAAGGGCAGCAGTACCGGGGTGATAAATGCTCCTGAAATTATTCCGGTTAAAAGTGCGGCAACGCAAAAAGCACCTCTTTCAACCGCCCCGGACAAAGAAAATATGCCCGGTCCGAAACCTGAAAGGATGAACAGGACAAGTGCTGTTATTAATGCCGGTTTCAGGATCATTTGAACTTCAACAGGTGTCAGGATAAACCGTTCATACAGGGTAAAGGTGACCTGTCTCATTTTTTTTTCCGCTTTTTTGTTGTTTTTTAAAAAAGCCGAGATGTCGTTTGCCCGGACGGGACCATAGACTACCCTGAACCCGGACAGTTTTTTAACGTCTCTTGCCGATACGCCGATTGCGCCTAATTGAGGGACAATGATCCTTTTGTGATCCACTATTTTTTCAAGGGACGCATCTTTAATTTTGTTTGCAAGTTCCCGGGTTGAAAAGGTGCCTTTTCCTGCTGCGCACCAGACATTTATCCCGTTTGTATTCAATACCAGTATCCATGCATTGATGCCGGGCAATTTCTGTCTTAAGTGATCAAAGGTCAATTTGAAATTTGCCGTTACCAGAACCTCGGAATGTTTATCCGGGTTGCCAATGCCGTAAAGTCCGGGACTCACTGTGTATTTATGCCGGTTAATGCCGCACCTGACATAAAATGTTGAAAAAAGGTCTTTTTTTCCAAGCCTTGATTTGATGATGGGAATGGGGCCTGCATCGGTTTGAATAAATTTATACACATAGGAACACAGCTTAAACCCGGGTTTTTCGTGATTTTTTTCAGGGTTGGACATCTCACTCGAACATGCTGACGTGACCACCTCCATTGAGGACATGATATGAACCCCAAAGCTTGATATGTTCAGGCTTTTCTGAAACGGTTGTTCATTACAGTCGCATTCTCCTGATGTTTTCATTGGGTTCTCCACGGGTTTTTAAGACGTTTTTTTAATATCGTTTATCAACTGTCAACGATAAGTTATGGTGTTAATATTGTCAATATGAATGTATCCTTGATCTTTACGCTGTGTGGGAAATAACTATTGACATATGGAATGCCAATAGTTAGATAAATGCCGATAATTAGCTGTGTTGTATCGGTGTTTCAGAAGTTTTTTATATGAAAGAACTTCTAACCTGTTGAAATCGGATTTCTTTCATTTTTTGTTGTGCCAGGTCAATCTGCCATAGGCGTTAGTGCTATCCACTATCATTTGAGGCATTCCGGCTTTTGATGCAGTCCAGAGAGCTTTCAGTTATTTTGATATTTTTGGGAGTAATTAAAATTTGGATTTACAAATTGAGTATTTCAACGATGGAACAGCATTTCATGAAATTGACCCTTTATCCATAAATCCGGAAAATCTGATTGATTTTTCAATTTATGAAAAACAATCCTGCGGGACTCAAGGGTTTAGATTCCGATGTCTTCTTGTAGATTCATACTCTATTCCAAGACAAAGGCTCATGGAATTATTAAGATTCTGGAAAAAAGTCTATATTCATAAAAAACAATTGAAAATTTATAATGAATACCTGAACAACAACCTGGCATACTTTTTAAAACATGATGAAATTGATATTGCAAAAAAGACAGAAACATTGATTGATTTGTCAACCGATGTTGTAAAAGAATGCTTTAAAACCAATTTTACCATTACCAAAGATTTTAAAAAGTCGATCGATAATGTCCAGCGACTTCTTTCACAGGCCATAGAGTTTATATCTGATATTAATTCATTAAACGGAATTGCAGATTTAATCGGACACGACTATGAAACCCACTTGCATTCCATAAAGGTGGGTTGGCTGATGGCAACCTTTATCAATGCCAACAGGGAATTGTTTGGTGTTCAAAGGGGGCCTGAATTAAAGGAATTGCTGTTGCAGGCTGCCGTAGCAGGCTTTCTTCATGATATCGGGAAAATAAAAATTCCCCAAAATGTACTGAGTAAAAAAGGAAAACTCGATAATCTTGAATATATTATCATTCAGTGCCATACCGCATATTCTGCCAGTCTTCTGTTTGATACGGGGCTTTCAAAATTTTCCATGCAGGCGATTTTGTATCATCATGAGAATGAAGACGGCAGTGGCTATCCAAGCGGGTTAGGCTGCGATAATATCCCCTTGATCGCAAAAGTCTGCCACATTGTAGATGTGTTTGACGCCCTGACTTCAAAACGGCATTATAAGGAATCCAAGACCCCTTTTGAAGCATTAAAAATCATGATCGGGGAAAATCCCTACCTTGATACCCTTAAAAAATTTGAAAAAGAGGCGGTTGAAAATAAAAAAACACCTCTAACAGCAATTGTCAGGGATGATTATGATATCAAGCTAAGGCGGTTGAGAGAAAAAGAAATTATTGAAGAAGAAGCAAAAAAAAGAGTGGAAGTCCGCATGAAATTAAGAGATAAGGGCATGTCACATTGTTTTAACAAGGAGCTGTTAAAACGATTTATCCATACCATTAACCAGTCTGAAAGCTTTGAGTTGTCAGGGGTGTTGTGAAAAAAAGATCGTCAATCTGCCGGCAGTAAGTTATCGGCAGCAATGGTTAAAACGGAGAATGTACTCGAAAATGAAAGGTCATGCCACTATCCCCTGGTCCTCAAATGATGAATGGAGCCAGGTTTTTATTTCCATAAAAAAAATTGACGGATTATACGGGGGTAAACTTGAGAGTGTCTCTGATATGGCCGTCAAAATCCGGCAGAAATTTGAAAAAATATCAGAAGCCATAGACATGGTTTGCTCGCAAACCTGTGTGCAGTGTAAGGATATATGCTGTTTAAGAGCGACCATATGGTATGATTTGAAAGATCTGCTGTATATTTATTTTGGCCGGAATACATTTCCTGAATCACAGATTTCAAAGAAAATCCAAAAGAATAAAAGAAAATCCTGCTGCTGGTTTTCCGAAAATGGATGCACTCTTTCAAGGCTTGATCGTCCTTTTGTCTGTACCTGGTATTTTTGTCCTGCCCAGAAAAAATATCTGGCACTTTATGATCAAAAGATGAAGAAACGTTTTGATCAGGTTTTGAAGGAAATCAAAACGCTTCGAAATAAAATGGAAGAAGAATTTATTCGGATCAGCATTCCCTGAACTATAAATCTTTTTTTTTCTATGGTATGATAACAGCTTACAAAACAAACAGATTAAGGATATGAATTTGAAAGAATTAAAGGGATCACAGAAAAAATATTTACGGGGGCTTGCTCACAATCTGAACCCATCTGCGTTTATCGGTCAAAAAGGCATTACACAAACACTTATCGCAGAAATTGATCAGGCCCTTGAAGCAACCGAACTTATCAAAGTGAAATTTAATGATTTCAAAGAAAAGGATCAGAAAAATTCTTTGATAAATGAGATTGCAAAAGCCACTCAATCCCATATTGCAGGTATGATCGGGCATGTTGCTATTTTATACCGGCAGAATAAAGATTTGGAAAAGCAGCAGATCAGGCTTCCGTAACCTGCCCCCTGAATGTGAAGTAAAATTTAAATTTAAAAAAGGATACCGCTTACCCCATGAAGGTTGGAATTATCGGCCTGCCCCAGACAGGCAAAAAAACACTGTTTCATATTTTAACGGGAAATGAGATTAAAGAACCGTCAAAGGCATTTAAACCAGTGCCCGGCGCTGCAGATATTCTTGATTCAAGATTCAATCACCTGGTTGATATGTACGAACCCAAAAAAAATGTCAGGGCCAGGATTGATCTTGTTCTGCTTCCAAAAATGGAAGCTGAAACCATCTCAAAGGGAGAAATTTTCAGGGATATCGCTGACATGGATGCCATCTGCCATGTGGTCAGGGCCTTTGAAGATGATGCCATCTACCATGCCCAAGGCTCTGTGGATGCTGTAAGAGATTTTGAAACGGTCAATTCCGAGCTTATCATGCATGACCAGATATTTGTTGAAAAACGAATTGAACGCCTTGAGGCAATGGTTAAAAAGATAAAGGATGAAGATCAGCAAAAAGAACTTGTACTCATGAAAAAGCTAAAGGATTTTCTTGAAGAGGAAAAACCGTTACGGCTGCTTGAACTGACGGAAGATGAAGAAAAGATGATCAGAAGTTATCCGTTTATCACACGCAAAAAACTGGTTATTGCTGTTAATGTGTCTGAAGATGATCTTGAAAACGAGCAGCTGCTGTCGGCTTTTGCGCCAAGTTGTGAAGCCAAGCAGATAGAAGTAATGCTGGTCTCTGCAAAGGTTGAGGCCGAGATTGCCGGTCTGGATACCCAGGAAGAAAAAGATGAGTTTCTTCAGGATCTTGGTATTAAAGTGACCGCGCTTGAAAGTCTTACAAAATTATGTCTTAAATCTTTGAACCTGATTTCCTTTTTTACCGTTGGAAAGGATGAAGTCCGCCAGTGGCTTGTCAGGAACGGCTCAAGAGCCCCCAGGGCTGCAGGGGTAATTCATTCCGATCTTGAACGCGGCTTTATCCGTGCCGAAGTATTTAAATATGATGATCTTATGGATGCCGGCAGCGAAGCGGAACTCAAGAAGGGTGGTAAAATTTATATTGAAGGCAAAGACTATGTTGTTGAAGATGGGGATATTTTGAATATCAGGTTTTCTGTCTGATTCGCAGATCAGGTTGTTTTACCAGGCACCAAAAGGGCGTATTATTGATTTTATTCCAAGTTTTTTCTTTAATGAAGCTTTTTTTTAGATAGTTTTAAATAAACCCTTTCCGGCTGATAAAGAGCATTACTTGCTGGGCAGCTTCATCCGGTGTCAGGCTTGTGGTGTCAATTCGAAGTTCAGGGTTGGTTGGATCTTCGTAAGGGTCATCAACACCGGTAAAGCCTTTTAAAAGTCCGGCTCTTGCTTTTGCATACATGCCTTTTCTATCCCGTTTTTCACATTCGGTGATGGGGGTTGCAACATGGACTTCAAAAAACCCGCCATGGGCTTCAATGGATTTTCTGATCCGGGTTCGGGTTTTTTCATAGGGTGCTATGGGAGCGCAGATGGCAACGCCCCTGTTTTTGGTGATTTCCGCTGCCACAAACCCGATTCGGTTGACGTTGATGTCCCGGTGTTCCTTGGAAAAGTTGAGTTCAGAAGAAAGGTTTCTTCGGACAATATCCCCGTCCAGAAGAGTGACCGGTCTTGTTCCGATTTCAAGAAATTTTGAATAAAGAATCTTGGCAATGGTGGATTTGCCCGCGCCTGACAGTCCGGTGCAAAATATGGTCAACCCCTGTTTTGACGGAGGGGGATAGGACTTTTGAAGCTCCTGGATCACTTCAGGAAATGTGGCCCAGTCCGGCACTCGTTTGCCGTTCCTGATTCTTTTCTGGATATCGGTTCCGTTAAAGGAAATGGTGTCCACATTCTCCGGGACCTGGCCTGCAATTTTGTATTCATCTTCAAAGGGAAGATAGACCATCTCTTTGAATGTGACGGTCTCAACATTCAGTTCTCTGGTGATTTCTCTTGTCAATTCTATGGCCTCGTCATATTTATAAAACGGGGTGTTGTCGCTGTCATTGCCCGGGGAGGCATGGTCGTGGCCAATCACAAAATGGGTGCAGCCAAAATTCTTCCCGATGATCATGTGGAGGATTGCTTCCCTGGGGCCTGCCATCCTCATGGCCAGGGGCAGCAGGTTGAGAACATAGGTGTCGGGAGGATAGTGAGCCGCCACTTTCTGGTAGCACCGCATGCGGGTAAAATGGTCAAAATCTCCCGGTTTTGTAACCCCTGCGATGGGTAGTAACAACAGATTGGCACGGGCTTTCTGCATGGCCTGTATGGTCATCTCAAACTGGGGCCGGTGGATTGGCTGCCGGGTCTGGAAACCCACGATACGTTTCCATCCAAGTTTTGCAAATGTTTTTTGCACTTCTGCCGGGGTGTTTCTGATCTGTTTAAAATCCGAGTGGATTGGAAGGTTTACGGCCTGTATTTCACCACCGATATAGGTTTTGCCGGATTTGTTGTAAAGATAGTCAACGCCGGGGTGGTATTTGTCCTGGGTACCGTATATGGCAAGGGCTTCTTTTTCCATGTCCAGAGGCCAGATGTCTTCGATGTTCATGATGCCCAGAAGAAATCCTTCCGGGTCTCTCAAGGCCACAGACTGTCCGGTTTCAAGGGTACACGCAAGGCTGTCCTGAATATCCAGGCAGATGGGAATCGGCCATAGCTCTTTGGATTCCAGGCGCATGCGGTCCAGAACGGATTCATAATCAATCTGTTTCATAAAACCTTTTAAAGGAGAGAACACGCCTGTTGCAAGCAGTTCAAAATCACAGATCTGCCGGTCATTTAAAATAACATCCGGCATGGAAGATGACAGCTTTTTTAAAACGGATCGCTGTTCTTGGGAAACAAGAAGATTGACCAATGGATCAGGGTTCATTTTTTTTGCCAGATTTAATTTTTTATCAGGTATTACTCTTTTGCATTCTCATAGGCCTGGGACAGTCTTTTTTTCAGGTATTGGATTTCATCTGCATCGTATTCATAGAGGTCAAAGCAATACCCGTCTTCACCCAGCAGTCCTTCGGGGATGAGGTCGCCGGTCTCGTCAGGGTCTGTAATCATCTCTCCGTAAAAACATACGGACAGCCAGCGTTCATCGGGATCATCATCAATGACATCCACCATGGCAAACAGGGAGCGGTTTTTCTGGCTGTTGTGCCGTGGACGAAGAGAGTAGCTGACCTTTGGGCGTGCATTAAATTCCAGGGTGGTATCCTCAAGTGTTTTCAAGTGGTCATATAATTCGATAAACGCCTGTCTGGTTTTTGTTTTAGTTTCATTCCAGTTTTCAATAAAGTCATTAATTTCTTTCATTTTTTTATTCCTTAATATGTTTGAGCAAGTGTCCAAGTTCAGGGAAGATCAGTTCATTACAGGCAAGTTTACAGGCCTTGATACTGCCCGGCATGCAAAATACAATGGATTGTTGTATGATTCCCGCAGTGGCCCTGGAGAGAATGGCGGCTGAATCAATCTCTTCAAAACTCAGCTGGGCAAAAAGAGGTCCGAACGCGGTAAGTTCTTTTTTAAACAAAGGCTTGACAGCTTCGATGGTAACATCTTTGGGGCTGATACCGGTTCCGCCCGACATGATGATTGCATCCGGGCAGATTTTCTGGGTGATATGTTCGGTTAATTCCCTGATGGCTTCAATCTCATCGGTAACTACCTGATGAATCACCACTTCATGGCCCTCTTTTTTTGCCTGCTTTTTTATCCATGCACCTGACTTGTCCTCAGACAGACCCCGTGTGGTTGATACTGAAATTACGGCAATTTTAATATGATTTGGTGCATCTTTTTTGTGTAAATGTGTACTCATTTTTAATCCTGTTCAATATATACCATATCCTGGTTGTCATGTTCCAAAACCATGACATTGATCATGTCCTGGTGTTCGGTGCCTATGGATATCCCTTTGTAATCGGCCTGGATGGGAAGTTCTCTGTGTCCCCGGTCCACCAGAATGGCAAGCTCAATGCGGGACGGTCTGCCAAAGTCCATCAACGCATCCATGGCAGCTCTGATGGTCCTGCCGGTAAACAGTACATCATCCACAAGAATTATGTCCATGTCATCCACGCAAAAAGGAATTTTGGACGGCCGTACAATGGGCTGGCGGCTGATTTTTGTCCAGTCGTCCCGGTACATGTTGATATCCATGCTGCCCACCGGCAGGGTTACATTTTCTATCTTCTGGATTTGATCTGCCAGCCGTTTGGCCAGAAAATCCCCTCTTGTCTGGATTCCTACAAGGGCAAGGTTTTTTGTCCCTTTATGTTTTTCTATGATCTCATAAGCTATTCTTGTGATGATTCGTTTGAAATCCTGATCACTCAGAATGGTTTTTTTTTTCATATATTAACCTTCCCTTGACTTAATATGTGTTTAGAATCTGTATCATCTTTTTTTATAGCGGGCAATACCTTGATTTTAAGTTTGAGTTGCTATAATCTTTTACAAAATAAACATTTAATTTTTGGCAGGACAGGTGTGAATGAAATTTGACTGTACAGGTGTGATACTGGCCGGTGGGAAAAACAGCCGGCTTCCCGGAAAAAAAAAGACTTTTCGCAAAATCGGGGATTCAATGATTCTTGAAAATATTTACGGCATGTTTTCAGATTTGTTTCAAGAGATCATTATCGTGGTAAATGAGCCTGAAGAGTTTGCCGGCTGGGACATGACCGTGGTGACGGATATTATTCCTTCTCAATGCGCTCTGGCAGGTCTTCACGCAGGTCTTTTTTATGCGTCCTGTCCATATGCTTATGTGACGGCTTGTGACACCCCTTTTGTTAAACAGTCTGTGATTGAGCATATTGTGGGTCAGATAGAACCAGGGTATGAAGTGATTCTTCCCAGGACGGATGACGGGCTTGAAACTTTGTCAGCCGTGTATTCAAAAGAGTGTATTCCCCTGATAGAAAATAATCTTGCAAAAAATATCTTCATGATTAAAAATTTTTTCAGAAAAAAAAAGGTTAAAGAAATTCCCGTAGAACAATTAAAAGCACTGGACCCGGAAATGCGCTTTATATTTAATGTCAATACACCCGATGATCTTGCGGCTGCCAAGGTAATCGCCCATAAAAACAGGGCAAAAAAAAGGAGAAAAACATGAATATTACAACAATGATGGAACAGATAAAACAACACCCGGATTACCATAAGGCCGGGATGATTTTATGCCATAACGGTGTGGTCAGGGGAACCTCGCGGGAAGGTGATGAAGTCACCGGGCTTGAGCTTACTGTGGACCATGAAAGGCTTGACCAGATTCTCAGCGAACAGAAAAAAAGACCGGGGATTATTGAGATCCTGGTGCATATCAATGAGGGCAAATCCCTTGCGGTCGGTGATGATGTCATGTTTCTTGTGGTTGCAGGCGACATCAGAGAGAATGTGCTTGGATCATTGACTGATACACTCAATTTGATCAAAGCTGAAGTTACGAGCAAAAAACAATATTATAAACAGGCAAAAAAATAAAATGACAGATTTTACGCATCTTGATAAGGATGGCAGGGTTAGAATGGTAGATGTGGGAGATAAGTTTGAAACCAAAAGAGTTGCCGTGGTTGCCGGCAAAATTTTCATGGAATCAGATACTCTTGACAGGATAATGGATGAAAAAGTGAAAAAGGGTAATGTGCTTGAAGCCGCAAGAATTGCAGGGGTCATGGCGGCAAAAAAAACATCAGACCTGATTCCCATGTGCCATCCTTTAAATATCACCCATGCCAGGGTTGATTTTTCCTTTGATACGCAAAACAGTGCCATTGATATTGAGGCGGAAGTATCTTTGAGTGGAAAAACCGGTGTGGAAATGGAAGCATTGACAGCGGTTTCCGTTGCTGCCCTGACCATTTATGACATGTGCAAATCCTATGACAGGTCCATGAAAATATCTGATATTTATCTGAAATCCAAATCCGGGGGAAAAAGCGGAACCTATACTGCAAATGTTTCAAATGCTTCGAATGTTTCAAGTAGTTAAAATAGTTAAAAATAATGCAAAATAGTGTTATGACCCCTGAAAATCTGTTGTATCTTGGCATTGGTTTCTTTTTTGGCGTTGTTTTATGTGCGGTTCTGGCAAAATCAGGGGTTCTGTTTTTTTCTAAAAATTTGAAAAAATTGTCCAATGAGGCTTTGTTTGATAATTCCGCCCAATTTATGGCCCTTGCCGACAAATATTTTTCTTCTTATGTGAAAGAGGCTAAAAAAGATTTTGATATCAAGGGAAACGAGATTTTAAGGACGGTTGATCCTGTCCGGCAGACCCTTGATAAGTATGAAGCCCATCTCAATTCCATGGAAAAAGACAGGGAAAAGGCCTATGGGGCGATCACGGAAAAACTCATGGAAATGGGTCGCCACCAGGCCCTGCTTCACATTGAAACCGGAAATCTTGTAAAGGCATTAAGAGTTCCCCATGTAAGGGGACGGTGGGGGGAGATCACCTTGAAGCGGGTGGCTGAACTGGCCGGGATGACAGATCACTGTGATTTTGACGAACAGGTTTCCACAGGGGGGGGGAAAGGTTCTGTAAGGCCGGATATGGTTGTCACCCTGCCGGAAAACCGTAAGATTGTTATTGATTCCAAGGTTCCTTTGATGGCCTATCTGGATGCTCTTGAAGCTTCTGGTGAAAAAGAGAGAAAAGCCCGGATGAAAGATCATGCGCGTCAGGTGATGATGCATATCACTGCCCTTTCATCCAAAAATTATTTTCAACATATTTCTCCGACTCCTGAGTTTGTGGTGTTGTTTATTCCAGGGGAAAATTTTTTCAGTGCAGCCTTAACAGCTTACCCGGAAATGATTGAAAAAGGGATTGAAAAGGGTGTAGTTCTTGCCACTCCTACGACTCTCATTGCACTTTTAAAGGCGGTTTCCTATTCCTGGAAACAGAAAAAAAGCTATGAAAATGCAGAAGAGATAAGGTCACTCGGGGTTGAGCTGTTTTCAAGGATTTGCAGCATGACCGGCAATATCAACCGCCTTGGAAAGGATATTGAAAAGTGTGTGTCAACTTACAATACAACGGTGGGGGCAATGGAGACAAGGGTAATGTCAACTGCCAGAAAGCTGGAGAACCTTGATGTGTCTTCTCAATCCATGGATGATTTGCAAAAAATAGTATATTCCAAAATGTTTGCCAGAGAATTTAACAATCGGTATCAAAATGATAAATAATACGGCGTTTAAACTTATTCTGGTGTTTATGGTTATCATCATCATGGCCGGTTTTTTTTGCGGATGCCAGCCAAAAGTCAGAGAAAAAATTACACGGTTTAATTCATTGAAGAAATTGAAACCTAATACCTATCCTGTGTTTACGGACAGTCTGGGTTTTAAGGACAGTTCGGTATTTGTGGACAGTTCGGTGTTGACAGGCAGTCTGGATTTTCAGGATCTTGTGGATTCAATTGATCACAGCCTTGTGTATTTTAAAAGAATTCCCCTGGAAAGAAAATTTCAGTATGGAAAAGATGCATACACGGCCGCCCATATGATTGAGTCTCTGGAAACCATCAAGGCTTTTTTGTTAAAAAATCCTTCAGCCAATGAATTGGATGAATTTATCCGGTCTTTGTTTATTGTTTATGAAGCCGCCGGCAATGAGGACGGTGACGTGCTGTTTACCGGGTATTTTGAGCCGACCTATGAGGGAAGTCTTGAGAAAAAAGATGATTATCCTTTTTGCCTTTATTCCAGGCCTAAAGATTTGCTGGAAATTGATTTGTCAGCGTTTTCAGATAAGTATAAAGGTCACAAACGTCTGGTGGCAAGGGTAAATGATTCAACAAAGAAAGTTGTGCCCTATTATTCAAGGGCGCAAATTAATTCTCTGAAAGGGTTTGATGTTGAATCCGAGCCAATTGTCTGGCTGAAAAGCCGTGTGGACAGGTTTTTTCTGGAAATTCAGGGTTCCGGAAGAATTGATCTGGGCCAGGGGGATATGGTACGGGTGCATTATGCCTGCAGCAATGGAAATGCATACAAATCAATTGGACGGTATCTGATTGAAAAAAATGAAATTTTAAAAGAAAATATGTCCATGCAGGCCATTCGAACCTGGCTTGAACAGCATCCAAAAAGAATGGATGAAGTGTTGCACGAAAACAAGAGTTTTGTGTTTTTTCAACGAGAAGAGGGCGGTCCCTATGGCAGTCTGGGAGTCGATGTTACAGCCTTGCGATCCATTGCAACAGACAGCAGGCTTTTTCCCAAAGGGGCTTTGTGTTTTGCCCGGACCCAACTGCCGGATAAAACAAATTTCAATCTTGTAAAGGACGGGGCTGTCAAGAACATGTATGTAAAGGATTGGAAAAAAGCCTCTTTTTTTGTGTTGAACCAGGATACGGGAGGTGCCATTAAAGGTCCTGCCAGAGCGGATATCTTTTGTGGAAACAGTTCTTATGCAGAATTTGCTGCAGGTCATATGAATGTATACGGAAAGTTGTTTTTTATTGTGCTTAAACCGGGTAACTCATGAACAAAAGGTCGGGATTGTCATTGGCTACAGCCATTCGGTATTTTTTGAGTGAAATTTGAGAACAATGCTTTTGCCGGGATACAGATCCATTTTTCTTGTTTGATCGGGAGCAAGTCTGAGTGTAAATGAAATGTCGTGAATAGAGATTGCTACCATGATATGGCCGCTTTTTTTTTCCAGAAGCATGGAAGCTATATGGCCGGACAATTTATTGTCTTTGTCAGATCTATTGCCTTTGTCCGGTTGCTTACCCATACTTGCTCCGGATTGTTTTTCAAGGTCAATACAAATATTTTTTTTTCTGATCAAAGCGGTGTCGGAATGCCGGTCAGGGGCTTTTAATATTATGCGCTGACCGTCTCCAAGAATTTTTACCAAGGTTTTTGGATCTGATTTTTCAAACGGTCCTGTCAGAATATTTTCCATGCCCGTAGAAAAAACAGTGCCTCTGAAAATGGCCAGTTGTATGTCGCTGATAGAGTAAAGCCATTGCAGATCATGGCTTGCAATAACAAGAGTTGTTCCCCAGTTTTTCCGGGCGTTTAATGAGGCCTTGCGGATAAGTTTGGCACTTTTTGTGTCAACGCTTGCAATGGGTTCATCAAGGAGCAGTATTTCAGGTTTCAGGATGAGTCTGGCAGCCATGGCCACCCTTTGAGCCTCTCCCCCTGACAATTCGTGCCATTTTCTGGGAGCAAAGCTCTGATAATCAAGTCCGACATTTAAAAGGGCTTCTTTGATCCTTTGTTCAAGGTTTGTTTTGTCGTTCCTGATTTTTAATCCATAGGCAATATTGTCAAACACTGTTCTTTTTAGCAAGTAGGGCTTCTGTGTCAAAAGGGTTACCTTTGAGCGGATGCCGGGTGAAAAGGGAACTTCGGGGCGGCCTTTGTAAAAGATTTGTCCATAGGTTGGTTTGCCTGCAAAGGCCAATAATTTTAAAAGAGTGCTTTTGCCGCTGCCGTTGGGTCCGAGCAATCCTGTAATTGACCCGGTCTTGATTTTAAGGTCATCAATATCCAGCACTTTTTTGCTGCCGTAATAGTGTCGGATATTTTTCAAATGGTATGACGGATGGGATGTTTTCATTGTTTCCTTAAAAAAGAGAGCAATAGATTCACAATAAAGGCAATGGTGATCAGCACAAGTCCTAAGGCAATGCCGTCGGCAAACATTCCCTTGTTGGTTTCAAGGGCAATGGCCGTGGTTACAGTTCTGGTGTGGTACTTGATATTGCCGCCCACCATCATGGAAATGCCGACTTCTGTCAATACCCTGCCATAGGCTGTGACGGAGGCTGCCAGGATGCCGTACCTCACTTCCCAAAGACAGGTGGCCATGATATGGCGTTTGCCTGCCCCTAAAGAGACAAGGGTCAATTTAAGGTCCTGGTCAATGTTCTCAATGGTAGACGCTGTAATGGCTGCGACAATGGGGAAGGCAAGGATGGTCTGGCCGACTGCAATCCCTGTGAGTGTGAACAGCAGTCCCAGTTCACCCAAAGGTCCCTGGCGGGAGATGACTGCATAAACTGCAAGGCCCACAAAAACGGTTGGAAGCGCCAGCATTGTATCCAGCAGTGTTCTTAAATGTTTTTTCCCTTTAAAGTCAAAATATCCGAGAACAAACCCAAAGGGCAGACCTGCTCCCATGCTGAGCAGCATGGAGCAGGTGGATACTTGTAACGTGGCCCAGACTGCAGTCCAGGTTGAGCTGTCGCCGCTTACCAGAAGCTCGATGGCTTTGATAAAGCCTGCAACAATAAAATCCATAAAGTCCTTTAAACTATTTTGCGTTGGGTATAAACAGCTTTTGTCCAAGCAGTCTGAAGTTTTTGATCAGATCCTGAGCGTTTTGTGAAGCCATCCAGTCCGAGAATTGGAGTGCCAGGTCATATTTTGCTTTGGGGCAGTTTTCAGGGGCAAGTGTTAATACGCTGTATTGGTTCAACAGGATTTGATCCCCTTCCACCAGGACTTTTAAAGGGGCATTACCGCCTTTCTGGGACTGGTATTTGATGTATGTGCCTCGGTCCGTCATGGTATACCCTTCTCTTTCCTGGGCAATATGGATGGTTGACAGCATTCCCTGTCCTGTCTGCACATACCATTTTTCTTTGTCAGGCAGTGCAATACCGGCATTTTTCCATAAAAGTTTTTCTTTTTTGTTGGTGCCGGAATCATCCCCCCGGCTCATGAACACGGCTTGTTTGCTTTTGACCGCATTCAAGGCATCAGAGATGCTTTTGCCTTTAATCCCTGCCGGATCGGTTTCAGGTCCAATGATGACAAAGTCATTGTACATGACCTGTCTTCTGTCTTTTCCATATCCGTTTTCAATGTATTTTTTTTCTGCGGGCGGTGCGTGAACCAGCAGCACATCAACATCACAGTTCTGGCCCAGCTTTAATGCCTTGCCGGTTCCCGTGGCAGTCCATTTCAGGGCTATGCCGGTTTCTTTTTCAAAATGAGGGATCAGATAGTCCAGAAGTCCTGTGTTGTCGGTGCTGGTGGTGGTTGCCATCATCAGGCTCTTATTTTGAGCCTGTGCGCTGAATGCCAGGGTCATGACAAAAGCGACTGCTAACAAATTAATAAAAATTTTCTTTTTAATCATTTTTAACTCTCCTTATTCTTAAGTAATTAAATTTTGGGATTAAATTGCCTACTAGAATAGTAGGGAAATATGTCAAAAATGGCCAATAGTCAATAAAAATGCTTAAGAATACAGATAAAAAGCAAAGAACTTACCAATAAAAACCAAAGCTTACCCAAAATACAATACCCAAAACCTAAAATACAGCACCCACCTACCTGTCTTTTAAAAAAAGATCATGATATTCATCTTCACAAATATGCTGCTTCAATTTATTGTTAATGAACAGGTATATCTCTTCTAATTCATGGTCTGACAATCTTGGGATAAATGCTTTTAAAAAAGAATCTTCAGAAAATTTTTGAAGATAAAACATTATGGTTTCCTCATCTGTTTCCCGGTCAAGACCCAAAGCTCCCAGGCCTTTATATTCTTGAATAAAATTGTGCGTATCTTTTTTCATTTAAATCAATCCTCCGGGCCAAACCCTTTTTCCGTGATAAAATGGATAGGGCATGAAGCCCTGTGTTTGCAGTAAAGTTTCGGGTCTTTGCATTCAAGGCATTCCCGGCAAAGATAGATATCATATTTTGCACATCGGTAAGAAGTTTCCCGATGCGGATGGCTCTTGCATTTTCCCAACCGTGTCTCCTGTTTTGTTATGCCGATAGGCGTAAGGGTTATTTTAAGATGTATCTTAAATTTTAATTGTCAATTTCAAATGAAAAGTATCAATGAAATGGTCCAATGAAATAGACCATGGCGGTGCAGCAGTTTTTCAGGCTCACCTCATATTAATCCATATAGAAGGGCTGCATTCTTTCCCAGTATCTGTTCTTTTTGGATTTCATTGATAGTGGAGTTGTCAATATCCTTATAATACCTGGCAGGTGTCAGGAGAGGAAAATCAGTGCCCAGAAGAACTTTGTCGGCAACTCCCGCATCAACTGCAATATTATAGATTTGTGAATCATATAAATACGGTGAAGCTGCAGTGTCATACCAGATATTTTTAAAAGCGGCTTTTGTCTCTTTTTTCATGGTATTATAAAATAAGATTCCACCGCCCCAGTGGGCAAGTATGATCTTATTGTCCGGAAAGGTTTTGGCAAGCGTGTAGATCTGCTCCAGGGTAATGGGGGTTTTGCCGGGATAATAATGTCCCACAGGTTCATTTGTGTGGATCATGCAGGGCAGGTTGCCGTTATCCCTTAATTCGGCCATGACAGGATCAAGAGCTTTTAATGCTGCTTTGTCAATCCCGGAAAGATAGAAAGCCAGTTCTCCTGCTCCACAAAGACCTGCATCAATACATCGTCGGGTTTCATTTGCCGCACCTTCCCACGCTGCATCAAAACATGCCAGACCCTTAATTTGATTAGGATATTTTTGAGCAGCCTCAATGATAACGTTATTATTTTGGACAGCAAATTCAGGATTTCTCCAGGGGAATCCGCAAATGATCGAGATATCCACTCTGTGAGTGTCCATTGATTCGATTAAATCATCAATAGTGCAGATTTTGGCTTTGGGTGAATCATAAAGAAGTTTAAATTCAGGTTCATTATCAAAATACCGTGATCTGTTCTGTTTTACGGTTTCCGGGAAAATATGGGTGTGTGAATCAATAATCATATCAATTGTCCTAAATAATGGGTTTAGATATTGAAAAATGTCATGGGGCAATATATATATTAATTTTTTTTGGCAGACAAGGGCTTATATAAAGGATAAAAATGAAGTATTATCCCATATTTCTTGATATAAAAGATAAGGACTGCCTGGTTGTCGGCGGAGGGTCCGTCGGTGCAAGAAAGGCTGTAACCCTTGAAAAATGCGGGGCAAATGTGACAATTATCAGCGACCGGTTTTCAGCTGAATGTGATCGTTTAAAGTCAAGCCGCATTTGTCTTGAAAAAAAAGAATATGAAAAAAAAGATGCAAAGGGAATGTTTCTTGTTTTTGCTGCAACCAATAATGCGGATTTAAACCGGCAGATAAAAGCAGATGCTTTAAAGCTCAATATACTTTGTAATGTGGCGGATGCACCGGATAAAAGTGATTTTATACTTCCTTCGATAGTGGACAGAGGGGATCTGATGGTGGCGGTTTCAACATCAGGTTCAAGCCCTGCCATGGCAAAAAAAATCAGGCAGGCTCTTGAATGTCATTTTGGACCGGAGTATGCAAAATTATTGCAGCTTATGGGAAATATTCGAAAAAAACTGTTATCATCGGGGCATGCCCCGGATGATCATAAACAGGTATTCCACACCCTTATCGGGAAGGGAATCCTTGAACTGATTGAATCAAATGATGAAATAAACATAAATGCAATCTTATGGGATGTTCTTGGAAAAGAATATACATATCAAGATTTAGTGTCTTCAAGGAGCGATGAATGAATCTTCAAACCGCTGGAATGGTGCTACACATAACAACCGTACTCTATTTTATCAGCATGGCAGGGTATGTGTTGTTTTTGTTCAATCAAAAGAAAGTCTATCAAAAAGCGGCCTTTCGCCTGATTACAGCGGCCATTGCGTTTCATTTGATCAGCATGGTGATTTACACGGCGGCAACCCGGCATGTGCCCATCCTGAATTTGTCCCAGAACTTGTCAATGGCGGCATTTGCTCTGGGCAGCATGTTTTTGTTTTTCCAGTACAAATTTGATCTTAAAATTCTCGGGGTGTTTGTCTCTGTTTTGTTGTCCGGCATTATGCTGATGGTATTGATTCTGCCTGATGTGCCGGTTGAAACAAATGATGTTTTAAAAGGGTTCTGGTTTTATTCCCACATTATTCTGGTTTTTACAGGCGATGCCGCCCTTGCACTGGCATGCGGGGCAGGGATTTTATACTTGCTGCAGGAAAAGGGGATTAAAACAAAAAGTCCGGGGTTCTTTTTTAAAAGGTTGCCGTCATTGGATCTTCTGGATAATGTCGGGTATACCTGTTTAAGCACGGGATTTGCCTTGCTCACCATTGGGCTTGTGACAGGCTTTGTGTATGCAAAGTTTGTCTGGGGAAGATTCTGGAGCTGGGACCCCAAAGAGGTCTTTTCAGTGGGAACCTGGCTTGTGTATGCGGCGTTACTGCATCTTCGGCTTTATTCAGGATGGCGGGGCAGAAAATCAGCCATAATGACCATTATCGGTTTTTTTATCATCATATTTACGTTTCTTGGGGTAAATATGATGATAGGCGGGCATCATCAAGTCTTTACAAAATAAAGAAAGAGCAAACATAAAGAAAGAATAATGTCAAAAATAATATTAATCGGCGCAAATCATAAAACCGCACCCGTAGAACTCAGGGAAAAACTATCGTTTTCTGATGAAGAGACTATTGCCGCACTTGAATTTTTAAAGCAGGACAAGGACATAAAAGAAGGGCTTGTGTTTTCTACCTGTAACCGGACGGAAGTGGTTTATATTCCGGAAACCGGAGAACAGGTGGATAAAATTATCAAGCTTATTGCACAACTTAAACAAATTGATATATCAGAGTTTAAAAGCGCTTTATATGTTTATCGGGAAGATGATGCCATCCGGCATTTGTTCAGGGTTGCATCAAGCCTGGATTCAATGGTGGTGGGGGAACCGCAGATTTTAGGCCAGATAAAGCAGGCGTATAGGGTCGCTGTTGAAAATAATGCTTCCAGCGTGCTGCTGAACCGTTTGATGCACAAATCTTTCAGTATTGCAAAAAAAGTCAGGAAAGAGACAGGAATCGGTGATAATGCGGTTTCCATAAGTTATGCAGCCATTGAGCTTGCCAATAAGATTTTTTCGGATTTATCCCAAAAGAGTGTTATGCTGCTGGGTGCCGGTGAAATGGCTGAACTGGCTGTGGAACATCTGATATCACACAAAGTCAAGCAGATTCTGGTGGCCAACCGTACCTTTAAAAATGCCGTTGACCTTGCAGGCAAATTCAATGGGCAGGCTGTCCAGTTTGAAGAAAGGGTGGATGCGTTAAAAGATGTTGATATTATTATCAGTTCAACCGGTGCAACCGATTATGTAATGACCCGGGATCAGGTTAAGCCGGTTATGAAAAAAAGACATCATCAGACCCTTTTTTTCATTGATATTGCCGTTCCAAGGGATATTGATCCGGACATCAACACGATTTCCAATGCCTATGTCTATGACATTGATGATTTGAAGAATATTGTTGAGTCAAATATTGAGCAACGGGGAAAAGAGACTGTAAAGGCGGAAAGATATGTCGAAGAAGCAGTTGTGAAATTTCGCAAATGGCTGGAGGGTCTTTCCATAGTGCCCACGATTAAGGCATTGAACGATAAAATGTCTTCCATTGTTGATGTTGAGTGTAAAAAAACCCTTTCGCACTTAAAGCACCTTTCCCAAGAAGATATTAGGGCAATCAAACGCATGACCAGGGCCATTGCCAGTAGAACCATTCATGATCCCATTATTTTTTTACGCAATACCGGTGACCATAGAGATGATTCCCTTTATCTGAATGCCACCCGCCAGTTGTTTAACCTGGATATTCCCGGAGAAGAATAAAAAAATTAGATCCCGGCAGGTGTGTCACCCGGCTGAGTGTGTTATTTAATTCTTTACATTTTAATGGATTTTAGTATAATAATGTACTTCGGATGTTCTTATAAAAAGTAAGATAAAGGGCAAATAAAATGAAAAAAGAAGATTTGGAATTTTTTAAAAATCTTTTAAATGACAGGCTTCATGAGCTTCTTTCCCATGCAGATTCCACTGTGACCGGTATGACCAAGCCAAAAGAAAATTTTGCCGATCCAACGGACAGGGCATCCCATGAAGCCGAAAGAAGCTTTGAACTTCGTATTCGCGACCGTGAACACAAATTGATCAAGAAAGTCAAAAAAGCGCTCGCGCGTGTTGAAAACGGTACTTTTGGGATATGTGAGGTTTGTGAGGAAGACATCTCCATTGAACGGCTGAAGGCAAGACCGGTAACCACTCAATGCATTGATTGTAAAACACGGGAAGAAGATATGGAGAAAGCTCTTGGCATGTAAACGGTTCAAGATAGTTCGTTGATTGATCTGCATATACATTCAACAGCTTCAGACGGGTCATTTTCTCCTTTGGAAATTATGACTCTGGCCAAAGAAACCGGAGTCAGGGCAATTTCTATAACCGATCATGATACCCTGGACGGTATCAAAGAAATCCAAAAACATCCTTTGTTCGTTTATCCGGAATTTATTGCCGGGGTTGAGATCAGCTGTGAACCGCCAACTGAATTCAAAGATTTGGGAAGCATTCATTTGCTGGGATACGGGTTCAGTGTCTATGATAAAAAGCTCAATGCTATTCTTGATGAAGCAAAAAAGGCCAGGGCTCAACGAAACCCGGAGATTATCAAGAGATTAAACAGCCTGGGGTTTGGCATCACTATCGAACAGGTTGAACAGCACTTTGGTGCAACACAGACAGGCCGTCCTCACATTGCAGAGCTGATGAAGGAGCTGGGGTATGTCAAAACCTTTAAAGAAGCTTTTGACAAGTACCTGGGCAAAGATAAGCCGGCGTATGTGGATAAATATAAAGTATCCTGCCAAAGGGCAATTCAAACAATTCAACAGGCAGGCGGGATTTCTGTGCTGGCGCATCCTGGTCTGTTGACGTTCAATAAAACTCATCAGATGGAAACATTTATTGATGTCCTTATCGCTTATGGCCTGGAAGGCATGGAGGTGTATTATACGGATCATGATGCTGCAATGACATCGTATTGCCAACGGCTTGCAATTCAAAAGAATCTTATGATGACAGGCGGTTCAGATTTTCATGGAGATTTTAATGAAGGTGTCCAAATTGGTACGGGAAAAGATAATAATCTTAATATTGGATACTCATTGTTTAAAGCATTAACTGTGCGCCTGGAATCAATCAAAGAAGAATATGTCAAAGAAAAACATACATTGGTCAGCATCCTTGAAAATAATATCGGGTATGCATTTAAAGACATATCTTTTTTGAACACTGCATTGTGCCATCGGTCGTATTTAAATGAAAACCAGGATTCCTGCACTGGTGATAACGAGCGGCTTGAGTTCTTGGGAGATGCTGTCCTGGGGCTTTGTATTGGACACCTGTTAATGGAAAAAAGTCCTTCTAAAAAAGAAGGAGAATTGTCAAAATTAAGATCCAATCTCGTCAGTGAACCTGCTCTTGCAGATATGGCAAGATGCATTGATCTTGGCCGTTTTATCCGGCTTGGAAAAGGAGAAGCGCTTTCCAGGGGGTTTGATAAAAATTCCATATTATCCGATGCCTTTGAAGCCGTAATTGCAGCCGTTTATCTGGACGGGGGATTTGATAATGCCTACCGGCTGATTCATGATCTTTTCAGCGACAGTCTTGACGAGCTTTTGTCCAATGAAAAAATCATTGATTATAAGAGTCTGTTGCAAGAATTTTCTCAGGAGCATGGTAGCATAACTCCTCAATATGTCGTTATCAATGAAACCGGTCCTGATCATGATAAAACTTTTGAGATTAGTTTGAACCTTTTTGGTATCAAGTCCACTGGTCTTGGCAAAACAAAAAAAGCAGCAGAACAGGACTGTGCTAAAAAAGCCCTGAAGATGCTTAAAAAAATACATTTTTGATGATTTAGCCTTTTAACAATACACTTTTTTGATGATTCACCTGATTTCTCAACCATGGACCAGACAATAAAACCTCTTGTTATTCCAGTGTTTATTCCCCATTCAGGATGCCCCCATCAATGTGCATTCTGTAATCAAACCATTATTACCAATCAAGGTTTTATTCCCAATCAAAGATCAATACTGCCGGATAAAAAGGTTATTCATGATATTGTGACACAATATTCCAGGTACAAAGGCAGGCGCAAACAGGTGGAACTTGCCTTTTTCGGAGGGAATTTTCTGGGATTGGATCACGACAACATCATTGAATTGCTTGATTTGGTCCAACCGTATATTCATGCAAACAAAATTGACGGCATAAGGTTTTCCACCCGGCCGGATACCATCACCCCAACAACACTTGATCTTATAAAACCGTATACTGTCTCTGCTGTTGAATTGGGGGTACAGTCAATGAATGATGAGGTTCTGTTAAATTCAAAAAGAGGACATACCCGTATGGATACCCTTAATGCCATACACTTGTTGAAAGAACATGTTCTCACCATTGGTGTTCAAGTCATGGTGGGGCTGCCCGGGGATACGGAAGCTTTATTGTTAGACAGTACAAAAGAATTGGCCGAACTTGCCCCGGATTTTGCAAGAATTTATCCTTTGGTGGTGTTGAAACACAGCCTGATGGCGCAATGGTATGATCAAGGCAGATATCAGCCGTTGAGCCTTGAGGAGAGTGTAAGATCGGTTAAAAAAATGTTTCATATATTTAAGAACGCCGGTGTTAATGTCATTCGCATGGGGTTGCAGGCATCTGATATCATGGAAGATAAATCAATGGTGCTTGCCGGTCCATGGCATCCGGCTTTTGGTCATCTGGTTTTTTCTCAAATTTTATATGATACGGTTTGTTGTAAAATTGATCAATACCCGGACATGTTGAACTCCCGGAAACTGGCCCTGACAATTCATCCAAAATCAGAATCGCGCTTGAGAGGCGATAAAAATTTCAATTTAAAAAAAATTAAGCAACGGTATCCCGGGTTTGATTTCGTTCTTTGTTTAAATGAAGCAATAGCCGAAAACCAGGTGGAAATCAATGAGATTAACAGCACCACCAAAGGAAAACGGCTGTAATATAAAGATTCAATACTCAGTATATCCAACACCCATTAAATCCCTTGTTTAAAAAGCTCTTCAGTATCAGAAGCAGTATCTGATTTCGGGCTAAATTCAGTGGGTATGGTGCCTTCCTTAAAGCATTCAAAGACTGTTTTTTCCGATTCTTCAGTGGGAAGCAAACCTGTTTTGGCATCTATTTTGCCAAAAACAATACCCTCTGGAACATTAAAAGTTCTGACAGGTTTTCCTTCCAGGGCATTTTTCATATACTCCAGCCAGATGGGGCTGGCGGCACGGGAACCGGTCTCTCCTTTTCCAAGAGGGGCTTCCTGGTCAAGACCAACCCACACCCCTGTTGTGTATCTTGGCGTATACCCCAGAAACCAGGCATCAAACAGATTGTTTGTTGTTCCTGTTTTTCCTGCCACCGGGCGCTTAAGGGCTTTGATGCGCCAACCGGTTCCTGATTTTACAACGCTTTCCATGATATTGGTCATGATGTAGGCCGTACTCATATCAATGACTTTTTTTCTAATCAGTTTGGATGTTTCCAGCAGATTTTGGTCCCGGTCGTAAATTTTTGTGATAAATACCGGTTCAATCAGGTAACCCAGGTTTGAAAACACGGAGTAGGCATTGATAATTTCAAGCAATGAGAGTCCGGATGACCCCAGTGCAATGGAAAGATCCCGGCTGATATCCGAATGAATGCCAAGCTTTCTGGCATAATCAATTATATACTCAATACCGATGTCTTTAAGGATTTTAATGGTTACAATATTTCTTGATTTTACAAGGGCTTCCCGGAACAGGGTCGGGCCGAAAAAAGTCTCTTTATAATTTCGGGGTTTCCAGGTGAAATCACGTTTTGTATCTTCGTAGACAACTGGTGAATCAATAATAATACTGGCAGCCGTATACCCTTTATCCAGCGCTGCGGCATAAATAATGGGTTTAAATGCACTTCCCGGCTGACGCCTGGATTGATAAGCCCTGTTGAACTGGCTGTTTCTATAATCACGTCCGCCAATCATTGTTTTTACATGGCCGGTTTCCGCCTCGATGCTCAATAAGGCAGACTGAGCAATGGGTTCCTGTTCCAAGGTAAATTCAAGCAGGTTGTCTTCAACACTGTCATTGACGACTTTAATCAGAATGATATCCCCGGATTTAAGCACCTGGGAAGGTTTTTGGATTTTGGTTTCATAATAAGCAAGCTTTGGGTCTGGTTTCCTTGCCCATTCCATGGTTTCAAGTTTAATTATACCCTTGAAATTTCCTACCCTGACATTAGTGACACTGTTTTCATCATCAACGCTTAATACAACCCCCTGATAGACTTTGCCTTTTTCAATTAGTCGGTTGTCGAGTTCTTCTGAAATTTGCGCACAAAAAGCTTCTATTTTAAGTGTAGAGATATTCTTCAATGGTCCTCTATACCCCGTTCGCCTGTCAAGTTCAATCAGTCCTTTGTTGACGGCCGCCCTTCCAATTTTCTGAAGTTCAATATTGACGGCAGTATGGATTTGAAGCCCTTGTTTGTATAGGGCATCCTTGCCATAATGTTTTTCCACATATCTTCTGACATGCTCGGTATAACAGGGCACTCTTTCAATAAACCAGTTTTTTCTGGGTTTGATATCCAGTTTCAGATCAATGGCTGCGGTGGCCTCAATATTTGTTATCAGGCCGTCTTCTTTCATCCGGTTCAACACATAGATTTGCCGCTGCTTTGCACGGTCGGGAAATCTGAAAGGAGAGTATCTGCTGGGTGCCTGGGGCAACCCTGCCAGCATGGAACATTGTGCCAGGTTGAGATCTTTGGCGTGTTTGCCAAAATAGTTCTCCGAAGCCGCTTCTACACCATATGCACCGTGGCCCAGATAGATTTGGTTCAAGTAAAGAAAAAGAATTTCATCTTTTGTGAATTTTTTTTCAATTCTGTAGGCCAAAATGGCTTCTTTAAGCTTTCGTTCATAGGTTCGTTCCGGAGACAGTAAAAAAGATTTGGTGACCTGTTGGGTGATTGTGGACCCTCCCTGAACAATGGTGCCGGCTTTAAAGTTTTTTAAAGAGGCCCTGAATATGGAAAGAATATCAATGCCAGGATGTTCCCTGAACCTTGAGTCTTCTGCTGCTACAAATGCATTTATCAAGTTGTCAGGCATCTCAGGCAAGGGGATTACAATTCGCCGTTCCTCATAAAATTCTCCTATTTTCCTCCCATCATCTGAAAACACATTGGTCACTGTGGAGGGGCGGTAATCTTCTAATGTGTTTATTTTGGGCAGATCCTGGCTAAGATAATAGTAAAGCCCGGCAAGTCCTGCGCATCCCAAAAGGGATGTAAGGATCAATAGAATAAAAAACCATTTAAAAAGAGAGCGGATAATGTTTTTTTCTTTTTTTTTACTTCTTTGTTTAAGTACTTCTGATTTGCTTTTTGTTTTTGCCATAACGACCTGAAAAATGATTCAAAAGTTATTATTTTTTTAGGTAGTTATTATCAGATTCCATGTCGCATGGCAATACTTATATGGTAGGGATCAAGCCCAAATTATTTGATAAGAAGTCTATGTTTCTTGCCTTTTGAGCGCCACAAATCCCAGTCGGCCATTGAACCAGTGATGGGTCAGAAGCATTATGGCTATAGTAAAGTTAAACGCCAGGTCAAAATGGTGGGTCCAGTGATGTTCGCCAAATATGCCGGTAGGGGCAATGGCAAAATGGAATATCAGATATCCCATTACAATCATTACCGCGATAAAGGCTGTCCGGGCCAGGGTCTTTTTCTTAATATCCTGAATATGGTTAAAATGATTCGAATATATGCCAAACAAGACCATGGGAATGAGCGGATAGGTTCCCATATAAAGGACATGATGCCATTTGCCGGATTCTTTAATGCTTGGGGCAAAAATATTGACAAGTGAATAACACAGATAAGCGATGGTAAAACCCGCTACGAGGCAGAATGAAAAAAGTAAAACACCCCTGACATAGTTATTCGGGAAAGAAACGGTTTCCAGAAAATCATTCCATGTAATGGCAATCATCATAGACATCATAATAACCCATTGAAATGATCCCAGAAGCCAGTTAAAGGTCGTGCCTTTGAAATTACCCAGAGCCGAGCATATCCCTCCGTCCATGGCAAACAGCGGATACCAGATAAGCCACATGATTACATACCAGAAGACCGCTTTCAGGCTTTCATGTTTTATCCATTTGGACAGCTGGCCTTTGAACAGAAAATCATCCCAGCCAAAGAAAAAGAAACCCAGGACGATAAAAATGAACTGTCCGGCCATGATCAGGTTGTCCGGTATGCCGATCATATCCTTCATTATCCATCCGTGAATGATGAAAATGAAAACAGCACTTGACAGAGAAATCCATTGCCTCTTAAGTCCTGTCCAGTTTGGGGTCATTGTTGCTTTGAAATAATGGCTTTGACAGATTGAAACAAAAACATAATAGCCCAGAAGGGGAATAAAATAAGAAGTGTGCCACACCTCTCCCATTACATGCCAACTCCATATGAGTACGGTAAAGGCGAAAACAGCCCATGCCAGCAAGGCCATTAACCATGTATAGTTTTTCCATTTTAATTCGATAGTCATTTTTGTTCCCTCCTGATAGATTGATTTAAAAAAAATGTTCTTTTTTACACAATCGTAAACCGACCATACTGTCTGTCAATCGTTCACTATTTATGCTTTTTATAGCATAGCAAATTCAATGCCAATAGATCTTCTTGACCTTTTTCATGGAGTTGCTTTATCGTTGCCGGCAGAGGCATAATATTTAAAGGTAAGGATATGTCCTTTGTTTTAAATTTTTATTTAAGGGTGCTTGAGTTGAATTGTTTTATTTTTTTGTAAGGATGATATTTTCAGGTGTATAAAAGGATTCAAAGATGTGTTTCACAATGGGACGCCTTGTTTCAAAATGAAACATATGGGAGGGGGCAATCATTAGAAAAGAATTGATAACCTGTTGGAATAAGTTATCTTTAATTATCAATAGCAGGGAAGTTTTTTTATAAGTTTGATTCCTTGTGTACGCCAGGACAGTTCTGATTCCAGGCGCACACATTTTGACATCAGAAAATTAAACGTGTTGATCGTTAAGGAAGATCATTGTTTTTTTTTCTTTTTTGATACCAGTCATGATTCCCATATAGTTCGTCTGAGCAGTTTGGGCATATTCCATGACTGAATTTTGCACTTGAGTTTTTTTCCAGGTAAAGATCAACTTCGTTCCAATACCCTTGATCATCCCTGATTTTTTTACACTTTGCGCAGATGGGTAAAAGACCGCTTAATTTTTTGACTTTTGCCAGAGCTGCTTTTAAATCACGCATAGTTGTGCTGAGTTGGATATGCGTGTTAACTCTGGCTTTTACCGTAATAGGGTTAAACGGTTTTGTAATATAGTCTACCGCTCCAAGGTCAAACGCTTTGGCCTCATCCATTACCTCGGATACGGCCGTGACAAATATTATGGGGATATGGCGGTTTTTTTCATCTTTTTTAATGGCAGTACATATCTCATATCCGTCCATTTCAGGCAATATGATGTCAAGAAGAATTAAATCCGGCGGGTTCGGCCCTCTGACTGCTTTCAAGGCCTGTTTGCCTGTTCTGGCAGCCATAATTTTATATTCGTCCTGTAAAAAATTGGTCAATAGTTTAATGTTTATTTTTTCGTCATCTACAATCAGGATTCGATTTTGTTTGTCCATTTCATTCCTTTGACTCTATTGGGAAGCGGAAACAACACAATTGCGGCCATTGGCTTTGGCCTGATAAAGGGCTGTGTCTGCTTTTTGTATCAATTCAATTGGGTTGTCTTTCTTGCTTGAAAGCTTTGTTGCCACACCAATGCTAATGCTCAAATATTCCGACACCTTGGACGTGGCATGAGGAATACACAATAGTTGTACTGACTGTTGTGCCTGTCGGGCGATATGGATTGCGCCTTTTAAGTCTGTTTCCGGGAGAATCATGGCAAATTCTTCTCCGCCGTAACGGGCCACAAAGTCTCCCGGTCTTGAAATAACTTCCTTCAAAGCCAGAGCCACTTTTTTTAAACATGCATCTCCTTCAATATGGCCGTAATTGTCGTTAAACTTCTTAAAATGATCAATATCCATGAGAAGCAATGACAGCAAAGAGTCGTTCCTTAATGTCTTGCCTATCTCTTTTTCAAGGACCATATCAAAGTTCCGGCGATTGGGAATCTGAGTCAAGCCGTCAAATGACGCCAGGCGGTCAAGCAGATCTGTTTTTTGCTTCAGCTGTAAATGTGTCTTGACTCTTGCCTTGACAATAACAGGCTTGAATGGCTTGGTAATATAATCCACAGCTCCCATTTCAAATCCCAGGCTCTCGTCATCGGTTGCATCTAAGGCTGTGATAAAAATAACAGGAATTTCTCTGGTTCTCTCATTTGACTTCAGCTGTTTAATCACTTCATAACCATTTATTCCCGGCATCATTATGTCCAACAGGATCAGATCCGGCAAGGTAGATTTTGTCAAGGCCGTAATAGCGGTTTCCCCATCCTTTGCCGCCATGATTTTATAATCATCCCTGAGGAATTCGGTTAAAATTTTAATATTCTGTCTTTCATCGTCAACAATCAAAATTCGATTAAATTCATCCATATTCCATATTCCTCATTTTTTTCCCTTAATAACGGCCATGGCAGATCAATCTGCCACAACAAATAATGAAAGATATTTAATTTCAACAGGTTAAAAGTTCTTTCATATAACTGGCACGGGCAGATCTGGTTTTTCGCTCAGATTTGCCCACAGCAAAGTTTGAAAGTCACTGTTTGGATTTTTAAAGACTTTCTTATAAAAAATAAATGGAAAAGCATAGCCCATTTTATGCCTCTTCACAAGTTTCGTGTTGAAGGTCATGCATGTTAGACAGCAGAATGGTTTTTAGTTCATTAAAAGTGATAAGGGCTGCCTCAAAATCAAAATCACCTGATTGGGTTAACAGTGTTTCGGCCAGATCTGCACCTGCAATATGATTTTGTTTGAGAATCTGGTGTAATTTCCCTGCATTTTCTTCAGCATCAGGATCCATTTCTTCGATCATGAGCCGGATTTTTTCAAGCAGTGCATCTATTGCAGCATTATCAACAGGAGCGCTATCCGCATATGATTTATTCAGGGGTTCTTTTATATGGGGTGTGAGTCCGTCAACCAAATGTTGCAGGTCTTTTCTGAGTTGAGAAAATAAATCGTTTTGGATATCGGTCTGGTTTTCTTTGAGGGATAATTCAAGTTTTTGAGAGGATTCATATAAAGAAATTGCACCGATTCCACCGGCAACGCCTTTTAATGTGTGAATAAGTCTCAGGGCCAGATCAAAATCATGTTTTTCAAAGGCATCTAAGATGCGTTCAGCATCATCTCCATGGCCTGCCAGAAAATCTTTCAGCAACTTATAATAAAAACCGGGATTATTGCCGGTTCTTCGAAGGCCGGTTTGCATATCAATGCCGTTCAGGTGTCCGGGGAGGTCTGTTTTGTTTTTGTGATCGGCAAAATTTGTATGCTGAGGCGATCTTGGAGCTGTTTCAGGCAGCCATTTGATAAGGGTTTTAAACAGGATATCGGGTTCAATGGGCTTGGGAATATGGTCATTCATTCCTGAATCAAGGCATTTTTCACGGTCACCTGCCATGGCATTGGCTGTCATGGCAATAATGGGCAGTTCAGAAAGAGCCGGGTTTTTCCTGATCATCCGGGTGGTCTCAAATCCGTCCATATTAGGCATTTGAATATCCATTAAAATACCGTCGAATACAGAATCGGTATCTTTTAAAACAGCCAGGGCCTCAAGCCCGTCTCCGGCCACGGTCACAATCAGCCCTGCACTTTCAAGCAGTTCGGTTGCCACCTGCTGATTGATCTTGTTATCTTCAACCAGAAGAATCCTGGCCCCGCAGACAGAGTCTATACCATTGATTCGAGTGGTTTCCCTGCTGATAATATCTTGATCAGGCATGTTTGATCTGCCGAACAGGTCCATAATGGCATCAAATAATAACGAGCGATTGACCGGTTTGATCAGAAAACCGTCAAGGCCGACCGTTTGTGCCTGACTCATTACCTCTTCCCTGCCAAATGCAGTGACCATGAGAATTGCCGGAATTTTTGCTATGCCGCTGTCTTCTTTGATACGTTTTGCCGTTTCGATACCATCCATTCCATTCATCTGCCAGTCCATGAGTACAAGGTCGTAGGGCGCGTTTTTCGAGCTTGTCTTGAGTTCTGAAATAGCTGCTTCTCCAGACGGCACCTCTGATACTTTAAAGTGGAATTCTTCCATAAGATCCCTGAGAATTTCCCGTGACTTTTCATTGTCATCCACAATCAACACCCGCATTCCGTGAAGTTCTCCAGGGCCTATCATCGTTATACAGGGCTTTTGGGTCTGAACGCCGAATTCAGCAGTAAAGGTAAAGGTGCTTCCCTCCCCGTAAACACTTTCTACTGATATTTCACCTCCCATCATGCCAACCAGCTGCTTGCTGATCGTAAGCCCCAGACCGGTTCCTCCATATTGTCTTGTGGTTGATCCGTCTGCCTGGCTAAAAGACTGGAAAAGTTTGCTGATCTGCTCTTGGCTCATGCCGATACCGCTGTCTGAAACTGAAAACTGCAATCTGGCTCTGGCCTTGTCAGGATCTTCGTTCAGAAGGGCCACTTTGATCAGAATCTGGCCGTTAAGGGTGAACTTGATACTGTTTCCGGCAAGGTTAATCAAAATCTGGCCCAGCCTGAGTGGATCACCCACAAGACCGAGGGGGACGTCCCGGCTGACATCAAACAGAAGCTCAAGACCTTTTTCTTCCGCTTTAATATTGATCAGGTTGACCACATTGTCCAGAACGGCTTGAAGATCAAACTCAATAGACTCTATGCTCAGTTTGTTTGCCTCAATTTTGGAAAAATCCAGAATATCATTGATAATGCCGAGCAACGAGAGTCCCGATGCTTCTATCTTATGCAGGTAATCATTTTGTTTGGGTGTCAGATCTGTTTTTTGTGCAAGATGGGCAAGACCTATAATTGCGTTCATCGGGGTTCTGATTTCATGGCTCATATTGGCCAGAAATTCGCTTTTGGACCGGGATGCCTCTTCAGCCGCAACCCTTGCTTTTTCCGCTTTTATTTTTTCTTTTTGTCCGGTAGTATCCACCATGGAGCCTTCATAGTAGAGCAGGTTATCGTGTGAATCTTTCACAGACTGTCCCGATGCCACTCCCCAGAATATACTGCCGTCTTTGCGTTTGAACTGCCTCTCAAAACCCGTGAGCCTGATTTCTTTTTTAACCATATCTGTGAAATCGGCATGATCGTCAGGATTTGCATAGCATTGTTTTGAAACATCATTGACCAGGCGTATCATTTCGTCCGGATCTGCATATCCCAGCATTCTGGCCATGGCCGGGTTGGCGCTGATGATTCCGCCGGAAGGAGAAACCTGAAAAAGTCCTTCACTGGCATTTTCAAATATTTTCCGATACTTTTTTTCAGATTCCATAATGGATTTGGTTAACCGGCTTGAATTTTGAATCATCTGGTTAAAGCTCTCTTCGAGAATCTTTAATTCAGTTCCCGCTTTGGCCCTGATATTGATTTTAATCCCTTCAAGATTCGTTAAATCCAGACGTGACACTTCCATGGCCATTTGGCGAAGAGGTTGGCTCAAGCGGCCGTGGGCTGCCCATAAAAAAAGGCACCACAAAGAAATTGTTTTTATAATGGCAAAGATAATGATCCGGATGAATCCGTCTTTTACCTTGGCAAAAATAATTTTTTTACTTGAATAAAGTGTTCCCCTGCCAATCTTTACCAGTGATGCCGGTTGATAAATGGTAAAGGAATGGTCAATGAGACTGCTTGCAGCATCTGATGAAGATCGGCTTTTCTCTTTTGCATTGATGCTAATCTGTTGTCCTTCAGGTCCGATCACCGAGCCGATGGCAATGGATGTTACCGGGATATCGGGATTTACAGGTTCAATTTTAATCCCCACAAGTATCGGGACATTATACATGCCGTCTACAATGGAATTGAGCTGTTCATCGTTCATGTCAAACAAAGAGGTTGATAGTCCGTCCTCAAATGTCTTTTGAAGAAGAACAAGTTCATCCTTCACCATTTTTTTTGCCGACAGGTATTCCATGACCATATGTCCCAAGGTAATGGAAATAGAGATAATAAAGTAAATGGCAAAAACAATTTTTAAGAGTTGATAAGCAACCGAATTCCTTAATGTAACAGTCTGTTCTTTTTTCATTTATCTCTTTCCAATTGAGTAATTATACTATATTTTAGACCACGTTATCTGGAAAAATTTAAAGATCTTGAATTTTAAACTGCATTGAGAATGAACTATATATTAACCGATAATCATTAGTCAATTTAGAAAAATTTATTTTTTAAAATAAAACATCTTCAATATTACGAGAGTAAATAATGTTAATTTTAAATTCGGAAAACTGGATCAAGAAAAGAAATAAATTTATAGACAAATGCCGAATCTGTCACAATGAATTGCTCAAAACCTGTTCAGAACCGGATGCGGTATCGGCTCAAATACTTTCCGATTGCGTTTCCCGCAACAGGGAAACCGATTTTGGCAGGCGACACAATTTTGGACAGATCAAAACTCTTACGGACTATCGCCGCGCAGTACCCATTCATCAATACGCTGATCTTGAACCATGGATACAACAGATTCTGGAAGGTAAAGAGCGTGTATTAACCGTTGATGCTCCCTATACCATGCTGAAAACTTCCGGAACAACCGGTTCTTCAAAAGCCATTCCCCATACAGCCCACTGGCGATACAGGTATCGCGGGCCGATTATTTATGCCTTGTGGGGGGCTTATGGGAAATATTTCCCCCAGCTCTGGGATCATCCTTACGCCACACTTGATTTCTTGTGGGAACGCGAACTTCCAAAGGACTTTATCGGAAAGATCCCTCATCAGGGAATTACCAACCGGGAGATTTCTCTGGGAAAAACAGATTTTACACCTCCGTGGTATAATGCTCCCTGGGTGGATTTCACAGATGACAGTTCCGGATTTATGGAACGCATATATCTGAGAATACGGCATTTTATCGGACAAAACTTGAGAATGCTTGCCGTTATTCAGCCCAACCGGCTGCTGTTAATGGTGCAGATTCTGTCAGACATGGCCGAACGTTTGATCGAGGATGTCCATAATGGTGAATTATGCGGAAAACCTTTGTTTGAACCCAAACCGGAACTTTCAGCCCGGCTTGAAAAACTGGTGCTAAAAGACGGGATTTTGCTTCCCAAGTCTGTATGGCCGAATCTGGATTTGATTGCCTGCTGGAAGTCAAAACAGCTTGGTTTATATCTTGAACAGATACCGGCGTTGTTTCCTGACACGAAAATTCTGCCCCTGCTAACAGGGTCAACCGAAGCAATGGTCACCTGTCCTGTTGATGATCACCCTGAAGCAGGCATTCTTACTCTCACCCAGGGAATCTATGAATTCATTCCCCATGACGATGAAAATCCTGATTTTTCTGAAGAAAATCCTGAAACTCTTTCTTATGACCAGCTGACCGTGGGAAAAATCTATAATGTGATCACAACCCAGGCCAATGGGCTGTATCGTTATGATATTGGAGATCTTTACCAGGTGGTTGGTTACCATGGCCGGGTTCCCCGCCTGGCCTTTGTCCGAAGGCAGGGTGTATACAGTTCTTTTAACGGAGAGAAATTGACGGAAACCCAGGTTATGGATGCTTTTCAGGCCGCTCTGGGGCAGTTGGGGCTGCCGTCTGTTCTTTATTCATGCTTTCCTGTCTGGTCAAATCCGCCACGGTATGTATTAATTGTCGAGGCCGGATCAGACTGGCCAGTTTCGAGTATGGCCGGACTGCCCAAAGAATTTGACCTCGCCCTGGGCTATCTTAATTCGGAATATGAGGCAAGGATCAGGACAGGGCGGCTGGCCCGGTCTGTAGTCAAGCAGGTTGCTCCCGGAACTTTTCAGGACAATTGGAATGCCAAAGTGGCCCAAGGGGCCTGTGCCCCTCAGTTAAAACATCATTTTTGTCAGAAGGAGACCAGTCTGCTGGAAGAGATCGAATCTGCCGGTCTGGTCATTGAAACATTTTTTTGATTTTTTCGTTTGAAAAGGAACTCCGCCCATGGATCAAAATGCAAAAAGTCTGCTGTACAGACACCCTCACCTGTATGAAGCTCTCTACCCTACACCGGATCAGAAAACTTATGCAAGTCCCGCCATCTGTAACAAAATCTGCCATGCTTTTTTAAAGACCGGCCCACAATCAATTTTAGACATCGGCTGTGGAACAGGGCGTTACCTTAACTTTTTATCTGAAGGCTGTAAAAATTGCATTGGTGTGGATTTTCTGCCTGCCATGGTTGATTTTGCAGGATCCCAATATGATCACATTGATTTTTTTCAGGGGGATATGCGAGAATTTCGCCTCAACCGAACCTTTGATCTGCTGATCTGTATGGGCTCGACTTTTCTGCACGCATTGACAAACTCTGATATTGAAAGAACCCTGGAGACCTTTGCGGCACATTCCCACAGAGGAAGCCTACTTATACTGGATATCAAGAATTTTATGGGATTTGTCGACAACTCAGTGGAAGAAAAGGTGGAAAAAGAGATCAACACAGATGAATTCAAAGGCAAATCCGTTACCAGCCGGACCTTCAATCGTGCAAAACAGCTCTGGGTCTGGAAACGAACCTGGTATATTCAAGATCATGACCCTGTGGAAGATTATCTGGAATTCAGAATGCTCTTTCCTCTGGAAATAGAACATTACCTTTCCCAAAGCGGCTTTTCCGTGCTTGGGATGTTTGATAACCTTGATCTTGAGGAGAGTGATTTTAAAGGCGAACGGCTGTATATCGCGGCAACCTATACAGGAAAAAACCAAAGTCAGGTTTTAGCGGACGTTCAACCGTAACAAGGAGGAAGAATGAAACCTTTATCCCGTTGTTTTATCCTGATTTGTTTTTTGACTGTTTTTGTGGTTTTCTGTGGTTTTGCCCATGCCTTTACCGTTAAGGATATCCTGAGTGCTCCCTACCCGGAAAATCTGACGGCCGGATCAAATCTGCTGGCATGGACCCTTAATGATGAGGGGGCGCGAAATATCTGGGTGGCCTCCGGGCCTGACTTCACTCCTGTGCAGGTGACACCGTACACTGGCGACAACGGCATAAAGCTGTCAAATCTTCTGGTGACCCCTGATGATGCCTATATCCTCTACAGCCGGGGCTCAGGCTCCATGCAACTGGAAACAACCGACATTGTTTCAGGGCCTTCCGGGTCCATCGGGGTTTACAGGCAGGGTGCTGCAACGCCGTCCAACCCTGCCAACAGCCCTGTGCAAACAGAGCGCGCCATCTGGGCGGTTTCTGTTAAAGGAGGGTTGCCTTGGAAACTGGCAAAGGGAAACAATCCTATGGTATCCCGGGACGGGAAAACCGTCACGTTCAACAGCCAGGGACAGTTTTTTGAGATTGCTTTTGATCCATCGGTCCGGGATACAATGCCTGAACCCCGACCCATGTTCACCATCCAGGGCACAAATCAGAATGGTGTATGGTCTCCTGACGGTGAAACCCTGATGTTTGTCAGTGACCGTGACTCCCACAGCCTTATAGGGCTGTTTCACAGGAAAACAAGGCAGATTCAATGGATCATGCCCGGTGTTGACCGGGATATGAGTCCTGTCTGGTCAACCGACGGCAGAAGGGTCGCCTTTGCCCGTGTGCCCGGCAAAACAAAACATGAGCTGTTTGATTTGACCGCAGAGTTTACATTTTCCATATGTGTAGCCGATGTGGCCACCGGCAAAGGGGATATCATCTGGCAGACCCCGGAAACCGGAGGATGGGCCCAGTGGTATCCGCCCTATGCAGACTGGTTCGGTTCCGCTTTAAGGTGGACTCAAAACAACCGGCTGCTCTTTTATTCAGAACACCAGGGCAGGCTGCACATTTATTCAACAACACCTTCGGGAGAAGATCTCAAGGATCTGACACCGGGTGAATCCCAGGTTTGGGGCAGTACACTCACTTTGGACGGAACCATGCTTTATTACAGCAGCAACCGGAACACTCCTGATTACAGGCATATCTGGCAGACACCGACCAGTGGTGGCGACACGGTTCAGGTCACCAGGGGGGAGAGTGTTGAAACCAATCCGGTTATTCCTGGCAAGGGCGGGTTTATTGCATACCGGCGGGCCACCGGGGTGACGCCTCAGGCCGTTACTGTTCAGAAAATCAATGCCGACAAGTTCAGGACAATCTCTCCCAACCCGCTGCCCCAAAAGTTCCCTGATACCCTTGTTAAACCAAGGGAGATGATTTTTCCTTCAGATGATTTCCAGATCCACTGCCAGCTTTTCATGCCTGAATATGCAGCACCCGGTGATCCACTGCCTGCAATTATTTTTGTTCATGGCGGACCTTTTCGTCAGATGCTCCTGGGATGGAGTCACCGGCCAAGCTATTCCAAAACCTATGCCATGAATCAATACCTTGCAAATAAAGGTTATATAGTGCTTTGTGTCAATTTTCGTTCAGGCACGGGATACGGACGTGCCTTTCGCCAGGCTGAAAATCAGGGTCCCCGGGGAGCTTCGGAATACAGAGATATCCAGGCGGCCCTGGCCCGTCTGAGCCGTCTGCCAAATGTTGATCCCAAAAGGATCGGCATCTGGGGTGAGTCCTGCGGCGGGTATCTCACCGCCCTTTCCCTTGCCAGAAATTCTGATCTCTTTGCCGCCGGAGTGGCTCTGGCCGGCATTTATGATTTTTCCTTCAGGGCCACCAATATGTCTGTTCCGGGAGGAGAATGGGGACTTCAGGGTGCCGAAGGCCTGGAAATTGCCTTTCAGTCTTCGCCGGTTGCAGATGTGGAGAATTGGAAATCTCCTGTGCTGCTTGTCCATGGAGATGACGACCGTTCCGTTCTTTTTGCTCAGACCGTGAATCTTGTCCAGGACTTAAGAAAACAGGGTGTTCCTGTTGAATTCATGGTTCTTCCCGGCGAAGACCATGATTTTGTTCTGCACGAAAACTGGGTTCGCACCCTTGAAGCTGCCGGGGCCTTTTTTGACCGGGTGTTGAAAAACTAATCCGTCGGGTTAGTCATCATCAATTTTCCTTCCATGTTCTGATTCCAGTTCATGGGGGGAAAGGACTCTGGGGTCTCCGGGGTAAGGGGTGTCATACCCTTTTACAGTGTACCAGATTACCCGGTTCAGCATATCTTCGTCTGCGGCATCCGGTTTTGAGAAGTTCTGTTCAGCCATGGCCAGTGCCCATTCTTTTTCAAGGCCCTTCATAGCGGTCAGAGGCTTGTTCATCGTGTCCAGGGGAATTCTGGCCGGCTTTGCCTTAAAAGGCGTAAAGTCAGGCTTGTCCGTGAACACGGCCTTCATGGCCCGGGGATCAATGGCCATATCCATCTGGGTCATGGGCGGCAGTCCCAGAATATGTTCAATGGTCCGGGTGATATCCAGCTGGGTATAATAGTTGCTGTTTACCACTTCTCTTCTGGTATAAGGGCTTATTATAAATCCAAGGGTTCTGTGCCCGTCCACATGGTCCACCCCGTTTTGCGCATCATCCTCAATAATAAAAATAATTGAATTTTTCCAATAAGGGCTGTGGCTGATTTTTTCCACAATTCTGCCAAGTGCCAGGTCATTATCCGCAACCATGGCTTCAGGTGTAGGATAACCCGGAAGGTTTCCCTGGGTATGATCCTGGCATATCAGCATAACGGAAAGGTTCGGCAGGTTATTGTCTGCCACATATCGGTCAAACTCTTTCATCCACACTTGCACCCTGTACTGATCTGGAATTCCCGTGTTAAAGGGAGGAAACTCCCTGCAGAGCAACCTGTCCAGGGAGGGAATATCAGATGAGGATCTTAATTTGACATGAAGTTCGCCGGTTTCCTCGCCGGCAAGGATACTGGTGTCTTGCCAAAAGGCTGCCCAGCTGCCGGCATTGGTTACACCGCCGCCCAGCCAGGGAGCCTTGACCTTTGCCGGCGGCTTTACAGTGGGATTGACCCACGGCCCCATTTCCAGTCCGTTGGCGGTCAGTCCGTTGGCATATTCTCCATAGACACGGACGGATTTACCCAGGTTCAGAGCGTTTTCCCAAAGAAAACCACTTGGTGCATATACCAGGGCATCTCCCCCGTTAAACGGATAGGTTCTGGCATAGGTGGTCAGATCTTTTGCCAGATAATCAACCACAAAGGCCTGGGTAATCCATTGATGCCCCTCAGAAGAAATTGATCCTGAGTCGTAAAGGTTGTCAAACAGCATAAACTGCCGGGCCAGGGCATGGTGGTTGGGGGTTACATCCTGGCCGAATTGTACAAGTTTCGGGTCTCCGTTGCCTTTGGGCTTTTTGTTTTTATCTTTAAAATCACCGAAAATCTGGTCATAGGTTCTGTTTTCTTTGATGATATAAAACACATGTTTGAAAACAGACGGGTCGCCTGTTTTCTCAGGCAGAGGAACAGGATCAGGCTTTTTTGTGCCGGTCTTTTTTGCATCTTTTCTCCTGGACAGAGCAATCCAGGAGTTGTTTTCAAGGGTTTGGCGTGTATGGGCCTGAAGGGTATGGTAATCGGGAAATTCTATCATGGAGGCACTTCCCATATAGGCCATGGAGTTATGGCCTTTCCCCTTTGTGGGAGGACTTCCCGCAGGGCTTTTCCAGATGGTTGCAGGCCCCAGTGCCCCCACCCCTTTTGTATTGGCAACCAAAAGTTGTCTTTTTTCATTGTCCACAGCGATTCCTGAAGGATACCAGCCTGTGGGAATCAATCCTTGAAATTCCACCCCGCCGAACCGATGCCCAAGAGCGTAGACAGCAAGGCAGTTGCCGGCTCCAAGGCTGACCACCAGGCGGTTGTCCATTATAGCCAGGGCATTGGGAGAACTGCCGAATAATGCATTTTCAAAGGGTTTTATGGAGATGGTTTTGATTACCTTGTCAGACTCAATATCAATTACAGAGACATTGTCGCTGTTTGAATTGGCCACAAAAAGGCGCTTGCCTGCCACCAGCAGGCCTGAAGGGTGAAGCCCCACCGGTATGGATGTGATTTGCTGATTTGTTTTGATATCCACCACAGATACGCTTCCTGTGATGGCACCGCCTGATATCGGGTCCGCAACAATGGACGTGCCGCTTGAATCCACTGTAAAATCGTCTTGCCTTGCAGGACGTCCGCCCCTGTTGGACACATACACCTTACCATTACCGACAACCACGCCTGTTGGGACATTACCCACAGCAATCTCCTTCAGCACTGCCCGGGTTGAGATATCAAATACAGCCAGAGAATTGTTGCGGCTCAGGGCAATATAAAGGGTTTTGCCGTCATCGGAAACGGCCAGCCCTATGGGGTTGGGATTATAATCCGCCCCTGGATAGTGTATCTTGCTAAGGGGCAGGGCTAACTGCTGCTCAAGGGACAGTGTATTGTCGGAAAGGACGTTTGCAATGAGCAGATACCCGTCCGATTGGGAGGCAAACAGGAATTTGCCGTCTTTGGAATAGACAATACCGTTGGAGGAGGCTTTGAAACCGTCCGGTGCAAACATTTGTTTGATTTCTCCTGTCCTGGAATCCATGACAATGATATTGTTTTTTGCGGCGTTGAGCAGTGCTACGGTTGTGCTGTCCGGACTCAGGGCAATACCGTTGGGACGTCCTTCAAATTCCACCTGGCGGCCGGCGGGTTTCAGTATCCTGTTGGTGGGCAGGACAATGGTTCCGTCTTGTTGCCGACCCACTTGCCGCAATGGGTCATGCCCTGTATCAGAGCAATGGGCAGGGGTATTGGTAAAGAGGAGAAAAAAAACAAGCAAAAGTTTCAAAATAAGAATACCTGGTTTTGGGGGCAATTGTATGAGTAAATTCCGGTTCATTGGGCATCTCCTGATGTTGTTATTTGAATGTCGGTTTCAACAATTTTTTTTACAGGTAATAATTTTTGATTGGAACGGGTCACCTCGTTTAGATATGGATCATCATACATGGTAATATATGATTTGCCGCAGACCGTTTCCGGTTGAAACGCCGGTATGGAGGACATATCAATGACGGATTTGCAACTATCCCGGGTAATGATGTCAAAAAGACGCGTCTGATAGGTGTCATCTATATTGGTAGTTGCGATAAAACAGTGAAAAGGGTTGTCAAAGATTGTTTCTGGCAGTGTGTATAAAGAACATATCCTGAAGGGGTAGGGATTTTCTCTGTTTTTTTTGCGGAATTTTTTTGCAACTCTGGAAACCATTACCACGTTTTCATAATTGTTGGCACTTGCATACAGGGCGACCTGCAGGGACAACATTCCTGCGCCTACAACAACAAGCGTATTGTCTTGTTTGCAGTCCGCCCATTTATTGATCAGGGAAAGGGAAAGGCCTTCATAATCGTCTGCTGCATAAAAATTGCGATTCTCCCGGATCTGTCTGGCTTTTTTTAATACTGTGTTTCCGAACTGCTGCATGATATGGCCGGAAGGCAATGAATTAACTGCCTGAGAAACCTGGTGATATATGAATTTTTCACCCAGGATGATGGATTTCACCCCGCAGCAGATTTTTATCAAACGGTTTTCAAGCTCAAATTTTTTTTTGATACGTCTGGCTTTGATTCCCAGAACAGCCTCAATAGGGTCTTTTTGGGGGGGGCAAGAAAAATAGACCTCTATTCTGTGGCATGTGCATACCAGCAGGGCATCTTTAAAATGATCCCGGCTGTTCTGTTTTATTCTTGAGGAAAGCAAAGCAAGTTTTTTGGGATCAACAAAGGTGTGGTCAAGATAATAGCAGACATATTTATCATCAGTGTCCGTGGCTTGTGAAACTCTTAAATAGCTGTCTTTTCTATTATAACTGATAGTTCCCTCTCTTTTTCGGAACACCATGCCGTTATGTGAAAAATGGCATCTTTGTCCCGCTTATATTTGGTTAAACTCCACCCAGAGTCTTTCAAAATTCAGTTGATGGCCCCTGGCGATTTTCTGATAATCCAGATCAAGGGCATAGTGACTTTCCGCAACCGGGCTCCACAGGTATGTCCAGAGTTCTGATGCACATTTAAAGGCAATAAAACGCCGGCGCAATTCATCTGTCACCCTTGATTTAAAATAGGTTGCCAGAATCCGGTCTTCTTGATCCGGGTGAAGATCGCAAAAAGAACAGAAACATGCAAGATCAAATAACGCCGTGTTAAATCCCGCATACTCCCAGTCAATTATCCAGAACTTTTCCCCGTCATCAATAAAATTGGATGCCAAAAGGTCGTTGTGAGTCACAACGGGTTTAATATTTCCAACCGCTTTTTCCAGAGCCGAATTTATGTTCATAAGACGGGGTAGTTGTACAGACAGCGGATGATTTGAATCCCTGAGGATGGCGGCATAATTACGGCAGACATGGAATACCCAGAACATGAGAACAGGTCCCCTGATGTGATGGATAATCTGCCGGTGGCATTTTTGAATCAACGGGACCAGGCGATTTAAATTGTTTTGTTTGGCAATATCTTGTTTTGTAAGGGTTTTTCCTTGAATATACCGGGTTACCATGACACCGGGTTCGTGCCAGACGACTTCAGGAGAAATGCCTGCTGCATGTGCTGCCCTGGAAATTGCCAGTTCATTGGACCGCATCACGCAATGGACATCCAGATCATGCCCCAGGCGTACAAAAAAAGACTCTCCCCCATCCTCAACAAAAAAGTTGTGGTTGCTGTGTCCCCCTTTTATCTCTTCAGGGGTAACGTTTCCTTTCCAGCAGCCTAATCTGCAAATTTTGTCTTTCATTGCAACATTGGGCTGTGAGTCAGTTTCGGGCAGCAGCAACAAAGGTGGTCTGGCCGATATGTTTCCTTGACCGGTCTTGGGTTTCAACATAAGATGCAAGTGTTCCGTCAGCCTCCATTTTGGAGACCTCATTTTTAATGCGTTTCAATTCTGTGTCAGTAACCAGTGCAAATGTGGAGTCCCCATCCCGCCATTCTTTTTTCAAGGGTCCCAGTTTGTCAAAATAGTCGGCACCGCGGCACATGGCATCCAGCGCCACAAACCGGCCGTTTATGGAAAATCCTGATTCTGTCAACAACATGGCCAGGGTGTCCAGAGGCAGATAACGACGGCATAGTTTTTCCACAGCTTCCGGAATCAGTTTGTAGAACCAGTATCCATTCCTTATCTGTTCATGGGAGCTTGTGTTGATAATGAGGCTGCCGCCGGGCTTCAATACCCGATGAAATTCCATAAACACCTTGCGGCAGACTGGAAAGTCAGCATCTTGCATCTCCTCCAGATGATGCAGCACCTGGTTGACCATAATCGCATCAAAACTCTTGTTTTCAAACGGTATTTGATCAATACTTGACTGGTGGAATTCAATCCGCCCCTGGTCAGCATTGGATTTAAATTTTTCCGCTGCAATGTCAAGCATTCCCTGGTTAAGATCGACAGCCTTGATCTGGCCTACATGAGGCAAGATTGACCGGGAGTAATTACCGGTTCCGCACCCGGCGTCCAGGAGCTTTATCTGATCAAGGGGTCGGCCCGGTTTTGCAAGAACACCGAGTATGATTTCCACACCTGCCGGTATACGGGTTTTATCATAGCTTCTGGAAGTTTTTGTGTAGTTTTCGAATTTGCTCATGGATGCTTATTCTTGTTTACTCTCTGTTAATGCCACGCCTTTGCTGGCGTTTTTCCATAAAACTTTTAAGCCGTTGCGATCTCTTTTTTCTTTGATTGTGGGATAAAAATGATGGTATTTGGCAAGATAGTCAGGGTCATCAAGGTGGAACTCTTTTATTTTTTCCTGGGGCAGCCCGTCCACAATATTCCGGGTGACCGGCGCAGAGGTCAGATAGTTCACAACCACCTCTATCTGATATTTTTTACCAAGGGTGTAATTAATCCATTCTTCAGCCACTTTTTTTAAAAATGGTTTGTTTTTCAGCGAATGAGCAATGGCATGGGAGTCAATCCAGGCAGGAGAGCCTTCCTGGGGGTCCACCATCTTCCATGTATCGTCTTTTTGATTAAGACCGGAGAGGGACCAGCCCCAGGATGTGCCAAGATACAATCCTTTGAAGTGGTGCGGAGAATCAATACCCGGCCAGAATGAATGTGCATTTTCCACCAGGGTTCTTAATTTTGCATGAAAAGTCTCATTGTTAAGTTTTGCAAAATCAGACATGTCATCCACATCATATCCTAATGCCAGGGCTGTGATATAAATATTGACTTCTGTTGTGCCTTTGGTGATGGTGTATTTCCCCTTGTATTGCTCATCCCACAGTATATTCCAGGTTTTTGGCGGTGTGGGAAAGTATTTGGTATTGTACACCAAGCCGTATGCACCATGGGCAATTGGTGCGGCATACACTTTTCCGTTGAAGGTCGTATAGGGTTCAAATGATTTAAGCACATATTTATAATTGGGAATGTTTTCCAGGTTGAGGGGGAGAGCCAGATTGTTATCTACGAATTTCCAGCGCCCGTCATTTAAAATATGCTGGGTCGGTACAAAAATATCTGCCTTACCTGTCCTGACCGGAACAAAGATTTCAGTTGTATCCTGAAGATAAGTCCGATTGATTTTTACTTTTTTGTCGTATTTTTGTTCAATAAAGGCCTCAAACTCAGCCACATATTTGTCTGGCGCATATCCATCCCAGGTCAGAAGATTTAAGATATTGTCTGCTTGCGCACAAGATGGTACAAAAAACAATACAAAGCCCATCAAAAATGACAAAATCAGACGTTTTATTTTTTTCATATTCCCCCTAATTCATATGAAAGTCTTGAAAAATCCAAACAGTGACTTGCATATTTTGTTGTGGGCAAAACAATATGACCAGATTGTTGTATAAAATGGCCAGGTCTGCCCGTGGCAGTTAGTAAAATTTATGACTTGAAAAATTTACACAAAGACTTTTAATCTTTGTTATGAGTAAATTTAAAATGAAAGAGTTAACTTTACTCATGACGGTTTTATATAAAAGGTTTTGAAAAGAATCAATAGTGGAAAATTCATGTTTTGAAGAAAAATAAGGATTTATTTGCGGCGGGATAAAAATTTCATATAAAAAAGACAGCCCAATATGCTTCCGGCACAGTCTGCTATAAAGTCATAGACAGAGGCAGACCGTGCCGCTACAAATGCCTGGTGGACTTCATCTGATAATCCGTAAAAGCAGGCAAAAAGAATGGTAACAATCTTGATTTTTAAGGGGGACCAGAGGGGTTTTCCTTCTTTAAGGCTTATGGCAGTAAGGATGGCCAGAAAGGCATACCCCCCGAAATGAAGCACCTTGTCCGCATGGGGGAATGAAGACCCTGAAACCACACCCGGATAGGAAGACTGCCAGAAAATTAAGGTACAAAACATAATTACCGGCAGTCTGTAAAAAACAATCCTGCCCAGGGTTCTAGAAAATGGGCTCATTCAGGGTTCTTTCCTTGATATGGTGCGACACAGGCGCAACAAAATCAAACATGTCGATTCCCATCCTGACCTCTCCGTCAAGGGTTCTCACGGAAAGTGTCTTGGTTTCCTTTTCCTTGTCCCCTATGGTGAGGATCAGCGGAACGTAATTTAGCTGGGCATCTCTGATTTTCTTTTTTAGGGTCTCGCTTCGTTTGTCTACCTCGCACCTGATTTGATACGTTTCAAGTTCTGATTTGAGTTGGTCGGCATAATCCGCCAGATCCTGGTTGATGGGCAAAAGGATTGCCTGGACAGGTGCCAGCCACAAGGGAAATTTGCCTGCAAAATGTTCCACAAGAATACCGAAAAACCGTTCCAAAGATCCGTAAATAACACGGTGGATCATTACTGGCCGGTGTTTTTCATTGTCCTTGCCCTTGTAGGTCAGGTCAAAGCGTTCCGGCAACGACATGTCCAGCTGCACAGTTCCGCATTGCCAGGTTCTTCCTAAGGCATCCTTGATGTGAATATCAATTTTGGGACCGTAGAATGCGCCGTCCCCTTCATTGATGAAAAATTTCTGGCCATAACGCTCTAAGGCGGATTTGAGACCGTTTGTTGCATTTTCCCATTGCTCGTCAGACCCGATTGATTTTTTGGGCCGGGTTGACAATTCCAGATGAAAATTCAGGCCGAACCGGCTGTAGATTACCTTTGCCAGTATCAATACCCTGAGAACTTCGCTTTCGATTTGATCCGGTGTCATGAAAATATGGGCGTCATCCTGATGAAAAGCCCTGACCCTGAAAAGGCCGGAAAGCGCACCGGAAAGCTCATGGCGGTGAACCATGCCGATTTCACCAACCCTCAAGGGCAGATCCCGGTAGGAGTAAGCTTTTGTTTTGTACAGCAGCATGCCGCCTGGGCAGTTCATGGGCTTGATGGCATATTCTTCATCATCAATGACCGAGGTGTACATGTTTTCCCTGTAATTTTCCCAGTGGCCGCTTTGCTCCCAGAGTTTGCGGTTGAGCATGACAGGAGTTTTTGTTTCCACATACCCTGCAGTTTTGTGTTCTTCGCGCCAGTAGTCCAGGAGTGTATTCCATACCTCAATGCCTTTTGCATGGAAAAAGGGCATGCCGGCTGCTTCATCATGAAAAGAGTAAAGATCCAGTTTGGTGCCAAGCTTGCGGTGATCCCTTTTTTTTGCTTCCTCAATCATGTGGATATATTTGTTGAGCTTTTTTTTATCAAAAAAGGATATGCCGTAAAGCCGCTGAAGCTGTTCTCTTGTCTGGTCCGCTCTCCAGTAGGCACCTGAGATTTTTAATAATTTAAATCCTTTGATCATGCCGGTATGGGGAATGTGGGGGCCCCGGCAAAGGTCAATAAATTTGCCGTTCTGGTAAAGGGATATTTCCTGTGCTTCGTCAAGGTCATTAATTATTTCAAGTTTAAACGGGTTGTCCTTGAATATTTCAAGGGCTTCTTGTTTTGAAACCACCTGTCGTTCAAAGGTATTCTTGGCCTTGATGATTTTTTTCATTTCATCTTCAATGGCACCAAGGTCATCTTTTGAAATCGGTTCCATGTCGATGTCATAGTAGAACCCGTCTTCCACCACAGGACCGATGGTCAGTTTTGCATCCGCATAAATATTTAATACGGCTTCCGCCATGACATGGGCAGACGAATGTCTCAGGATTTCAAGCCCTTCATCGTCATTGGCAGTAATGAAACTGATGGCGGTGTCTTCTGTGATTTGTCCGTTTAAATCCAAAAGCCGGTCATCAATTTTCATTGCCACGCAGTTTCTGGCAAATCCGTCTGAAATACTTTTGGCAACATCCATGCCTGTGGGGATGTTTTCAAAGCTCTTTATACTATTGTCTGGAAATGTTATGTTAATCATCTTGTTTTCCATTGGGTTTTGTTGTCTGTTAAAATAAAACATGAATTTTAGAAGAACTGGTGTAAACAATCAAGGGAAAAAATATTGAATTACAAGTTTATTGAATCTGAATCAGAATTGAACCATGTCTGTGATGATCTGTTAAAGGAAAAAATAATTGCTGTTGATCTGGAAGCGGATTCAATGCATTGTTTTAAGGAGAAAATCTGCCTGATCCAGATTGCCTCTGCAAAAGAAGCGTTTTTAGTTGATCCTTTTGAAATCAAGAAGATTTCATCTTTTTTAAACGTGCTTGAAAATAATGATGTTATGAAAGTGTTTCACGGGTCTGATTTTGATATCAGAAGTCTTGACAGGGATTATCATGTGCAGGTGAATAATCTTTTTGACACTGAGATCGCCTGCCGGTTTTTAGGCATCAAAGAGCGGGGGCTTGCAGCCCTGTTAAAAAGAAATTTTGACGTTGATGCAGACAAGAAATTTCAAAAGGTGGACTGGGCACAACGTCCGCTAAAGCAGGCAATGATTGAATATTCCGTGGGGGACGTGGCATACTTGGTAGAACTGCAGGATATTATTCATGGACGGCTTAAGGAAAAAAAACGTCTTGCCTGGGCAAAAGAAGAATTTGAAATACAGGCACAGGTCCGGTATGAAAATAATCATACCTTTCCCTTGTTTAAAAAATTTAAGGGTGCCGGTAAAATGGACAACAGGAGCCTTGCTGTTCTGGAAAATCTGCTGCAGATGAGGCTTTCCATTGCCCAAAAAAAAGATCAGCCCTTGTTTAAAGTTATTTCAAATCCCTCGTTAATGACCATGGCCTGCGAGAAACCCTTGACAATCGATCGTATCCTGAAGATACGGGCATTGAGCAGAAAACAGGCGGACATGTATGGAAACCTTTGTGTGGAGGCTGTGGTTAAGGCCATGGAATTGGAGCATAGGGCGTTGCCCTCATATCCGAAAACCAGAAGACCCAAAAAGGATGATTTGATACAGGAACGGATCAAACGGCTGAAAAAGATGAGAGAAAAATTAAGCGGTTCCTTGGGAATTGAACCTGGGTTTTTATTGAACAATGCAGTGATTTCATGTATTGGGGCTGAAAATCCTGCAACACCTGAAGAGCTTTTAAAAATTGAACAGGTCCGGCAGTGGCAGGTGGAAGCCATGGGCCGGGATATTATTTCACTGCTTGGATATTGCAGGGCATGACGGACGGAAAATATGGAAATTGAATTTATTAAAATGCAGGGCCTTGGCAATGATTTTATTCTTCTGGATAACAGGAAAGGTGACATCAGGTATCCTTATCCAGATCTGTCAAAAAAACTTTGTTCAAGGCAGTTCGGCATTGGGGCCGACGGTATGATCCTGATTCTTGAATCCGTGGTCCAAGATATTAAATTCAGGATATATAATTCTGACGGATCACAGGCCCAGATGTGCGGCAACGGCATGCGTTGCTTTGCCAAGATTCTGTATGAAAACAAGATATTGCCACAAAAGAAAATGCGTGTGGATACAAAGGCCGGCATCGTTATTCCCGAGGTGATCACAGATGAGGCGGGTCGGGTAAGTTCGGTAAGGGTTGATATGGGCGAACCCGTGCTTTTTTGCCGGGATATTCCGTTTAAAAGCCCCAATGAGATTGCCGTAGAAGAGTTTTTGACCGTAGGGGACAAGGAGCATGGCATTATCCCTGTGTCCATGGGAAACCCCCATGCCGTTATGTTTGTTGATGATCTGGAAAGAGTGGATGTCAAAAAAATCGGCCGCTCAATTGAGACCCATGAAAGGTTTCCTGAAAAGACAAATGTTGAGTTTGTTGAAGTGGTAAATGATAAGGAATTAAAAATGAAGGTATGGGAAAGGGGGGCGGGGATGACTCTGGCCTGCGGTACAGGTGCCTGTGCCGCTCTGGTTGCCGCCAACCTGACGGGCAGGACGTCAAAAAGCGCTGTTGTTCATCTTGATGGCGGAGACCTTGACATTCACTGGAACAAAGAGACCAACCATGTCTTTAAGACCGGTCCTGCCACAAAGGTGTTTGAGGGGCGGATAAGAATTTGAAACAAGGAGTTGAAACCCTGAAGTTTGAGTTTTTTTAATCTGGTGGTTCAATACCAGGTGCTTTGATTTCAGGCGGGTTAATTTCAGGCGGGTTAATTTCAGGCAGCCAAAATTAACCCTGTTACTATCCTTGTGCCTGGTTATTTCGGCATGATGTCTTCCAGGTATGATTGAACAAAATCAATGAATGTTTTTATCTCTTGTTCAGACGTTTTTTTAACATTATCGACTTTTGCTTCCAATTTCAGATCATCTTTGTCAATTGCTTTTTCAATAAAGAAAGTCTCAACTTCACCATCCGGGAGAAGATGGCCGCAGCCGCCAACAGTACCCAAAAATTCCTGTTTATAAAAAATCGGGACGGCAAATTTAACAAACCCTGCATCGCATTCATCCACAACAGGTTCTTTTGTTTTTTGGGTTTCTGATGTAAAATATTGATTTGCAATTGCACATATGGCGGCAATCCCCTCAGGATAAGACTTGACGGTCGGGCAGACTTCATTCGCCCAGTTTGCATAGGATGTTATGCGGTTTCCGTTTTTGTCATACACACATGAATTCATTCCGGAGCGCTTGTGTAATTCTTTTTCAAAGGCTTCCCATTTTTCTATGGAAGTGATGTCGGTAAGATCCATTTGATTCCTCTTTATTTGTTGTGGCAGAGTGAACTGCCATGGCCGTTATTACGTCAGTAATATACGCGATGATCATGTTTTTTGAAAGTCTGTTTGAAAATTATTTGTAACACATAATATAGCATCAGCTTAATTCGCATCAACTTGTTTGACTCTTTAAACCAAGTAAGTGAGCGTCTGCTAAGCTTAAGTCCGAAATTTGAGTAGCTTACATTATCAGAGACTCAGATGCCAGATAAGCCACTGTATGGATTTTTATGCCCAGATTATAATGAGCGGACAATTCTTCTATCTGCCGGTGGCATGACAGACATGCCGTGGCAAGATGAGGCAGACTGGCTGCCTTTATCTGGTCGGCTTTTGGTTTTCCTGTGATCATTCTTTTTTTTGTGCTTTTACCGTCCTGCAACATGCCTCCTCCTCCGCCGCAGCAGATTGCGTCTTCCCTGTTGGGGGTAAGTTCCACAACTCCCTGGCAGACCATGGAAAGCAATTGTCTCGGGGCGTCATATCCTCCTGATTTTCTGGAAATGTTGCAGGGATCATGGTATGCGATTTTATAGGGATGTACGCCGGGGTCAAATTTAAGAATTCCTTTTCGGGCATACTGCATAACCAGTTCGGGCATGCTGACAACTTCAAATTTTGGTTTTCTTCCGATAATGTCTTCAAGGAGGTATTTTAATACATGGTAACCATGGCCGCATTCTCCAAGCACAAGGTTTTCAATGCCGAGTTCTTCAGCCGGTTCAACCACCATCAGTGCCATTTTTTTTGTGATGTCATCCTTGCCCACAAAATATCCCCAGTTGGTGACGTCTGAATGGCGGGCAGACATGGTCCATGGTTCTTTTATGGCATAAAAAAGTTTTGCCATGGCCGTCAATTGAAGCAGGTTGACGCCCAGTTCTCTTGGGTTGGGAAGGTAGAGAAGCTTTGCACCTTTTTGATCATGGGGGATTTTAGCTTTAGGATCATTTATTTCATCAGCAAATTCTTCGCTGACCCATTCAACGGTTTCTACAAATTCTTCTTTGCTCAGACCGTTGACATCGCCCACTTCCATTCGGTTTTTAATTCCTTGTTTAAGATCTTCAGGGATTTTCTCATCTGCAATGGCAAGGCTTCTGGCTTTTGCTACAATTTTGTCCATGCAGATCCCCATGGGGCAAACCTGGGTGCAGCGGTTGCAGATCAGGCAGTCCCAGAGCATATGGCTGTTTACAAGCTGTTCGTCAAGCCCAAGGGCGGCCATGCGGATGATCTGGCGGGGCAGGGGGCCGCCTTCCCCTTCAAACCAGGTACACCTGGAGGTACATGCCCCGCAGGTGAGGCATTCAAGACTATTGTGGCCCGGAGACAATTGTTTGAGCAGGGTATACAGAACAGAATCTTTATTTATCGTTGCATGATCCATATGTTTTTCCTTTTTATAAAAAAGTCTTTAAAAATCCACACATAGACTTTCAATCTTTGTTATGGCAAACCAAGATGAAAGACCAGGTCTGCGCATGGCAGTTATTCTGATGCATTTGCAATAATGCGTTTGAATTTTGCGGTTTCATTGGCTGCAACAGGTTCCCACATTATTTTGGATGCCGCAACTCCCGGAAGACGCGATACGTTGTTCACGCTGGTCTCGGCAACACGGCTGCCAGCAAAAGAACGGCAGTTTTCTTCGTGGCACCCGCTGACAATCACTTGTGCAGCACCGTTTAAAAGAGCTTTTAAAATGATGTCGCTGCTGATTCTGCAGACACAGGGAATTTTAATCAATGTGATATTATCCGGCAGGCAAAGATTGTTTGCAGCAAGGGCAGCCGACCGTTCGCAGGCCAGGATGACAATTTTGTTTGTTTCAATTTTTCGGGCAATCAGGTCATTGCTCAGTTCTTTTGACTCAATGGCATATGCCGGGCAGTTGGACACACAAAGATGACATGAAAAACATGAGTTTGGTACAATCTGGGGCCGGTTTTTTTCATTCATGACAATGGCGCCATGAGGGCAGATCCGTATACAGGTAAGACATTGGGCACATTTTTTCTGATTTATTTCAACCCCGGTATCTATTTGAGGTGAATCCAATTTGGCCTGATCCAATTTAGTCCAATAAGGGGCCTGGGAAGAAAGTTCAGATAAAATATCTTTTATTTCATTGTTTAAATCCTCCTGGTCTGTCTCGTCATGACCGCTTCCGGCAAAAAAGATGCCTTTTCTGGAAGACCTGGTCAACCTGTGGCGGGTGTTGGCAGATTGCAGAAAGCCTTGTTTGTCAAGGGGCTGCCGTAGAAGGGCTGCAGCATCTTTAAATTCTGTGCCGGGAAGGACGACCGGGGGCAATACAAGGCAGTCACAATTGAGGTTCAGCTCAATGAAAGGCAGGGTGGCCTCTTTGAGTTTGATTGAAAAGCCGTTGCCTGAATCCCGGATATCAATGTCATCACTGGTTTCAAATCTGAGAAAATCAACACCTTGCTGTCTGGCCGTGTCGTAGAGGCGCTGGCCGGATTCTCCGTGTACCAGCATTTTGTTCATGATGACAGAGATGTTTTTTCCCAGCGATCGTGCTTTGATGGCAGTATTAAGGGCGAGCCTTGCAGATGATTTGAATTCAGGGCCGTGATAATCCAGCAGGACGGCAATGTTGTCCGGGCAATCATCAGGTGTTTTCTCAATCATTTGGGAGAGTGCATCAAGACTTGCGGGCTTGTTGGTCAGGCCTGAAAGCGGCTTTTGTGACTGTATGGGCTCATGGGCCGCAATGATGGCGGCGCAGGTCAATGTTGTTTTTTTACTCCCAATAGATTTATCAAAAGAGGATTCATCAAAAGGAGATTCATAAAAGATGGAAAAGTTTCCGGCAGTGCCGGATATGGAAATAAGTTTGCTGTTGTTCAATATTGTTACCTGGGTATCATCGCAAAGATTTGTTCCCGGTCCGAAAAGATAGGTGCTATATCCTTTTGCAGCGATCGCCATTGCGGTCTGGTCGGCCTGTGAACCTTGTCCGAAAACCGCAATGCCCGGTTTCTTGTCGTGTGTCAACCCAAGTTCGTCAATTATCCTGGCTGCTGCCATTCTGCCATCCTGTTGAGAGGCAAGTATGTCTTTGGGGCCCTTGGCACACCCTGCAACACTTACATCAGCTGACAGCATTGCCTGGTCTGTATTGAAAAAACCCCATGAATTGGGGCTTATGCCCAGCAGCTTTGCTGTGTTCTCAAGGTTCTGGGACGGCTGCATGCCAACGGACAGAACAATAAGATCAAAGGCTCTGGCAATCCTGGTTTGATTTTTTGGGGTTTGATTTTTTGGGGCTTGATTGTTTTTAGTTTGGTTCTCTTTGGCTTCCGTCATGATGGTCAGCATCTTGGTTTCCGCATCTTCAAGTATTTCAGCAGGAACGCCCTGGATCAGCTCAATATTTTTAGAAAGGGTGCTAAAAAGGGGTCTTACCTCTTTGCCAATGATCTGAAGATCCATGTGGAAGAGGGTGATATCGGCCTCAGGGTAAAGATGAACCAGTTTGTTGGCATGGCGCATGGAGATTTTACAGCAGACCTGGGAACAATAATCTTTTCCCTGTTCACGATTCCTGGACCCAACGCACTGGATAAAGGCGATTTTTGGGTCAGCTTTTCCGTTCAAGTATTCTGAAAGGGTTTCTTCTTTCAAAAGGGTATTTAGCCGGGCCGTGGTAATTACGTTTTCATATACATCATGGTGAAGGGACTTGATCTGAACAGGATCAAAAGGTGAAAATCCTGTGGCCAAGATGATTTTTTCAACAAAAAAGGTCTCTTTGTTGTTAAGGCCCACCTCATACCCTTGGTCTTTTTTGATCAGGGTTTCAACCATGGCATCAAGGTGACAAGTCACATTTTTCTGTTTCAGGATCTGATCTGCCATTTCAATACTCAGGCATGCCCCGCAGTTTTCACAGCTGCCGGTTGCCATGCATGCCCACAGGGCGGCATGCCCGCCAAGGGTGTCGTCTTTTTCCACCAGGTGTACGATAACATCCTGATGGGAAAGGGTTTGCGCCGCAGATATTCCTGCAACGCCCCCTCCTATAATCAGGATACTCGGGGTTGTTTTTTTCATATGAATTTTCCTTACCGATCCAGAGGTTTTAAAAATTTGTTTTTTAAAAGAGATCATGTGCTTTAAGATGGCATTTCCAAAATATAAAAAGAACAGGTATGATGTCAAACGATTATTGTTTTTAAATCGGATGTGTTATTTTATGGAGATTTCAAATTTGAAATCTTTGATTATAATAAATATGGAATAACAATAAAAAGGTCACTTGTTTTGTAAAAACATGGTTTTAATCAGAGTGACAAAAGGGAGTAGAATGGTGAAACGCGTTATTATTGTCGGAGCGGTTGCTTTGGGGCCCAAAGTAGCCTGCAGACTTAGAAGACTTGATCCTGAAATCCAGATTACGGTTGTAGACCGGGATAACCTTATTTCCTACGGGGGCTGCGGCATTCCTTATTATGTGGGTGGGGATATTGCTGACATAGAAGGGCTTTGTTCAACTTCATCCCATGTTGTAAGAGACCCTGAATTTTTCAGAACCTGTAAAGGTGTTAAAATTATGCCCGGGGTTGAAGCCATGGGTATCAACAGAAAAGAAAAAAAACTGGATATTCAACATCTGTCAGACGGGAGAAAAGAATCCCTGGAATATGACAAACTCGTGATTGCCACAGGTGCAACACCCTTCAGACCACCAATCCCCGGGGCAGACCTTCCCATGGTCTTCACGGTGTCAAATCTTCATAATGCCAAGGACATCAAGGATAAAATTTCAAAGGGCCATGTGGGAAAAGCCGTGGTCATCGGTGCAGGTGCCATTGGTATTGAAATGGCTGAAGCGCTTACCGATCTGTGGGGGGTTGAAACCACCATCATAGAAATGGCGGATCAGGTTCTGCCTACGGCCCTGGGAAAAAATATGTCAAAAGTTGTGGAAAATCAGCTTGAAAAACATGGTGTCAAAGTAATGCTGTCTGAAAAGGTGGAATGCATCAATGGTGATGCCGACTCACAGGTCACCTCGGTTGAAACTAGCAACGGCACCATGGAATGTGATATGGTTGTGCTGTCTGCGGGTGTCAGGCCAAATACGAAGTTTGCCGCAGATTCGGGCCTGGCCGTGGGCCTTTCCGGTGCCCTGCTGGTGGACAGGTGTATGAAGACAACTGATCCCGACATTTATGCCGGGGGGGATTGCGTCGAGCTTAGAAATCTTGTGAGCGGCGAAAATATGACCATGCCTCTGGGATCTCTTGCCAACAGGCAGGGCAGGATCATTGCCAACAATATTCATGGCAGGGCAAGTCAGTTCAACGGAACCGTTGGGACTTTTTGCATCAAGGTTTTTGACATGGGGGTTGCCACAGCAGGGTTGACATCTGATCAGGCAAAGGCAAACGGTTTTGATCCGGTTCATGCCATTGTATCACAGCCTGACCGGGCTCATTTTTATCCTTCTGCCCAGCTTATGTTCATCAAACTGATTGCGGACAGTAAGACTAGAAAAATTTTAGGAATCGAGGCTGTGGGCGGACAGGACGATGCCATCAAGGCCCGTGTTGATGCGATTGCGCCTTTATTGCAGCTCGGTCTGAATGTGGATGATGTGTGTGTGCTTGAAACAGGGTATGCACCGCCGTTTGCATCTGCCATGGACATTATCAACAACGCGGGCAATGCGCTGGACAATATCCTGGAAAATCTGAACAAGCCCATAGATGTTATTGATTTTGTGGAAGCGTTTAAAAATGATGAAATCAAGGTACTGGATGTCAGGGAGCCTAAAGAGGCGGAACCGTTTGTTGAAAAATACCGGGACCGCTGGATGAATATTCCCCAGTCTGAACTGCGGGAAAGATTTAATGAAGTGTCAAGAACAGATCCTGTATGTCTTGTGTGCGGTACAGGGGCCCGCTCTTATGAATGCCAGACCCTGTTTGTCCACAACGGATTTACCAATACAATAAATGTTCAGGGCGGCCATGCCATGATCAGTATTATTGATCCTGAATTCATCTGAATTCGCTTGCGTTAAGTTTTAGATACAACGGTCTCAAATTTTTTTTTGAGGCCGTTGTTGTTTTGTTTTCAGGGACACATTTGAATGGATTTTTTGTCTGAAACTGCCCATGGATCACAGAATAAAATAAACTGTTGCCTCAAGTCCGGGTGTCCTACATCTGCGTTGCAGATAAAAGCGCTGCTGCAATTATAAGCAGGGAGATGAACAGTGCCATGGTATTTTTTTGAGGAAAATTGATCGTTCTGTTCAAAGGAAAAAAAAAGATGCCGGACAACACTCCGCAAAGGAAACCAAAAACATGTGCCCACACATCTGTTCGCTCTCCCTGGCTGAACATGCCGACCAGAACGGCACCGGCAATCATGGGCAAAAGCGTGTTCCAGCGAAAGGGTTTTCCTGTTTGCGTTATCCGGAAGGCCACAAGAAGCCCGGCTGCTCCCATGACGGATGTGGATGCGCCAATGGAAAGATGGGCGGTTTTATGAAAATGGGCATTGATAAGATTACCGGCGGTTCCGGTAAACAACAGCATAAAAGGTCCTGCGCCAAATCCTGAAAGACTTATGACAGGTGCCCCGAAAATGAGCAGGCCTGCCATATTTCCCAGCAGATGACGGGCATCCGAATGCAGCATCAGGGCTGTAACAGCTCTGTAGGTCTCTCCCTGGAGGATGAAAAGAGCTGATACTCCATATTTGAATATCATATCCTCGTGGATGTGATATTCAAGGCAGCTCACATGAATCAGGCAGAGAAGCCCCATGATAAAAAAAGCAGGAATTGATTTAAAGGAAGATATTGGAATTTGCTGCAATTGCTGTTTGAGCCTGTTATATTTATTTTCTTTATAATATGCCTCAATCGTTGCCAGGGCTTTTTGTCGGTCTTTGGAGCTTACCAGGATATCAAAGGATTTGTGTAAACCTTCTGCATGTGCCTTAATATTTTGAGAAGTCAAAATCAGGATAATCAGATCTGCCTTTTCGCCGGAAAGGCCGGCAAATAACTTTTCTAAATCCTTGCTCATGGGTTAAAGGGTTTTACTCTTTTGGAGCAATGGTTTTAAAATGATAGCCACGGCCATATTTGGTCTTTTTAAGACTTTACTATAATTTAAAACAGTGTTTTTCATTTTAAATTGTATATAAGATTATCAGGAGAAAAGAAATATGCAAATATTCGGATTTAAAATTAATGGCAATAAAATTGATAAGGTGTATTTTTTTGCTGATTTGAAATAGCAAACCTCAAGGGATTGCTTATTGAACAAAATTATTGTGGTTTTTATAATACAGGTAATCAATTCTGGTGTAATACAATAAAATGTGATACCTGATTTTAGTTGGGTGTATAAACTATTTTTAACTGATGAGAAGATGAAAATCATGGTTATTTTTTCAAAGTTATCATACTTTTATTTTTAAAAAAGATTGATTCTATTATGGAAAAAAGAATAAACAACGGCAGGGACCTGATTTGTGATATTGATATTGGAACCAAACTTAGCATTAAGATTGAAGACATTGCAATTCCCATTACCAGCAGCTTTGTGGGTATGGAAAAAGGGGAATATTTTATACTCAAACAACCGTCTCCTTTTTCCACTATCAAGCCTAAACTTTTTCCCGGTAATCAGCTGATTGTTAAATATCTGTCAAATGGTATGATATATGTTTTTGCCAGTAATATTATTGAGACTCTTTCCAAACCGATCCGTGTTGTTATTTTAGAATACCCTGCCAGGGTTATTGAGCGAAAACTTCGTTCGGAAGACAGGGCCGGTTGCAGTCTTGCAGCCGGTATCGTTTTTAAAGGTACGCCCAAGAATGTTGTTATCCGGGATATTAATATGACAGGCTGTCGTATTGCAGTCACATATAAGCCCAGCGAGAAAAATCATATTGCAAGGAAGTCAGACGCTTTGAAAATATCCATTCGCTTGCCTGGAACAAGCCGGGATATCATGATTGCCGGAATCGTCAGAAATGTCCAAAAGAAAGGTCTGTCCGTATCCTACGGTGTTCAGTTTGATAATGTTCCTGTTGATGTCCGGGACAGTATTAAAAATTATATTGCAACAATTCAGATATAGGCATATCAAATATTTGTAATATTAGAAAATTTGACGTTCCGGTTAAGGAAAGACCGGTCAATAGTTTTTTAAAATTTCCGCTCACAGGTTTATTTTTATATGAAAGTCTTCAAAAATCCAAACAGCGACTTTCATGTTTTATTGTGGGCAAACCGGAATGAAATACCAGGTCTGCCCGTGGCAGTTATCTGAAGGAATTTATAAATAGTTGGAATCAAAACTATTTTGTTTTTAATTGTATATAAAATTATCAGGGGAAAATAAACATGCAAATATTAAGGTTTGAAAGTGATGACAATAAAATCTATACAGGGTGTGACTTTGATAACGGCAAAGCATCCGTGATTGAGGGGGATATTTATTCTGATTTTTTCATTACGGAAAAACAAAAACCGGTTAAAACATTTTTACCGCCGATTTCTCCGGCTGTTATTTTCTGTATTGGTTTGAATTATAAGCTCCATGCAAAAGAGACCGGCATGGCATTGCCGAAATATCCGGTGGTTTTTATGAAAAATATCAGTTCTGCAGCAGGCCATCTGGAGGATGTCAGGATTCCGGCCTCCTGCGTAAAAGTTCCGGAAGTGGATTATGAGGCCGAGCTTGCCGTGGTCATCAAGAAAAAAACCAGAAATGTCTCTCCGGAAAAGGCGCTGGATCATGTCCTGGGATACACTTGCGCCAATGATATATCCGCCAGAAGATGGCAGAAGCATGGCGGCGGCGGGCAATGGATAAAGGGGAAAAGCTTTGACACCTTTTGTCCCCTTGGCCCTTGGCTTGTGATTGCAGATGAACTTGACGCCCCGGATCACCTGGATATTGAATGTGTGTTAAACGGTAATACCATGCAGAAAAGCAATACCAGCGACATGATTTTTTCAGTGGGCCAAATCATTTCTTATCTGTCTGAGTCAACCACCCTGGTTCCGGGAACCCTTATTCTTACGGGAACTCCCAGCGGTGTCGGATTTACCAGAAAACCGCCGGTTTATCTTGCTCCCGGGGATGTGCTGGAAACAAAAATCGAAAAAATCGGTGTGCTGAAAAATCAGATAAGCCTTGACCGGGAATAAACACGCCTTGAACAAGAATAAAAAAACCGCCCGAAAGATGGTGTCATCCTTTCGGGCGGTTAATATCGCAAATCATATCAGCATTTAATTGTTATACCTTCCACAGCCCTGTCCCTGTAATCCTCTATGGCAGCCTTTGCCTGACCATCCGTCATGTCCCCGGCCAAAACCCTGACCCATATTCAGTCCGGGAGCGATCTTTTTTGCTTCCAGTTGAAAGTCGATTTGTTTATCTCTTAACTTTTTTTGCAGGTCTGCAAGATCCTGGGAAAAGCTGTCCAGCTTTGCTCTGTCAGGCTGGGAGGTTTCCATAAGCAGTCTCATTTCCTGCTGTTTTTGAAATTTTTCAGACCGGAGTGCATAGGTCTCGTCAATGAATTTTTGCCGAAGGGTGTTGAGTTCATCTTTTTGTTCTTTGGACAGATCGTTCCACATGGCCTGTCCTCCATATCCCGGGCAGTTTTGATTAAAACCCTGGCCCATTCTTTGGCCTTTGGCCGGTCCCCATGCAAATACGCTTCCTGCCACCATGGCAACCATAAGTAAAGAACTGATGATAAGAGTTAGTTTTTTCATAATAATCTCCTGTTGTTATTGGTTTGTTTGTCAAGTGATCTTTTTGATCGTTTTCTGAAATAGATTAAAGCAAATGGTGTGCCATGAAAAATAATATTTCCTAATTTATTGAATTCCAAGGTTATATTGAAAATAATGTGAAATAAGAGATTGATAGTGAATTTGGTGTAGTGTATACTTTTTACCCATATTAATGTATCCAGTTGGATATAAAATACCCGGAATCAGGGTGTCTGAAAATTAATGGAGACTTTGAATAAAAATGAAAAAACATGCGGTTTTTTTTGTATCACCCCTTTTGATGGCAGGTGTGCTATTGATCCTGCTGCCTATCTTTACACTTATGACCCTGGACCGGCTTGAACGGCAAAAGGAATTTTCTTTTCAAAGGCTGCTGGAAAAGGGAGTCTCTTTGATCAGGACCTTTGAGGCAGGAACAAGAACCGGGATGTTCACCATGCGGTGGGGGGCACAAAGAATCCAGGCAATGCTGTTGGAAACCTCGTTTCAGCCTGAAGTTGTTTATATGATGATCACCTCAAAAGATGGCCGTATACTGGCACATTCGGATGCCTCCATGGTAGGGCAAATTTTTGATGCCATGCCGGATACGGCTAAGATAAATGAAGATACTGCAAAGGTCTATCACAGGGTCAGGCAGCAAAAAGACAAGGATGAGGTATTTGAAGTGTTCAAGCGGTTTGTGCCGGTACGTCCACGATTCAAGCGCGGACATATGCGGATGCACGGCATGCCGATTCATCCGCAGGATAACCTTCCAAACCGGCAGGAGAGCTTTCAGGACCGGCAGGAGAGGCAAAGAGAAACAATGGACTGGAGCCGGCCGTATCTTCAGGGCCATGGTGAAGAACTGACGGAAATGGCGGAGCATTATCTTTTTGCAGGGCTTTCCATGGAACGAGAAAAATTTGCACGGACCAGGCTTTTAAAGGAGACGGTATGGCGCGGGACATTCTTTTTTCTGCTGGGATGTACCGGAATGGTTGCATTGTTCGCATTCCAGGCATACCGTTCTGCCAGGGCATCTTTGACCAGCGTAAAGGCGTTTTCCGATACTGTGATCCAGAACATGCCGTCAGGACTGGTGACCATGAATTTAGATCATGACATCACCTCGGTTAACCGGTCTGCAAAAAAAATCTTTGGCGGGGATTTAACATCGTCGTTTCCGCAATTGGTTGAATTAATTGAATTGATTGATGAGATGACCAGCTCCCAGGAGATGGTCAACCGGGAGATCTCTCTTAAAAGTGTTAGCGGCAGTAATATTCGCCTGGATGTCACAGCATCTCCTATCAGGGACAGTGAAAATCAAGTCATGGGATTTTTATTTCTTTTCAGGGATCTCACCCAGATATGGGAGTTGAAAAAACAGGTGGAAACAAACAAGCGGCTTGCCGCCATCGGAAAGCTTGCAGCAGGTGTTGCCCATGAGATCCGAAATCCCTTGAGTTCCATCAAAGGCTTTGCCACCTATTTCAGCAAGCGGTATGAAGATAATGCCACAGATAGTGAGACAGCCCTGATAATGGTCAAGGAAGTTGAACGGATAAACCGGTCCATTACTCAATTGCTTGAATTTGCAAAACCCATGGTGGTTGAAAAAAAACAGGTGGATCTACATGATCTGATTGATCATTCCCTCAAACTCGTTCACCATGACCTGGTTCAAAAAAAAATAGACACCAAAGTCGATATTGATTTAAAACAACCGTTTATTTGTACGGATGGCGACCGTATGAATCAGGTGCTGCTAAATTTATATATCAATGCCATTCAGGCATTGGGGGACCGGGGGCGACTGGAAATCCGGGTGCAGGATGCTGCCAAAATACCGGGACACATTGAAATAAGGGTGATGGATAACGGCAGCGGTATTGATGAACAGGATATGGACCTGGTTTTTGATCCTTATTTTACAACCCGCTCCACAGGAACGGGGCTTGGGCTTTCAATTGTTCACAGGATAATTGAAAACCTTAACGGCAGCATCCGTGTGGAAAGTACAAAAGGGCGCGGCACCTGTTTTATTATTAATTTGCCGGTTTCATAAAAGAAAAAAAGCCGGATATAACAGCCTGAGGATAAAATTCAGAGGATAAAAAACAAATGAAAAAAATACTTGTGGTTGACGATGACAGGGCACATGCCATGATGCTCAAAACCTTGATGACGGATTGGGGGTATCAGGTTCTTCTGGCAGATGACGGGATAATTGGCGTGGAAATGGTAAAAGCACAGCCTTTTGATTTGATTTTGATGGACATGAAAATGGTGAAAATGTCGGGAATGGAAGCTTTGCAGCATATAAAAGCTTATAATCCGTCCCTGCCGGTGATTATCATGACTGCCTATTCATCGGTTCAAACCGCTATAAAGGCCTTGAAAATAGGTGCTTATGACTATCTGACCAAACCCCTGGATTTTGATAAACTCAAACTTACCATTGAACGTATATTTGAAAGTATTTTTTTGAAAACCGAAAATCAGGATTTGAAAACCCGGTTAAAGGCGCGATCCTTTGACCATGATATTATCGGCAAAAGCCCTGCCATACTTTCTTTGCTGGATACCATCCATATGGTGGCCCCCACGGATGCCAATGTGCTGGTTACAGGGGAATCCGGAACCGGCAAGGAGCTGGTTTCATCTGCCATTCATTTTAATTCGTTGAGAAAAGATCAGCCTTTTGTGCGAATCAATTGCGCTGCCATCACGGAAACCCTTCTGGAATCAGAGCTGTTCGGTCATGAAAAAGGAGCCTTCACCGGTGCGGACAGAAGAAGGAAAGGAAAGTTTCTGCTGGCTGACAAGGGCAGTATTCTGCTGGATGAGATTGGTGAGATGAGTCTTGGCATGCAGGCAAAATTGTTGAGGGTGATCCAGGAGAAGGAAATTACACCCGTGGGAAGTGATCAAAACATTAATACGGATGTTCGGATTATTGCGGCAACCAATAAAGACTTAAAAAAATGGTCTGAACAGGAAAAATTTAGACAGGATTTATATTATCGGCTGAATGTTGTGACTGTTGAAATACCTGCGTTGAGAGAAAGAAAAGAAGATATTCCAACCCTTGCCCTTCATTTTCTGGAAATGTTTGCAAAGAAAAACAAACGTGATATCAAAGGTTTTTCACCCGATGCCATGGATGCCATGATCAGGTATGGGTGGGAAGGCAATGTCAGGGAGTTGATGAATAGTGTGGAAAGGGGGGTTGTGCTTGCCAGGTCCGATTTTATCTGTCTGGAAGATCTGTCCTTTGCCACAATCAAAGAAGCAGACAGCATTGATGCAGGAACGGACTTTGGAAACATCAGGCTGTCACAGGTAGAGCAAAAAGCCATTCTTTCCACTCTTGAATCCGCCGGCGGCAACAAGAGTGAGGCGGCCAGGAGACTTGGGATTACAAGAAAAACCTTATTTAAAAAATTAAAACAATATGGGAAAATCTAAATCAATGAAGACTTTAAAAACAGATATCAAACTTAAGGACTGCATGGTTGAAGCCATTGGGGGCATATCAGACTTTATCACCCGGACAACAGGGACAAAACCTGAACAAGAAGAAATTGCCGCAGCACTATCAAAGTATTTCGTGCTAAAGGAAATACTTGAATTTATTCAAATGGAACGGCAGGAAAAAAAAGACCAATAAAGTTAAAACCGTTCCGTAAGCTTGTTGATTAAAAATGTGCTTTCACGCATGGCCTGTTCACTGAACGGGCCAAACCACCGGGCAATGTGTTTGAATTTTGAAATAAAGAGGTCTTTATCATTTTTTTCCAGCATTTCAAAATGCTGGCTTAAAGAAGAAATAAACTCTTTTAAAAGATTCCGACGTTCCGGGGTCGCAAAAATTATTTCCGCATAAAGCGAGCTGTCCTGGGCAAATAAGCGCCCTACCATTCCCAGCTCAAGGCGGTAAATCGGGCTTGAAAATTCAAGGGTTCTTTCAAGAGGTGTGCCCCGTTCATATAAAAACTGCCCGAAACAGAACGTGGCGAAATGGCGAAGTGCCTGGACAATTTCCATTATTTCGTCATGCTCTGCAGCGCTGGATTCAACAATAATCCCCCCCCATAGCGTAAGCTGTTCTTTCAGCCACTTGCAGCTGTCTGAATCTCTTCCCGGTGTGACCACAATGATCTGTTTGTCAAGGGAACCCGACGTGGGTCCGAATATGGGATGAAGTCCTGTCACAGGTCCCGGATGGGCAGCAAGCATTTTTTCCAATGGTTTGGTTTTTATGCTGGTCAGATCCGCAAGAAGGGTTTTGGGTTCAAGAAAGGGTACGATCTGTTCAATAATAGTTTCGGTTTTTTCAATGGGAACTGAAATCAGGCAAAGATCAACGTTTTTGCAAAGTTGTTTTGCATTGTCCCAATCTTGTCTTGTAAGGATTTTAACGTCATAACCGGATTTGAGAAACAGTGAAGCAAAAAATCTTCCCATCTGGCCCGCCCCCCCGACGATCAGTACCTTGGCACCCGGTCTGATGCCTTTGTGTTCCATCTGGCCGGTCTGCTCGACACGGGACTGCCTTAAAATCACCCGGTAAAGGTCTTCCATGAAATCCGGGTCAAGATTGGCGTTTTGTGCCTGAATTCTCAGTTTTGAGATCAGATCTTCTTCCCTGGCAGGATGATATACGGGTATCTGGTGTTTTTTCTTTAGCTTGACCACATGTTCAACCTGAGCATGGCGTTGCTTGAGAAGGGAAAGAATTTGTGAATCAATGTTATCTATTTTTGTTCGTAACGGAATGATTTTTGTGTTAAATGTTTGATCGTCGTTTCCCATATTATCTCTTCTTTTAAATCGTTAACCCCAAAATGGCATGAATTATCACTAAATTATGATAATTTCAAGAACAATTGATGGTTTTAATGAACCAATGCTGTGGCCAGGGTTAATTATCCAAAGGGGTGCAGGATTAGAGGGTGATGTATTATAAACGTTTTAAATATTGTATGACCATGATTTTTATATGGATTTTATTATGAAAATAGTTTAAATAAATAAAATCACTCTTTAAAAATAAAAAATCCTTTAACGTGATTCTCAATTGGCCTTTTTCTATTTAAGATATCGCGCTTATTTCAATTTCACCTTCACATGAAAATGGCTGAATAGGAATTCTTAAAAATATTATAACAGGATATTTAATATGACTTATCGACGAGAAGATATTGAAAATCAGTTAAAAAATTCAGGTGATCAGTTTATCCATGTTCTGGATAATCTTAATTCCGCCATATCTGTTGTGGACATGGATACTTATGAATTGTTGTTTGTCAATAAAACTCTTGCAGGATATATTGGAAAGCGTGCATCTGATTTGATGGGAAGGATCTGCTGGGACGTGTTTTTTGAAAATAAGAAAACGCCATGCAGGTATTGTACTAACGGGAAAATGGTGGATAAAAACGGTCAGCCAACCGGGCTTCATGTCCGTGACTTTGAAAATAGATATTTAAATAGAGTATTTGAAATTACAGATCAGGCCATCCAGTGGTCAGATGGCAGGTTGGTAAAATTGAGTGTTGCAACGGATATTACAGAACGCAAATTAAGGGAAAAAGAAAAGGTTGATGCATTGAAGTTTTCATTTGATCAGGGAAAATATGCTCTGGTCGGTCAGGTGGCAGGGAAAATGGCTCATGATTTTAATAATATACTGGGGGCCATCATGGGAAATGCTGAGATTTCGCTTCTGGATTGCCGGGAAGAAGAGACCATAGAAAACTTGCAAATTATCCTGGAACAGACAATACGGGGGAAAAATCTGACCCGGAACCTTGTGGCATTTGCAAAAGACCAGGAAATTAAAGAAGAATATTTTAATATTCATTCAATGATCAATCTGGTAATTCACTTGCTGGACAAAGATCTTGACGATACAGTTGTCGTGAGAAACTTTAACTCTGATCTGCCTGAACTGCTGGCTGATCCCGGTATGATCGAGCATGCGCTGGTTAACCTTGTTCAGAACGCGATTCATGCCATGAGTCTTGTAAAAAAACCGGAGCTTACCATAAAAACATATGTCAGATCAAAAAATCTGTTTGTTGAGATCATTGACAATGGGTGCGGGATTCCTGATGAATATCATGAGGATATCTATTCTCCATCATTTACCTTGAAAGGCAGCAGAGATTTTACAGGGGCATACAGAGTTGGTATCAAAGGGACAGGATATGGCCTGTCCAATGTTAAAAAGTATATTGAAAAACATAAGGGCAGCATTTGTTTTGAAAGCAAAACAAATCAAGGAACCAAATTTATTATTTCCGTTCCTATCATTAAAAAAGACCTGACAAAAAATGAAAAACGCCTTGTTTTACAAAAAAAAGTCATCAAAGGAAGAAGAATCCTTTTGGTGGAAGATGAGCCTTCCATATCAAAAGTTCAATATAAAATATTATCAAGTGAGCCATTTTGTCACAAGATCACAATTGCGCAAACCGGTGAAATAGCCATGGATGAATATGATAACGGTGAATTTGATCTGATCAGCCTGGATTATTTACTGCCGGGAAATTTTAACGGGTTTGACATATACAGGCATATTCGTACAAAAGATAAGAATCTCCCCATTGTTTTTGTGTCTGGAAATTTCGCTTTCCTGGAATCCATAAAAGAGTTGTTAAAAACCGATAAAAATATGGATTATGTGTCCAAACCATGTGAAAATATTGTGTATGCCACGACCATTAATAAATGGCTTCAAAAGCAATCAAGTTAAAAAAGAGCAATTGGTTTAAAACGGAAGATCACAAATTATCATATCTGTTTTTTTTCATGGCAAGTCATGGTCAGAAAACCTACGGATAAAGATCAAGTCCATTTTACAGCACGCCTCCATTGATACCTATCACCTGGCCGGTAATATATCCGGCGTCTTTTGAACATAAAAAAACAACTGCGGCGGCAACTTCTTCGGGTTTGCCAAGTCGGCCGGCAGGTATGGTTTCGGCTATTTCCTTCACTGGCAGGCCGTCAATCATTTCGGTTTCTATGAATCCGGGTGCCACGGCATTCACTGTAATGTTTCTTTTTGCAATCTCCCGGGCAAGGGCTTTGGTGGCTCCTATAAGACCGGCTTTTGATGCGGAATAATTAACCTGGCCTGCCTGACCTGTCTGCCCGGATGTGGAAGAGATGTTGATGATTCTTCCAAACCGCTTGGACAGCATGTTTTTAACGGCAAGCCGTGTGACATTGAAAAAGCTCGTAAGGTTCGTGTCAAGAACGGTCTGCCAGTTTTCTTTTTTCATCCGGACCATGAGCATATCATTTCTGATACCGGCATTATTAACCAAAATATCTATTTTCCCTTTTTCTTTGATGATTTTTTCAATGGCCTGTTCAGATTCTTCCTGGCTGGTGACATCAAATTCAAGCAAAGCCCCGTTTCCACCGTTTCGTATGATCTCTTCCAGGGTTTCAGCCGCTTTTTCCCGGTTTGAATGGAAATTAAGGTACACAAACCGTCCGGTCCGGGCAAGGGCCTGGGCGATTGATTTTCCAATCCCTCCACTGGCACCCGTTACCAGAGCTATTTGTTCGTTATCTGTTTTTATATCCGTCATGTTTTCTCCTTTATTTATTCCGCTTAACCATAAAACCTAATGTTTTGCTCTTTGAAAAGTGAAAATAATTATTTGTTTTCACTTTTAATATAGCCGGAGGCTTTAGTCAACCGTCTCATAAGCTTAACAAAAGGTTTGGTTTGTGTCAGTATTGAACATGCGGGATCTTGACAAAAAATAAGGCGGCAAGTATTAATTGAAGTCATACTTACATTTTTCGTTTAAAGGAGATATCTCATGGCTGATCACACTCCAAAGCTCCTGGATGCACTGGATGCGTTTGAGGAAGGTATTTATATCATCAATGAAGATTATACCGTGGAATACATGAATAAATTCATGAAAGAGCTGTTTGGGGACGGGGTGGGCAAAAAATGCCATGAGGTGCTGATCGGATCTGGCATCCCTTGCACCTGGTGTAAATATACTGAAGTATTTGACCAAAATGAAACCCATCACAGCGAGGTGCATATTGAATCGGTTGATAAAATATTTGCCCTGTCTGAACTTCCTGTAACCAATCAGGACGGAACCAAATCCAAGTTGTCCATATACCGGGATATTACTCACAGTGTTCGGCAGGAGGAAAAACTCAAATCCTCCGAGGAAAGTTATCAGCGGCTGTTTAAACATGTGGGGTGTGGCGTGTTTATCAGCAGCCGGGAGGGGCGGTTCCTTGATGTTAATCCTGCTTTGTTGAAAATGCTCGGTTATACGGACAAGGAAGAGTTTCTTTTGCTTGATCTTGCAAGGGACGTTTATTTGACGCCCGGAGACAGACAAAAATATACACAGATAATAGAAAAAACAGGTCATGTTGTTGATTACGAGTTAAAATGGCGGCGGCGGGACGGGAATATTATCCATATTTTGTTAACCAGCACTGTCCGTTATGATGCCAATGGGGAAAGTCTTGGCTATGAAGGCATTGTCGTGGATCAGACCCGGAGAAAAAAACACGAGGACCAGATCAAAAAAGCCCATGATTTTTTGGATAAGATCATTTCGTGTTCTCCCAATGCCATTATGGCAATGGACTTGAAAGGAGTGATCCGGCTGTGGAATAAGAGTGCTGAAGATATCTTCGGGTTTAAGGCTGCCCAGGTGGTTAAAAAAATGACCATTCAGCAGATTTTTTCAAAAAAACTGGCTAAAACGGTTATGGAAATGATGCGCAGCGAAAATTATGGGGGCAAAGGAAAACTGAACTCCTATCCATTGAATTTTGAACGCGATGACGGCGAATTGGTTGAAGGAAATCTTTCTGCAGGCATTATTTATGATGAAAAAGGCAATGAATGGGCAACGGTCGGGCTGTTTGTGGATTTAAAGGAGCGGCTTAAAACGGAAAGAGAACTCAGTGCGGCAAGACAGCACCTGCTTCAGTCGGAAAAACTGGCTGCCATGGGTCGGCTCACCTCCCAGATCGCACACGAACTGAACAATCCGCTGTTTGGCATCATGAACACCCTGGAGTTGATGAAAACCGAGATTTCACCTCAAAATAAGCGAAGAAAACTTCTGGACATGTCGTTGTCGGAAATTGAACGGCTGGCGGATATGCTCAAAAAAATGCTGTCGTTTTCAAAACCGGATCAGGACAAACGCATTAAGATTGATATTAATGTTGTGCTTGATGAGCTGCTGTTGCTTTACGAAAAACGGTTCAGGGAAAGCGGCATAAAATTAAAGCTTGATCTTGTCCATGATTCGGAAGAAATCCTGGCCTCCAGAGATCAATTGCGCCAGGTGTTTATCAACCTGTTCTCCAATTCCATGTATGCCATGCCCGACGGCGGCACCCTTGAAATCTCCACCAAACTTGTTTCCGAAAAGCTTTACATCACGGTAAAGGATACGGGAACAGGAATAAAGCCAGAGCATATTGAAAAGGTATTTCATTCTTTTTTTACTACCAAAACACAGAATGTTCAGGGCGTTGGGCTGGGCCTTTCCGTCTGCTATGGGTTTATCAAGGATCATGGTGGCGAGATTGTTGTTGAATCTGAAGAGGGAAAATGGACAAAGTTTACCATTATGCTTCCCCTTGCGGGCAAATAGGCGACAATCAGTTCGCCACGGCCCTGATTATCGCCGTGAACGGCTTGTTTGGCGGCTGATTTGCGAAAAGATTTCTTCGTGTCATGGATTTGTTTAAAAAAAACAGGCGGTTGGTTTTTTTTAAATAGATTTGATTTTTTTTATGTTTGCTGTTTTCATGAAAAGCCTTTGTGGTCTTGTGTTTTTCGTCGAATCGGGTGCTTGTTGTGTAAGCTATGGTTATTATAGGAATTAATAATGCTTGACAAAGTATATTATATAAAATAACTATAATAACTGAACCCATAAAAATCGTCGAGAAGGAGGTGTTATGGAAGACACGTTGACTGTATTCACTGCAAGCAAATACTGCAATGTTTCGTCTAAGACCATCATCAACTGGGTGGAAGCCGGTCATATTAAGGCGTATCGCACTGTTGGCGGACATCGCAGGATCAAAAAATCTGATCTTGAAGCGTTTATGCAAAGCCAGGGAATTCCCATTCCTGAGGCGAAAGAAGGCGGCTCCGGAAAAAAGATTCTTGTTGTGGATGACGATATGATCATTGTAGAGTCAATCGTACAGGCATTGGAAGAAGATGAATTTGACTATGAAGTTATTTCAGCCTCGGACGGTTTTGAAGCCGGGCTTCAAGTCAGTCATTTTCATCCGGATCTGTTGATTCTGGATATTATGATGCCGGATATCAAAGGCTATGATGTCTGTAAAAAGATCAAGGCAAACGAAAAAACAAAACATACCAAGATTATCGTGTTATCAGCATACCTGGATGACGATAAATTTGCCCGTATGAAAGAGTATGGTGCTGATGTTTGTTTTTCAAAGCCGTTGCCCCTGCCCAAGCTCAAAAAAGAAGTGGCTAAATTGCTTGGATTAACAGCTGAAGGAGGCAGATCATGAATTTAAAGGAATCATTAGAAAAAAAGAGATTTGTCGTGACATCCGAAGTACAGGTTCCCCTCGGTGATGAAGAGTCCGAGGGGCTGGTTGAAAGCCTTGGAAGGGTAAAAGGCCGCGTGGATGGTTTGTCAATCGCTGAAATAGAACTTGAAGGTGTTGTAAGCGACACCATTAAAACCTGCGGTCTGTTAAAAGAGAACAACCTGAATGCAATTTATCAAACCACCACAAGGGATAAAAACCGGTTTCAGTTGCAAAAGGATTTGACACTGGCCCATGAAACAGGTGTTGACAATCTTCTGGTGTTTACGGAAGACTACAGGATTTCCGGGGATACGCTTCAGGAATCCATGTTTTTTCATGTTGATTCCGGCAAACTGGGATCAGTCCTGAATCACTTGAAACAAGGGGTGACCATTGAAGGAAAAGAGCTTGAGAGTAAAGTTGAATTTTCCCTTGGCTCCGGGATTGAAACCCCCTGGGGAAAAAGCATGCCAAAACGCGGCATGGAGGAAATGGAAGATATGATGAATGTGGGGGCGGGATATTTTTTGACGACGCCTATTTTTGATATTGACCAGTTTGCAAAGTTCATGAAGCAGGTTGAGCCTTTTAGAGTTCCGGTTATTGCCGAAGTCATGATTCTAAGAACAGCAGGAATGGGAAAATTTTTGAATCGCCATTTTAAATCCGGACTTGTGCCTGAATGGGTTATCCAAAAGCTGATGAATGCAACAAACAAAAAAAAGGCAAGTATGGAGCTTTTCGCCGACACGGTTAAAAGTTTGAAAGATATCTGCCAGGGGGTTCATATCGTAACCATTGGGGGGGTTGATAATCTGGTGCAGTATTTGAATGCTGCCAAATTAAGATAAGAAAACATCAGAACAAGAAACATCAGAACAAGAAACATCAGAACAAGAAACATCAGAACAAGAAACATCAGAACAAGAAACATCAGAACAAGAAACATCAGAACAAGAAAGAATTAAGACAAGGGAGAATTATTAAGTAAGGGAGACTTTTAAAATGGCAGAGGCAATTAAGATTGATGAACTGGACATTGAACTTAAAGATGCCGTCCTGGAAAAGGTGCCGGACGCAAATTTTGATCTTTGTCTGACGTGCGGAACCTGTACCGGGGGGTGTGCAGCCTCGGAACTGTTTGATATGGACCCCAGAAAACTTATTCGGATGCTGAATCTGGGCATGGACGATGAAATTCTCAAAAGCGACTGGAAATGGGTGTGCAGCATGTGCGCACGATGCGTGGCAGCCTGTCCCATGAACATCAATATTCCGGCTCTGGTTTATAATATTCGCAATATGGTTCCACGGGAAAAACGGCCCAAGGGGATTCTCGGGTCCTGTGACCAGCATATCAAGACGGGCAGTGCCATGGGCGCGAAAAAGGATGATTTTGAATTCACCGTTCTGGATGTGGCCGACGAAATCAGGGAAGACCATCCCGGGTTTGAAGATCTTCAGGTGTCTGTGGACAGGGAAGGTGCGGCAATGGTTTTGAACCAGAACTCAAGAGAGCCTGTGACCGAACCCGAGGAAATGGGGCCGTTATGGAAAATTCTTCATACGGTGGGTGCTGACTGGACCTATCCTTCGGTGATGTGGGCCGGAGAAAATTATTGCATGTTCATGGCTGATAATGAGGGATGGAAATATATTATCGAGGAATTTGTTCATCATGTGGACAATAACTTGAAAAGCCCCCTTGTGGTCAATACAGAGTGAGGTCACTCATATTTTGCGATCCTGGAAGGATTGCGAAGATTTAACATTCCCCATAAGTTTAAACTTGTTACGATTATTGAACTCTATGCCCAGTGGATCAGAGAAGGCAAACTCAAGGTAAATTCAGACTGGAATAAAGAGATCGGCGCTAAATTTACAGTGCAGGACCCCTGCAATATCGGACGAAAAACCGGGTCAAATAAAATTGTGGATGATTTGCGGTTTGTCATTAAAACCGTTGTGGGTGAGCAAAATTTTATTGATACGGTTCCCAACCGGGAGAACAACTATTGCTGCGGCGGCGGCGGTGGTGCTTTGCAGGCTGGATTTCCCGATCAGAGAAGGGCCTACGGCAGAACCAAATTCAATCAGCTTGCGGCAACCGGTGCAACTTATGTGATCGCACCCTGTCACAATTGTCACGGCCAGATTGAAGATATTGGTGAGCAATTTGGCGGCAATTATCATGTGGTTCATTTGTGGACTATCATTTGCCTTGCCATGGGGGTGCTTGCCGATACGGAACGAACCTATCTTGGGCCGGATCTGGCCGGCGTGGGACTATAAAAAGGAGGAATCCAAATGGCCGAAAAAGGTAGAGGGTCGGTAATGGTTGTGGGTGCCGGCATTGCAGGTATCCAGGCGTCACTGGATCTGGCGGATTCGGGATATTTTGTATACCTTGCGGATAAAAACACAGCCATCGGCGGAACAATGGCGCAACTGGATAAAACCTTTCCCACCAATGACTGCTCCATGTGCATTATTTCGCCAAAACTGGTTGAAGCAGGCAGACACCTGAACATAAAATTGTTAACCATGACCGAGATTGAGGGAGTTACCGGCGTTGAAGGGGATTTTACAATAACATTAAAGGAAAAACCGCGATTTATTGACCTGGAAAAATGCACGGCCTGCGGGGAATGTTCCGCTGTCTGCCCGGTGGAGCTTCCCAGCCGGTTTGACGAGGAGCTGGGAAACCGCAAGGCCGCGTTTAAACTGTATCCCCAGGCCATGCCGTCGGGTTATGCCATTGAGAAAAAAGACAAGGCCCCCTGTCGTCTGACATGTCCTGCCGGGCTGAATGTTCAAGGATATGTCCAGATGGTCAAGCAGGGCAAGTACAGAGAATCATTGGAAATCATCATGGAACAGCTTCCCCTGCCCGGAGTGCTGGGTCGTATCTGTCCTCATGAATGCGAGGATGCCTGCCGAAGGTGCCAGGTGGATGAGCCAGTGGCCATCCGGGATTTGAAACGGCTTGCAGCAGACAGTTTTGATCCAAGGGATGTGAAGATTGAGTGTGCGCTCAGGATCGGCAAAAAAGTGGCTGTCATCGGTTCCGGCCCGGCCGGTTTGTCAGCAGGATATCATTTGGCCAGAAAAGGGGTGGATGTCACCATATTTGAAGCATTGCCCGAGGCCGGAGGTATGCTGAGGGTGGGCATTCCCGACCATCGCCTGCCCCGGGAGGTACTGGACAAAGATATTGAAGTGGTCACCAACCTGGGTGTTGACATTAAATTTAATGTCTGTCTTGGCAGGGATTTTACCGTGGACAGCCTCATGGCGGATGGTTTTGATGCGGTTTTCCTCGGTCTGGGCGCTCATAAGGGAATTGCCCTGGGCATTCCAGGAGAAGGATTTGACGGGGTGAGGCAGGGCGTGGATTTTCTGCGGGAACTCAACCTGTCCGGGAAAACCAGGGTGGGCAAGCAAGTGGCGATTGTCGGCGGCGGTAATGTGGCCATTGACGTGGCCAGGTCTGCGGTCAGGCTGGGGGCAAAAGAGGTGACCATCCTCTATCGCAGAACCAGAAAAGAGATGCCGGCCTGGGAAGAGGAAATCCGGGCTGCAGAAGAGGAAGGCGTTGATATCGTCTATCTTGCCGCCCCCCAGAAGCTCATGGAAGAAAACGGGAAACTGGCTGCTGTGCGGGTGATCAAAATGGAACTGGGCGAACCTGATGCCTCGGGCAGAAGACGTCCCATCCCTGTGCCGGGCAGTGAGTACGATATTGAAATTGATCAGCTTATTTGCGCAATCGGTCAGCGCCCGGATCTTACCGCCCTGGAAGATATGGCAGGTGTGAACATCACCAAATGGGACACCACCCGGGTGAATCCGTTGACCCTTGCCACGGACCGGGAAGGGGTGTTTGCGGGCGGGGATCTTCAGACAGGTCCCAGTGTCGCCATTGCAGCCGTGGCAGCCGGTATGGAGGCGGCTGAATCCATTTTCCGGTATCTTCAAGGATTGGATATGGAAGAGGGAAGACAACTGCCAGTGGTTGAAAATCCAAAGTTCCAGCCGATTGCAGAAGATATGAAAACTGAAAACCGTTATAAAATGCCTGAACTTGCCCTGGAAGACCGGGCCGGTAATTTTAATGAGGTGGAGCTGGGATTAGGTGAGGCAGAAGGCAGAAAAGAGGCGGCAAGGTGCCTGAACTGCGGATATTGTTCCGAATGCATGCAGTGCGTGGATGCCTGCCTTGCCAATGCAGTGGATCATTCCATGACCGGCAGAACCCACACCATCAACGTGGGGGCGGTTATTCTTTCTCCCGGGTTTACCCCTTTTGAACCAACGCAGATGACCTCCTATTGTTACGGCCACAGCCCCAATGTCATGACCAGCCTGGAGTTTGAAAGAATTTTGTCGGCTTCCGGGCCATATGACGGTCACCTGGTCCGGCCCTCAGACAATGAGGAACCCAGAAAGATCGCCTGGCTTCAGTGCGTGGGATCAAGGGATATCAATAAAGGTGATCATTCATATTGTTCGGGAGTCTGCTGCATGTATGCCAACAAACAGGCGGTGATTGCCAAGGAACACAGTGGCAAAAATCTTGATACTGCAATTTTTTTCATGGATATGAGAACCCATGGAAAAGAGTTTGACAAGTATAATATGAGAGCCCAGGATGACAGCGGGGTCCGGTTTATTCGGTCAAGAATTCATTCCGTATTTCCCGAACCCGGAGATTTCTACAGGATTGTGTACTCTTCTGAGGCCGGTCACATGGTTGAGGAAATTTTTGACATGGTGGTGCTGTCCATAGGGCTTTCACCCAATAAGGACGCCCAAAGGCTGGCGGATAAAATGGGCATTGAACTGAATCATCACGGGTTTGCCCGTACTGACAACCTGTCGCCTGTGTGTACCAGCAAAAAAGGGATCTATGTGTGCGGCACTTTCCAGGAGCCCAAGGATATTCCCGCTTGTGTTATGGAAGCTTCGGCGGCTGCGGCCAGTGCATCCATGGCCTTACAGGATGCCAGGTGGAGCCAGACCAGAACCAAAGAACTGCCGCCGGAGAGCGATTTTTCAGGGCAGGCTCCCCGCATCGGTGTGTTTGTGTGCAACTGCGGCATCAATATCGGCGGTATTGCCGATGTTCCGGCAGTCAGGGATTATGCGGCAAAACTGCCCCATGTCGTCCATGTGGAGGACAATTTGTTTACCTGTTCCCAGGATTCCCAGGATCACATGAAACAGGTGATTCAAGAGCATGATCTTAACCGGGTGGTGGTGGCATCCTGTTCCCCTCGAACCCATGAACCCTTGTTCCAGGAGACCATAAGGGATGCAGGCCTGAACAAATATCTGTTTGAGATGGCTAATATCCGGGATCAAAATACCTGGGTTCACATGAACGACCCGGATAAAGCCACTCAAAAAGCCAAGGATCTTGTTCGAATGGCAGTGGCCAAAGCCGCATTTGTAGAACCCTTGCACCAGGTGGCCCTGGAGATTAAAAAATCTTTGCTTGTGGTGGGCGGCGGCGTGGCCGGTATGGAAGCAGCTCTTTGTGCAGCCGGCCAGGGAGTTGATGTTCATCTGGTGGAAAAAACAGCAGTTCTGGGGGGTGTTGCCAGGAATCTGAATGCCACCTGGAAAGGGGAAAATATCCCTGATTATCTTGAAAGCCTGATTGCCAAAACCCATGCAAGTGAAGCTATTCATCTGTATCTGGATTCTCAAATCGCATCCTTTACAGGCTCCATGGGCAATTTTATCACCATCGTTAAAAACAATGAAACCGGACAGCAAAGCAGCATTGAACATGGGGCCGCCGTTCTTGCCACCGGCGGAAAAGAATACAAGCCCCATGAATATCTTTACGGCGAACACCCCGATGTCCTGACTCATCTGGATATGGATGCGGCATTGCGGGAAAAGGACTCTCGAATTGAAAAGGCAAAGTCTGTTGTGTTTATCCAGTGTGTAGGCTCCAGAAATGAGCAGAACCCTTATTGCAGCAAGGTTTGCTGCACCCATAGCCTGAAAAGTGCCATTGCCTTAAAAGAAATGGACAGGCGAAAAAAAGTTTATGTTATTTACCGGGATCTTCGCTCTTATGGTTTCAGAGAAGACCTGTACCAGACAGCACGGGGCCTGGGCATTTTGTTTATCCGGTATGATCTGGAAAAAATGCCGGTCTTGAGGGAAAATGCCAATAAACTGCTGGAATTGTCCGTGATTGACCATATTCTGCAGATGCCGGTGACAATTCATCCTGACCTGGTGGTTCTGGCTTCGGGGGTTGTGCCTGGAAACAACAAAAAATTGTTTGAAAAATTAAAAGTGCCGACAAACGCTGAAGGGTTCCTGGTGGAGGCCCATGCCAAGCTGCGGCCCGTGGATTTCGCATCGGACGGGCTGTTTGTGGCGGGCCTGGCCCATTATCCCAAGCCTGTTGAAGAGAGTATTGCCCAGGCAAGGGCGGCGGTTGCCAGGGCCATGACCATTCTTTCCAGGGACTCGTTGATGGTGGGCGGTGTGGTGGCCAGGGTGACTCCTGAAAAATGCGCGGTCTGCCTTACCTGTGTGAGGACCTGTCCCTATGGTATTCCTTATATCCATGAGGACGGATATGCTCAGATTGATGCTTCCGAGTGTCATGGATGCGGGGCTTGTGTGGCGGAGTGTCCGGGCAAGGCAATCCGGCTGGATCATTTTACGGATCAGCAGATAATGGCAAAGACGGATGCGCTTTTTGAAGATGCATAAAAGGTTTATGATGTTTGATTGTTTGCAGGCTTTTAGTGTTTATAAGCTTTGAATGTTTGTAAAATTTGAACGGTTGTAAAATTTGTATGTTTATAAGTTTTTAATTTTCATAAGCGTTGATGAACGGAGGTTAAACATGACCCGGGAATTTGAACCCAGGATAATCGCATTCTGCTGCCAGTATTGAGCTTATGCAGCCGGGGACCTGGCAGGTTCCATGAGACTGTCCTATCCAGCAGACGTTAAAATTATTCAGGTGCCCTGCACGGGACGGGTGGACATTCTTCACCTGCTGAATGCCATTGAAGACGGAGCGGACGGGGTTTATGTGGCGGGATGCCTTGAAGGAGAGTGCCATTTTAAAGAGGGCAATCTTAAGGCCCGAAAAAAAGTGGAATATGTTCAACGGACATTGACGGAGCTTGGCATTGAGCCTGAACGGGTGCAAATGTACAATCTTTCGTCGGCCCAGGGTGCGAGATTTGCCGAGATTGCCAATGAGATGGTGGCCTGCATCAGGGAGTTGGGGCCAAGTCCGGTGAAAAAACACCATGCAGCGTGAAGTTTTAAGCGAAACAAAAATTTTCATACTGTTAAATTGTGCCAAAAAAAATTCAAGTTTTTGGAATGGTTAAAAAAACAATAGAGGTGAATCATGATAGTAGCAGATCGAAAATCTCTTCCTGAGATATTGGCGATGGTTGAAAATGATAAAAAAATTCTCATCATCGGGTGCAAAGGGTGCGTTACTGTCTGTAATGTCGGGGGATTAAAGGAGGTTGAAATACTGGCCTCGGTAATTAAAATCGCCAGAAAGAAAAATGGAAACGACATTGAAATTGATACTCAGGTTTTGGAAAGACAGTGCGACACCGAATATGTGGCCGGGATAAGCGATACCGTAGGGGATTATGATGCGGTTGTATCCCTTGCCTGCGGCGTGGGGCCCCAGTTTTTATCTGAAATGTACAAAGACCAGACCTTTTATCCCGGGGTCAACACCACCTTTTTCGGCGGTGCCACTCAGCACGGGATCTGGGAGGAGCGGTGCGCGGGCTGCGGCACCTGTGTGATTCACGATTTCGGCGGGCTGTGCCCCATATCAAGGTGTGCCAAAAGCCTTATGAACGGCCCCTGCGGCGGATCATCCAACGGGATTTGCGAGGTAAACAAAGACACGGTGTGTGTCTGGGATTTGATTGTCCGCAAAAAAATGGAGGCTGGAAAACTCGAAGACCTGATGGGTCTCAAGGGGATAAAAAACTGGCGCACGGCACGGGATGGCGGACCGAGAAGAAGCATACGCGAAGAATTGGTCAAGGGCAACATATAAATGCCACAGGCAGAGTCGGGATTTTATTTGGATCTGTCCGCAATATCCTAAAGGGCAGAAACCAAAGATGTAACGTTTTTTGTTTGAATTTTTTGAGAAGTTTTAGATAAAAACTGACAAAGGAGAAGACTCAAATGAATGAGCTTAAGTCAGGCAGCGAATTTAAACCAGGAAATGATCTTAAGTCGGGAAGTAATCTTGAAAAGGTTCTAAAGGCCGGTTATTTCGCATTCACAGGAGAGTGCGGCCCCCCCAAAGGTGCCAATGTCCGGCATCTGAAAGAAAAATTTCAATATCTCAAAGGCAATGTGGATGCTGTGAATATGACCGATAACCAGACAGCAGTGGTCAGGATGTCTTCTCTTGCAGGGTCGGCTCTGTTGGTTGAAGAAGGGCTGGAACCCAATTTTCAGATGGTCTGCCGGGACCGCAACCGCCTGGCCATCATGAGCGATATTTTGGGTGCCTATGCCCTGGGTATTCGGAATATGCTGTGTCTTTCCGGGGATCACCAGACATTTGGCAACCATCCTGAAGCCAAAAATGTTCATGATATTGATTCCATGCAGCTTATCTCAGTAGTAAAAAAGATGAGGGATGAGGAAAAGTTCATTAACGGTGAGGAAATTGATGTTGCACCCCGGATGTTCATTGGTGCGGCATGCAACCCTTTTGCCGACCCCTATGAATACCGGGTATACCGGCTGGCCAATAAAATAGAAGCCGGGGCGGATTTTATTCAGACCCAGTGTATCTTTAACATGGAAAAGTTCCGGGATTTCATGAAAAAGGCTGTGGACATGGGGCTTCATGAACGCTGCTATATTCTGGCCGGAGTTACCCCCATGAAAAATGCGGGTATGGCCAATTTCATGTCAAAATTCGTGCCTGGCATGGACATTCCCGATTCTCTGATCAAGCGCCTCAAGGGTGTGGACAAGCGTGACCAGGCAGAAGAGGGCATCAAGTTCGCCCTGGAACAGGTGGAAGAATTCAAACAGATGGAAGGGGTTTCAGGGGTACACATGATGGCCATTGAATGGGAACACAAGATGCCTGAAATCGCCGAACGGGCGGGGATGTTGCCCAGGCCTGCGGTGTAGGGCATGGCGTCCGGTTGTTTGACCTGGGTATCAAAAGGGAGGCAGCCTGACGGGAATATTTTTCAGGCTGGCTCTTTTTTTTAAATTTATCTATCAAGACGGTTTAGATATTCGAGAATTTGTTCGTTATTCATAAGGCTTTGGCGGTCTCCCATTTTTTTATTCATGTTGATTCGGGTCTCATATTCTGAAATCAAGTCACGATGCCCTGTACTATCTGCCTGGGTTAGAAAAGTTGTGCCATAGTGAAGGTGACTTGGATCAAAGGACAATATTGCATGATCAAGCAAGGATATTTCACCGGCATCATATAATTTTTGCGACAACTCAGCGGTCTCATCCGTAGTTATATTGCGGACGTCGTATTTTGAGGCTGTTTTTTGCCAAATGGATTCAGATCCTGTCAAAGTCGCATTCCCGGCGGAATCATCCTGCATGGCAGATTCAGCCGCAAGACGTTTCTGGATCTCTTCTGAGATGGTTTTTTCAATGGCGGCACGGTCTTTGGGCGACATTTTGCCAAGGTCTTCTTGTGTGATCCCCATTGCCATAAGGATTTCATCTCTGAGTTTCTCTATTCTTCGGAGCTGAAGTTCCTTGAAATAGCCGGCAAACCCTTTTTCTTTGATGATGGCGACATCGTCACTCGCATGGGAATTATCTGCCTGGTTTTGCCCGGTATTGACAGTATTTTCCATCTGCTTTTCCAAAAGCCCGGCAAACTGGCCTAATGTGTCTGTTATCTTTTGGCCATGGGAACTTTGGGTCGTCAACGGTAGCGATCCTGAAGCAAATGAAGCCGTTTCAATGGTCATATTGTTCTCCTTTTTTTGGGGGTTGTCCTTCTGTTGTAAAAAAAAAGCAATATTCAGGCCAGATTAAATATTATTTTGAGGGCCAGGGATTCAAGAATACTCGAATTTAATAAAGATCAAGTTCATGTGTGTTTGTTTTAAGAAATTTTCATATTGACGCACGACACAAAGTCGTGACATATTAGTGTCGCGATTTAGTGTCACAAAGCGTGGTGTGTGACAGATAAATTTGTTTTTCATAAATTTTTTAAAGGAAAAAATGTATGTCGCGTGTCATGCCTGCCGAAGAGTTGGATCTGATCGAACGGGTGATTTTAAATCATCCCGAAGGAATAGGAATTTCATTGCTGGAGAGCGTCCTGGCAAATCATCTGTCCCAGGCTCTCACTCGCCGCACCTTGCAGCGCCGTTTAAGTCGTCTTCTGGCAGACAAGCGCATCATAACAAAAGGCAAGGGTATTGCATTGGTTTACAAACCCAGTCCGGGTGTGTCTCTTGCTTCCGTGCAGGTAGCTGTGGAACCTTCCATTCGGGATGGATTGGAAGAATACGTCCCGGTTTCCCCGGAGGGTGCTATTATTCGAGACCTTGTGCAGCAACCCCTGATGCGGCGAAAACCAGTGGGATATCATCGGTCGTTTTTGGAAGACTATGAGCCTGGCGTCACTTTTTATCTTTCCGAAACTCTGCGCACCCAGTTCCATGAAATGGGACGAACACCAACAGGGGGACATCCTGCAGGCACTTATGCCAGGGAAATTCTGAACCGATTGTTGATTGACTTGTCATGGGCCTCTTCCCTTTTGGAGGGAAATACTTACAACCGCCTTGATACACTGAATTTGATCGAATTCGGCCAGGCGGCAGAGGGCAAGGATATCCGGGAAACCCAGATGATCCTGAATCACAAGGCAGCCATTGAAATGCTCATTGAATCGGCTGATCAGATCGGGTTTAATCCTTTCACCTTTCTCAACCTGCACGCTATCCTGTCGGATAACCTTCTTCCCAACGAAGATGCATGCGGTCGATTGCGCCGCAGGCCGGTAAGCATTTCCGGGTCGGTTTTCCATCCGTTGGCAATGCCCCAGGTTTTGGAGGAGTGTTTTTATCTGGTGTTGCTGAAAGCCTCAGCCATTTCCGATCCATTTGAACAGGCTTTTTTTATTATGGTGCAACTGCCATATCTCCAGCCTTTTGAAGATGTTAACAAGCGTGTCTCCCGTTTAGGGGCGAATATCCCATTGATTCGACACAATCTGTGTCCCCTTTCTTTTGTTGATGTGCCTGAGCAGGCCTATACGGAAGGCACTCTGGCCGTGTATGAATTCAATCAGATTGATTTGCTTCGGGATGTATTTGTATGGGCCTATGAACGCTCATGTCAGCGTTACCTCGCGATCACTCAAACCATGGCTGAACCTGATCCGCTTCGCATTCGGTATCGGGAGGCATTAATCCTCACCGTCCGGAAAATTGTCCTGGAGTGCAGGGTTCCTTCCATAAATAATATTGAGCAAATAGTGGATGACAAGGTGTCGGAAAATGACAGGGAAGCCTTTGGCAAAATAGTGCATGACAGCTTGCAGCGCATGCATGAAGGAAGCGTGGCCAGATACCGGCTGAAATTGTCACAATTTCAATTGTGGAAACCGATACGGGACAGGTATATTCAAGATACATGAGATAGCGCTTGATGATCTTTCACCAGAAAAAATTTAAAAATTGTTCAGATGGATTCCCTTTTTTATAATTATTCTGGGCTATTGAAATTTATAAAGAATACAAATAAAGATGATCATTACTTTTGAAAGTTTGAATGGGGCACTGCTTATGGAGGTGATTAAGACGCTCTTGCTTCGCCTTAAGCACTTCCCTTATACCAAACGTTATTATTACCCAGCATGGAAAAGGAGTTGCAGTCCTTTTGGGTGTATCTGAATATGAAGCCATGCAAGACAAACCCTCTGCCGCAGAAAAATGGATTAATACGATATTTTCAAAAGTTGAGCAACTGCAATTCTCGATCTTTACGATACGCCATGGCCGACAAATATTGCAGCCGCTGTCCGTCAAAAGAGTTAAAACGGATTCAAAGGTCTCAACGGCGTAAAGCCCCTTAAAATAGGCATTTATAGAAAATTAGAAGCACGACCAAAAGGAGAGTTTCGCTCTAAATCAAGTAAAATCGTCAAAGAGCGTTTGAAATTAACTCGTTCCACTAAAAATAACGCATTAAAAACTGGACAATCGAATAATATATTTATAATACATATGAAATCAATTTTATTTCATGTCTCCAGTTCATATTGCTCACAAATTGATCCGCTGATTCAAAAATATTGATTAGGTGCTGACAACAAACACGATTTCATCCGTTGAGGGAGACTTGTAAATAATTATATTTTACTCAAAGCTCCGTTTTTTTTATTCTGATTTTTTAAAACAACTGTTTATCCAGCCTTTTTCAGTTTACTAAAAACCGGACAATTGAGTTTTATCAAAGCACTTAAAATCATAAAAAGGAGAAGAGCAAATGTTTAAAAACATGAAACTTGGTACGAAAATTTTTAGCACAGTCTGAAGCCATAAGGGAAGATCAAAAACTACAATTGACTCAAGCAATGAAAAAATTTGCCGGCGATGATGTTATCAATGATAAGCTTAAAAAAGCGGATGATGCCAACAGGCTGATCAAATGGTTTATGGACGGTCGTAAAAACGAAAAAGAATTCATCATATCCAAAGGAGAAAACAAGTGGCGGGAGAATGTTGATACAAACCTGGCAAAGATCCTGGCGTTGTCATATGATTTGAAATTACGGTTTAAACAAAGCCGGAATATTGAACAGATAAATTCTGTTATTGCGGCTATCCGGCAATATGATAAAGCTTATTAATAATTTTGCAGAACTTATGAAAATACAAAAAATTACCGATGACAGGATGGTCAAGTCAGCAAGGGGTGTCAATGAAGTCTGTACGGCAGCAAGGGGGGATCAAAAGGCAAAAATGGGACGGCAGATTTCAACTGCAAATAGCATCATGCTAACCGGAACAATTATTGCGATTTTTCTGGGTCTTTTATTTGTATTCATTATTACAAGAATCATTACCAAGCCACTGAACATAGTAATCCAGGGCCTGGGCGAAGGAGCCAGCCAAGTTGCCTCAGCTTCTGGCCAAGTGTCTTCAACCAGTCAGTCACTGGCTGAGGGCTCTTCAGAGCAAGCAGCTTCCATATAAGAGACTTCGTCATCCATGGAGGAAATGTCTTCAATGACAAAGAGAAATGCTGAAAATGCAGGACAGGCCGATGCGATCATGAAATATTCAAGTAAGGTTGTCAGCGCTGCCAATGAATCAATGACTCAACTGACCCAATCCATGAAAGAGATTTCAAACGCCAGTAAAAAAACTTCTAAAATCATAAAAACCATTGATGAGATTGCTTTTCAAACCAATCTTCTGGCGCTTAATGCTGCTGTTGAGGCTGCCAGAGCAGGAGAAGCAGGCGCAGGATTTGATGTTGTGGCAGATGAAGTAAGAAACCTGGCCATGAGGGCCGCAGATTCTGCAAATGAAACTTCTTCGCTGATAGAAGGAACCGTTAACAAGGTCAATAATGCTTCCAGGCTGGTTTCAACTGCCAATGAAGCATTTTGTAAAGTTACTGAAAGTTCAGGAAAGGTAGCTGCTCTAATATCAGAGATATCAAATGCTTCCAAAGAGCAGTCTGATGGAATCAAGCAGGTTAACAGTGCTATCGGTGAGATGGATAAGGTTATTCAACAGAATGCGGCCAATGCTGAAGAATCTGCTTCTGCATCAGAAGAGTTGAGTGCCAAGGCAGAACATCTCAAAGAATTTGTAGCAGACCTTGTTTCTCTTGTTACCGGGGACAAGAATAGAAGCTCTGGAAGGTCTTATGGAATAATAACCCGAAAGATTTCAGCAAAACATGACGAAGCTTCAGTTCAGGGCAATAAAATATTGTCCGGTGCAAAGGAAGTCCGGCCGGACCAGGAGATACGGTTTGTCAAAGATGATGATTTTGAATCTTTTTGATTAATTTCTGGCGAGCTTTGTCTGAAAAAGGCATCCCTTCCGTGCGTCTACTCGCCTCACTGCTTCTATCCGGTCCTGTTCGCACAGACACATGAAAATATCGACAAGGCCAACACGGGTGCTGGCAGACTTCAGGCAAAGCCGCCGCTGTATTTTTCCCTGTTAAATCTCCTGAAGCTTGCCAAACTCTTTTTCCAGTTCCCTGGCCTTGTCGTTTTGTCCCTGCTGCTCAAGGCTTTTGATGATTTCTTTGAATTTTTCTTCCAGTTTTGGAATAATATCGTTACGGATGTTTTCCTGCATCTCTTTGCTTGATGATTCAAGCCTGGTTTTAAGTTCTGATAATTTTTTTTTCAAGTTTTTGTATTGGTCTGATTCCGGGATTTTTTCAATGTCTGTAAGCATTTTGGAAAAAGCGTTTTCAATTGTCTGGCCCAGGGATTCAAGGGCTTTGGCATAAGGGATGAGAGTACGTTTAGAGGTGCCTTGAACAATTGTGCCTGGGTCAAGTTTTTTGCCGCCCGGATTCTTCTGTTCCAAAAAAACAGCTTTTGATTCTGATTTTGAGTTTGAGGAAAGAGGCGATACATCAATGTAAAACTGTGTATCTTCGGTGGCTGCATGGGAAAATTCTTTCTGGATTTGGATTGAGACAAGAAAGTCGGCATCCTTGGTATAGGATATGGTTTTGACTTTACCTATGGTGGTTGAGTTGAAGATCACCGGGTCATCTTGTGTAAGACCGTCAATTTGTTTGAATTGAACAGACAGGGTTAGACCGGTACAGGCGCTCAAAAAAAAGAGGCTTGCAAGCAGGCCAAAAATTGTGGATTTTAACGTCAGAGTCATGACTTTGTATTCTCCTTGATCTTTCTTGTCAGTGTTGCTTGTTTTTATCTAATCCAATACAGCAAATATTCGATTTTATTATTTGATCGCATCGTAATATTCATGAACTTCATTGTATCATTTTTAGAAATATCCACAACAAATTTGTCGTTACATGAGGAGAAGCCCAAGTATTTGTAGTCAGTAATTTATGAAAAATAAATTCATATGATCTGTTCCTAAAAATGCTTAACACCAGGCCTGCGGACTGAAAATAGCGTGCTGAAAAACACCGGCACGACAAACAGGGTCAGCAGCGTGGCAAAGCTGAGGCCTCCCATGATGGTTGCGGCCATGGGGCTGAAAAAGGCATCTGTCAGCAGCGGAATCATGCCGAGTACGGTGGTGAAGGTCGCCATGGTGACCGGGCGGATACGGCTGGCGGAAGACTCAACCACAGCCGTAAAAGGTTCCTTTCCGTCGGCGAGTTCCGCTTTGATCTGATCGAGCAAGACGATTTCGTTTTTGATCAACATGCCAAACAGACTTAAAAAACCGAGCATGGCCATGAATCCGAATGCCTTGTCGGCAATGAGCATGCCGGGGGCTACGCCCACAACAACAAGCGGCAGTCCCATGAAAATGATAAGGGGATACCGCAGGCTGTTAAAGAGAAGAACGGTGACAAGAAACATCCCGGCAAAGGCAATTGGAAAATTGGACATCAGTTTGGTGTTGGCTTCGATTTGCTCCTCATGTTCGCCGCCCCATTCCAGGTTGTAGCCTGGAGGCAGTTTTAATTTTTTCTCAATGATCGGGGATAATTGGCGAAACAGCGCGTCAGTTGTGCCTTCACGCTGTTTACAGAGGACCCGCAGGGTGCGTTTCTGGTTGAGGCGGTGGATGACGCTGTCCTCCACCCCGGTGATTTTCCTGTTGGTCACCTGTTGCACGGGCACCCATTTATTTTTTGCTTGGCTGAACACCTGCACCTCATCAAAAAAGTCGATATTATTACGCTGCTTTTTCGGCGGCCGCAGGATAATGGGGAGCAAATCATCTCTATGCCTGTACTGGCCAACAACAGAGCCGGTAAAGTTCATGGCAATGGAGGAGCCAATCTCCGGACGGGAAATCCCCAGACCCTGTGCCCGAAGGTCTGCAAAATCAACTTTGCTGACCTTGATCTGGTTGCCCCAGTCCGTACGGATACTGCGGCTGTTGGGATTTTCAGCCATGATTTTTTTGACCTGCCCGGCAAGATTGCGCAGAATTTTTGTTTCCGGCCCACTCAGACGGGCTATCACGGCACCGCCACCCGGGCCGAGTTTAAAGGCGTCTACACTGCCTATGACCTGTGGAACCTCCTTGTCCAGGTATTGTTGAATGTTTTTTTTCAGTTCAGGAACTCGGCGGAAATCATCCACATCAATCAGCAGTTGAGCATATGCACTGTCCGGCATCTCCGGGGAAAAGGTCAGCAGAAAGCGCAGCGGCCCCCGACCGATAAAGCCTGAAATATTCTGTACTCCTTCAAGGCGGGCAACGTATTTTTCAACCTGTTCAAGCTGCTTTTCAGTGCTGTTGATATGAGTCCCCTGGGGCATCCAGATATCAACGGTGAACTGTGAGCGGTTTGTATCGGGCATAAAATCCTGCTTAACATGACTAAAGCCCCACACGGCGACCACCAGCAATCCTATGACTCCTGTCAGGGTAAGCCACCGGTGATCAATGGCTTTTCCGACAATGGTTTTGTAATATTTGAAAAAGCGTTGTGAATGTTTTTTTTTGCCATTGTTTTTGGGAACAGGCAATATCATGACACAAAAACAGGGTACAGTGGTGATGGCGAAAAACCAGCTCAGTCCCAAAGAGATACATATCACCTGGAACAGACTGGCCAGCCATTCGCCGGTCATATCCTTGGACAGGGAGATGGCGGCAAAGGCCAGAATGGCGATAATGGTCGCGCCCAGCAGGGGCCACATGGTCTCTTTGACCGACTGATCGGCGGCTTCTTCTCGCCCGATGCCCTGGCGCATTTTGATGATGATTCCTTCCGTAACAACGATGGCATTGTCCACCAGCATGCCAAGGGCGATAATCAACGCACCCAGAGAGATTCGCTGCAAGGTGATGCCATAGGATTTCATGACCATCAGGGTCGCAAAAATGGTGAGAATCAGCACAAAACCGATGATAATACCCTCGCGCCAGCCCATGAAAACAACCAGCAGCAGAATAACAATGGCAACTGCACTGATAAGGTTGGAGACAAATCCTGAAACCGACTTTTCAACTATTTTGGATTGACTGGTGATGGTATGGATGTTTATGCCAAAGGGGGTATTTGCCTGCAGTTCTTGAAGGCGTTGATCAATGGAGTCGCCCATGGAAATGACATTGCCGCCGGATATGGTTGAGATGCCTATGGCCACGGCCTCTTTTCCGTTGTAGCACATGAGTTCCGCAGCCGGTGTGATAATGTCATGTCTTATCCTGGCAATTTCTTTCAGCCTGATCATGCTACCTTCGGAGCCGCTTATGAGCTGGTTGGCGATATCCTCTATTGAGGTGTAATCTCCTGTAATGCGAAAAGGGATGTATTCCGAACCTACCTGCACGGCTCCTGCCGGGGTGACGCTGTTTTGACCTTTGAGAGTGTCAAAGATTGTGTTGGGATTCAAGCCAAGTTGTGTCAGTTTGGCCCGGTCAATTTCGATAAAAACAGCTTCTCTGGGAAGACCCCAGAAATCAATTCGGCCTACATCGTTGCAGGTGAGCAGTTCCCGGCGCAAATCTTCCGCATATGCCTTAAGCTGCTTTTTATCATATCCGTCTCCGGTGATGGCAAAAAGTACCCCGTAAACATCACCGAAATCATCATTGACTATTGGCGTCTGACATCCCGCAGGCAGTTGGCCGTTGACAGAACCCACCTTGCGGCGCAGCTCGTCCCATACCTGGGGAAGATTGTGTTTGTCGTAAATTTCTTGTGTCTCTGCAAAAATAATCGAAACGCCTGCTCTGGATATGGAGCGGACCTCCTTGAGCTGTTTTAATTGCTGGATGGCAGTTTCAATGGGTTCGGTCACCTCAAGCTCCACCTGTTTTGCAGACGCTCCAGGGTAATGGGTATGGATCACTGCTTCTTTGATGGTGAATTCCGGGTCTTCCAGGCGTCCGATATTCAGGAAACTGAATATTCCGCCAAGGGCAATAATGGTGCTGAAAACCAGGGTGACCACTTTGTAGCGGACAGCATATAAACATAGATTATTCATCCTTCCAGTCCTTTTTTACCGGCCTTCATCGGGCGAACTCGTTGTTCTTCGTCAAGGCTGTGTAAACCGGCGGTTGCCACCAGTTCATCAGATCTTATCCCTTTGGTCACTTCGATGCTGTTGCCATGCATTGGGCCTATAACTACCTGCTGTTTTCGGGCTTTTTGTGTTTGTGGATCGACAATCCAGACATATGGATCAGCATTGGGATCAAAAACCACGGCCTCAACCGGAATCAGTACGGAAAAATTTTCCACCTTGTTTTTTGCAGATTGTTTAACAATACCGCTGACCGTTGCCGTCATGCCGGGGAGAATATGCATATCTGCCGGAGAGGGCAGTTTGATAATCAAGGCGTAGGTGCGGGTGTCATTGCTTGATTCCATTCTCAGCTCCATTGCCTCGGCTGCAAATGTGAGATCCTGATTTGCATCAAAACAGACATTCAGCTGATCCAGTATCTCTGTCCCTCCAAGGGCAACCAGTTGTTCCGGCAACTGCACTTCAACTTCTATTCCGGAAATATCCTGCAGCAGGAGAACCGGCTCTCCTTTGTTCACATGCTCTTTTCTCTCTGCATAGCGTTTTGATACCAGGCCGTCAAAGGGAGTGATAAGCCGGGTATCGGTCAGGGCCTTTTCCTTCATGTCCAGTTCAGCCCGGGCGATATCATGGACGGATTGCGCAGTATCAAACTGGGCTTTGCTCACCACATTTTCCTTATAAAGCTTTGAAGTACGCTGAAAATTCAGTTTTGAAGCCTGATATCCGGCCCTTGCCGCCCTGACTGCGTATAGATGATTCTTATGTTCAAGAGATGCAAGCAAATATCCTTTTTTTACCTGTTGTCCTTCAAGAATGTTCAGCTGTTCGATCTGGCCCGCTATTTGAAAAGACAGTTCAGCCCGTCGAGCAGCTTTAACCTTGCCTGGAAACCGGAAGTTCTGTGCATTCGGGTATGGTTTTGCCAGGGCCGTTGGAATCGGTTGGACAATGTGTTTTTCTGCTTGATTCTGCACAGAAATGATTTTGGAAAACAGCAGATCTTCAGTGCCCGGGAAAAGCAGTATAAAAGCCGGCAGCGCTAAAGCGACTATACATGCGATTGTTTTTTTCATGATTATTTCCTTTTGTAAGTTTATTAAGTTACTTAACTATTTTTATAAAAAAATATAGCACCGTTATTTGGTGTTCAACCGTTCATCCATAATAGAATTAAGGTTGTCCAATAATTCGTTCAACCGTATCAGAACGTCAATTTCCACACAGTCAAATGTTTTCAGAATACGTTTAAGATCCTGGCTATGCATCCTGGCGTGCGCTTCAAAGGTCTGCCAACCCAGAGGTGTCAGGGAAAGCTGTAACTCCTTATTGCTGTGGCCGGCCTGTTTTTTGATCACAAATCCCTGCATAGTTAATTTGGAGACCAGTTGGGAAGCTGCGCTTTTGGTAAAACCGAAGTATTTGGCGATTTCTGTCACATTGGTACACTTTTTTTCACCAATGCTTTCAATGGCGTGGGCTTCACGCGTTGAAACACTTACATCACAGGTAACGCCAATGGACAATGTTTCCACCTCGGCAAACTTGCGGGTAATCTGCATGAGAGTATTTATAACTTTTTTTTTCAGTTCCTGATTCATAAAATAGATAATAAAGCACCTTAACTATTTTGGCAATATTTTTTTTAACGCTGCCGTCCGGATCAGGTGGCATCGATTCATAACAAACTGACGGCAAAGATTGTTTACAGCCTATGTGAAACCATCAAAACACGACAGTATGTTGTTGTTTTTCGCACAAATTTAGTTATAGTGACGACCTATAATCTCATTTCAAGCAGATCTCGGTATTTTTAAAATAACATTAATTCGGTCAAAATTTTGATACCGGCAAAAAAGATTAGAATCCGGGATAAACAAAGATTCCGCGTTTGCTAAGATCAATGTCTGTGCCTATAAACCGGGTAAGGTATTCCTGGTGAACAGAACGCGGATCAAAATTTAAAAACAGATCGGGATGAAACCATTTGGCAAGATATGCAAGGGAAATGACAAAGGCGGGTGTATAAAGAAAATGCGGACTTATCATGTACACGGCATTGTTTTTGACTGCTTTGCACTCGGCCAGAAAAGGAATTTGCATAAGCTGTTGTCTGTAAGAAGAAACAATTGAGCTGTCAACCATATCCGGGCCAAAACCATTTGAAATTGAATCTTCACAGATGATAATATCAATGTCCTGCTGTGTCAGCCATTCAGGATCAATTGATTGTATCCATCCTCCATAGGCATTTAAATCCGCGGCAACATTTATTCCGCCTGCGATTTCATTGATTGTCGTCATGCCGATGAATTGATTGGACATGGTCGTGAATTTTTCAACTTTTCCCGGACTCCATTTTAAAAAATATCTTTTTTTCTGTTCGGTCGCAAGTTTTGAAGTTTTATCAAGAATTCTTTTCAGCACATTTTCATACCAACTTATATATTCTGAAATCTTATCGGTTTTTCCGAATATTGTGCCCAGAATTTCAAAATTTCTTTTTATGGTATGACGATCAAACAGATTCAGGGCAACCACCGGGATATGGGATTGGATTTTTTCGGCCATTTCTTCAAATCCCTTCATGGGAGCTTTAAAGGTCAGAAAACAATCGGCATTCAGCTCTAAAAGTCTTTCAAAATTGAGGCTGTAAGGAGATCCTTTTGTTGTATTGGAAGCGGGAATGCGATCAATGTCCGGATAAAAACCAGGGTTTAACACAACAATTTCCCGGGCAACGATTTTATCCCAGGCCCCGGCTATTTTAAGGGCATCTGTAAGGCAAATGCCGGTGAAGGCCACTTTTTGCACAGGCTTTTTAATTGTAACAACCCGATTCAGAGCATCGGTCAAGGTTGTTTTTGTGCTATTATAATCTGCATTTGCAGCGATTGCTGAACAAAATATCAGTACGCATAACAAGCAAAGTGTTAAGCAAATTGATTTTCGCCTCATAACACCACCTCGTTTTTATATTCCTTAAATGATGCACTTTGATTCCTAAGCTTTTATCACTGTTATCATCGGCATTTATTTTGTGTGGTTGTTTTTTTATTTTTCACACCGCATCAGTTCATTATGCTTTCTTGGTTTATGCTTTCTTCGTTTATTTTAAATTATATTTTGGTTTTTTAAAATTTGAGAGCGGCTATCAGGCCAAATACTCTGGGAGAGCCAACATTATTGAGAACTCCTATGTTTGTAAAATATTCCTGATCAAAGATATTTTTACCATAACAATATAGTTCCCATGATGAAGCTTCGTATCCTATTTTTGCATTGTATATCTCATAAGCTTTTTGTTTTTTTGTATTAGCCGAGTCAAAATAGCTGTCACCATAGCCGATAATATCAGCACGGGCAAAAAAGCCTGAGTCGTGACGGTATGAAATGGCAAAATTAAAACTGTATTCCGGTGTTCGGATCAATTTTTTTCCAGAATAATCCGTGGTTTCATCAAAAATATACTCATCATATTCTCCGCCAATCATTCCTAAAGCAGCCGTAATATCAAGGCCGTTCATCACATCCAATATAGCTTCAATTTCAATGCCCTGGCTGTGTGCCGCTCCTGCATTTGATGCCACAAATGTTCCGCTGTCAATGCCTTCTATCAGAACATGTATATCTTTGATGTCCATATAATACATGGCTGCATTTAATATGAGTCTGTTATCAAAACTTTTTGTTTTAATTCCCATCTCATAATTGACGGATGTTTGATTATCAATTCTTGCAAAATCTTTATTTGCCTCGCAAAAATTGTATCCTCCGGCCAGATACCCCTTGGCCACACTTGTATAAACCATGAAATTGTCATTGTAATTCCATGAAATAACGCCTTTGGGAATAAAGGTATCCCAGTCATCTTCAGCATGATAGGTTACAGGATCTTTTACAAGCTCTTTGGTATCTGTGCGGCTTTCTTCATATTTGTAATCCATTTCAATATCTGTTTGCTCATATCTCAGGCCGGTGGTGAAATTGAATTTTCCAAAGGGCAGGGTAACTTCTCCAAATGCCGCCAGAGTATCATTATATGTTTTTGCAGGCCAATCCATATATGTATCATAGCCCAGCATAGCAGTGGTATTAAATGCGGCAAACATATTTTTATTATCCACGTCCTCTTTTGAGAAAAACAGTCCGCCCATCCATTTTAAAGCATTGGGGCCGGGTGATTGAATACGCAGTTCCTGTGTAAAACCGATCACCTCCTGGTCCATACCCCCGTCAATCATGGATGCCCCTTCATGCAGTCTTTCGCTGAATCGTTCAATTTTTGAATCACTGTATGTGGTAATTGATTTGAGTTCTGCATTCTCCAGGCTGTAATTTATGCCAAGACTGGAATTAAAGATGTCTTTTGTTAATTCATCATCTGGGTTTTTATATGAGTGATAGCTGACTTGATTTTCAGTCTTGTAAATTGTCGGTGTGTGTCCGCCTGAACGGTTGGAAAACGATGTATTAAAATCCATTTCCATTTTATCTGTTGGAATCCAGTTGAGCCTGGCTCTAAAGCTGTTTTTATGAAAGCCGTCATAGGTGTCTTCATCAGGATGATCATTTGTCATATATCCGTCTGTTTGCCTGTAGTTTTCCGAAAGGCTGAAAAATAATTTATTATTGATGATGGGGCCGTTTATATACGCTTTTACCCCATATGTTTGATCTTCAGCAATCTCAGTGCTTATTTTTCCCTCCATAGTATTGCCTGGTTGCTTGGTGATGATGTTAACGATTCCTCCAATGGCATTTTTCCCATACAATACGCCCTGGGCGCCTCTCAATACTTCTACTCTTTCCACATTATTCAGATCTATATCCATAAACGGCACTTTATCGTTGGGAACACCGTCAATATATATGACCACGGGATTTTTAAATGTGTATTTGCTGCTGCTTAATCCTCTGAAGCTCACTTCTCTAAACCCGCCATTGTCATTTGCTTTAAGGTTGGGTACTAAATTCATAATGTCGGATAAATTATTAATATTTGCATCTTTGATATCTGTTTGAGTAAAAACACTTACCGCTGCCGGGATTTCCTGGATTTTTTGTTCATGTTTATTTGCTGTAACCGTTATGTCATCAAAAGCATGTGTTTTGCTTTCATTTGCATTTGCTTTATTGAAAAAGGTCAGCAGTACAACACTGAAAAAGAGAACAAAAATTGTATGGTATTTTTTTGTTTGAATAGTCACTCCTTGCTCCTTGATATTGTATGATTCGGGTTCAGGTTAAAATTATCGGCAGTGTCATGGGCATGCCGTCAATATGGATCACAATGGAACTTTTGTTCATAAGCCACAGGACCGAACAGGTTCAAAGCAATCTTGCAGATATCTATATGCATAAAAAAAATATTTATGGCTATCACTTGCGTTCATTTTTTTATCACCATCGTTCATTTTGACGATACCGGCTGGGGGGTATGCCAAAATAATCCCTGAAGGCCTTTGCAAAATGGCTGGAACTTGAGTAACCAAGGGAATAAGCTATTTGAGTCATACTTAAGCTTTCGTCTTTAACAAGGGTTCTGGCTTTTTCAGCGCGTTTGAAACGAAGGTATTCTATGGGGGAAGTGCCGTAGAATTGATTGAAATCATTGTAAAACTTGGTGCGGGAGACACCGACGGTCTTGGCCAGTTCAATTATATTTGGAGGGGTTTGAAGGTTATTGGACAATAATTGCCCTGCATAATGTATTTTATCGATATCATTGGCTTTTAAGCGTGGAGTCGGTTTTTGCTTGTGGGAGGCAGGTTTTATCTGATTTAGTTTGCAAGCAATAAGTTCCATTGCTTTGGCTTCGATAAAAAAGCGATGGCTTGCTCCTTCATAAGGGCAGTGGATGATTTGTTGCAGTATCATGTGCATGGAAGGGGTGATGATTTCCGTACAATTAAAAGGATCGCTGCTGTTCTTGTTATCTGTTAACGGGGCTTTAAATTTTATGGGGATGTCGTGCAGTTCATCTTCCATCAATATGTCCCAATAAGAGGGGGATATCAATATTACAACCATATATATCGGAGTCCCGGGTATATCTTCATAAAATCCATCCCGGTTCGGGAAATAAAAAAATCCGCTTTCTCCATGGGTTATGGTCAGGCTTTGTTTTAAACAATGCAGAGTTAATTTTGTAGTGCCGGAAAGACAAAATCTGAAACCGAATTTGGGGGTTTCTCCATAGTGTTTGGCTTTGAGTCTGTTTGATTTGTTGTAATTACAGATATATACCTGGATACCACTTTTTAATCTGAACTCTTTTATGGTTCCTTTGCCTATTTTGTGGGGTAGTTTCCAGCAGGTCTCAAAATTGCCTTTTTTTACCGGAAAAGAATCCAACGTGTGACGTTTTAATTTTTTTTCCATTTTTTTATTTCTTTGCCCAAAATAAAAAATCCCCGAACCGTAAATAGTTTACGATCCGGGGATATCCCTTTTTTATCCAATAGATCCAATGGAAACCGGCATTGCCGTACACGGTTTTCCTATGTTTTACCAGGCAGGTATTCTGACTTGCGGATCATCCTCATGCCGCGCCTTCCCATTATATCAACAGTGGCATATTGCAGCATTTGTCCCCGATTACAGCGGCGGGCCCGTTTCCGAATTACACGAAATTCCCTATTAAGCCGATGGCACCAGATAAAATTTACTTTGTGCTACAGAATAAGCAATGAAAAGTCAAGCATATTTTCAGTGTGGTGATTTGTGTGGTTTTTATGAGTGTTTATATGTTGTTTTCGGTTTTTATTTGCAATGCAATAGTTATTTGTTGCTGCAAAATGATGAATAATTACAGTATATCATTGACAAGAGGCTACAATGTAATTATGAAGTAACTTGTTTGTTTTAAGGGAAAATAAACCGTTTAAAAAAACGGATTGATTGCAATATCAGACAGCCTGTTGGGTGCTGGTGCAGTCAAAGAGATGGGATGGATAGAAAATGAATCCATGAGTAAAAAAAATCAACCTAAAGGAGAAAAAATGAAAAATTTGAGCAGGCTCGGGAGTTTTTATGTTTTGTTAATATTGTTAATATGCTTCAGTCCTTATTGCGCATGGGCAGAGGATACGGCTGGGGCGGACAAAAATGTTTTTGATCTTGGTGAGGTCGTTGTCAGTGGACAGGCTGAAACCATTACAAGGGTAAGTACGGTGGAAACAGTTGATTTGGAACAAATTGAACTGACCAATTCAAAAAATATATCACAAGCTCTTTCCGGTTTGCCCGGTGTTACTTTGTCCAACGGAGGGAGAAAAGCGGAAAGCTCTATTAATGTCAGGGGATTTGGTTCTCGGTATGTCCCTATTTTTTATGATGGTATCCCCTTATACATTCCCAATGACGGATATGTGGACGCAGGTAACCTTACAACGGATAATATTTCAAGGATTGATTTGAGCAAAGGGGTCAGTTCCGTTCTCTACGGGTTTAATACCATGGGCGGGGTAATTAATATTGTGAGCCAAAAACCGCAGGAAAAATTTGAAGGCTCCTACGGGGTGGAAGTTACTGATAACAGTGCGGTAAAAGGAAATGTCAATATAGGATCAAGCCAGGATAAATTTTATTTTACCCTGGGAGGAGGGTTCACAAATTCCAATGGATGGGATGTGTCGGATGATTTTGATGCAAACCAGTATGAAGACGGCGACACAAGGGAGAACTCGGATCTTGATGACTGGAATGTGGCTGCAAAATTAGGGTGGACACCGGCACAAGGCCATGAATATGCAATTGGATTCAACACCATTGAAAAGGAAAAAGGGCTTCCTCCCACCGCAGATCCCGATACATCGGCAAGAAGGGTAAAATACTGGCGGTTTACGGACTGGGACAAGGAAACCATTTATTTTATCGGGAACACGGAGCTGACGGATCAATTATCCGTTAAAACAAGAGTGTTTTACGACACCTATTATAATGCGCTGGAAGATTATAGTGACAACACATATTCAAATGCCCGCTGGCACTCCACCTATGACGACCACAGCTATGGAGGCTCTTTGGTGGCCAGGGTTGACTACATACCTAAAAACACTTTAAGCTGTTCTTTTCATTATAAAAAAGACGTTCATGAAGAACAAGATGACATAGGCGATCCATGGGAAAACTATGAACAGGAAATGGTTTCCTTTGGTATTGAAGATGATATTAAACTTACGGATAATCTTGCCTTTGTTCTGGGAAGCAGTTATGACATCCAGAATCCCCAGAAAGCCAATGACGGTGTGAACAACGGGTTTGTCAGGGACTCCGAATCAGCCTTCAATCCCCAGGCAGGTGTGTTGCTGACGGTTCTTGAAGATCTTGACATGCATTTTTCCCTGGGGAAAAAATCAAGATGGCCCACCCTCCAGGAACTTTATACAGATGGACTGGACAATGACAGAATAGCCAATCCCGACTTGGCAGAGGAAGTGGCAACCAATTATGAACTGGGTTTTGAAAAACCCCTTCCCAAAAATAATCGTATAGGGTTGACCTTTTTTTATTCCAAGGTTGAAGATTTGATTCAAGATGTGGTTGTGGGTACTGATCCTGTTTCCGGGGATGATATCGAGCAATACCAGAATATTGATGAATCAAGTTTCAAAGGCCTTGAATTCACCTTCACCTCTTATATGATTGCTGATAATGATTTTCAACTGCATTATACATATCTGGATGCAAAAAATGAGTCTGACGGTGCAGATAACGATCATCTCGAGGGTATATCCGAGCATAAACTTTACCTGAGTGATTTGTACAGATTCAATGATCGGTTTTCCGTTTTCGGGAGTGCTGAATACAATTCAAAAAGATACGATGAGGATGCTAATTACGATGAGGTTGAACTTGACGGATTCTGGGTTGTAAATTTTAAAACCATGGTAAGACTTGATCAATCTTTTGTGTTTGAAATCGGCGTTAAAAATCTTTTTGATGAAAATTATGAGATGGAAGTGGGATACCCCCGCCAGGGAAGAAGTTTTTTTATTGGATTTAAAGGAGAATTTTAATTATCCGGCATTAGCCTATACCCAGGTTCTCCGGGGCATCCGGGGAACCTGTCGGTTTTTGCGTTTTTAAAATATATCATGACAAAAAAAAGAATTTTTCTGCTTCTGTTTTCAGCATGTTTTGTTTTTTTATTTTACAGAATATATCATCATCCTGAAACCAGAGCCCGCGAAAATTATGATCGCACCCGCATTGTCACCGACATGAAAGGCCGCGCATTTCAAGTTGCAGATCCCATAAGGCGCATTGCACTGCTGGGTGGTCCCACAGGGCAGGTGGCTTTTATACTGGGGGTACAGGATCATTTGTGCGCCGTGACCAACACCCTTAAAATGTCAAAACTTGTCCAAGAAATGTATCCGGCCATCAAAGCATTGCCCGGTCCAAGGACCACTTCGGGCAATATCAATATAGAGGAATTGATCAATTCAAACCCGGATATCGCCATTGCAGGAGATATTGACGGTCAAATCGTGCTTGATAAAACCCGTATACCGGTTGCCTTTCTTGAAGACGGCATGGGCGAGGGCATTGAGGATATTAAAAGGGAAATCCGGTTTTACGGAACCATTTTCCAAGCCCCGGACCGGGCTGAAAAATATGTTGCGTTTTTAGAACGGGTCATGCATCTGATAGAACAGAGAACCCGTGATATTCCGGTCCAAAAGAGGAAAAATGTTTTTCAGGGGTTCAGCCCCAGCCATCTTGTGACCCTGGGCGGAGATACCTTTATGCAGGAACGCATCAAGCTTTCCGGGTGTGAAAATGCCGCTGAAACCGTCACTACCATCGGCAAAAGAACCGGGCTGCATTCCGGCCTGGCCGAAGTCTCCATGGAACAGGTTCTGGAATGGGACCCGGATATTCTGGTGATCAATTACGGAAAACCAGCCGACCTGTACAAAGATCCCCAGTGGAGAAATATCCGGGCGGTTCGAAATAAACAAATTTATTCCCAGCCGGCAGGTGTTTTTATTTTCAACCGCCCCACGGCGGAATCTGCAGTGATTTTTCCCTTGTGGCTGGCCGCCATTGCTTATCCCGACCTGTTTGAAGATATTTCCATTAACGGTATTGTCAAAACTTTTTACCGGGAAATTTTTGATTTTGACCTTACAGACCTTCAGGTTCATGATATCTTGCTGGGCACTTATGAATTCAAGATGATGAAAGGAATTAAAAATCGAGGATAACAGACCATATGGCAAGCGGTTTGGCAAATCCCTTACTCCCGAATCCTGGATACGTTTTTTTTGGGGCCTTCTTATTCTGGTGATTTTGTTTTCCTTAAGCCTTGGCCGGGTGGATATTTCCTGTATGACAGTGCTGAAAATTTTGTTTTCATCTGTTTTTCCCCTGGAACCGGACTGGTCCGTGACAACCTATGCCGTTGTCATTGATGTCAGACTGCCCAGAATCCTGGCAGGCATTCTTGTGGGAGCCGCTTTGTCCATATCCGGTGCATCCTTTCAAGGGGTTTTCCAGAATCCCCTGGTAAGCCCCCATATCCTGGGGGTGGCGTCCGGTGCAGGGTTTGGCGCAGCTCTGGCCATTCTTTTGTTTGACAATATATTGATGATTCATCTGGTGTCTTTTTTCTTCGGTCTTTTGTCCGTGGGCATGACCTATTCCCTGTCAAGAGTCTACAAGATTACCCCGATCCTTATGCTGGTGCTTTCCGGCATTGTGGTGGGATCTCTTTTTTCCGCATTGACCTCTTTTTTAAAATATATTGCCGATCCCATGAACAAAATGCCTGCAATTGTTTTCTGGCTGCTGGGTTCTTTAAACCATGTTTCGTCAAAAGATTTGTTGATTACGGCACCGGTTTTTATTGTCTGTATTTCAGCCCTGCTCATGGTGCGCTGGAGGATCAATCTTCTGGCCATGGGAGAGGAGGATGCAAAATCCCTGGGTGTCAACACGGAAACCTTAAAAGCCGTCATCATTGTCAGCGCCACCATTGCCACGGCATCAGCAGTGTGCATCAGCGGAATCATCGGCTGGATAGGCATCATGATCCCCCATATCGGCCGTTTGATTGTGGGGCCCGACCATAAATATCTTTTGCCCGTGTCCATGCTTATCGGTGCCGCTTATCTTGTGGCAGTTGATACCATTGCAAGAACAGCTCTTGTGACGGAAATCCCCATTGGCATTCTGACGGCTATTTTTGGTGCCCCTGTGTTTGCCTTTTTACTTCGAAAAAGTCAGAAAGCGGATTAAATCATGACAGGTCGGGTGAACATCAGCAATCTTTGTTTCGGGTATACGGGCAGGGAAAAAGACCTGGTATTTTCAAAGATCAGTTTTGATCTGGAACAAGGAGAAGTGTTTTGTCTTCTCGGGCCCAATGGATCGGGAAAGTCCACCCTGCTCAAATGCATGGCACGGCTGCTGAACCCACTTGAAGGCAGTGTTTGCCTTGACGGTGAAAACTTGAACACTCTGGGTGCCGGGAAAATCGCCCGAAAGATCGGGTTTGTTCCCCAGAGTCTTGTTTGTGTTTTTCCGTTCACTGTGGAAGATATAGTGATCATGGGACGGGCATCCAGGATCGGCATGATCTCTTCTCCTTCCAAAACAGACCGGCGCAAGGCGTTTGAATCAATGGAAAGGATCGGGATTTCCCATCTGGCCAAAAGGCCATGCAACCGGCTGTCGGGCGGGGAGTGGCAGCTGGTATTGATTGCAAGGGCTCTGACCCAGTCGCCCGGGGTTCTGCTTTTGGATGAACCCACCTCCCACCTGGACCTGGGCAACCAGATAAAAATTTTAGAGGTGGTGGACAGTCTTGCAAAAGAGGGCATCACCATTATCATGGCATCCCATTTCCCGGATCATGCCTTTTTGAATGCTGATAAGGTTGGAATTCTAAAGGATCGTACCATGATTGCCCTGGGAGATCCAAACAAGGTGTTGTCTGAAGATGTTCTTGAAATAACGTATGGCATCACCATAAAAATCGTCACGATAGACGAAGGGATTAATCGAAAAATCTGCGTCCCGGTTTTAAATCAGAAGAAAACAAAACAACAGGTGAAAAATGGAAGCATTGACGGATTGGTATAAATTGTGGAATCAGCTTTGTGAGATTCAGAACAAGGCCTTTGGCAGAAAAAAGGAATACGCGGAGGATGACTTCTGGAAGCACAAGGCAAGGCATTTTGATAAAATGGTGGATGAAAGATGGGAAAAGCCGGATTCGTCCAGGGATTTTCTGATTCAAAAATTAAAGGACAATCCAGGCGCAACCTTGCTGGATATCGGTGCAGGCACCGGCAAATGGTCCCTTCTTGTTTCCCCTTATGCGGCAAAAGTCACGGCATTGGACCCTTCGTTGGCCATGCAGGAAATCTTGAAGGAAAAGATTCAAAAACAGGGGATTAACAATATTGATATTGTTACCGGGATCTGGCCCGAGGATGATGTGGCATCCCATGATTTTGTCCTGGCATCTCATTCCATGTATGGTGTGGCTGATTTTAAAGCCTTTGTAGACAAAATGTCGGCCACGGCCACCAAAGCCTGTATTATGCTGCTGCGGGCGCCTTTTGCTGATTCCGTAATGGCAATAGCCTCCCGGCACGTTTTGGGGCAGCCCTATGACAGCCCGAACTTTCAGGTTGCCTATAATGCCCTTCTGGGCATGGATATTTATCCTGACGTGATCATGGAAGAAGCCGGCACCTGGCCTGCCTGGACACATGATTCTTTTGAAGAGGCCCTGGACGATTTGAAAAATCGCCTTGGTATTTGTGATACATCACAATATGATGATTTTCTTTCAGATTTGCTGGAAAAACATCTTATTTTGAAAGACTGTAAATTTGTCTGGCCGTCCGGAAACCGCTCAGCCCTTGTGTACTGGGAGGTGTGATGGCTGCCGTTAAATTTTTCAGGAGCCTTATTATCTGTGTGTTTGTGTTCGGTTCTGTTGCAGGGTGTGATTTTTCAGGCAAAGCCCAAAAGGATTTTATCACCATCACGGATCAAATTGGCCGCAAGGTTAAGATTCCGTCACAGATCAAACGAATGGCAGCCTTTCACCATTTTGGTGGCAAACTCGTCTATGCCTTGAATCAGCAGCACCTGCTGGTTGAAAAAAGTATCTACGGCAGGGAGGCCCTGGCATTGAACAGGATTGATAAAGCCTTTGCCGCTCTGCCCAATATGGCACAGGGGCACGGTTATAATATTGAAAGTCTGGTCAGCCTGAATCCCGACGTCGTTTTTTTATATGCATCCAGCGACCAGGGCGAGATAGAACAGTTTGAAAATGCCGGTATCCCGGTTATCGGCGTAAAAGGTGAGACCTTTGAAGAAAGCTTTGAGGCGATCCGACTGATGGCCGACGTCCTGAAATGCCGGGATCAGGGGGAAGTTTATATTCAAGAGTGCAATCGTCTTATCGAGCTGGTTCGGGTGAGGCTGGAGCAACATGGGGCACCCCCTTTGAATGTCATGTTTTCAGGACCCAAAAGCATTTATTCCGTGGCCACGGGCAATATGCTTCAAAACCGGATTCTGGAACTTTCCGGTGCCAGAAACGTGGCTGCCGGATTAAAAGGTTTTTGGGCTGATGTGTCACCCGAGCAGATTGCAAAATGGAATCCTGATGTTGTGTTTTTAGGCTCATCCTTTGATGCTTACGGCAAAGACAAAATTTTTAAAAATTCTCATTTCCAGACCGTCAAAGCTATTAAAGAGAAAAAAGTCTTTTCATTTCCTTCCGAAATCGGGTGGTGGGATTACCCGGCTCCCCATTGTGTACTGGGGGTGGTCTGGTCTGCTAAAACTCTTTACCCGGAACTTTTTTCAGATATTGACATGATGATGGTTGCCAACCGGTTTTATAAAAAATTTATGGGGTATACCTTTGAAGAGCTGGGGGGCAGGCTGGAGCAATGAAAAAGTTTGGTCTCATGATCCTGGTTTTCCTGGTGACAGTGTTTATCTGTCTGTGTACCGGACGCTATCCCATAAGTCCCGGGCATGTTGTTGGACTGCTTTTGTCGGGCGCTGGAATTGAAAGCCATGGCTTTGCTGCTCCGCCGGAAATGATGATGATTTTCTGGAACATCAGGGTGCCAAGAATCCTTCTCAGCATTATGATCGGTGCCGGGATTTCCATTTCAGGGGCCGTGTTCCAGGCGCTTTTCAGGAATCCCCTGGCCGCACCGGATATTCTGGGGGTGACGGCTGGCTCCTGTTTTGGTGCGGCCCTGGCCATCATGTTTTTAACTCCTCTTGCCTGGGTCATCCAAACCAGTGCCTTTATATTCGGTATTGTAGCGGTGACGCTTGCCTATATCCTGGCGTCCTGGAGCCGGGACAGTTCTCCCTCGGTACTTGTGATTTCCGGGATTGTCATTTCAGCCGTATTCCAGGCAGGACTTTCCTTTATAATGTACCTTGCCAATCCATATGACCAGATGGCACAGATCGTATTCTGGATCATGGGCAGTTTCCATATGGCGTCCTGGACCAAGGTTCAGGTGACCCTTCCGGTTCTGGTTCCAGGTATTTTTTTGATGACGATTTTTTCCTGGCGCCTGAACATCATGACCCAGGGAGAAGAAGATGTATTGTCCATGGGAATCAATATTTTTCGGTGGCGGATTTTTTATGTCCTGGTCAGCACGCTTATGGTGGCCTGTGCCGTGGCATCCGTGGGAACGGTTGCCTGGATCGGGCTGATTGTACCTCACATTGCAAGATACCTGGCCGGAGCGGAACATAGCAGGCTGATTCCTGTTACGGCGGTTTTAGGCGGGGTTTTCCTCATGGTCATGGACAGCGTTGCCAGAAGTGTCATGCTGTCTGAAATTCCTATCAGCATTGTCACATCCATATTTGGCGCACCCTTTTTAGGTTATCTGGTTATCAGTGCCGGTCAAGCGAGGTTTGGACATGAATCTGGCCGTTGAAAATATCAGCGCAGGATACGGGAAAACCCAGGTGATTTCTAACATCAACCTGGCTGTCGGGCCGGGCAGGATCTGTGCCCTCATGGGCAGAAACGGATCAGGGAAAACCACATTGTTACGCTGTATTAACGGAGTTATCTCCCCGTTTGAAGGCAAGGTTTCGATCATGGGCAAGGATATTTGCAGGCTTTCCCGGGACCGGATTGCCGGGATGATCAGCGTGGTTCCCCAGGTAAGCTTTTCTCCATTTTCCTTTTCCTGCATGGATATGGTGCTTATGGCCGGGGCGTCACGGATCAAGGCATGGTCAGCCCCGTCAAAAAAAGACAGGGAAAAGGCTTTTTCAGTGATGGCTGAAGCAGGTATCGATCATATGGCCGACAGGGCTTTTAATTCCATATCCGGCGGCGAACGCCAGCTGGTCATGCTGGCAAGGGGGCTGTTCCAGGACACGCCGGTTATGCTCCTGGACGAACCCAATTCCCACCTTGATTTTACCAACCAGCACAGAATCATGGCTCTGATGCAGACGCTTGTGAAAAAAAGGAAGACAACGGTTTTAATCACCCTGCATGATCCCAATCTGGTCTATTATTATTGTGATGAAGTGGTCCTTCTTCACAATGGCGGTGTGGTGGCTTCAGGAGAAACCCGGACGACCATGACGGATGATGTTCTGTCCAGGGTGCTGGGAGACAATATCCAGTGTGATGTCACCCTGAAAGGTGTTTTTGTAGTTACCCCGAAACAGATAAATTCCCCAAATAATAACTCAGGTATAAAGGTGAAGATATGAAATGCAATTTTTGTGAACGCAGATGTGACCTTACGGCAGGCAACAGCTTTTGCGGTATGTACAGAGAAGATGGGGGCCGGGTGGTTGAAACCTATCCTGATAAATGGTGTACCTATTTTGTATCCCGGGTTGAATCTGTCCCGTTTTACCATGCCTATCCAGGTTCCCGGTCTATGATCATCGGGACGGCCGGCTGCAATTTTCGTTGCAGGTACTGTTCCAACGGATTTATTGCCTGCCGTAACCCTGCCGATGTCCAGGATGTGATGTATGAATTTTCCCCTGAAAAACTGGTGGCCATGGCCCAAAAGCTTGGATGCCACAATATTGTTTTCAATGTAAATGAACCGGCTGTGTCCCTGCCAAGTCTTTTGCGGGTAAAAGCGTATGCCAAAAAAGCGGGTATACCCATGGGATGTCTTACAAATGGGTATACCACGCAAGAGTCCACCCGGATGATGGCGGATATTTTTTCTTTTGTTCATGTGGGCCTTAAAGGATTTTCCAATGCATTTTATAAAAAATATGTGGGAGTGGACAGCATTGAGCCCATTCTTCGCAATATAAAATTTTTTGCAGACCGTTGCCATTTGGAGATTGCCTCTCCTGTGATCGAAGATGTCAATGATCATGAATTATTTGATATTGCAACATTTATTCATGATATTCATCCCCATATCCCCTGGCATGTGTTCAGGCTTTTGCCGGAGCATAATATGAAGGGTTCGGTGTATCCGAATATCGAACGGATGAACCAGGCCCTTGAATCTTCCAGAAATCTGTTGCCTTATGTCTATTTTCATAATTTTGTGGGGTCTGACTGGGTTAACACTCTTTGTCCCAATTGCGGTGCAACAGTTATTAAACGGTTCAGTCTGGGATGTTCCGGGGACCAGCTGGATGAATTTTTAGCCCCTGACAACACCTGCATAAATTGCTGCACAAAGATTGCCATGCTGGGCACCAAGGTGGCCTGGGATGAAAAAAGCGGGAATATAAAAAGCGGGGATGCAAAAAACCATACGGTAAAGGAGGTGGGTTAAATGAGCCTGGCAATGATTGACGCAAGGGAATGGCAGAACCTGTTTGACCTTGAAACCGGTCAAAAAAGGGCGGATGACAGCCCTATTGTTTCCATGGTCAGCCAGGTGCTGGACAATAATCCTTATCCCGGAGATATTGATGAAAAAGCCAATCAATGGGTCAGCAAAACCGCCCTGGACCTGATTGAACGTTATGACCCCGGCCTGGTATGCTTGAGTTATGTTCAGCAGTTTTTTGCCAACCGGTATTTTGATCATCCGAAACCGGAAAAGCACAGGATGTTTTGTGCTGCCATGACAGAGGCTTTGCAGTTTATTGAAACATCCGGCTACACTCCTGTTATTGTCGGAACCGGCGGTATGGTTCCTTTGCAAGGGGATATTGATCTGTCAGGGCTGGACGGCCTTGCCATTTCCTCCAACTGGTCCGCCCGGTACTGCGGAGTGCATTCTCCAAGTTCTGCCGACATGGTGTTTCTCAAGTCCCTTAAATCAAAGGGTCTCATTGAGAGGATCATTTCAAAAGAAGAATGGATAAATCTGTTTGCATCGGTTCAGACGGATCTGGACAGGGCTGAGGATGAAGGTCTCATGCCGGATTTTCTGGTTGTATCAACCCAGGGGTTTGCCTTTAAAACCATGGGAACCACCTTGCGAAAGCCTGTCAATGTTCCGGAAAATAATTTTAAAATTCCCGTTTACACCCCTTTGGGAAGGATTGAAGATTTAAGGCAGATCAAAAGTTTGATCCGGTCAAACCTGGGTCATCATAAAATTGCTTTGATTCTGGTGGAGGGAGTGGGTCAAGAGTATTTTCCAGGCAACAGCTTTTTATGCGGAAACGGTCCTGGATGGTTCTGCAATGAACCAGGAGACGCATTTTACCTGACTCTCTCCACAGGCAAATATCAGCCCTTTGCCTATCCTGCCGGATACCGTTATTTTGATCAGGATGTGGAAAACATCCGGTTTCCTTTTTCCGGGTACATGACCAACATCCCGGAAAATACCCTGGCCCTGGACCATGCTGTTAAAAGCATTGCCGTGGGCAATCGCAGTATTTTCATGCACATGGTGTTCGGGGTGGATATTGCTGTTGAGTGCTTTGCCAGAAATTTGTTCAATCAGGGCTGTATGGCTGTTATTCACAATAAGGACAAGTAGTTTAAAGGAGAGGCAAAATGATAAAAAGATTTTATATGTTATTTTTTGTTGTTCTTTTTTTTGCCGGTATCACCTGGGCATTTGACGGAGACAAAGAAAAGCTCATCACACTCGAAAAGAGAATCGCGTCGTACTCCATAAATAATTCCTTTAAAGACGATTTATTCGGTCTGGCCGTTGTGAAAAATGCTCTTGTGTCAATTCAAGAAGGCTCCGGCGGCATCGGGGCCTGTCTTGTGGACAGTTCAACCGGCAAGGTTGTGGAATATGGCCGTAACCGCCAGTATACGACTTATTTTCGCAGTGATCTTCATGCTGAAATGGATCTTCTTAACAGGTATGAAGACAGGGTGCAAAAAAAACGGACATCAAATAAAGATAACACTCCCAGGGACTGTAAAGATCTTGTTTTGATTACTTCGGTGGAACCCTGTCCCATGTGCCTGACACGAATCATCAATTCAGGAATCAAAACAGTTCTTTATGTGGTGGAAGACAAACAGGGGGGGATGGTGACGCGCATTGACAGCCTGCCGCCGTTCTGGCGCAAGTTTGCTGCTGACCGGGAATTCAGACAAGCAGACTGTTCGCCGGAAATCAGGAAAATCGCCCATGACCTGTTTCATTTTTCTCATAGAAACTTTGTTGGAAAAAGAGTAAAGTAAAATAAGCGCAATGCTGATCGTTCAAACGATTCCCGTCACACGTCCGGGGATCAAATCTAACCATAATAATAAAAAGGAGATAACCATGTGTGATTGCAATTGCCAACACCCGGAAAAACTCAAAGACAAACCTGAAAACTGTACGCCCCAACAGGTAGAAGAATGCCATGGGAAAACAGGTGACCATCCCTGCACCTGCCATTCCGAATCAGGAAAAAAAATCAGCAGCAAAATGCCGGATAAAAAGGAAGATTAAATGACGACCGAGAATCCATACAAAGATGACACTGAAGATCGTAAAGCTGCCAGAGCAATGGATGAGATTGTCAAAACCGTTTTTGCACCTATTTATCCGTTGATTGCCGAACAGATCAAATCCAAACACGGCATTGTCACCGGCAACTGCATTGATCTTGGCAGTGGCCCTGCAGCCCTGTCCATTGCTCTTGCCAGGATTACGGATCTGAACCTGTATGCCCTGGATCAGTCAGTACACAGCTATGCCATTGCAACTGCCAATATTGAAGAACAGGGCCTGGCTGAAAGGATTACCCCGGTGAGAGGAAATGTAGAAGACATGCCTTTTGATGATAATTATGCCGATCTTATTGTTTCCAGGGGTTCTGTTTTTTTCTGGGAAGATCTGAAAGCTGCGTTTAACGAAATTTACAGGGTACTTAAACCCGGCGGGAAAACTCATATAGGCGGCGGATTTGGTTCTGCTGAACTGAAAAAATCCATTTTCATGGAAATGGCCAAAAAAGATGGTGAGTTTGCTCAAAAAAGCAAAGGCCGGATGAATCCTGAAAATATGAAAAGGATTAAGACCGCCCTGAACAACTCCCATGCGTCTCAATATGACATGACACAGTCGGATGCTGGATTCTGGATTCACATTACAAAGGAGTAAAACTTATGAAATGCCCTGTTTGTGAACTGGGGTGTAATATTAAAGAAGGGGAATACGGCCGGTGCCGGATGATGACCAACCGGGACGATGCCATTGAAGAACGTTTTGCCGACCGCTATTCCACCTTGTTTCCCATTTCTATTGAGACCATGCCCACCCTGCATTTCTACCCCAGGCATAAATTTTTGCAGGTGTCTTCCATTGGCTGCAATTTTTCCTGTCCCGGATGTATTTCCGAGGTCCTGACCATGGGAACGGAAACCATCTGTGCCGCATTGAAACATTTGCCGCCTGAAAAGGTCATTGCAAAGGCCATCAAAGAAAACTGCAAGGGCATTGCCTTTTGCATCAATGATCCCACCGTATCTTTTTTCACCTTTCTTAAGCTTGCAAAGGCGGCGAAAAAAAAGGGCCTTCTGGTGGGATTTTCAACCAACGGTTATTTTACCCGAGACGCGCTTGAGCAGCTTATTGAGTTTACTGATTTTGTCAATATCGGTTTCAAAGGGTTTTGTGACGACCGGTATAAATCCTGCGGGGTGAGTTCATCCGCACCTGTTTTCAGGAATTTAACCCACCTGTTTGAGGCGGGTGTCCATGTGGAAGCCGCAGCCATTCATATGAAGGGATATGAGGACGAAGTCAGGCAGATTGCACGGTTTGTGGAATCATTGTCAGCAGATATTCCTTTCCAGGTGATGCGTTTTGTGCCTTTTGGAGAGGCGGATATTGAATTTGAACCCACCATCCGGGAATCCGAGGCTCTGTGCCTGGATCTGAAACAACAATTGAACCATGTATATTTGTTCAATTGTCCTGGTACTGAGCTGCTGAACACATGCTGCCCGGACTGTGGCACAACTGTGATCACCCGGGAATTTTTCGGCCCAATGGGCTCCAGGATCATTAAAACCCTGCCGGATGCGATCTGCCAATGTGGCCGGCAGCCTGTTATCAAAGGAGATATCGCACAACTGCGGTATGATGAACACGGTTTTTTCGGGGGATACCGTACGACCAGGGCATTTGAAATGCTGCATGCCATAATGGTCTGCATTGGTGCTGATGACCCTGAAAAGGTATCCCGATTATGGTTTGATCTTTTTGAATCAAACTATCTTAAAGAATTTCATGAGACCGTACAGCTGCCGGGAGAATATGGGAATATTATTGACCGGCTGTCGCAAAAAACCGATTGTGTTGAAACCGGCAACCGGCTCAAACAGACCATCAACACAACCCTGGATTTGATCTCCTCAAAAACCCGTGATGTTGAACGGCCAACCGTATATTATGCAATGGGATACCCTTTGTTTGCCCTGAATGCGGAACGCTTTGAAACCAACCTTGTGGAGGCTGCCGGGGGCAACTGCCTGAACAAACGCCTGACCCGGAAAGGCAAACCCGGCGTGACCATCACCCGTGAGGAATTAATGGCATGGAACCCGGATATTATTTTTATTTCAGGTTTTTTGTCCTGTCCTGCGTCTGATTTTTATGACTATTGCGTCAAGCATGATATTCGGGTAAGCGCAGTTGAAAACAACCGGATATATGACCATTTCCCGCTGTGGGATTTTGGCAGCCCTCGGTGGATGCTGGGGTTGATGTACATTGCCAATACGCTTCACCCCCAAATTTTTAATTTTGATATGGAAAAAGAAGCCAATCGGTTTTATACTGCATTTTTTAATCGACCCTTTGATGCAAAAAAAGCCAACAGATCTTTTTACAGGGTCTGACTTATATCTGAAACTTATGTATGATAAAGGGTCTGATAACCATAGAGAGGCATGTTATGACCGATATTTATACCCAGTTGAAAAATCGCGCCCAAACCTTATGGGAACCTGAAAATCTGCTCAATGAAAAAATCGTGATCACGGCCAGGGCCTTGTCAACCCAGGAAGCCATTGGAAATCCTGAAGATGATGATTACCCCATCCAGAAGGGAAATGAAAAACTGATGCAGGCTGAATTCAAAGGTTCGTGCGGCCAGGCATTCACAGATCATTTCGGTAATTTTGAAGGCACTTTAAAAGATATCCTTGATATGCCTCTTACCAATAATTTTCAAAAAGCCGTTTTTATATCCGCTTTGAATGCTGTTTTAAGGTTTCAGGGAAAAGCTGATAAAACCATTCATTGCCATGATGAGGAACCTGTGGCCTGTGCCGTAAAACTTGTTGCCTATATCCGGGAACACTACGGGGATGTGAAAATAACCCAGATCGGATTTCAACCGAGAATGGCCCAGCACCTGGTCCCTGTTTTTCCTTTGCGCTTGATTGATCTTGACCCGGAGAATATCGGGCAGAAAAAACAGGGAGTACTGATCGAAGGAGCTGATGCCACGGATGACGCCATTGACTGGTGCGATCTTCTCCTGGTCACCGGCACCACGGTTGCCAACGGCTCCATTGAATTGTTTTTAAACCGCAAACCCATTTTGTTTTACGGCACAACCATTGCCGGGGCTGCCGAACTCATGGGATGGGACAGGTTCTGCCTTAAAGCCACCTGACAAAGAAGAAGCAAATTCTTTGGATATTCCATAGTTTTTCTGGAGGTGGCCAACCTGTTTCTGCCGGCCACCTTTGTTTATTTGACCCGCCTGTTTTAACTCTGCTGATTCCGATACTTGACAAATGCAAACACTCATACTAATAATCATCGCTATGTCAAATTTGACATAACACTAAGCAATGAAATAATATGGAGAAGCTCATGATAAGCGGCGGCATTGTTTTAAATGGCAGGGAATACCCATTTAAGAAGGGGCAAACCATTCTGGATGTGGCAAGGCAGAATCGGATTGATATTCCGACCCTTTGTTATTTCAAAGGCGTTGTGTCCAAAGGTTCTTGCAATATCTGCGTGGTGGAAGTAAAAGGTGTCAAAGATCTTGTGCCGGCTTGCAGCACAGAAATTATGGGCAGGATGGATATTCGGACCGAATCTCCCCGTGTGGTGGCTGCCAGGAAAAAAACATTGAAGGCCATTCTTGAGTCCGGTAATCACAATTGCAGTATCGGTGCTTCCCAGGGAGATTCCTGGACCCGGTTTCAACTGGACGTAATGCAGATGGAAAATCATCATGAGCTTTGTCCCAAATGGGGGGATTGTGAACTCCAGGATCTGGCCTATCGCTACCAGGTTCAATGGAATCGCACCTCTCTTTCAGATTGCAGGTTTCCCAGGGAAACGGTTAATCCACTGATCATAAGGGATTTTTCCAGATGTATTTTGTGCGGCAGGTGTGTGGCAGCGTGCAATGATATCCAGGTCAACCAGGCTATACGAATGCCCAAACAAACGGAAAATCAGCGGATTATTGCCGGTATGGACGATGTGGCCTTGAAAGATTCGGATTGTGTTTTTTGTGGAGAGTGTGTTCAGGCATGTCCGGTTGGAGCGCTGGTGGAAAAAAAATTCGAGCATCAATGGCGGCCCTGGGAAATTGAAAAAATCAGGACAACCTGTCCATATTGTGGTGTGGGGTGTCAGCTCTGGCTTCATGTCAAGGAAGATAAAATTCTCAAGGTGACTGGAGTGGAAGATGCCGCTCCCAATAAGGGAAGGCTGTGTGTAAAGGGGCGGTTTGGATTTGATTTTATTTATTCACAAGAAAGACTGACAACTCCCTTGATCAAAAAAAATGGCGCATTTCAACAAGCATCCTGGGATGAAGCCCTGGACCTTGTGGCTGAAAAATTCAAGACAATTATCAGAGAAAGCGGGCCCGATGCCCTGGCAGGCGTTTCCTGCGCCAGGAGCATTAATGAAGATTCCTATCAAATGCAAAAACTGTTTCGGGCCGTGTTCAAGACCAATAATATCGACCATTGCGCCCGCACCTGACATGCTCCAACGGTTGCCGGGCTGGCAACCACATTTGGTTCAGGCGCAATGACCAACTCGTTTTCAGAATTTGCCAGGGCAAAAATGATCCTGGTGATAGGGTCCAATATGACACAGGCCCATCCGGTTGCAGCGACTTTTGTGAAAAATGCCGTGCAGAACGGAGCCGGGCTTATTGTGGTGGATCCCAGGAAACACAGGTTGACGGATTTTGCCGATATTCACCTCCAGTTGAAGGTGGGAAGTGACATTGCCCTGCTGAACGGGATTATGCATGTATTGATCAAAGAAGAGCTTTACGACAAAGAGTTCTCTTTGAACAAGTGTACGGGATTTGAAGACCTTGAAAAGACTGTGGCCCAATATTCTCCTGATAAAGCGGCCCGGATCAGCGGAGTGGATGAAGACACAATTATTCAAACCGCGCGGCTTCTGGCATCTGTCAAACCGGCCATGGTCTGCTACACACTTGGCATCACAGAGCATACCTGCGGGAAAAACAATGTCATGACCGTTGCCAACCTGCAGATGCTTCTGGGAAACATGGGTATGGAACTTGGCGGGGTAAATCCTTTAAGGGGGCAGAACAATGTCCAGGGTGCCTGTGATATGGGGGCTTTGCCCAATGTTTTTCACGGGTATCAGAATGTGGCTGATCCCAAGGCACGCCAAAAATTTGAAACTGCATGGCAGGTTACAAATCTGCCTGAAAAGCCGGGGCTTATGATTCCCCAGATGATGCATGGCCTGACAAATGGATCAGTAAGGGCATTTTATATATTCGGAGAAAATCTTGCCAATACGGAACCGGATATGAACAAGGTGGCAAAAGAGCTGGAAGCCGCAGAATTTACAGTATGCCAGGATTTGTTCCTGACGGAAACCACGCGGTTTGCCGATGTGGTTTTACCGGCAGCTGCCTGGAGCGAGAACAACGGAACATTTACTAACAGTGAGCGCCGGGTGAGCCGGGTTCGAACCGCCGGTCGGCCGCCAGGACTTGCCAGACCCAACTGGTGGATTTTTAAACAGATTGCCAAAAGGTTCGGCCATGACTGGTCTGCATCAAGCGCCAGGGAAATATGGGACAAAGAAATCAGTCCTCTTGCCCCGGCTCTGGAGGGTATCAAATACCACAGGATCGGCCGGGACGGTCTTCAATGGCCTTGTCCCACACTTGACCATCCGGGTACGCCATACCTTCATCAGGACGGTAATTTTACCCATGGCAAAGGTGTTTTTATGCCGGCGCAATGGACCCCGCCGGCCGAAGTCCCGGATGAGGAATATCCCTTTGTTCTGAGTACGGGCAGACGGCTTTATCATTACCACACAAGGACCCAGACCGGCAGGTGTGAAGGATTAAACGACCTTCTGGGTGAAGAAACAGCCGATATTTCACAGGCAGATGCCGATAGAATGGGAATTGCCCCGGGTGAACGGATAAGGGTCCGATCCAGGCGGGGCGAGGTGTGTGTATCTGCCAATGTTACCCATGAAGTCCCCCTGGGAATGGTCTGGATGGCTTTTCATTTTACCGAAGGCAATGCCAACTGGTTAACCAACTCTGCCCTGGACCCGTCTACCTTGACGGCGGAATACAAGGCCTGTGCAGTTCAGTTAGAGAAGATATTGTAATCAAGCTTATGTTGTAATGGTGGCAACAAAACCAGCCACCCGGAAATTTATTAATTGTATTTCCGGGTGGCTGGATCATTTATTGTCTGATGTATTTAAACTTTGGAGCCTTGCATTGATGCTTATATTTTTTTTAAAGTTTTAAGGGGTGTGTTTTTCAAACTGAACCGCGCATACTTTATAATCGGGGGTTTTGGACACAGGATCCAGGAAAGTACCCAGCAGTTTGTTTGAATTTGCATTTTTAAAATGGAAATCCATGAATATGGCACCTTTGGGAACAACATCGCCAATGGATATGGGTGTGACAACTTCCCCACGCCGTGAAGAGACTTTGATTTGATCTCCGTTATTGAGTCCCATCTGTTTTGCATCTTCAATATTTATCTGTGCAACCGGTGCAGGAAATTCGTTGATTAATGTTTTACATCTGCCGGTCATTGAACTTGTGTTATAGTGCGCATATCGCCTTCCTGTTGTCAGGGTGAACGGGTATTGGCTGTCCGGCTCTTCTTTTGATTTTTGATGTTCAATGGCATGGAATTTGCCTTTGCCACGGGTGAATTTTCCCTGGTGTAAAAATGTAGTACCCGGATGCTCAGAAGACGGACACGGCCATTGGATACCTTGAGTATCAATGCGATCGTATGATATCCCGGCAAAACTAGGGGTCAGCTTTGTCATTTCTTCAAATATTTCTTCGGCAGAGTCATATTTCATTTCAACACCTAATCGTGTTCCTAATTCTGAAAAAATTTTCCAGTTCGGCAGGGCTTCTCCCGGCGGTTCAACTGCTTTGCGAATCCGCTGTACTCTGCGTTCACTATTTGTGAAAGTTCCGTCCACTTCTGCCCAGCAGCCTCCGGGCAAGACAACGTCTGCCATTTGGGCCGTGGATGTGAGAAAAATATCGTGAACAACCAGAAATTCTGCGGATTCAAGTGCCCGGCGAACATGATCCGTATTGGGATCACCCTCAACCGAATTTTCACCAAATATATATAATCCCTTGACAGAACCGTCAATTAGTCCGTCCATGATGTCCGGGATTGTTTTGCCCACTTCCTTTGAAAGCTCAGTTCCCCATGCTTCCTGGAATTTATCACAAACACTTTGATCGGTTACGGCCTGATAACCGGGATAAACATTGGGTAATGCCCCCATATCGCAGGCACCCTGGACATTGTTCTGCCCTCTTAAAGGGTTGACTCCGCTTGATTTTTTACCGATTTGACCGGTAAGCATTGTAAGGTTGGCAAGGGTTTTTACATTATCTACACCGTGTGAATGTTCTGTGATGCCAAGGGTGTACAGTATACTGGAATTTTTTGATGTTGCATATATTTTTGCCATTTGTTTGATGTCTTCAACACTGACCCCGGTTATTTTAGATACATGTTCAGGGGTGTATTTTTTAACGGTTTCTTTTAAAGCTTCAAAATCTTCGGTACGATTTGCTATGAATTTTTCATTATGCAGGTTGTTTTTAATGATTTCATGCATTACCCCGTTTATAAAAGCGATATCTGTTCCAAATTTTAACCGGATATGGATGTCGCAAATATTTGTTAATTGTATTTTTCTTGGGTCAACAACAATGAGTTTTGCATTTTTTGCCTTTGCCTTGAATATTCGGTATGCAATCAATGGATGCGCTTCCGTGGTATTTGATCCGACCACAAGCAGACAATCTGCATCTTCAATTTCAGCAATAGAATTGGTCATTGCCCCACTTCCAAACGCTGCGGCAAGACCTGCCACAGTCGGAGCGTGTCACAGCCGGGCGCAGTGATCAACGTTATTTGTCTTAAAGGCGGCCCTGCAAAGTTTCTGACAAAGATAATTTTCTTCATTGGTGCTGCGAGCTGAACTGAAAAAACCAATACTGTCTCCGCCATATTGATTTTTGATCTGGGAAAATTTTGATGATATTACGTTAAAAGCATCTTCCCAGGTCGTTTTTTCAAGTTTGCCGTTTTTTCGGATCAGGGGATGGGTGAGCCGATCCTTGCTGTGGACAAATTCATGTGCTGTGTGTCCTTTGATACATAATTTGCCCTGGTTCATATGGGGTTCTTTTGAGGGCAGGGTGTTCACCACTTGTCCGTCAAGAACTTCAAGCAGCATCTGACACCCGCAACCACAATAAGGGCAGGTGGTTTTCACACATTTGTAATCCATATAATACTCTCCTTTATCGTTATGTCATGATTGACATAACGAAATTGTTTAATATGCCCTGTTCCATTTGTCAAGTGGCCCAATTGCTTATATGCTAATGTAAGCAAGCCTGTTGAAGTTGTGTTGTCGCGTGAATTTAACGGAAAATCATTGCCGGTTCCGCCAAGCTTTTAAGGCGGAGCCGGATTTGATTTAAAATAATTTTACAATCAAGATGATGATGGTGTTGCCGATAGCCGTGTCTGGTATGGGCCTCTTTTGATATGGAACACCATGAAAGGTAAGTCTATTTGTGTATTTCAAAGGTGTCGTACACCTTGTTTGTGACGGTACGTGTAGTGTAGTGCAATGTGTTTTTGTCCACCCGGACGGATTGAAACAGCATTTCCCGGCTGCCGGTTTTCGCCATAAGATGATCATACCTTGAACTGGGCGGATAAAATTTGGGACCGGCATTGGATATGACATAGACGGTTCCTTTTTTTCCATCCGGCACCTGCAGGTGGTTTTTTAATGGAAAGGTTCGGCAGTAGCCGTGATCATGCCCCTGCAGTACCAGGTCCACTGAAAATTGGTCAAATATCGGCACCAGTATTTCCTGGAATTGTGTTCTGTTTCTTCGTTTGGAAATGGAATATACTGGCTGATGAATGGCCACAATGATCCAGGGCTGTTTGTTGTGTGATAATATTTTTTCCAGCCACCCGGCCTGTGTTTCAATCTGTTCATTTCCATTGAGCATGATAAAGCAAACTCCCTGGTAATCAAAACTGAATACGGTTTCTTCCAGTCCTTTTGGACCGTTTTCAGGCAGGGTGAAATGGGGTCTCCACAGGTTTGTGATGTGATAGTCTTTTGGAAGGATAAACCGCCTGTCCGGGTACTCGTGGTTTCCCGGCAACAGGACAAATGGAACGGTTCTGGGAATCCAGCCCAGAGCATTGAAAAATTTTTCCCATTCCATATCATCCGGGCCGTTGTTCACCATATCTCCTGCAAACAGCCAGAATTTTGATTCAGGGTGTGTTTGAAGAGCCACCCTGAAGATCTGAGAACACATGGAGTGAACCTGTTCTTGAATATCACCGAAATACAGGAAAGTGAACGGTTCTGAAATGTTTGAAGCTGTTCTGAACTGGTTCCATTCACTCCAGCAAGAATCGTCTCCCACACGATAGGCATACAAGGTATTGGGCTCCAATGAACCCAATACCACTGAATGGTGATACGCAGTGGTTTTTTTGTCAAGATCAACGGCAGTTGTCCGGGCTGAAAATATTTTTGATGTGCTTTCCGGATTCAACAGTTCAGCCGCCCGGATAACCTGGACTCTGGGATAGGTTGATGTTTCTCGGGTTTTCCAGGTAATTGCCTGGCTGTTGTGTGGGGTCTGAGTGATGTTTAGCACAATTCGTTCAGGAAAGGAGTTTAATGCGTTTTCAGCGGCCAGCAGGCCATGGTTGAACATAACAAGCAGGCAAACCCCGGTAAACAGCAAATATCGACTTATTCTGAAAGCTTTCATTACTCCATTATCCTCCTTGGCACTCATTGATTGTTAAAGTACTATATTAATGAACTGACATTTTATTTTATAAAAGCAATCGTTTAATGAACAAAACCTTATTTTAATAATAGTAGTATCAAACTTTTGTGGCCATACCACACTATGTTGATACTGTATCAAATCATATTTTGAATTGTAAGCAATTAATACATCAAGACAATATGACGATATTTTTTAAGACTAAACATTGTTATAAGGGTGTTTCAGTTTCTCCTGCCGTCAACCGCTTTAATTCTTTTTCATTGGAATAGGGAAAAAGGATTTCAATCCGGGTGCCTTTGTCGCAGATAAATTGGATGCTGCCTTCCAGTTGGTGAGTCACAATATTGTTCACAAGCTTAAGGCCCAGGCTTTGGTTTGCATCAATATCAAAGTCCTTGGGGATTCCGGGTCCGGTATCTGCAATTATCATCTGGGCGGTTTGTTTGTCATGCAATTGAAATAACATTGAAATTTCACCTTTTTCTCCGGGCTTAACGGAATATTTAAAGGCATTGGAAATCAGTTCATTGACGATGAGGCCGCAGGGAACAGCCGTGTCCACCCCCATGGATTTGTGCCGGATATCCACTGTTAAGCGAATCAGGTTGCTATCCGTGCCAAAAGAGTATTGAAGGCTGTGGACAAGGTCAAAGATATAGGTGCTGAAATCAATGACAGCCAGGTTGTCGGATTTGTAGAGCTGTTCATGTACAAGGGCCATGGCGGCAATTCTGTTCTGGCTTTCTTGAAATATCCGTATAATATGTTCATCGGTTATGAGCCTGGACTGCATTTTCAGGAGACTTGATACCACCTGTAAATTGTTTTTCACCCGGTGGTGAATCTCTTTGAGCAGGATATTTTTTTCCTTCAGGGATGCTTTGATCTGCCGTTCCATCTGTTTGCGCATATATATATTATCAAAAATTATTAATAGATGGGGTTGTCCTTCCATGGTAAATCGTGAAAACCGGCATTCTATCCAGAAATCCTTGCCAAATGTGCTGATTGTTCTGGCTTCCATGGATCTTTGCCGGCCGTCTGTGAGTACCTTGTCCGCCATGTGGGCAAGACCGGATGTTTTCCAGGACTTGAGTTTATAAAAATTCTGGCTCAATAACTGCTCCTGGGTTCCGGAAATAATTTTGCAGGCAGCATCATTGGCAAGGACACACTTTCCTTTTCCATCGTAGACCGTGATGCCGAGACTTGAGGCGGAAATAATTTCCCGGTTGAAATTCAGTGCTTCGGAAATTCGTTTTTCACTTTGCCGTAAATCGGCCTCGGAAATTTTTTTTATTTTGATTTCTTTTTCAAGGGAGGCATTGAGCCTGTGCAAGTTTTTTGTGTTTCGCTGAATTTCGGATTCAAGATAAAAATGCCAGTTGTGCTGTTTTTTGCGGTACTCCTTGATGGCAGCGGCCATACGTTCCATGCTGCGTGCAAGATTTCCGAGTTCATCTGCTGAATGGATATCAATTTTTCTGACATCCTTTAAATCGGCAATGTCTTCAGCCGCCTGTTTCAGTTTGTCCATCGGCCTGCCAAAAAAAATCCTGAAACATAAAATTATAAAAAATGATCCTGTGGCAATACAGGCAATCGAGATTAAAATAGCGGTATTTCGAACTTTTTGCCGGGGTATCAGGATCAATTCCCGGGACACGGAATAAACCAGGTGCCAGTTCCAGGGCGCAAAGGTTTGGGTTGCAAAAATTCTTTCTCCTGTTTCTGGCTCCATGATGGTTGTTCTGTCGGTTGCTGCTGATTTTATCATGGATGGCATAATTTTTGATGTTGATAGATATGCGTTTGGAAGTGTTTTATCATCGACAGTACCTGCCAGAACTTTTCCTTTGGTATCCAGGATGATCAGGCTTCCGGTTTTAATCAGATGAAAGTCATCAAGAGAATTAAATATTTTCTGCTGATAGTTGGTGACAAAGGAGCCCACATTTTCCAGCCTGTTTTTTTGCAGCACTTTATAATGGGTCTGGATGTTGAATTTCACAAAATGTTCCAGTTCCTGGATCATTAACCGGTGAATAGCGCCTTCAATAGGCTGCTGAGCAGTTCTTAAAGACCAGAATCCCATAAAAAAAATAGAGAATGCCATCAGGGGCAAGATGATCAGGCAGATTTTGGTTTGAAAATGCATAATAGATGCTAACGATAGACCTGATCACCGGCCAGGCTCAAAATATCCGGAGGGATGACAATCCCTTGTGCCAATGCCGTGGTGATATTTATACCAAGAGATATGCTTTGAGGCGGTTTTACCGAAATGTTACCTGGGTGCAGGCCCTTTAAAACGGCGTCAGCCATCAAAGCCGCCTCCCGTCCGGAACTTTCCGGGTCAGGAGTCAAGTGAAACAATGCCCCCAGACGGACACTTTCAAGTTTGGTTCCCATGATCACGGGTATGTTGCTTTTTTCCAGCAGCAGTCTGGTATATGCCAATAGCTCCCCTAAAGGGCCTGAGGGTTCCCACCAGAAGTCCACCCGCCCCTGAAGGGACTGGATTCCTTTTTTTACATCCGACAGCATAGGGTCAAGTCCTTTGGGCATTTCCCGGTAATCAAGGCCATAGGGTACAAATTCAATATCCTTTCTGCCGGCTGTTGCCAGTTGAAGCTGTTTTAAATCCCCCACAGAGGACGGGTATGTGCTGTGGATAAATCCGATTTTAACCCGGCCTTGTTTTTTTCTGTTCTCCAGAAGGCGCATGGCCATATTAATCCTGGTTTTTCGTTCAATCATATGTACCACCCCGGTGATATGGTTGTGGGTGGGCTTCCCGATCTCCTTGATCAGCCCGGCACCCACTGGGTCGGAAACCGTAAAAAAAATTTGGGGAATATCTTTTTCATGTAGCAGGTCATGGGCGATCTGGGAGGCAAGGGTGGCGCAGGTGGCCACAAGATCAGGCCGTGCCTGTTTTAATTCCTGTTTTAATAGGTGTTCCCCCCGTTTTTTATCTCCGTTGACCTTGAGGATGATCAGATCCATATTTTTTTTATCTTCATACCCCAATTCTTCCAGTTGCCGGACAAACCATTGACTGTGATCGGTCACAACCGGTACTGGCATGGTTTCCACAAGAAGGATGCGAATTTTTTTTTCGCCGGCTGCCAGGGTTTCCGTGGCACTGAAGGCACAGACTGCGGATATTGCCAAAGCCATATGCACGAGGAATCCAAACCGGTGAAATATTCTCATGAGAGGGTGTCCTTGTCTTTCATTTCCCTGTACCAGTTCTCATCGCCATACTGTTTGTCCATGCAATCAGGGCAGATTCCGTGGGAAAAAGTAGCCTCGGAATTCTTATGGATAAAGCTTTCCACCTTTTCCCAATACCCTTTATCATTCCTTATCTTTTTGCAAAAGGAACATATGGGCAAAAGGCCGCTTAAAAGCTTGACCTTTTCAAGGGCCTGTTTCAATTCCCTGATCAGTTGTTCTCTTTCCTTTTCCATTTTCTGTTTATATATTGCCATTTCAATGGCAGCCTTCAGCTCCCTGTCCCGGAACGGTTTGATCAGGTATCCAAAAGGCAGGGTCTCCTTTGCCCGTTGCAGTATCCCGTCATCTGAATAGGCAGACAGGAAAATAACGGAGATATTGAATTTTTTTTGGATTTTTGCAGCGGTTTCAATACCGTCCATATTTCCTTTGAGCATGATATCCATCAAGATGAGATCCGGGGAAAGATCCTTTGCAAGAGCCAGGGCTTTTTTACCGGAGGCGGCCATTCCGCAGACCTCGTATCCCATGCTTTCCAGGCTGGTCTGTATGTCGTTGGCAATGATATATTCGTCTTCCACAATCAATATGTTGATTTTTTCCATAGCCTCAGTCCTTCTTTCAGAGGATACCTGTCTTCAGGTTTATCAACCGGGCTTGTAAAATTGATTACAAGCCCGGAAATCTTCAGTTCGGGGGATCCTGATCTTTTAATCCGGCTGTGAGGCCGTTAATATCCCCGGCTTTTATTCCAATTTCTTCCATCAAAGAATCAATCAGAGGCGCTTGTCCCCTGTATCGGAGCGCACTGTTGACAAGCTGGTCTGAAAGACACTGGCCGCCGCCTTGCACAGTTGATTCTCCGTTTGAAGTGCCATTGTTGCCGGCTGCCAGACCATCCACATGAATAATTTTTATGCCGTCGATATTTTCCATTGGCCTGACACTTTCTTTGATAATATCCGGCAGGTTTTTGATTAAGCCCATGCGAACCTGCATGGCGATCTGTTGATCGGAAAGAATATTATGGGCTTCATTTATTGCTCTTCGCCCTTCAGCATCAACTGCATACCGCTTTGCCGCAGCATCAGCCTTTAATTTTTCAGCGTCTGCTTCGCCCTGGGCTTTAATTCTTTGCTCATCAGCTTTTGCATTGGCTGTTGTTCTGACTGCTTCAGCATTATCCATGGCGGAAATTTTTTCAGTTTCAGCGGCAATTTTAATTTTTATGGCCTCTCTTTCCGCATTTTCCCGGGCTTTGACCAGTTCAACGGATTTTGCCCGTTCTGCAACTTCAGTTTCGCGCACCGTTGTAACGGCCTCTTCTTCTTTAACGGCAACTGCTCTTGCCCGGTCCGCATCAGCCTGGGCTTCCGACTGCTCTTTTGATTTCTGGGCAATGGCAATTGCCCGATCCTGTTCCGCAAGTTCCAGGGTTTTCTTTTTTTCAATTTCAGAACTCTCAATGGCTCTTTCTTTTAAAATTTCTTTTTCTTTTAACAATTTGTCTTTATCAATGCGTTCTTCTTCAACAGATCTTTCCGCCAGGATACTTGACATGTCCACATTCTTTTTAGCTTCGATCTGTGACTGTTCGGCTTCCCGCTTTTTTTCAGCTTGCTCCATTGCAATTTCAGACATTTGAGCGGCCCGCCGGATTTCAATTTCTCTTTCCTGTTTTAATTTTGCGTACTCTTCTTCCTTGATGATTTCAAGTTTTTGGCGCTCGGCTTCAAGATTTTTATTGGCAATGGCAACTTCTGTATCCTGCTCAATATCATTTCTTTTTTTTCGTCTTTCTTCAATTTTTTCCGTCAGTTTGGTCAATCCTTCAGCATCAAATGCATTGTCAGGATTAAAATGTTTTTTACTGGTCTGGTCCAGACCTGTTAGTGAAACCGTTTCAAGTTCCAGACCGTTTTTCAATAAATCCTCGGTAACAACCTGCTGCACCTTTTGAACAAAATCAACCCGCTGTTCATGAAGTTCTTCCATGGCCATTTCCGCTGCAACAGCACGCAGGGCATCTACAAATTTGCCCTCCACCAGCTCTTTTAATTGTTCGGGATTCATGGTTTTCAACCCCAGGGTTTGAGCCGCGCTTGCAATGGCTTCTTCCGTGGGTTTGGCCCGGACATAAAATTCGGCAGCCACATCAACTCTCATACGGTCCCTGGTGATCAATGCCTGTTCATTGTTGCGCTGAACTTCAAGCCTGAGCGTATTCATGTTGACCGGGATTAATTCATGGAATACCGGCAAAACCAGTGCGCCTCCATTCATGACCACTTTTTGTCCGCCCATACCGGTCCTGACAAATGAAATTTCTTTGGTGGCACGTTTGTATAATTTGGCAAAAATCAATGCCATTGCAATTAAGGCGATTAAAATAACACCTGCAATTACAAGGATACTCATCATATTCGGCATTTTATGTTATTCCTTTTCAACTATTGATTATAAGATTGTTTTATTCATCCATCTCCTGCAATGCTGCTGTTGCATTATGGATTGCTTTGTACCCGAAACCTGTCTGTTTCACGATCAAAACCTGATCTCCTTGTGCAAAATTTTCATCATCAATGTCCGGTTCAACCATTACATAGTGGGCCGTTCCGAATTTATCTCTTACTTTGGCCTGGGCAGGGTTGTTTTTGGATGCTTTGCCCAAAGTAATGACGGCAATACGTCCGATAAAACTTTTTTCAGCAACCGCCTGGGTTTCATCTTTTGGCATTATCTTTACGATTATGCCGGTCGCTGCACGTACAAGGGGCAATGTCAATAAAAATGAGATTGCCGATGCAATGATGCCGGGTAACAGATGACCGGTTATTTTAACGACAACTGATTGGATAAAAAAACCGACCAGGCCAAAGATGGTCAGAAAAGCAATCAGTATGATTAAAACAGGTATTTGGCCTATTCGTAACCAGCCAAAGGTTTTGGTTAATATACCTGTTGTTGAGATGTTGGGATGGTCCGGACCAATACCAGAATTGGCACCAGCATTGGCATCAACATCCATATCTGCATCAACATCCATATTAAAATCAGGTATAAGAGATTCTATCATACTTGAAAATCCCATGCCGATCAGGGTTGAAACACCTTCCAAACAGGCAATCATGACCATAATGGTCAAGGAGACCATAAAGGGCCAATTCTGGCTTTGCAGCATAAACCCAATCATTCTTATTGATGATCTCCCTTGATTTTAGACAATCTTTCCCGGATCTTATTTTTCCTGGCAATTTCTTCGAGTTCAGCCAGTTGGGCAGCTGATTTTCTTTCAGATATTCCATTTGATCCTGGAATACCGGTTGCTTTTTCAATTACTCGTTCAAAAGCTGATTCAGCTTTTGCGATTTTACTTTCCACTCTTTCCGGGGTTTCAGATGATCCGCCGGACCCGGATGTCTTGGCAGCTTCCTTGATTGTTTTTCGAAACTGGATCAGCTCTTCTTTCATTTCCCGTTTTTTCGCCTGCAACGCATGGATATAGTTTTCAAGCTCTTTTTCCTGGGTTTTACAATCATCAACAGTGGTTTCAAGTATGGGGATCTGAGCTTCAATATCCAATTGCCTTGCTATGGCGGCTTCTGCTAAATCATCCCGGTTTTCCTTGATGGCTATTTTGGTTTTTTCACTCAAATCCTCATGTTTTTTATTCTCTTCCATGAGCTTTGAGGTGGCAAGATGTTTTTTTGCAACAATCAGTCCCAACTCGTTTTGAACGTCATCAATTGCAGATTCGATTTCCCGGATGGATTCTGACAAAACCGTTTCCGGTGCTGCATTTTCCAATGAATCAATGAGGGAATGAACGCTGCCGCTGATAATCCGGCCAACACGGCTGATTAATTTCTCTTTCATGCTTGTCTCCCTTTTTTAGAAGTAAAATTGTATTGAGACCATGGTAGCATTGCTACCCCTTTTATTAATAATCTCAATGAGTTTACTACACTTTCGGTGTAACTTGGATAGCCTGTACATGAATCTTATTAATGCATATAGCATTAGCAGAAATATTAGCTGAAAACAAGTGGGGAACCGTGAGGCATTTATGGCAAACACAGTTTCAGAGTTTGGGGTTAATAGCTTTGTGAACAAAGAAATAAAGCAGATTGTTGAAATTTAATATTTGCTAAGATGTGGGATGCCGCATGCCTTTGTTGCCCAGGATTTTATTGACCATGGTTTTGTCCAGATCAAGATTGAAAAAAGTTTTATAAAATAAAGTAATTTCTTTTTTCAGGTCAATATCCTGGAACAGATCAGGATAGACTTTTTTGGCAGTCCATAAAATTGCCAGGGGAGTCTCAAGTCCCCCCGGATGTCCCCACCTGGAGATGCCCACGGGGATGGCAAATACTTTTTTGTCTTGAACCGCTTGAATGGGAGACCATTTTTTGTCGTTCATTATCAATTGATCCACTCCTTCTTCATTGACAATTATCACTTCTGGATTCCACATCAAGATTTGTTCAATGTCTGCAAATTTTTTATTGTTTTTTCCATTCAAGGATGCTCCGACAGAAACATTGTTGACGCCGCAGGCACGGGTCCAGTCAGCCTCAATAGTGCCCGGAGCATCGGTTCTGCGGGCTTCGTTTACCGAGTGGTACAGGCGCACTTTTTTGTTTGGCAAAAGATGGGATGTTCTTGCGCTGACCATGGCAATGATTTTTTTATAATGCCGGGTGTATTCAAGGGCTTTTTCGTGGCAGCCAATGGCCTTGCCCATCATTTCAATAATGGTCATCTGTTCTGCCATGCTGTGGTAGCCTGCCACAAAATAAGGAATATTGAACCGTTCCAGTTTCTTTATTTCCGCTGTGTTGGCAGCGGTTTCAGGTTTGAGAAATACAAAGTCAGCTTTTGTGTTCAAAAGGGCTTCAATGTTGATGATTCCCCCGTTTGCCGGAACCGCCATCTGCTTGATGCCTGGAACGATTTTTTGCAGAAGCAAGTCTTTTTTTAATCCGTTGACAATGGCCACCATATCGTTACCTCTGCCCAGCATTGTGACCACATGTCCGCAAAATGCATACAGGCAGGCAATTTTTTGGGGTGGCCGAGTGATGGTTACGGTGTTGCCGGTGGAGTCAATGGTTGTAATTGTATTAAAACTCATGGTTGTACCCGGAAGAGCAAGACAGATCATGAGGCATAAAAAAAACAGGGGTTTGACTTGCAGATGGATTTTTTTCATTTGTCCGTGTCCATGGTTTGAATGGGAATAATTTGTTTTACAAGGCCTTTGCCTGGAATTGTATGGGTCATTATTGATGTTTTTACTCTGTAAAAAGATTCAAGATTGTCTTCGGTCAATGCTGCAGAGGGGGAACCTGCCAGGTGAACCTTTTGCCTGTCCATGAATGCCACTTGAACCGGGATGCCTTCATTTTCAAGATAAAAAGCATGGTTGGGAAAATGGGTGGCCATGACAAGAGTCAGTCCTCGTTCCTTAACCAGCCTGACAATGGTTTCCAGCACGATGAGTTCATGTTTGAAATCAAGATGGGCTGTGGGTTCATCCATTACAATCACGGGAGTATCCTGGATCAAGGCCCGCATGATCATTACAAGCTGGGTTTCTCCGCCGCTCAGGCGGGTGTAGTCACGGTTTTTCAGGTGATAAAGACCCAATGAGTCAAGGATATCTTCTGCTATTTCAATATCTGCAGCATCCGGTGCTGAATAAAAAGAGGTATAGGGTGCCCGGCCCATGAGAAGGATATCCATAACGGAAAAGGAAAAGTGTCTGACATGTTTTTGAGGTACATAGGCGATCATTTGTGCGATCTGTCTGGGGGAAAGCCCTGTGACAAGATTGTCGCCAAGCCTTATCTCTCCTTTGTGCAGCGTGTTGATGCCGAGAATGCAGTCGATGAGGGTGGTTTTTCCACATCCGTTGGGGCCAAGTATGCAAAGGGTTTCTCCCTTTGATACGCTGAAATTAACCTCTGTAAAGATTTGGGTTTTTCCAAAGGAAAATTTGCCGTTTTTCAAGGCTAAAATGGTCATATGCACTCCTTATTCTTTACCATCACCATTCCCGGCCCTTGGTCTGTTTTAACAGATAAATAAAAAACGGGCCGCCGATCAAAGCGGTTAAAATTCCCAGGGGCATTTCACTGGTGCTGATCAACCGGCTGATGTCATCCACAATAACCAGGAAAGTGGCACCAATGGAAAAGGTGACCGGTATGAGATCCCGGTTGTTGTTTCCAATCATCATCCTGCCCATGTGAGGCACCACAAGACCTACCCAGCCGATAACTCCGCTGACGCAAACCGCTCCTGCAGTGGCCAGGGTGGCGCAGATAATAATGAATACCCGGTTGAGATTGACCTTTACCCCAAGAGATTGTGCCTCTTTGTCTCCCATGGCAAGAACATTCAGACGCCACCTGATTATCATCAGCCCGGCAGATCCCATAAACATTGGTATTCCCGCCGTAAGGATCTGGCTGTATTCCGCACGGGAAAGGCTTCCCATGAGCCAGAACACAATGGCCGGCAGTTCATCGTAAGGGTCTGCAACATATTTTAAAAATGAAATCAGGGCTGAAAATATGGAACCAACGATAACTCCGCCCAGCACCAGGGTAATGGCCTGGGTGGAAGATGTGATACGGCCGATAAAAAAGCACAGAAATACGGCAACAAGGCCGAATCCGAAAGAAAACGGATATACATAAAAAAAATTTTTAAACAAAATAATGGCCAGGGCCGCACCAAACCCTGCACCAGAGCTGACTCCAAGCATACCGGAACTGACCAGGGGATTTCTGAAAAGCCCCTGGAAAGCCGCTCCGCTGACTGCAAGACAACCGCCCACCATGGCTCCGAGCAGAACCCTGGGCAGCCGGACATGCAAGATGATGCTAAAATGGGTGGCATTGACATCCTGGCCGGTGAAGAGCGAGGCCAGGATGGTTAAAATGTCTGAAATGGATATTGGATAACGGCCCAGAAAAACGGAAATGAAAATCAGAACAAGAGGTGACCCAAAAATGAGGATATAGAAGCGTATTCGGCTCAAGCTGTTTGATTGTTTCATCATGATTTGCTTAATACAGTTTTGCTTCCTGCTTTGTAATGGTACGGTAGAAAATGCCCGTCTGATCTGAGTTTTCATTTGCCACTGCTATCAATACCTGGCGGCTGCCCATGCGGACGGTTTTTGTTTTTTCCGATCCAATATGAACCTGGGAATCAAGCGGCAACACGATTCCGGACCGGGTTACCAATTGGTCGATAAACGGATGCTTGCACAACTCGTCAACGCCGACAATATCTCCCGGTCGGCCCAGGTGATACCATCCCCTGTACCTGCCGTCATCCCCAAAAATCCTCAGACCGATACCGGCAACAGCCCCGACAACACCGTCGCCTGTGCCGCCGTGTTCTGACAGGTGAATTCCGACTTTTTCGGCAAGGGCATAGGCTGCGGCTTTGGAAGATACGTTTTGTTTGGCGTTTTTACCAAATTCAATGAGGCTGTTTTGATCAAGATCTTCAGTCAGGCCTGCCACGCAAAGCCCTGGATCCGAGCCTTTTTCAGCGCGGGTTTTCAGAAAATTTGCCATAAGCTCTATGACAGGGTCAATGGTCCCGTTTTTAAGGGTCAGTTCAAAACACATGGAAGAGTTGTGGGATGTGTAGGGAATGTCTTCGTGGACAAAGAGCTGGTGGCGGCTGATGGCTGAACAGTCTGCCAACCCTTTTGTTGAAATTATATTGCATAATTCCTCAACCAGCCATCCGGTTCCCTTGGTTCCGGGCATGTCCGTGTCATCAATACAGACCAGGTAATTCATTGTTCTTTCCTTTGCTTGCGATAAAAAAAATAACAGCCCTTTTTTGCAAAAGGGCTGTTTTGCATCTTAAAATTTAACCCGGACTCCTGCATAGGCGGTGCGTCCTTCACGGGGATATCCTATGGTTTCTTCATAATCGTCATCAAAGAGGTTGTCCACCCCGACATAGACGAAATAATTTTCTTTGAACAGTTTTTGTTCCAGTTTCAGGTTGACAACTGTGTAGTCATCCAGTTCACTTTGTACAGTCTCGTCGTTGTTGTAATAATATTGATTGGCAATGTGAATGAAATCGGCATGGGCGCTCAAGCCAAAATCCCATGTGTAGTTCAGTTCAATGGTGAACTTGTGTTCCGGCCGGTTCTGGAGTTCATCTCTCAATGAATCCTTTGATTGGTCTTCGCTGTCCAGCAATGAATAGCCAAGTGCCATGGAGCCGGTTTCCAGGAAATGCTTGGACAGGCGGAAATCAATCCCCCTGAATTGATATTCATCGTAGTTTGAAGTGTTTCCACTGCTGTCTTCTTCAATAAAATCTTCCACATTATTCTGATAAACCGCCAGATCCAGTTGCATCTCCCAGGGCAGTTGCTGGGTGATACCCACCTCATAGTTGTCTGACTGTTCCGTTGTCAGGTCTTCATTTCCATCACTGCCATAAAGCTGTTTGATGGAGGGAAATCTTATTTTTCGTGCATAAGAGGCGCGCAGGATGGTCTCATCGGTCAGATTATAGGCAGTGGCGATCATGTAGCTGCCCTTATCATCGTCATTCCCGCTTTCTTTGGACAGCCAGTGATGACTGTATCCCAATACAAAGTCCAGGCTGGAAAAAAGTTGTCTTTTATATTCAAATGCTGCCGAGTAGATATCAAGATCATGTTTTTCATGTGAGGAAACAATATTCAGCTTTTTATCAACCTCATCCAGATCAGATGTGTATTCATCTTTTTCACCTGAAAAAGAGAACACTGCCTCACCTGATGCTTCAAAATCAAAGCTTGTCTGAAGAGTGACTCCCTGAATTGATGTTTTGCTGTTCTGTGTATAAGAGCCGCTCTTGGTGATGGCGCTGTAGGTGTCGTCATCATATCTGGCCGTATCTTCCTCGTATTCATTGGCAAAGGCCCAGGCTCTGAAACCCATTATGCCGTCTGGGTCGTAGCTCATGGATATCTGGCCTGACAGGGTGTCGAAATCTTCTGTTCGGTCGTATTTTATTTTTTTATAATAGGAGTCATCATTGTTGTTGATATACTGAGTAACTGGAGGTATTCCGAATTCTCCGGAAGATTTTTCAAGGGTGAGGCCCAGTTCGAATTTTTCATTCACCTCAAAACCGATATTTCCGAAAAAGGAAAGCCTTTCATCATCGCTGTTTTCCCGGAGGCCACCGTTTTCATATTCGGCGTCCGTGAAACTGTCCGACAGGGAAAATCCGTCTGAATCCGTATTGTTGACGCTTAAAAAGAAATTGACCTTTTCTTTGCCCCCGGAAATATTGGCCTGGGTGTAGTGGTTGCCCCGCTCATTTATCTGGGCGGAGGCATCCGTATGAAGCCCTTGGGTGCCCTGTTTGGTGATGATGTTGATGGCACCTGCCAAGCCGCCCTGTCCATAAAGCACGGAATTGTTACCATAGGAAACTTTTATTTTTGAAATATTTTCTGTGGAAATGAGGTGAGGGTCAAATTGTCCGTCATAGGTTGAATTGATGGGAATGCCGTTTAAAAGCAGGATGACGTGACGGCTTCTGAACCCCCGCATGTCGATCCTGGGGGTGCCTTTGGCGCGAACACTCACATTCAGGCCGGGCACAAGTTCCAATGCCTTGTCAAGGGTTTTGGCATTCCGGTTTTTGATTTCCACATCAGTAACTTCTATGGTGGGAATAGTCTCTTTGCCCGGCATCTCAGCTGATACGACCACTTCACCCAGAGAATAGGGTTTTGTATCTGCCGGGGTTTGGCTTGCCTGGGCAGATGAAAGGTTCATCCCTATCCAGATGATAAATAAAAATTGATAAAATTTTGACCCTGTCATTATTTTTTAGTCTCCTTTTTGATGTTAATATTTTTATTAAACCACAGTATCAAACATATCTGTTTGTATTTGTCAATTAAATCATGATTATACGGTTGTTATTTGGATCTTGCTAATGTATTACTCAAAATAACGATAGGCCACCGCTATCTGTATTGATTTGATTTTTCTAACATTTTTTGCACATCAAAGTTGCAGGCACACTAATTTTTTCGTGCTTAAAATATTATGATGCCAAGAAGATTTTTGCTGCCAGGCTGGGTTTTGGATGAAATAGAAGATGCTTTGGATTCAAAAACAACATTTGATTGAATTTTCTCTGATATCAATACCTTTGTAAGCAAATATTGATAAATATATTCTAAGCTGGTGGTTATAAGTTGCCATTGGCAGTTATTGCTGGATGTTTTTTGTTCAATCCTTGACAAGACAAACCAGAAAGCATATTTGAATTTAGCTATAAGTGAGGATAAATATGAGACATAAAAAAACAAGAGATCAAAGAGGGTTTGTATCCTGTATTATTTTATCGGGTATTATTTTATCGGGGGTTGTCCTGCTGCTTATCCCGGGCATTTTGGGGGCTACACAAATAAAGTCCCGCATCATAACAGATATGGCAGGACGAACAGTTTTGATTAAAGATCCGGTTGAGAAAATCGTCACCACGTTCAAGCCAGCAAGTCTTTGTATGCTTTCCCTGGGGCTTGCGCACAAGCTGGTCGGCATTGACACTCATTCCAAACAGGACCGTCTGCAACTATCTGTTTTTCCGGATGTGGCAATGCTTACCGGGGTGGGGTCAAAAACCATGGGCATTAATTTTGAAACCCTGGTCTCTTTGAAACCCGACCTTGTGATTCTCTATTCGCAAAAAGACGGTCTTGCCCTTGCCGACCGTTTGAGTACATTGGGTATTTCTTCCATTGTGATCATGCCGGAAACATTTGACAGTATAAAGAAGTCCCTGCGAGTAATTGCGCTGGCAGCAGGAGAACCGGAAAAAAGCCGGATTATAGAAAGACAGATGGATAAAACTTTAGATTTGTTGTCACAGAGGCTGGCAGGAGTGCCACAAAATCTGAAAAAAACAGGATATTTTGCCTCATCCAAGGGAATTTTCAGTACGACCACCGGCAATATGCTTCAGAATGAAATTTTTAACGCATCCGGTGTTGAAAATGTTTCCAGCCACTTAACCGGATATTTCCAGAATATTTCTCCTGAGCAACTGGTGAAATGGAACCCGGATATCATAGTTTTGTCCCAGCACATGAAAAAGAGCGAGAATCAACGAATTTTTGATAAAGCCCTGCAGAAAGTAACAGCCATATCTCAAAAAAATGTTTACAGGTGCCCGTCAAGTATTGCCCCGTGGGATTTTCCTTCTCCATTGTCGGTGCTGGCAAGCCTCTGGATTGCTAAAAAGGTTTATCCTGAAAGGTTTTCAGACCTTGAGATTGAAAAAAAAGCAGATGAATTTCACCAGGCTGTTTTTGGAAAAACATTAACTCAAATGGGCGGCACCCTCAGTGATACTGTTAATAACGAAACAGATTATCACGTCACAGATCGTAACGACACAGACAATTAAAAAAAATGAAAACTTTTTCTTCATCCAGGCAAGTGATTTATTCGCTGATTTTTATTTTAACGGCTACATTTGCCGTATCCGCTATATCGGGCAGGGTGACAATCAAAATTTGCGATCTGACGGCTATTTTTTCAAACCTGTATAATGGCAGGGATTCGGTGGGAGATTTAATTCCAAAGGAACTTGTTTTTTTATGGATACGCTTGCCCAGATGCATTATGGCCATTCTGGTGGGTTCAAGTCTTGCCGTATCGGGAGCTGTTTACCAGGCGTTGTTCAGAAATCCGCTGGTGTCACCGGATATTCTGGGGGTGTCGGCAGGATGCACCTTTGGTGCGGCCCTGGGGCTTATTCTTCCTTTTGACTCTTTTTCTCTTGTCCATATTCTGTCTTTTGGATTCGGGATTCTGGCGGTTTCCATGAGTGTGGGACTTGCAAAGGTGATTTCCATTAAACCAATGATTGTCCTGGTGCTGGCAGGTATGGTTGTGCTGTCTTTTTTTAATGCCCTGCTCATGGCGATCAAATATTTTTCAGATCCCTATGACGAGCTTCCCAGCATTGTTTTCTGGGTCATGGGCAGTTTAAGCCGGGTGACCTGGGATACTATTCTGGTGATGGCACCTTTTACCCTGGCAGGATTGATCTTGTTCATTGTGCTGAGTTTCAGGCTTAATATTCTTTCCCTGGGGGATGTCCAGGCAAAATCCCTGGGTATGAACCCGTCTTTTTTCAGGATTATTCTGATTACGGCAAGTTCATTCATGGTGGCTGTTTCCGTTGCAACCTGCGGGCAGATATCCTGGATAGGACTTGTGATCCCCCATATGGCAAGATCCTTTGTGGGGCCGGAGCATGAAAAGATGATTCCCGTGACAGCGCTCATGGGCGGTTTATTTCTTTTGATTGCAGATTCTGCCGCAAGAAGTGTCTCTTCTGCTGAAATTCCAGTGGGGATTCTTACCGCACTGACAGGAGCCCCGATTTTCGGTTATTTTATGTTTAAGAACCGGAGTACCGGATGGCTGTAACATTAGAATGCTGCGGCCTCGGTTTTGATTACGGGGATAAAAAGATTTTGAAAGACATTTGCTTTCAGGTGCAATCGGGCACTTTCTGTGCCGTTCTGGGCAGAAACGGTTCCGGCAAAACCACTTTGATTCATTGCCTGAACAGGATACTGACAAAAATTTCAGGCCGGATACTGGTTCATGGAAGACCGTTGATGTCCCTTGCCCAGAACGAGATCGCACAATTGATCAGTCTGGTGCCCCAGGAGCATATTGATGTTTTTCCCTATAAGGTGATTGATGTGGTGGTAATGGGAAGGGCACCTTTTTTAAAGATTGCGGCCAAGCCGGATGAGACGGATTATCAGATTGCCGCAAATGCCCTTAGGGAATTAAACGCCCAGGGGCTGGCCCATAAAAATTTCAACCGGATATCCGGAGGAGAGCGTCAAATTACCCTGCTTGCCCGTGCCCTTGCCCAGACAACAAAGATCATGCTGTTAGATGAGCCAACAAATCACCTTGATTTTAATAACCAGTATCATCTGCTGTCATCCATCAAACAGCTTTGCCGTTCAAAAGGTATCAGTATTGTGGCTTCCATGCATGATCCCAATATGGCAACTTTGTTTGCCGATGATGTGATCATGTTGAAAAACGGTGAAATCATGGTCCAGGGAGATAAAAATTTGGTGATGACAACAAAAAATATTTCAGAACTTTATGGCACAAATACATCTGAGATCCGGCTGAATGCTCAACAAAAAATATTTCTTCCAAGCCATATATTAGAGGATCAGGAAAATGGTTAAAATGATACAGATATTTCCAACCCTTGTCTATTGGATCATGTTCCTGCTGTTTGCAGGAGAACTTGTACTCCTTTTGCTGAAAAAAGATACGATCGCAAAGTGGTTCAGGCACTTGGAGATCTTGACTTGCCTGGCAGGCGTGCTGTTCATTGTATTTGTCACTGGACGGCCTCCGCTTTTCGGACCTTTTGAGGCTTGTGTTTACATCATATTTGTCGTGGTACTGCTGGCAAGAGGGTGCAGAGGAAATGTTTTTTTAGTAAATTCAATTGTTGTTTTGCTGATATTGGCACTTGTGCTGGGAAAGCCCATGGCTGTAAATGATGACTATTATATGTATGACAATATATGGGTGATGCTGTTTTTTGATTTAAGACTTGTGGCAGCCGCCTTTTTTGTTCATGTCATGGTATTGCATCTGACTTGCTTTTTTGAAGGATTCAGGGAAAAGGCGGTCTTGTTAAAACAGGCACGGCATAAAATCCTTGTGGGCGCGCTTGTTTATCTTTGCGGCGAGTGGTCAGGATCAGTCTGGTGCCTGAACTGGTTCGGGGATTCCTGGCAATGGAGCAATGGATTTTTTAAAGCCTCTTTGTTGTTTGTGCTGGTTATGATTGTCTGTCATATGCCTCCGGCTTTTGGAAATAACCGGTTGATACGAACGTTATCTGGGTCGCTTCCCGGGATTTTTGCCCTGTGGATGATATTTTATCATTAGAGGAAAACCATTATGATTCAAAAACTAAGCTCCATAAAATTTGCTTTTTATAATCTTGTTTGCCTGGTTTGCTTTATGGGGGCAGGAGTTTATTTGAGCCGCTGGTATAAAAACGATTTCAAGGTAATGAATGAGACCCTTATTTTTGAATGGCTTAAATCAGCCTGGTCACAAACCCCGGTTCTGGTGGTATGGTTTGCACTGCTGTGTCTGAGTGCTGGTTTGCTTTTTGTGAATACACTTTGCTGCAGTTTTACAAAACAGATCCAGGTGGCCAGAAAATCAGGCAAATTTGAAAAATGGCTGTTTTTTGTGCTTCACTGCCTGTTTATTGTGGTACTGGCATGTCATGGGCTCATCCTTGTGGTTGGTCACAAGCAGGGCAATATCACACTTTTTTCCAATTCAAAAATGCTGTTTCAAAACCAATATCTCATTGAAGTTTCTGATATCGTGTTCAAGGATGATATTAATATTTTAAAAGCCGGTAAACAAGAGCAGCGAATAATGATGACACGGGACAATATTCATCGCAAACAAAATTTTGCCATAATATCGCTTTATCAGGCCTCAACACTTCTGGAAACAAAAAAAGTGATGATGCTGTCGCCGCTTCGGCATGGATCCATCCAGGTTACCTTGACGGACTTTATTGTTAAAAAAGCCGACAACCAGGATCGCGTCGGGGTGAAGCTGACAATAACGGATAACCCTTTGAATATATTCTTTTTTACGATTTACGCCTTGATGATTTTAAGCCTTGGGGGGTATATTATAACAATATCCTGGGGTGGCCGGGACTGATAAATAAATACCTGACGCACCTATATGCATTGGTTTTAAAATCTGATTTTACCTTACAGGCAGCTTTTACTCTAAAATAAATTAATCTCTTGAAGCAATGGATGAAAAGAATATATAAGCTATATATTTCGCATATTGCGAAAAATCAGTGCAAATAGTAAGACAAAATACAGGAATCGGCTATTATATGCACAAATGAATCGGCTATATGCAAAGGTATCGTAATATGCAAAAGTTATCGTAAATGAAAAATAAAAGGATCTTATGCCATTATGTATTTTGTTAATTATACCGGCCCCTTTGGATTCATCAAACCCTGGACAGCAGTCAGGGACAGCGAAACTTTCAGTCAACAGTTCCTGACTCCTTCAATCGTGGCGGGTATGGAAAGGAAGCTGTTTCCCGATCTTTTATCCGAGACTTATGGTCTGTATAAAATTAAACGACACAGATTATCGTATAAACAGATCTCTCATCAGCAGGAACAGATTCAGCCCAGGGGATGGAATAAAAAAAACAACAATTTTTTCAGGAAATACTCGATAATCGTTCGGGGCGTTCTTATCGAACCTGTTTTATATCTTGGGTTTGACAATGAACAAGATGCTGTTCATGCGGCAAAACAGCACATCTGTCTTTGCAGGAATGAAGATATATTATTTCCAGGCAGAAAAATTCTTGAAGTGCCTGAAAAAGAATTTGATACCCAAGAGGATTTTTTCAACGGGTTTGAGTTGGTGTTTGAACAAACAGATCAATCTTTTTTGGTAGGATATAACCGTTTTGATAATAATTCGCCCATGTACGGCTGGCTGAAGGTCGTTGGTAATCCTGTAAAACATATCTGTTGATCATGGATGTCTGTGATCACATAAAAGCCAAGGGCGCTCCTGAGTTTACGACTTTATATGCTCATCTTTGTCATGTTAAATCCGCCATTAAAGTGTTTGCCGGTTATTTGAATTTTGACGTTGAAACTGCAAAACTGGGGGCGGTTTTTCATGATATCGGAAAAGCAAGTCCGATTTTTCAAGAACGGCTTGTATCTAAATATAAAACCGGGCAATCAACATTCCGTCATGAAATTGCGTCCTGTTTTTTTCTCTCGCTGGTTGAAAAAACATATCATCCCCAACTCATTGAAATGATCATCGCCCATCATAAGTCTATTGAAAATGACAAAGGGTTAAAAGGCATTCTTGATCTTGAAGAAAATGAAGATGATATTTTTGAGTTTCATATTGAACACTGGGATGTTTGGAAGCTTGATGCCTTAAAGATTCTCGCAGGTTTTGGAATTAATTCCAGGGACATTGGCTATGACGAAGCAAAGGAAAATTATTTCAAGGTTCTGGAATATTGTGAAAATACAATTATGAATAACGGCTATTCAGAATGGCGCGGTCTTCTGATGTCGGCTGATCATTTTGCATCGGCTTTATCTTCTGCCGCACCCGATTATCTGCCTCATACATTTAAAAAACCCATACTGGAATTTTACAACAGAACGTCCCAACTTTATCCCTTATCCTTAAAAAAAGCCTCATCCAATCGACCCCATACCATGGTGGTGGCGTGTACTGGTATGGGGAAAACCGATTATCTTTTTCGCCGTTGCAGGGGCAGGGTTTTTTATACATTGCCGTTTCAAGCCTCCATCAACGCCATGTTCAAAAGGGTGAAAACAGATTTGATTAAATTGAATCCCAATCTGGATATCCGGGTTCTTCATTCATCTTCCAAAATTTCATCAGGTGCTGAATCCCATGAAGATATGCTTCTTCAAAGGCTTGTGGGGTCGAGCGTAAAGGTGCTTACCCCTTATCAACTGGCGTCAATTATTTTTGCCACCAGGGGATTTGAGTCCATGATTGAAGATTTAAAAGGATGTGATGTTATTCTGGATGAAATTCATACCTATGACAATGTTTCAAAATCAATCGTATTAAAAATAGTTGAGGTGTTGAACCATATTGGCTGCCGGATTCATATCGGCACCGCCACAATGTCCTCTTCCCTGTATAATGAAATTATTGATTTGCTGGGCAGGGATTTTGTGTCTGAAATTTCGCTGGATTCCATTGAACTTGAAAAATTAGACCGCCATATCCTGCATAAGATCGGCTCTTGGGATGATGCCCATGCCGTTATCAAGGAGGCCATCAAGAAAAATAATAAAATTTTGCTTGTTTGTAACCGTGTGGATTCAGCCCAGGAGATGTTTGAAATTGTAAAAGAGGCATTCTCTGACATTCCTTTGCTTCTTATTCACAGCCGGTTTAAACGGGGAGACCGGCGGGATAAGGAAGCCAGTCTATTGGGATTGGACAGCCAGGGAAATACTACCTTTGAATTCAATACCTCTTCAAACGCCTGCATTGTTGTTTCCACCCAGGTGGTTGAGGTCAGTCTGGATATCAGTTTTGATCTGATGATAACCGAAACAGCCCCCATTGATTCCTTGATCCAAAGATTTGGCAGGATTAATAGAAAACGGACACCCGCCACCATCGGCACATATAAACCTGTTTATGTCATAGCTCCGCCAGAGGATGAAAAAGCAGCCCGGCCATATGAGCTTGAAATTTTAAGGAAAAGTTATGCTGTACTGGATCATGATCAAGTTCTACATGAATCGGATTATCAGGAAAAAATCAATTGTGTTTATCCTGATTTGTCTTATACCAGCATTGAAAATCACACTGCCTATAAAGGAAACGGCAGATGGAATGTACCAATGCTCACCCACCGGGATCGGTCCATACTACTTGAACTTCTTGAGGTGGACAGCGTGAACTGTATTGTTGATTCGGATTGCCAAGCCTATGAACAAGCAGGTTTTGAAGACCAGATGATGCTGGAAATTCCAGTGCGATATTATGCAGTAAAAAATTATTTTCAACTCAATTTCGGCAGCAATCCTTTTGTTATCCCGGACTCGGGATACAGCCGGGAAACTGGGTTGGATCTGGCTAAAGCAAACGATAGAAAAGCGGACTTAAATTTTTTATAGAAAAGATTTTATTATGATTTCCATGACTATTGGCCGGACATTTTTGACGGCATTTAACAAAAAGTACAACAAGTCCTATACGTCAAAGCAATTTTTTGAAACAGTATTTTTTGAGCTGTTTTTCAATCATCCAAAATACATGCTTTGGCAAACCAATTCACCTTTTGTGCAGATGAAAAAGGGTCAAAAACCGCATCTTCTGAGAGAAGAAGATAGAATTGAAAAATTAAATAATCTGGCGGAAAAGATAACAACCGGAGACAGGGATGCCAGTATTGCCATTGGTTTTCCTGCATCGGAAACCAATGAATTTGCCACTACCTCGGGGCTTGTAAGTGATATTGATATTCCTGCAGATGAATTCGGGATTTACGATTCCTGGATCGGTGCTGGTCTGGGTATTGGTGTTTCAGGGGGGTATTGCATTTTTTTTAATGATCCTGAAATTCTTTTAACCCTCTATGACGGCTGGCAGGTGTATCGTGGTTTTCTCAATGATAATAGCATTGATAAATTGGCTCCCAATAAAATCAACACCTGGAATGGTCAATGGCTTAATTATTACCATGGAAAAAAATTTAGAAAAGGTTTTGATTTTGGAGTTTTGGATAATATGAAAATGTTCAGCCATGATAAACAAGGAAACATTCTCATAAATACTGTTAAATGGAGTCAACTTTTTTTTAATCTTTCAAGCAAATTTCCAGACCAGACCTTGATGGGCTATCTGTACAGTCTTGGACAAACCAACAAAACCATTGGATTTATCCCTTTTTATTTTCAGCAGGCCAGAAGAATCAAGGACTTTTACGAAATTTTATTTGGAAAAAACAACGCTATCAAAGACAGCAGGGCCTATGAAGAGATGTTTGGCATCCATATCAAAAGGGCCTGTGAATTGGGGGCAATAGGGCTTCATGCCTTGCAGCCCAAAGATCTTAAAACGTATTTTGGTCAGGGCAAAATCCCGAATTTCAAGAAGACGGCGATTCCCGTTTTAAAAAAAGGAGAGTCTGAAGAGGACTTTCAAACAAGGAAACAAAAGGCGTCAAATAAAGAGTATGAAAAAGTAATATTGTTCAGAACCTATAAAACATGGTTGGTTGCTATGCTTACAAAAAACAAGGAAGACATGCTGGATTACACAGAGAAAATTGCCAGGGCACTCCATGAGTATCGTGAAGACGGCCGCAAAACAGATCGAAAAAACCTCATTGAAAAAGAACTGCTCATTGCCGCATCCAGGAAAAAGTTCATAGATGCCCTGGCAGTGGTTGTCAAAGATGTTCAGAGCGAATATCTGGAAATTATCAGGGAGTTGAAAAAAAGGGTGCATTTGATGACTTCCGAGGATTTTGCTTATTTTGTTGTTCTGCTGCGGTTTGATTATGCTTATGAGGAGAGAAATATTTAACCACTTTATAATCAATAGTTAATTTCAGGGAGAAATTTATGAACACCATATATATAAGAACTTTAAAACGGGCGGAACATACTGTGTTCTGTGTGGCCGATGGTCAGAAAACCTACTATGACCCTCAATTTAACCGGTATATCCCATATTCAAGCGGACAGCAGATAAAGCGGTCTTTAATCGATACATTGGCTCGCCAGTTAAACCAATTGCCTGCACCCACAACCTTTATATTTGATGTTACAAAGAAAAAAGAGATCACGGAAGGAGAGGTTTTCGGCACATGTGATCCTTCTCATTTTGATCAATTATTGGGCGGTTGGATGAAAGCTTCCAAGGGGGGAAAGGAAAAAACCATAAAACGAAGAAGCCCGCTTTCCATATCAGCCATGCGGGCTTTGCACCCTTTGCTTGCCGGTATAGACAGGGAAAACATAACCTTTGACCGCAGTGACCGGCCCAATAACACGGTCATTGTCAGGGACCCAAATGGGAAAGAGCTTTGTGAAGATGATATCATAACATTGCTTCAGGATAAGGACAGGAGTTTGATACGAAAATGGATACCGGATAATAAAAGGGCAACAGGATTATTTGTGCAGGATATTGCCATTGATTTAAGGCGGCTTTTTTGTGTTACTCAAAGTGTTTTTGAGCCGGAAATCACAAAGGAAACCGAAGACAGATTAAAAGAATCCGGTTGGCTTGAATCCAACAATATTTTTGGAAACTGCCTTGTTGCACCGCCTGAAACAAGGAACAAACTTATACCGGCCATTGCAAAAGCAATCATCAACTGGCGTATCACCTCAAACCAGTCAAGAACCTTCAGTCTCATGGAGACCCTGGCCGTTTCCATCAGCACCAATGCCAATAAAATCGCCGGCAGTATCAGGGCAAAATTAAGTGAAGAAGATGACAAAAAAGCAATTCCTGTCATTGAAGAGGACCTGGAAGGTGTTGAAACTTTTGTGACCCTTTCTGCAGGGGGGTATTTTCTGACAAAGTCTGAAACTGCGGAAGCCCTGGAAGATGCAGAAAAAAACTTAATAGACAGAATGATGGCCTTTGACTATGAAGACCAGATTATTAAAATAAATGATTAACTTTAAATGATTGCAGGCTTCACTAACCCTGAAGCCTTCCGGAAAGGTATGATTTTGCGTATAAAAATAACAGCAATAACGAATCAACCGGCCTTTTTTCCCTATAATTATCAATATGCAGTTCATTCAGCTTTGTACTCTTTAATTCAAGAATCATCAGCAAACTATTCAAGTTTTTTACATGATAAAGGGTATGTAAAAGATGGCATCAATAAGCTTTTTAAACTATTTACCTTTTCAAAGCTCAACTTTAGTCCTAAAAATAATGGGAATGGCGGTTTTCATAAGGTTTCAAAAATACAATTTGTGTTTTCCACCATCATGGAAAAAAGCATGAGACATTTAATCCTCGGCATATTTTCAAATCAGAAAATGATGTTAAACTTGAGCGGGCAAAGACATTTTTTTGATATTGTAAATGTTGATATTCAGGAAGATTGTCAGTTTACCAATACTGAAAAATTTATTTGTTTGTCGCCCATAACCGTTTCAAGCATAATGATCAAAGAAAAAGGTAAAAGGGTGCAACATTTTTTAAACTATATGGTGCCCGCGGAAAGAGATCATTTTGTTGAAAATTTAAAGAAAAATCTTATTAACAAATATGAAACCATCAATAATATCCCATATGAAAATATGAAATTTCCTTTTCAGTTTCATTTTGAAAACAACTATATCGTAAAAAGAAATGGCAGAATATCAAAATTGATTGAATTTAAAAATAATATTAAAGTCAAAGCCATGGAAGCCCCTTTTTATATAGAGGCAGATCCTGAGTTAATTAAAATCGGGTATGATTGCGGATGGGGTGAAAAAAACAGCGCCGGTTTTGGTTGTGTTGAAAAAGCAGCAAAATAAAATTCATTTTGAACCGGTTTTTAATGGGAGAAAATATGGATAATATTAATTTTACCGGCACACAGATTAATTATTATTTTGTCTGTAAGCGAAAACTCTGGTTGTTTACAAGAGCTATTCGGTTTGAAGATGAAAATGAATATGTGCAGTTGGGAAAACTCATTGATGAAAGCACTTATAAACGCAATAAAAAGCAGATTGAAATCGGCAATATCAAAATTGATTTCATTGATAATAAGGGGGTTATTCATGAAATCAAGAAATCAAACAAGATTGAAAAAGCCCATATTTATCAGCTGAAGTACTATATATATTTTTTAAATAAAATGGGGGTTAAAAACATAATCGGTGAAATAGATTATCCAAAACTGAAGCAAAGACAAAAAGTGATATTGGATGCTGAAGATGAAATGGAATTTAAGGCTATTTTTTCTGATATCCATGAAATCCTTGACAGGAAAAAACCTCCGGCAATAATAAACAAACCGTATTGTAAAAAATGCGCTTATTATGAATTTTGTTTTGTCTAACTGCCATGGGAATACCTGATATTTCATCCGGGTTGCCAATAATAAAAACATTAAAGTCGCTGTTTTGATTTTGAATATTTTTATATAAAGGTGTCATATGAAACAATCCTTATATCTTTTTTCAAATAGTACCATCAAAAGAAAAGACAATTCTTTGATGTTTGAAATTGACGGAGAAAAGAAATACCGTCCTGTTGAATCAATTTGTGACCTTTTTCTTTTCAATGAACATACTCTGAATACAAAATTGCTGAATTTTCTGGGGCAACAAAAAATTCCCGTTCATATTTTTAATTATTACGGATTTTATTCCGGTTCATTTGTCCCAAGAGAGCAATATCTTTCAGGGCATGTCACCATCAGTCAGGCAAAGCATTATCTTGATGATAAAAAAAGAATGGTTTTGGCCTATGAATTATTGAATGCCGCAGCTTCAAATATTATCACCAATTTAACCTATTATAAAAACAGGGAAAGAGATATCGGTGAAAAAATTTTAAAGATAAAAGAGTTAAAAAAATCATTAAAAAATGCGGATTCAATTTCATATTTAATGGGCATAGAAGGAAATATCAGGGATTTGTATTATTCTGCTTTTAATGAAATTGTTCAAAATAAGGTTGAATTTAAAAAACGTATTAAAAGACCGCCGGATAATTTTATAAATTCCCTGATTTCATTTGGTAATTCCCTTGTTTATACAACGGTTCTGTCTGAAATTTATAGAACCCAGCTTGATCCTACCGTGAGTTTTCTTCATGAGCCGGGTTACAGGCGGTACTCCCTTGCCCTTGATATATCGGAAATTTTTAAGCCCATCCTCCTTGATAGAATGATCTTTACCATGATCAACAAAAAGGAATTAACGGAAAAAGATACGGATAAAGACCTTAACTATTGTTATCTGAAAGATCAGGGCCGGATGAAATTTTTAAGAAAATATGATGAAAGGCTGAAAAAGACTATTAAACATAAGAAACTCAATCGCAATGTTTCTTACAAACGGCTTATACGGCTGGAGTGTTATAAAATTGTTAAACATATTCTGGGTGAAGAAAAATATACCGGGTTCAAGATGTGGTGGTAATTATGTATATTATTGCAATGTATGATATAAATACTGAAACAAAGGCGGGTCGGAAAAGATTAAGACATATGTTTAAATTATTGAAAAAATACCTTATCCGTATTCAGAATTCTGTCTTTGAGGGGGAGCTTACCAAAGCTAAATTTGAGAAAATGAAGTATGAAGTCAACGATATTATTGATAGCTCAAAAGATTCGGTTATTTTTTTCAAAAGTCGGGATATCAAATGGATGGACAAAGATATCTGCGGATTTGAAAAAGATGATACGGATAATTTTTTATGAGTGCTTGTCCTTTGACAATTTATAAAAATCCGTCGATCTTCCTATGATTTTACGCTATTGGGGGTTGACGGAAAAAACCGTTTGATTTATTAATACAACCCGTTAATTTTATATTGTTTTTTTGATGGCTTTTAATCAGACCAGTGTGGAATTGAAACGAGGTTACATTCGCAAGGAGAGTGAGAGCGTCCACACTTTTAATCAGACCAGTGTGGAATTGAAACTGGTGAAGGACAGCCCGGTCAGTATCTTAACTGGTGGCTTTTAATCAGACCAGTGTGGAATTGAAACTAACAGGGGAGGAATGGGACAAGCACCCCATGTTGCCTTTTAATCAGACCAGTGTGGAATTGAAACTCCGTTTGCCGTGTTGAGTTCACTCAGAGCCCCGCTTTTAATCAGACCAGTGTGGAATTGAAACTATAGATTAATAACTTCTTTGATGAGAGTGGTTACCTTTTAATCAGACCAGTGTGGAATTGAAACCATAGTCAAAGTTTGAAAGTCTTTCGAACTCTCTTCTTTTAATCAGACCAGTGTGGAATTGAAACACATTTAGGGCCACCCGGTCAGCCAGGGGGAAGCCCTTTTAATCAGACCAGTGTGGAATTGAAACTGGCAGACACACAAGTAACCCCTTGGGACCAGATCAACTTTTAATCAGACCAGTGTGGAATTGAAACTGTGGAATGCTTCACGCCTGAAATGGCGCTGGAAGCTTTTAATCAGACCAGTGTGGAATTGAAACTGGATTGGAAAGCCGTGGCGACTTCAATGAAAATTCTTTTAATCAGACCAGTGTGGAATTGAAACTTGTAAAAACCATAGTGGATATAAAAACTATGGGGACTTTTAATCAGACCAGTGTGGAATTGAAACACATCTGACACCACCATTCAGCGGCCTGACTTAGGCTTTTAATCAGACCAGTGTGGAATTGAAACTACAACAAGCAGAATCAGACAGTAATGAAAAAGCAACTTTTAATCAGACCAGTGTGGAATTGAAACTCGACCGGGGAAAACTGAGCAAGGCCAACCGGCTCCTTTTAATCAGACCAGTGTGGAATTGAAACACATAAGCCTCACCAGCATCGGCATAAACGACTTCGGCTTTTAATCAGACCAGTGTGGAATTGAAACATTAAATGGATTGATTACAACGTCCCTTGCCCAATACTTTTAATCAGACCAGTGTGGAATTGAAACGAGCGTGGAAAGTATAAAGTACACCGACTCAGACGGCTTTTAATCAGACCAGTGTGGAATTGAAACGCCGCAACGACTGCGGAGGATGGTTCGATGACCGCACTTTTAATCAGACCAGTGTGGAATTGAAACACAAGCTGCTTATCAAGCTGGAATCCCTCAATATGACTTTGAGGCAAAAAGGCAGATGGCCTCGAAGTCATATTTAAAAAGTCAATACTGGGCTAAATAATCAATCAGCACCCATGCATCCGCCCCTGTGATCATTGCCACCGGAGGTGCTGCCTTTACCCTGACCGTACATCATTCAAACCGTAACCTGTGGTGTACACTGATTACGGTTTGAGCAGCTCAACGGTCAGGCCTTGGGGTGAACTGTCAATGCCACGATTTCATTCATATCATTGATTTGTTCCAGAGTTTTAATTTTTTTGATCAGGATATCGATTTTTTTTTCGGAAATGGCCATAATGGCTGCATTGCGGTATTTTTCAGCCAGTTCCGCAAAGGTCAGGGGATTGTCCGGATCTCCCTTGGGTTTGGCCAGAAACCGGGCGTATTCAGTGCCGTCTTTCATCAAAATTCGTACTCTGGCACCAAAACCGATTCGCGGGTCAAGTGAGGTGTGGATTTTTTTGCGCAGGGTGACAATTTGCGGGGAGTTGACTTTTTCATCGGTAAATTTAGCCAGAGTGACATTGCCTTCGGCCAGGGCCAGGGCAGCCAGAAACCATACGCTGAATTTGCCTTCCACGCCGATTTTGGGGGCTTTGATGGTTGCGGCTGTTGAGGCCACAGGGCCGATTTCAAGATCAATGCGGTCCACATTTTCAATATCAATATTTTCTTGAGTCCTGATCTCCTCCAGGAGATTCATCGTCGAATGCGTTCAGGCTCATGTGGGGTAAGGTTTTATACTCAACCTGTTAATATGAAATTTTTGACCCAGCTGATCAAGCATGATTGCTTGGTCAGGTGTCTCGGTCAGCACATCAAGCAGTCCCAGTTCCCCTTCAAGCATGTTCTGGGAAGCGGTAAATCCCATGGAAGCCAGTGATGCAGACATTATGCCTTCCATGGAGACTTTGCCGGCATGAAAAGGTTTGCACATGGTTCCAAAGACTTGCCGCAGTCCGCTGGCCTGGGTGCCGCAGATGCCAAAGGCGGTGACCAGTTGATCGGCATTGAGCCCCATGAGTTTGGCCGCGCCGGCAGTGGCTCCGAAGGTACCGGCTGTGGCTGTAGTGTGCCAGCCTCGCTGGTAATGATAGTCTCCCAGGGCTAATCCTATGCGGATGCATACATCAACTCCCAGAACCATGGCGGTGATAAACTCCCTGCCGTTGGTATTTAATTTTTCCGCCATGGCCAGGATCGCTGGTACGCAGGCGGCAGAGGCATGGATGACGGTTTCATCATGATAGTCGTCAAAATCAAGAGCGTGGCCGATCATACCGTTGGCCAGGGCGGCGTTGGCTATATCTGTTTTAAGGGATGAACCAATGACGCTGGCTTCCGGTTTTCCTCCAACGGCCGTAACATACTGCATCATGACTTTGGAGCCCGGGTCAGTGGTGCCGGCTAATGCCACTCCCTGCCAGTCAAGAAAACACTCCTTGGCTTTGGTCACTACAGGTTCAGGAAGGTCTTCAAACCGGGTGGTACATACAAATTGAGCTAATTTTCGGGTAAGTTCCATCGCTATTGTTTCCTTTCATTTTCCTATGGAGTTTCATGTGGCGGATCTTGGTTTCTCAATTGTTTTTTTTTACTTTTAATATACCAGGCATTATGGCCGTAAAGTTTATCAGCACAAGCTGTACACAGGCCATGGGTGAACAATACATCGGAATGGTTTTCAATATAGTCTTCCAACTCATCCCAATCCCCTTTATCATTGCGGATTTTGTTACAATTAGAACAGATAGGGAGTAACCCGCTTAACATTTTAACGTTATCAAGTGCTTTTTGGAGTTCTTTGATCAATTTGTTATGTTTTTCTTCTAACCGTTTTCGTTCCTGAATTTCTTTTGTAAGGTCTTTATTCGTATCTGACAGTGCTTTGGTTCTTATTTCGATCAGATGTTCTAAATTTTGTTGATAGTTTTTTAAATCCAGCAAATTTTTTTTAAGTTCGGATTCCATGAATGCAAATGCATCTGCCAGTTGCTTTATCTCATCATTCCTATCATTTGCTCTGATGGATTTCAGCAATGGATCGTCGTGTAATTTAAAATTACTGTTTGCCAGATTTTTTGAATATTGCGTCAGATCTGCAAGCGGAGACGCTATTTTTGTGCTGATAAAAACAGCAAAAGCAATTCCAATCAGAGAAATTATAAAAATGATGGCAGAGTGTCTGGCAGCAATTGCAGACCCTGGTTTTTTTAATGTGTGGTTATCAACAAAAGCTGCAACATACCAGTCCATGGATTTAAAATAATCTACAAAAGCGCTCTGGGTAATTTGCTCTTGGCTTTTATTAGTATATGGATATTCAACAGGTTGCTTAAAATTACCGGCTGATTCTTTCAAGTAATCTTGAATCAATGGGTTAAGCATTCTTCCTGAAGGCTTTAAATCAATATCTTTTAAATTTGAAGTATGGAGGATAATTTTTCCATGGCTGTTAAAAATGAGAATTCCACCTACGTTGCTCAGGCTTACCTGACCCAGTATTTTGTTTAGCTTTGAAAGGATCTGTTTTTCTTTTGCACAAGAAATTTTTTCAATATAACCCATTTCCAAGGCTGTCCCGATGATCCATTTCCATTGGGGATAATACATGAAAAATCCTATCTGCTTTACCGGTTTCATATCTTCAAGTCTTGGCCACATAAAAACAGTGAATTTTTTTTTTTCGGTTTTTAGACTTTCCCGAACCAGGCGCAATGCATCTCTTTTCTTGAGATCTTCGAATCCGGACCAGTTTTTCCCCACCATGTCTTTGTTTGGATGTGATAACCCATTCAAATTCAAATCATAAACAAAAAAATAGTTGTTCTTCTGATACCGATATTCCTCTAAGTTTTTCAGACACAGTTCTTTAGCTGTTTGTTCGGTTAAAAATCCGGTTTTATGAAGATCATAAAATGAATTGATCATTAACAAAAGGTTTGTGCCTGTGTTTTCCATAAGTAACCGTTGCGTTTTTATGGAATTGATTTCATAAGATAGAAGATCATTGTATTCAGAATCAATGATTCGTATTGTTGACGCAAGTGTTTCTTTGCTCAGTCTATGATAATGAGCGGTTAGTTCCCGTTGATAATTTTTTGTCGTAATAAATGTGAACGCCATTGAAGTGATAACCATAAGGCCGATAATAAGGGTGAGAATCTTTGATCTTATGGTTTTGAGGCGCGTTTTCTTTTTAAATTTTGATAAAAACATTGAGTGTATTTTTGCTTTCTATGTTTTTTATTTTTTATATTCAGTGGATGGAATGATTTCATGTATCTCAAATGCACCTGCAAGGATGTCAAGGGGTATGCGAAATCCGATCTGTTTTGAGCTTTCAAGATTGACGACGATTTTAAGGGGGCTTTTAAATTCCTGTGGAAGATCTCCAGGTTTTTTGCCATTCAATATTCCGGCAAAAATTTCAGTATAGAATCGTGCGTCGGCCTTGAAATCAGACCTTCCTGCACCCATTAAAATTCCATATTTTACCAAATCATAGCGTGTCTGGGCAAAGGTTGGCACCTTGTATCTGAACAGGGGAGACAAAAGTTTTGGGATGTTTTTTTTTGTTAATCCAGCATAATCGGTTATATACATTGAATCAATTTTCGGGGCAAGCTGTTCATAACATTCCACTAATTCAGCTTCTTCATGTGATGTTCCGGAAGCCTGACCAGGCAGATGACATTCAATGATTTGGAACCCAAGTTCTCTGGATAAGTTTTGCGCATCCTCTATTGCAGAATAAGATCTGCCATCCAAATCATCCTCATATGCTATGCCCAATTTTTTGAAACCTGTTATTTTATGAAAAAGGCGAAGCTGACGTTCGGATTGATTGGGATCTATCCAGGCATGTATGTGATCAAATCCGGAATCTTCAATACTTTTTATAATGCCGGAACGAATTGCATTGGAAGCCGATACCACCATGGTGGGAGTGTTGTGCTGATTGTTTGCAAGGTCTTGACCGGCCCATGTGCCAAAAGCAAGCATCAGATTGATATCTTTAGAGTCATTCAAACGTTTTATGATGCCGTGTTTTAAATTTTCACGTTCTGCATCACACCATTCAGCAGACCAATAGGCATCAGACACAAATTCAAGGTAGTTGCTTTGAATTTGTGTGGAAAGAAAATTCCATAATGTTTTGGTTTCAATTTCATTCCGACATTCAGGAATTGATGAATGCTGTATCCACCCCGCATCCATAAGTGTTTTTGTTATTGCTTTTAGAATCGACTGGTAATTGGCATAGGGTCCCCCCTCAAGATAACCAATGCGCCATTTCTTACCTTTATTTGTAGTGGGGGTAGTCTCAAATGGCATTTGAGCACAGGCATCAATCAGGAACACAGCTAATAAAAAGCATATACCAATGACCGTTAAAGTTATGACCCTATTCATTTTTCCTCCCGGCTTTGGCAATAAATCAGATAAATTGCTAAATGAATTTGTAACAATTTAATTTATAAGGCACGAAGTCAAAATTAAATCGTCCGAATTATACATCATAGCAGAGTATGTCAACCGTTCATTTTTCAATTTCCGCCCATTTTTCAATGTCACTGATTCGGCAGATCTTAACTCTCTATGTTTCGCATGGCTTTTTTTATTAAGCTAAGCCCTTTTTGATAGCATTTTTTTGCGATATTAACAACTTTCCGATTGCCTTTCCAAGTCATTGGTATGTGGCTCAAACTTTTATCATCCAAGTTGATTTTTAAATACGATTTTAAACACATCTTTGTATTTGTCGGCAAAATGAAACTCGATACCTTCTTTGATGTGCTCCGGAAGTTTTTTTATCTGAGGCATACTCCCTTCAGGTATGATAATCTCATTTATTCCTGATCGTTTTGCGGCAATGATTTTTTCTCTGATCCCACCGACAGGAAGCACCTTGCCTGTAAGCGTAATTTCTCCTGTCATGGCAAGAGGTCGATTGATTGCTTTTCCGGTTGCAAGTGATACGAGCGCCGTTGCAATGGTGATGCCTGCGCTGGGGCCGTCCTTTGGGGTTGCTCCTTCCGGCACATGAATATGGATAAATGCTTTGTCAAAATATTTTTTATTGATGTTCAACAAGCCCATGTTTGCCCTGACATGACTGTAGGCAATGGCTGCTGACTCCTGCATAACTTCACCGAGTTTTCCCGTTAGTTTAAATCCCGGTTTTTTTTCATGAATTCTTACAGCCTCAATGGAAAGGGTTGCTCCTCCCATCTGGGTCCAGGCAAGGCCGGTTACGACACCAACTCCTGACATCTGTTTTTCATGTTTAAAAGTCGGTGACCCAAGTAACTTGTCTAACGATTCGATATTAATCCTGATTTTCTTTTTCTTTTCTTTCAATATGGTTACAATGCTCTTTCTGATTATTTTATTTAAGAGTTTTTCAAGATCTCTGACCCCTGCTTCCCTGGCAAATCCTTCAATCAGATACCGGATAGTCGGATTCGTAATGGTGATCACCTTTGAAGTCATGTTGTTCCGCCTTAAGAGTTTTGGCCACAGGTGTTTTCTGGCAATCTGAATTTTTTCTTCAGTGATATAGCCGGAAAGCTTGATTTTGTCCATCCTGTCCAGAAGCGGTCTTGGAATGGTATCAAGCTGATTTGCCGTGCAAATAAACAAAACTTTTGACAGATCCATCCGAAGATCCATGTAATGATCCATAAATTCGACATTCTGTTCCGGGTCAAGCACTTCAAGCAATGCAGATGCAGGATCTCCCTGGTAAGAGACCCCGATTTTATCAACTTCATCGAGCATGATTACAGGATTGGATACTTCTGTATCTTTTAATGCCTGAACCAGTCTTCCTGGCAATGCGCCCACATAAGTTCTTCGATGCCCTTTGATTTCAGCTTCATCTCTCATTCCGCCAAGGCTGAAGCGGTAAAATTTTCTTCCAAGGGCTTGTGCAATTGATTTTCCAATGGAGGTTTTACCGACACCCGGAGGCCCTACAAACAGGATAATGGAGCCTGCGATATCCTGTCTGTAAATTCCGACAGCGAAAAATTCTATTATTCTGTCCTTTACATCACTTAAGCCCGCATGGTCCCGGTCAAGAACCTTCTGGGCCAGCTCAATATCGATATTGTCCTTGGAATGGATTCCCCAGGGAAAAGACGTGATCCAATCCAGGTAATTTCGAGTGACCCCATATTCCGCAGATCCTATCTCCAGCACTGATAGTTTTTTAATTTCATCATCAAAACGCTTCACCACCTGGTCTGTTGGAAAAAGTGCTGCAAATCTTTTTTTAAATTTATCCACATCCGATGTTTTATCATCTTTGAGCAGTCCAAGTTCCTTTTGAATTGCACGCATTTGTTCTTTTAAGAAAAATCTTCGTTTGTTGTCTTCCATCTGATGGTTGAGATCTTTTTTGGTTTTATTTTGAAGTTTTGCAATTTCAATCTCTTTTTGCAGCATCATCATTGCTTTTTTCATTCGATCCATAACAAGAGGTAACTCTAAGATTTCCTGTAATTCATCTCCTGAAGCCATTGTAATGCCTGTGGCAAAATCCGTCAGTGGTGCCGGTTTATCCGGACTGAACATTGACAGGAATAGTCTTACCTGTTCCGAGTATAAAGGGCTCAATGCGAGCAATTGTTTAATGGAGTTAATAATTGAAATGGCATAGGCTTTTAATTCAATTTCATTTTCCTCAATTTTTTCAAAATATTCTACCTGAACTGCAAAAGGCGGTTTATCAGAAAGAAATTTTTTTATTCGGAATCTTTCAAGTCCCTGGGCAATAAATTGAACACTTTCTTGAACTTTCACTATATTCTCTATTCTGACAACACAACCGACTTTGGGAAAATCTTCTTTATAAACGTCTTTGCTTTTTATCTTTTTTAAATAAGCTAGGCCCAAAAGGCTTTTCGCCTGACTTGATACCTTGTTCAGCGTTTCTTCCCATAGTTTCTTATTGACCATAAGAGGTTGAACTTGTCCGGGCATGTGGGGACGTCCTGTAATGGGGAGAAGATACAGCATATCAGGCTTTGTTTCTTGTTTGATTAATTGCCCCTTTTTGTTTTCATCCCCATTTTCAACTATTTTTGGTACAATGGGCCTGTTTTCATAAGTCATAACTCACCTCATAAAAAAAAATTAATATGAAACTAATCGGCCAGTTTGTTCTGATTGATTTCAAAGCGCACTTTTTTCGAACATTAAAATTTTTTTTCCATCCCTTTAGAAAATTAGAGTTTCAACATTTGTGCCATAACTGCAATCATATGCACATCACATCGCAACTGCTTGATTTGTTAATATAATTGCCTTTTAAAAACACCTGTTAAGCACTGTCAATTGTTGAAAAAACGGTCACATGCGCTCAAAAGGTCATATTTAACCTAATTCAACAGTATCCCGCAGTTTTCATTGCAAGATTCCCGGTATGAAATAAAATGTCCTTATTCCTATTTATTCTTCTGGAAATTTTGCAATATCCGATTGTTTGATATAATTTGAATTGTTAAATATTGGGGCAGTCAATCTTTATGCATGTTATTGTTAAGTTCAAGACTAAAGTATTTCGATTATAGTAGCCTTAACTTTTTTTACCGCTCATTTGAGGTAGTGAATATGCCGACAAAGAAGAAAAAAGTACTTATAGCCAAAGAAAAATTTTTGGAAACAGTTGATCAAGAGAAAAAAATCAAAAAAAGCGACCGTTTCTTCATCGTCGGGATCGGTGCTTCAGCCGGTGGTCTGGAAACCCTCAATGTTTTTTTTTCCATCATGCCGCCCGACAGTGGTATGGCATTTGTGATCATTCAGCATTTGAGTCCGCAGCACAAAAGCATTATGGCATCGCTTCTGGAAAAGCAAACTCGTATGGCTGTCAAGCAGATTGAAGATGGCACAAAGGTTTTGCCAAACCATGTTTATCTGAATCCCCCGGGCAAAAATGTGGCCATGTTCAATCGCAGCCTTCATTTAATAGAGCCGATGAAAACTGGTGTCATTAATATGCCGGTTGATTTCTTTTTCAGATCCCTGTCGGAAGATCAGAAGGGAAAAGCCATCGGCATCATCCTGTCAGGGACGGCATCAGATGGAACACTGGGAATTAAAGCGATCAAAAGTGAAGGGGGAATGGCCATGGTCCAGCAGCCGGACACGGCAAAATACGATGGCATGCCCAGAAGTGCTGTCGAAACCGGGCTTATTGATTTTGTCCTTCCGGTTGAAAAAATGCCGGAAGCGTTAACCCGGTATACACAGCATCCATACCTTGGATTACCGGACAAAATCAAAATCACAGACTCTCCGAATAAAAATTATATTCAGAAAATTTTTGCTCTGATCCGCAGCAAAACCGGCCACGATTTTTCCCACTACAAACCAAACACCATTTCCCGCAGAATTGAGCGCCGTCTTGCCGTTCATCAGATAACAAGGTTGTCTGACTATATTCAGTTCATTCAGAAAAATCCCGTTGAAATAGACACTCTTTTTAAAAACCTTGTCATAGGGGTAACCAGTTTTTTCAGAGACCCGGAAGTCTTTGAAGTCATTGAAAAAGAGGTGATTCCAAATATGTTAAAAGACAAACCACCGGACTCGACAATCCGTTTCTGGGTTACTGGCTGCTCAACCGGTGAAGAGGCATATTCACTGGCCATAATTGTTTCTGAAATAATGGATAACATCAAAAAATATTTCAATGTCAGAATTTTTGCCACGGATATTGATCCTTCTGCCATAGACATTGCCCGTCGGGGAATTTACCCGGAGAATATCGGTGCGGATATTTCCCCTGAACGTTTATATCAATTTTTCACAAAAACCCATGAAGGCTTTCATGTTAAAAAGCAGATCCGGGACATGATTGTTTTTTCAATTCAAAACGTCATTAAGGACCCGCCATTTTCACGATTGGATCTGGTGAGCTGCCGGAATCTTTTGATTTATATGGACAGCACTCTCCAGAAAAAAAATATTCCTCTGTTTCATTACACCTTGAATCCGGGAGGCATATTGTTACTGGGAACATCAGAGAGTATTGGGGAACATACGGATCTTTTTGAGCCGTTCAACAGTAAATTGAAAATTTTTATACGGAGTAATTCCTTTGTGGGCAAAGGGATAGATTTTTCCGGTAAAATCTACCATGATGCACAGCCGGGAATCAAAGCGGATGAAGATGTACATCTGTCTGCGAAAACGGATATTCAAGCCGTTATTGAAAGAACGATTCTTGATGTCTATGCTCCTGCCGGGGTTTTGATAAACGACAAATATGAAATTCTTTATTTCGCAGGAATAACAGCCAAATACTTATCACCGCCCACTGGAAAACCAAGCTTTAATGTACTGGATATGGCCTGCGGAGATTTAAAAAACAAACTGACAATAGCCCTTCACAAAGCAGCTCAAAAGAAAACGGCCACGGTCTGTAAGGATGTGAAAATTAGCCGGAATGGTACTTTTTGTAGTATCGACATATTGATTCGACCGATAACAGACCAGGGGCTGCCAAAAGGATCTATGCTGATCATGTTTGACGATAAAATTCCTGCAGATGCGTCAGGTGAAAAAACAATGGGAGCTGTCAAGACCCGAAAAAAAAGTATGGCCCTGCAAAGTCTTGAGCAGGAGCTTCAATCAACCCGGGAATATCTTCAGGCAACAATTGAGGAGCTGGAAACTTCCAATGAAGAGCTTAAGTCAGCCAATGAAGAACTGCAATCTTTTAATGAGGAGATACAAAGCTCCAATGAAGAGCTGGAAACCTCCAAGGAAGAGCTTCAATCTACAAACGAGGAACTGGCAACAGTCAATGCGGAGCTTCAAACTAAAGTAGAAGAGTACTCCAAGACCAGAAATGATATGAACAACCTTCTGGCTGCTACTGAAATTGCCACACTTTTCATTGATACGAACCTGTGTATCAAAAACTACACCCCTGCTGCCGACAACTTAATAAAGCTGATCCGGACCGATATCGGCAGGCCGCTCGATGACCTCAAAACTTGTTTTGGGGATGTCAATCTTGTAGGTTTGGCCAGAAATGTCCTCAAAGATCTCAATACCATTGAAATAGAAATCTTGTCTTTGGATGATATCTGGTATACCTTGAAGATGATTCCCTATCGGACGGTTGAGAATCTCATTGATGGCGTGGTGATGACCTTTATCAATGTAAACAAAATAAAACAGGCGGACAAATTCAGGCGGCTGGCAACAGTTTTGGAGGATTCTAATGATGCCATTACCGTTCTGGGCCTAAACGGTGATATACGGGCCTGGAACAAGGGTGCGCAGGCAATGTACGGCTGGACTGAATCTGAGGCGCTTAAAATGAATATCAGCGAATTTCTGCCCAAGGACAAACAAGGCGAACTGAATTCGATCATTGAAAAATTAAAAAGACATGAACCCATCCCCCCATTCAAAAGCAGGAGGAAGACAAGTACCGGGAAAAATCTGGAGGTATGGTTGACTATCACGGCTTTAATGGATGAAACAGGTCAGCCCATTGAGATTGCAACAACAGAAAGGAATCTTGCCTGGTTGATCGAAAAATAAGTGAGAACAAGATGGGCAATAAGAAAGAAATTCCGGATAATTCTGAACTCAGGCAAAGAGCCGAAAAGGCATTGAAAGTATCATCTGTTAACAATGACTGCCCTGTTGAATTTTCTCCTGATGAAATGAAGACTCTGATTCATGATCTTGAGGTTCATCAAATCGAACTGGAAATGCAGAACGATGAACTGAGAAGATTCCAGGCGGAATTGGACACTGAACGAGCTCGCTATTTTGACTTGTACAATATGGCCCCGGTAGGCTTTTTTAGCATCAACGAGCAGAAGCTGATCTTTGAATGCAATCTCACCGCTGCCAAAATGCTGGGAACAACCCGGAGTACTATTGTCAAACAGCCTGTCACCCGGTTTATCCTGAAAGAAGATCAAGACATATACTATCTGCATAACAAACAGCTTTTTGAAACCGATGTTCCGCAGGAGTGTGATCTCAGGATGCTGAAAAATAACGGCTCGGCAATTTGGGTGCGCTTGGCAACAACCGTTGTGCAGAATTCCGAAGGCATCACATCAAGGCGAATGGTGATGAGCGACATCACCGAGCGCAAAAAGGTTGAAAATATCCTGAAGGAAAGGGAAACTTTTCTTAAAACGCTGATCAATGCGATACCCATACCGGTTTTCTATAAAGACAAAAAGGGTCGATATCTTGAATTCAACGAAGCGTTTGAAGTTTTTTTTGGGAAAAAGAGGGAAGATCTGATAGGCAAGTCCGTATTTGATATCAGCCCAAGGCATTTGGCGGAAAAATATACTGCACAAGACAATGAGCTGTTTGCGATCGGTGGTAAACAGCAATACGAATCTCAGGTCAAAAATACAAATGGCGAACTGCGGGATGTGATCTTCAGCACATCTGTTGTTCCGGGCAACAAGGGCTCTTTTATCGGCCTGATCGGAGCAATATTGGATATCACGGACCGAAAGAGAGATGAAGAAGATATCAGTAATTTACGCAATTATCTTTCCAATATTATCAACTCCATGCCCTCGGTGATAATCGGCGTGGACAAAGATGGTCGAGTGAACCAATGGAACCATAAAGCACAAATAATAACAGGGATATCAAAAGAATCAGCAAAAGGACAATTATTTGAAAAAGCCTTCCCGCTTCTTTCAAGTGAGTCAGAGCGTTTAAAACAAGCCATTAGCATGAGGAAAATATGCTCAAATCCACGGCAGTTCAGAAAAGAGGAAGATCAGGTAATATTTGAAAATATCACCATCTATCCTTTGACGGCTAACGGGCGGGCAGGTGCGGTTGTCAGGGTTGATGACGTTACGGAACAAGTTAAATTGGAAGAAATGATGGTTCAGTCAGAGAAGATGCTTTCTCTTGGCGGCTTTTCAGCCGCTATGGCCCATGAGATCAATAATCCTTTGGCCGGTGTTATCCAAAATACAAATGTATTGTCAAATCGATTAACCATGAAGGATATGCCTGCCAATATAAAAGCGGCGGAATCATCCGGAACAACAATGGAAGCTATTCATGAATTCATGCATGCCCGTAATGTTCCCCGAATGCTTGAGGCGATAACAGAATCGGGTTTAAGAATTGCTGATATAGTGAGAAATATCCTGAGTTTTTCACGAAAAAGCGACTCTTTTTTTTCAACTCATAACCCAAAAGTTCTTATGGAAAAAATTTTGGCATTGGCTTCATCAGGCTATGATTTAAAGAAAAAATTTGACTTTAAATCCATTGTTATTGAAAAAAAGTATGAAAAGGATCTGCCAGTGATTGTCTGTAGAGGAAGTGAAATTCAGCAGGTTTTATTGAATGTTTTTAATAATGGTGCATATGCCATGTTTGAAAAACAATTTTCAGAAAAGGATTATCAACCAAAATTTTGTCTCAAGCTTTCAGAAGAAAGAGAATTCAATATGCTACGGATTGAAGTTAAAGATAATGGGCCTGGGATTGATAAAGAGACTTGTAAAAGGATTTTTGAACCTTTTTTTACAACAAAACCGATTGGTTCTGGTACGGGTCTTGGCTTGTCTGTCTCTTATTTTATCATAACCAAGAATCACAATGGAACAATGGAAGTTGAATCTGAATTAGGAAAAGGCACTAATTTTATAATTCGTCTGCCGATGGGCGCTTGCAGCATCAAAGACAAACATCTGTTCGGCCTCGGAGAATTTTAAAGTATAACAACTGCACACCGCAGCAGGTTATTTGCCAATGTGAAATCCTTGAAAGAAATCAAACACGCCGAACAGGTTGCACACCCATAGTGCTACAGCAACCACCATGACGATGTTCAGGATCTGCTTGATCTTCCTGTCCATCGGGATATAAGCGTTTACAACCCACAGCAGTGCCCCGATAATTGCTAAAGTGATTAAGAACGGCATAAGATCCATGATCTGTTCTCCTTTAGTTAAATTGATATTCAATGGTTACAATCAAAATTAAAATAGGTATCACCAATTTCATTAAATGTGCAAAGATTCCCATCAGCAATATTCCTCATTTTTATTCTATGTGTTTTTTGGCTGTTTTTAGAGCAAGTTTTTCATCCTTTGTAAACAGATGCCACTTCATGTCTGATGAATGGATACCGGCTTTCTTGTCCTGCCCTTTACAGTAATACCAGTGTCCGAAACGTTCTACTTTAGAAAATGGGTGATTTTGCGCACAAAAATACCCGCATGGTTTATGCTCCTTAAAATAAATCATTTCATCCGGGTCTTCATCATAGAACATTTCCAAAGGCACTTTAATTTGAGACACATCAATTTTCTCTTCCTGCTTTTTATCCAGCCAGTTTGAAATTTTCATTAGAATTCTCCTTATACGTTATCTCCCAGATGGATGACCAGTTGATTGTCGCTGGAGCCAGGCTCCCTGCTGATGTCAAACCCCAGTTTTTTTCCCAGCGCCAGCATATTCCTGTTCTGCGCTAAAACGATGCCGTGAACCTTTTTTAATCCATGTTTTTGAGCAATAGACAGACATTTTTTCAACAGGTTTGAACCAATGCCCTTGCCTTGCCAGGTATCTCCTACCAGAATGGCAAATTCACCGGTCTCTCCATCCGGTTCATTGATGATTCTGGCTACCCCCAGCAGGATATCGGTTTGAGCATCTTCATCCAGGGCGACCAAGGCAATCTCTCGATCATAGTCAATCTGGGTGAACCGGGCCAGAAGCTTGGGCTTTAACTCTTTTAATCTTCCGAAAAAACGGAAATAAATCGTTGTAGGGGTAAGTTTTTTGAACAATTCCGTAAAAATAGGGGCGTCCTCCGGCTTGACCGGCCGAATAAAAATTCTGCGGCCGTCGCTGCTTCTCATATGAGACTCATCTTCTTCAGGGTATGGACCGATGACCAGATGCAGGGAGGACGGCACATCAATGGGGGAAATCCGTATTCTTGCATCCACTGCTGCAGGACTGCCGTCCTTGATCAGAACAGGATTCATGTCCAGTTCGGCAATTTGAGGGAAATCAATCAGAAGCTGGGAGAGCCGGATGATCATTTCTTCGAGTTTTTTCATATCTGCGGCCGGCCGGTTCCGAAATCCTTTTAATAACGCATATACTTTGGTTTCCTGCATGAGGTGCCGGGCAAGAAGGCGATTCATGGGAGGAAGCCCGAGAGACCTGTCTTTTAAGGCTTCGGTATAAATTCCGCCCATTCCGAACAGGATCACCGGGCCGAAATTGGGGTCACGCTTGGTACCCAATAAAATTTCAAAATCAGGGTTAGGCAAATAGGGCTGGATTGTTACGCCTTCAATTTTTGCATCAGGGTTATACCTGGCGGCTGAGGAAATAATCCGGTTGTAGGCTTGGGAGACATCTTTATCGCTCCGCAAATCAAGCTGGACACCGCCGGCATCGGTTTTGTGAATGATATCGGGGGACATGATTTTCATGACCAGGGGGAATCCTGTTTTCCGGCCGATACTCAAAGCCTCTGATTCTGTCTTTGCAGTTTTTATCCTGATCATGGGCATGCCATATGCCCTGAGAATTTCTGCGGCATCTGCTTCGGGTATGAAATCTGTTACTCCGGTGATAAGACTGCTGGCTTTTTCAGGGTCAAAATCCATATTCCCGATTATTTTGGGAGGAACTTCCAAAAGCATTTCAAGATTTTTCGCATATTCAACCATATATAAAAACGCCCGAACCGCCCGTTCCGGAGTATCATAGGTCGGAATCCCGGCTTCATTCAGCGCATTAACAGCCGCCTCTATTTGTTTGCCGCCCATCCAGCAGGCAAAGACCGGATATTTGCGGCTGCTAAAGGCACTGATAAGAGCTTGGGCCACTGAAAGCGGATCAGTTACGGCCTGGGGTGCCAGAATAACCAGGATGCTATCCAGATTATTTGAATTAAAGCAGACCTCCATGGCTTGACCAAATCTTTGGGCAGATGCATCCCCAAGGATGTCGATGGGGTTATCCCGGCTCCAGAAAGGCGGCAGAAACGCGTCAAATGCAGCCATGGTTTCAGGATCAAGCGCTCCAGGATTTTTTCCATACTTGGCAAGGGTGTCCGCCGCCATTACACCCGGACCTCCGCCATTGGTAAGAATTGCAAGCCTGGGACCCATTGGAAGCGGTTGCTTGGCCATAAGCTCTGCACAGTCAAAAAGCTCTGCAATAGACTCCACCCGCACGATGCCGGCACGCTTGAAGGCTGCGTCATAAACCGCATCTTCTCCTGCCATGGCACCTGTGTGAGAGGCTGCAGCCTTGGCACCTGCAGGACTCCTGCCTGATTTAAGCACAATAATGGGTTTCACACGGGACACCGAACGGGCAGCACTCATGAATTTGCGAACATTTGTCAGGTTTTCAATATACAATAAAATGCTTTTTGTTGTTGGGTCATTACCAAGATAATCAATCATGTCTCCGAAATCGATATCCAGCATGGAACCGATGCTGACAAAATGGCTGAATCCAATGCGCTCCTTAAAGGCCATATCCAGAATGGCTGAACAGATGGCACCGCTCTGGGAGACGAATCCCAGGTTCCCGGTCAGGGGCATTTCAGATGCAAAACTGGCATTCAGATTTATACCGGGCCGGAGAATTCCCATGCAATTGGGTCCCAGTATTCGAAGCCCGCCGGCAGAGGCGGCATGTTGTATCTTGGTTTCTATCTCTCTGCCCTGTTTGCCGATTTCCTTTCCTCCTGCAGAGATAATGATCGCGCTCCTTACCTTTTTTTCAATACAGTCATGCACTATATCAATGGTGCTGTGAATGGGTGTGGCTATAATGGCAAGGTCTACCTCTGTATCAAGATCGCGAATGGATTGAACACATTCATGTTCGTGCAGTGTCTTATGTTTGGGATTCACCGGCAGCAAACTTCCGGAAAATCCCCCGCAGATAAGGTTTTTCATCAATGCATTGCCAATGGTTCCCGGCGTTTCACTGGCACCCACCACTGCGATCCTGTGTGGATCAAAGAGGTTTTTCAGGTTATATTGTCCCATGTGTTCTTCCTCGTATAAATTATCAAAAAAAGGATGCTTAAAAAGACTACCCGTAATACTGCTGCCAATACTTTTTTATTGTATTTTCATTGAAAAGGGTTGAATGCAATGCTTTCATATCTTTTCTAATGCAAACGCCCTTACGATGGTGCCATCAAAAGGGCGTTCGAGGGCAAAGGTCTTATTTGACCAATATTTCTTTTGGTTTTGCTTCAAGTGCCTTGCGCAGTGTCAAAGACAGTACCCCTTCCTTCTTAATAAATTTTAATTTTTTGACAAAGCCTTTACCCCCAAAGTTTCAATCAACCGATTGATGTTTGTGGTTTTCAGGTTCATTCCCCCCTCGGACACCGGCAGCAGTATGATCCGTTTTCCTTCAAGCGCTTCGGCTATTTTCAATTTCACTATGATCTCGCCGCCTTCTCCTTCCAGGGCGTTGTTCATTTCCCGGATGCCTTTGGCTTCGGCAATCCCTTCTGCTTCAATGGCCTGGGCAAGAAGCTGCTGCTGCTCCTGGTAAACATCAGCCTCAATCTTGTCCTTAAGGTATTGGCCGTCAGCATCTGCAACCATCTTATTGACCTCGCCCCTGGCTTCTTCCAGTTTTCGCTTGTATTCTTCAAGTGCTGCGTGCTGGGCGGATTTGTTTTTCTCCACCTGCTGATCAGCCACTTTCTTGTCCTCTATTGCCTTTGTGTATTCCGCGTTGAACCGGTAGTCGTTGGTGAGCACTTTTTCCACAACAATTCCCATGGGTCCAAGGATTTTGTCCAATGCTGCTTTGGCCTTGTTAGACTGAGTTTCCCTGGCCTCTGCAACATAAAAGGCTTCTGTTTTAAGCTCCCCGAAAATATCCCTTGGTTTGCTTCTGGCAACGGTCCTGACAATGGTATCCCGCAAAATGGTATCGTCCCTTGCTACATACTGAAGAATATAAGGGGCCTTTGCGGCATCAATACGGTAGGCAATGATCACGTCAAGGCTGATATCATTTCCGTCGGTTGTTTTAAATAACAGGTCATCCTGACTTCTGCGGTCTCCCCGGGTTTTGGAGAATGTCATCTCCAGATTCTGCAGCTTGGTATCAAACACATGCCAATCATTGATAAACGGCAGAAAAAAATAGGTGGAACCCTGGGCATATACCCGGTCTTCCACGCCTTTAGGCGCAAACAGTCCGATTTTACGGGTCCTGACCCCCACTTCGGTTTCTCCTGTGGTATGAGGTATACAGCCGGTGAAAGTAAATAAAAGGATCAGGTATATAAATAAAATTAACAAGCGGTTCATTTTTCACCTCTCTTTCGAACGTCGAACAATTGAAGTGTATTGTTTAAATCCAATGGGTTGACCCCGTGAGCCCCGTCACTGGGAAGGATGATCAGATCAAGTCCCTTATATGCCTGGGCCATCTTCAATCCCACCATACGATCTGAACCAATTCCTTTTAAGGCAGCATTTTTCAGACGCACCCGTTCGGCTTCGGCAAGCTTTACCAAAAGATCGGCATTGGCTTTAATGCTGCGGACATAGAGATCCTTTTCCGCGATTTTCCGGGTGACATACGCCTTTCCATTTTCCATTTCAACTGCAGCAATCACCATGCCTTCTTGCACAATCTTTTTGAGCTGCGCTTCTTCTTTTGCGGCTCGGGCGGCGGCCCGATTAGTAAAGACCATCTGGTCCTGGAGTTTTTTTGCCTCAATATTTTTCTGGATTTCCGGGCTGTATTTAAAATAACGCACCAGCACCTGATCCACCTCAATCCCCTTTAGATTTAATTCCATGTTGAGTTGGTCTTTGGCTTCTTCAGCTTTTTTCACCCGCATGGGACTGTTGTAAAATTCTTCGGTTGTCAGCTTTCCCAGAGTCTCTTTCAAGGCAGGTTCGGCTTTGGGAATAATGCCGTTGTCTTCATACAGGGTTCCCGGACCTATGGTGGTAAACACAAGGTAGGGGTCCTTGATGTGGTAAAGCATGGACACATCCACATCTACAAAAAAACCATCCGAAGTCTGGATGTGTGCGGCCCTGTCTTTTCTGGCCCACCTGCGGCGGTTTCGGGAAAATTGGTCAGTTCCAGTACCTGGATTCCTTTGGGCAGGCGATACATCTGCTGCAGGCCAAAAGGCATTACAAAGGTGAGTCCGGCATGATAAATCTGCTTTTGAACACCTCTGTTCAAGCCCACCCGGACCACTTTGATGCCATATTCATCCGGTTGTACATACACAAATAAAAATGCAAAGCATAGATACGCAATGGCAGCCAGTACAAGCAGAATTTTTAAGGCCTTTCCAGGACGTAGAAATTTTGATAATTTGCCACCTCCCTCTTTAATTTGCTTCATATAAATTGATAGGTTATCCGGCTGGATATTTATCATGGGGTGTTACTCCTTTTATAAAGATACCGTCTATGCAGGCGGTTTTTTTAATAAATATATCGTTCGCATATTTTCCTGTAATGATAGCCAAATATGGATAGAGTGATTGCGGTTGACATACACCTGGGTTTTCGAATCAACGTCCAAATGATGAGATACCAGTAATGAAAGCGCTCTTTACCGAAAACACCGAGCTTTACTGCTGAACGGAAAATGGATAAAAACCGCTGAAGATCCAAAGGCTCAACCACCTCAGGTGGTTTGAGTTCTTTTAACAGGGTTCGGACCCGCCGGTAGTAGTATTTGGGCGAATAAATTTGTTTCATGATCATTTGATACCCGTTCAAAAGCGTGTCCATTCCCATTTGCGGAAGAATATTGGTCGTGCCGTCCACATTATCTCCGGAAAATTGTTCTGACAAACGGTTCTGCCCTTGAAGCCGTTCAAAAAGCCGGGTTCCCGGAATGGCCTGGAGCATTCCAACCATTGCCGTCACAATCCCGCTTTTTTGAATAAACTCGATCTGTCGCTGAAAAATAGAGGGTTTATCACTGTCGAATCCCACAATGAAACCACCCATGACCTGCAGCCCTGATCGGTGGATAATGGAAACACTGTCCAGCAGATCTCTGTTTCTATTCTGGTTTTTTTGACATTCGCTCAAAGCAACCTCATCCGGGGACTCGATCCCGATAAACACAGAATCAAAACCGGCTTTTACCATCATGGATAAAAGTCTTTCATCATCTGCCAGGTTGATGGAAGATTCCGTAAAAAAAACGCACCCTTTTTTATCCTTTCGCCACAGGGCCAGGGCAGGCAGAAGTTGTTCTTTTAAAAACCGTTTGTTGCCGATAAAATTATCATCAACAAAGAAGATACTGCCCCGCCAGCCCAGCGAATAAATAATATCCAGTTCCAGAATGATCTGGTCTGTTGTTTTTAACCGGGGTTTGTGGCCGAACAGGGCTGTTACATTGCAAAAATCACAGTTGAACGGGCAGCCTCTGGAAAACTGGATATTCATGGATGCATATCGCTTGATATTTATTAGATTCCATAGCGGAAAAGGCGTTTGGGTAAGATCACAAAACCCTTCGGCCCTGTAAATTCTTTTGGGTTGATGATTTTCAAGGTCTGACAAAAAACTTGGCAATGTCAGTTCGGCTTCATCAAGGACTAGATGATCCACTGTCTTGAACGCATCCGGCTCCGATGTAAAAAGCGGTCCGCCTGCAACAATGGTTGCATTCAAGGACTTACACCGGTCTATGATCCGGCTGGTGGATGTGCGCTGAACCGCCATACCGCCTATGAAGACCAGGTCTGCCCATAAAATATCCTCGTCTTTCAAGCGGTCGACATTCATGTCCTTCAGACGTTTAGACCATTTTCCCGGTAACAGGGCTGCCACAGTGAGAAGCCCCAGTGGCGGAAACGCAGCTTTTTTCCCGATAAAACCAATAGCGTATGTAAACGACCAGAAGGTTTCGGGAAATTTCGGGTAAATCAGCAGGATATTCATTTTATTCTCCTCCTTGGGCCCTGGCCTCTTCAACAGCGGCCATTCCTTGAACACCGGCTTTGGTGTGAATCCGGACAATTGGCGGTTTCCGTAAAAGAGGTTTTGTTCCAAGCAAAACTCCGAATCGAAGCGATTTTAAATGACGGTTCAAATCTTTTTGGGTTGTCCATTCTTCCATTATACAAAAACTGTTTTTGTCTTTGATGTCACAAAAGATAGCGTAGCTTTTGCAGCCTTTTTCTTTTCTAACAGGTTCGATCAACGAAAGAAGGGTCTGTAAAAGTTCCATTTGCTTTTCGGCACGCACGTTTAGCGTTATTCTGACAACGATCATTAAGATCACCTCATAAATTAGTGCCAATATTTACTGGCAGCCATTTCTTTTGTTTTTCTTTTTGTGTCAGCTTTTCTTTTTTTTTGCTCTTCCCGCTTTCCTTTGTCTCTTTTTCCCTTGTCACCCATAATTGTCTCTTTTCTTTAAAGCGTTAATCTGTTTGATATGTCACAGACGGTTTTGATAATTTTTATTTTTCCGGCCGTTTGCGTCTTCTTCACACCGGCTGAATCTGAACGCTGTCAGGCCAGGTGACCGGCTTGATGTCGAATGATTTGACCAGCGTTCCCAATATATTCTCAGACAAGAAAGCAGGAGCAGATAATCCCGGCAGGATGTCAGCCACATTCAAAACCGCGTTTTCAGCAAGACCAACCATGACCTCGCCTTGCACTTTGTCTTCCAAAAATCCGGGCAGGGAAAGCGCTTTGTCAATTAAAGGCTGGAAGCTGAATCCGGAAATATGATGAATACCAGGCCAGCCAACCATTCCCGATGTAAAAATATTGTTTTGGATTGTTTTTTTGGGCCTTTGACTGCAACGGGTGGTCATTAATATTGCTCCCGGAAAAGTTGAGAAGTCCGATATCTGTTTTAGCCGGTCGACACCAAACTGACCGAAAAAATGGCTGAATTTTTTTAATTTGGGGTATGCATGGGCACAAAGCATCTCTCCGTGAGTATAGACTGTGATTCCTTTTTCTTGAGTCTGTTTGAGAAGATGCTCAAGATTTTTGAGATCATAACCTGATACAAGGATTGCTTTACCTTTCTTAACCCCAAACTGTACTTTTGTCGGAATCGGACGCCCATAGGCTTGTATCATGCCTGAATTGAGCATCTCTACTGCCATTAGAACGATTTTTCCGCATTTAAGTGAAAGCTTAACCCCGTCCTCAAGGGTCAAGTCTGTCCGTTGAACAGCGGCTAATCCTTCATGAATAAATGCATAAACACGATCATCTTCCTGATCAATCCTCAGGGCGTGATCCGCATAGGCACTCAGCCATTTTATCCCGTATAGAGCGGTTTGCTTGAGCAATGTAATATCCGGTGTATCTGACCGGTAATTTTGCATCCCGACCGATTCTCCTATTTTGATCATTTTCTCAAGGCCAGATGAAGGCATAAACCGGGCAGGGCCGTCAGGCAGGAATCCTTCTATCAAATTGGTTCGAATTTTTAATTTAAGGGTATCTCGAAGTAAAACTGCTTCATGAATCAGCTTGAAAAATCGATCAGGATCATAGTTTACATCGGTCAATGTTGAGAAAAGGGCTTTGACGGTAAACCTGTTTATCCTATGATCGGTAATGTCTGATTTTTGTCCGAATAGAACAACCTGTGACAATCCAGTCAGCACATAGATTAAAAGATCCTTTAATGCCGTTACATTCGGTTTTTCAGCAATGAGCGGTGCAGTGCCGGCGACATCTGATACAGGTCTGATTTTCATCATATCAAATATCGGCACCTTTTTTACCATATCATTATCAACAGCTTGCTCCATAACTAATTTCATGTTTTCTCCACAGCACATAAGGTTTCCCTCTCCACCACGGAGCACTTCAATCTGACTGCCGCAAACGTCACAGTTGTATTTTTGATCTGTTTGTTTCATTAGTTTTTCCTTTTAAATGATACGATTTGCTGGGGGTAAAACCTTCAATAAAAGGATATAAGGCAATCATTGTGCCAGGGGTGTGATCTTTGGTTCATTTCTCCTATCATATTGATTTATTAAGATAAAGCCCTTGTAGGGTTTGTTTTGATACGATGCTGTCAAGACCAGGAAAAGGTCTTATTTGATTAATCGGTCATATATGACCCATTAATTAATTGGTCTGACAGAACGACAGTCAATAAATGGCCGGGCAGAATTAAAAAATCAGGGTTTGACGATGTTAAGCTTTCGCATACGGGCGCGAAGGGTGCTGCGGTTGAGACCGAGAATCTGGGCGGCGCTGTTGGCACCACTGACTTTCCAATTGGTCTGCTCAAGCACGTCCAAGATATAATCGCGTTCCAACGCCTTCAGTGTTTTTTGATTTTTACTTAAATGTTTATAAGACTTGTCAAGGTCATCAACCAGGTGCAGTTTTGGGCCCGAAGAATTTATCACAGCGCGCTCAAGGACATTTTCCAACTCGCGGACATTGCCGGGCCAGTGATAGTTTTGTATTGTACTCATTACGTTTTGGGGAACAAGATCAACGGTTTTTCCCAACCGTCTGGATATTTTTTGGACATAATAATCAACAAGCAGGGGGATATCGGTTACTCTTTCTCTAAGTGGGGGCATTGTAATCGGGAACACATTCAACCGATACCACAGATCTTTTCGAAAACGCCCCTTTTCAACTTCTTCTTCGAGATTTCGATTTGTGGCCGCAATAATTCTTGCGTCCACTTTGATGGTTTTTGAACTTCCCACCCTTTCAAATTCACCATCTTGAAAAACACGAAGCAGTTTAGACTGCAATTCCAGAGGCAGTTCACCTATTTCATCCAGAAAAAGGGTAGCACCATCGGCAATCTCAAATCGCCCCAGCTGCAGGCGGTTAGAACTGGTGAATGCCCCTTTTTCATGACCGAACAATTCACTTTCGATAAGATTCGGAGGCAAGGCCGCACAATTGACTTTTACCAGCGACCTGTTTTTTCGCTTGCTGAAACCGTGAATGGACCTGGCAACCAGTTCTTTACCTGTTCCGGTCTCCCCAAGGACCAGTACGGTGGTATTGCTGTCCGCAATCTGCTCAACTTTATACAGGACGTATTTGAGCCCGTCGCTGTTGCCGATAATATTCTCATGATTATGTTCAAGCTTGATTTCTTCTTTCAGGTACGCCCGCTCTGCTTCCAATTGTTCTTTGAGCGCTTTTATTTCACACAGAGCGGTTTCTGCGGCATGCCTCCCCTGTTCCGCCTCTTGTTTCGCAGTAGCAAGCTGCGCAGTACGGTTTTCAACGATTTTTTCAAGATGTCGTTTATAATATTCCTGTTCGGTTACATCTTCAATAGCCAGCAGAATCAACTGGGTATGTTTTGTGTCTTTGTAAATCCTTCTGGCATTGAGACGCATAACCTTAGTCCCTATTATTTCAAAATCATGTTCCACTTCAAAATTATTGAATACGGTATTTTGGGGAAGAATTTCTTCAAGCAGTTCCTTGAGTTTGGGGATATTCCATTGCCGGTTGCCAAGATCGTATATTAATACCCCTTCGGTATTTTCAGGTTTCACACAAAACGTCATGTAAAAGGAGAGATTGGCTTTAACAACCTTTAAATCAGGATCAAGAAGCAAAAGAGGCTCGCGGATCGAATCCAGGAATTTGGTGAAAATATCTAAAAAGGCTTTTTGCTCAAAAAAAACTTCCGGCATTGATGAATCCTTCACGTCGTAGTCATAATAGAATAATCTGATCACAAAATTTTGTCAAAAAAAAATCTGAGCAAGCAAAAAAAAAAATGAATTATTTTCAAGTTGGCAACGTGATCGTCTGTCGGTATCTTTCCATTATTTGACCCATGACAGGTTCGAGTTCATCAGGCTGAATGACGAGCAGGTCACCCTTTTTTACCTTTGAAAAAATATAATCCACTGCTTTTTCAGGGTCTTGAATTATTTCAATATTTTCTTTGCTGAATCCACCCCTGATGAGTCCCTCATAAACCAGTTTTGGGGTTTCTCCCAAAGGTCTGTTACGGGGATCGAAATCAGTCAGCATAATATAATCGTACACCAGAGCCAGCGCCTTGCCATAATCTATCAGTTGTTCATTTGTCCGGTTGCCTGTTCCATGGGATAAACCAATCTTTCTTCCTGGCGATAGGCGGGGTAATAACCTTGCCAATGCACGGGCTGAATCAGTATTATGGCCGTAATCCAATAAAACCTTATATTCTTGGAAATCGAATAAATTCATTCTGCCCGGATTCTGGTTTGCCGATGGATAAAATGTCATGATTCCGTTTCGAATCTGTTCAAGGGTCAGCCCAAGTCCGTGAAGGGCACCAATGGCGGCAAGGGCGTTGGCCGTGTTGAAATCAATGATACCACCAAATGTAATGGGAATCTCTTCGAGTGTGCAGACGATGATATCCAATACCATCGTTCTGATAACAGCATTTCTCCCATCCAGGATGATAACGGTTCCCCCTTCCCTTATATGCTTTTTTATCTTCGGGTTTTCGGGGTCTAAGGAAAATAAAATTATGTTTCCGCGGGCTCGTTCAAGAACACTCATTGAAGCGTTATCATCTGCGTTCAAAACAGAGGTTCCCGTTTTTTTGACCACTTCTACCACTGTTGATTTTACCATACATAATTCGTCCTGGGATTCAATCCAGTCTGTTCCAAGGTGATCCTCTCCAATATTTAACAATACTCCTACGTCCACTTCATCAACACCAAGGCCTCTGCGTACAATTCCACCACGGGCTATTTCCAGAACAATGTGGTCTACTGTTGGTTCCCTGACAACAATTCCGGCCCCCTCCGGCCCGCTGTAATCGCCTGTTAAAATTGAATTTCCATCAATTGCAATCCCGGTTGTGCAGGTCAGGCCGACTTTTTTCCCCGAATATTTCAATGTATGGGCAATGAGTTTACAGGTAGTGGTTTTACCATTTGTTCCTGTTACAGCCAAAACTGGAACTTGGGTATAACCTTCAGGAAAGAGCATGTCTACTATTGGTTTTGCCACGTTCCGGGGCCGACCTTTTGTGGGTTCCAGGTGCATCCTGAATCCTGGAGCGGCATTTACTTCAACAACTTTTATGCCGGATGGCCCAAGGGGTTGAGATATGTCCTCGGCCAGAGCGTCTATGCCAACGCAATCCAATCCGATGATACGGGCAGCCCGTTCCGCCATAAGCCGGATATCCGGGTTCACCTCATCTGTAACATCAGTGGCAGTCCCTCCCTGGCTGAGATTGGCTGTGGCCTTAAGATAAACGATCTGTTTTTCTTGTGGAACGGAATTTATAGACAGCCCGTTCAAGGATAAGAGCCTTTCAGTCATTTCGTCAACTTCGATTTGTGTCAGCACTTTTTCATGTCCAAATCCACGAAGCGGATCTGAATTTACCTGTTTAATCAGATCGTTGATGGACGATTTTCCGTCACCAATGATATGGGCTGGTTCCCGCCTGGCTGCCGCAATAAATTTTCCATCTATAACCAAGAGCCGATAATCTCCACCATGAACATATTCTTCAACAATCACGTCGGGGTGGTAAGCTTTCGCTGCTTGAAAAGCCTTCTTTAATTGATCAGGATTGGTAATATTAATCGTAGACCCGTTGCCATGATTCCCCACATCCGGCTTTACAACAACAGCCGTGCCGATTTCATTAAACGCATCCATGGCCTCATCCTGGGTTGTAACCACCCGTCCGTTGGGAACCGGTATCCCTGCTTTCTTTAGATACACCTTTACTGCTGTTTTTTCATCGGCGGTTTCCACGGCAATGGCAGAAGTGTTACTGGTTATGGAGGCTTGAATCCGTTTTTGGCCGGCACCATAACCCAGCTGGATATGGCTGTCTTGATTCAGTCGAATAAAAGGAATGCCTCTGGATTTTGCTTCTTTAACAATACTCCAGGTGGTGGGACCAAGCATATCTTCTTCACGCAGAATCTTGAGATCGGATACGATCTTGTTGACATCGAACTCCTTGCCTTCCGCAACCGCTTCGAACAGGGATACGGCATCTTTGGCCGCCTTTAATCCTGCGGATTCGACAAGATAGCGGAAGACAATAATATATGTTCCTTTTTGGGGTGTACTCAGCGATTTCCCATATCCAACTTCCATTCCAGCCAGACATTGAAGCTCAATGGCAATGTGTTCAATAATATGACCGGCCCAGGTTCCGTTTTGAAGTCTCTGGATAAATCCGCCGGGTTTTCCAATGGAACAACCGTGCGACTGAAGTGTTGGAATAAGCGTTAATAAACGATCTGAGAATCCCTTTATTTTATCCGAAGGTCGGCTCTCATACTCATTGATATCCAAAACCATGAAGATAGCTGTATGGCGAGTATGCCGATTTGGACCTCGCAGTGCCCGTAACTCTTTTATGGTAATCATTCATATTCCTCTATTTTATTGTGGAAGTTAAAAATTGTCGTTTCTTGAAATCATAACCATATCCGTTCACTAACGAATGAATTCTAACATTCTCAACGGCAATGGGCTCACCCGGCTTAATATCCATAATGTTTGAATGCCCGATATCTCTGCCGTCCACGATAATGACCTGTCCTGTACCCACCGCCTCGGCAACTCCGTCCCCTTTGAGAACCACTGCTGAATCTTCTCCGATACCGACCCCTATACAGGTTGGATTGGTTGTAATAATCTGCATCAGGCGTCCAATACGACCTCTTGCCATAAAATGGGTGTCAAAAATAATTTTTTCAACAAAACCAAATCCTGATGTGGTGAGGACGCTGCCTTTGAATAAACCGTCCTCACTTTTTCCTTCATAGATCATGGTATCTGAAAACACGGTTGCCCCTGCGCTGGTTCCAGCGATAAGAGCCCCTGCTTCAAGCCGGCTTTGAACGGCGGCAAGGACTTGTGATCCTCCCAATATCGTTGTCAGTCTTAATTGGTCGCCACCTGTAATAAAAATCAAATCGGTATTTTCAAGACTTTTGACCAATTTTTTATCGTTTGCCTGGGTTCTTTGTGTTATGTTCAATATTTCAATGCTGGAAGCGCCGAGCTTGGTAAATACCGTATGATACTCTTTGCCCCGTTGCTCGGGATCTTCACTTGCCGTAGTGATAACGCCAACTTTATAATCGGTTTTTCCAATTTCCCGTACAACCCTTTTGAGGACGACCAATTCATTTGCTTTATCTTCATTCCCGCCAATTGCAATCAGACGTCCTAAAAAAAAAGGATTCAATGCCATAATTATCTGATCTCCATAAGATGAGAGCATGCCATGCCATTTCGGGAATTTAATGCGAATTGAGTCTGGGTTAAGATGATCAGTCCGATATCAACCCGGTCATCAAACAGTCCCATGGCTTTTAGTGCCGCTTTTTTGGGGCTAATATTATTTTCCAGCCAGCCGTATACTTCCTTTGCCAGGATTTTAAGTGCTATGGATTCACCATCTCCGGTACAGGCGACAGCACCTGATGGACCGCAAAAAAGACCGCATCCAGGCAAAGGCACGTCACCAACACGTCCGATAGCTGCTTTTTCCAAACCTCCTGAACTTAAGGCGGCAGCAAATATTGTCCCATCAAAGGCAATAGCACCCACCGTATCACAGGAAGAAGGCAGTGAAATGCTACGATCCATATCCCCCATCGGTATCATGGGAATATTGTTTTCATCTGCAAAGGCTTTCGCGCCATCACCAACAATGAGAAAATGCGGGGAATGCATCAATACCCCCAGGGCTAAATCAACAGGGTTTTGAATGCCTTCGACACAGGCAACCGCCCCAAATTTGCCGATACTTGTCATACATGACGCATCCAACTGAATTGTGGTGTTATCGGCCCGGATTTGAGAACCGATTCCGGCATTAAACCGTGGATCATCCTCTAAATATCTCACCGCTTGAACCACTGCATTTAAAGCTGTTTGGCCATTTGCCATTAAATCCATTCCTATTTTTGCAGCAGTCTTGGGACCATCGAAATTTTGTGGGTCCGAACCTGCACCGCCATGGGTTAAAATGGCCCGTTGAAAAATTGACACTCAAAACCTCCGATTTTTATTAAAGAATAAAGGAATAGTTCTTTGATTTTTATTGTATGATAAGCTTATTAATTCTACTATGCAAGGTAATATGATGAACCGACTGAAAGGACAAAGGATACATGAGAAAACGTCAGAAAGACGCTATTTTAATTTCATTTTTCAAAGAAAAAGAAAAATATGAAAAACTGGCCGAGTATATTGTTTCTCTGATCGGAGATGATCCTTCAGCACCGAAAGAAAGCCTTCATACAATTAAATACCGCATAAAAGATAAAATTCGACTCATAGAGAAAATAGATGAAGAGAACAAAAAACCTGAGAATAAGACAGCAGTTATCACACAAAAAAATTTTCAAAAAAAAATCGAAGACCTGCTGGGTATCAGACTGATCTGTCTTCGACTTTCAGATATCGACAGAGTCAAAACGTATCTTGAACTATTGGCGGATGAAAAAATATTGAGATTCATCCGGGAACCGGATCATAAAAGATCATTCATACTTCCAGTTGATCCCGGAAAGACAATTCCCGAGGGTCTTGATCTTCGATACAGCGGATACTCATCCATTCATTATCAAGTCGAACTGGGAGAGAATTCAGGTGCTGACGATGAATTGAAAGGACTTCAGATTGAGTTTCAATTGAGGACGATTCTTGAGGAGGCCTGGGGTGAAATTGATCATAAATACAGATATGTGTTCAGTCGAAGGGGAGATGACCTTCCAGAGTATATACACACGGGTTTTTATAGCTTGAGCGCTTACCTTCAGGCCGCTGCCCTTCAAGCAGAGCATATATGCCGCCAAGCAGAGGCGCATAGGTTAGCAAAAACCCGAAAAGTTAAAAGCAAGGTTGTCCAAGTGCCTGTTCAGGAAACCATAACCCCTGCATTTCCAGTTTTGCTGAAAAAGACTTTTGGCTTTAAACCTACGGTCAGAACGCTCACATATTTAGAAAAACGTTTCATGGAGTCAGGATACACAGGACTGCCTCAAGATATTTTTAAGAAGATTTTTACAAACGAAAGACTGTTGGAATTTAAAGCTATTTTTATTGAAGTTGTGAATCATGAACCTTTTGAGAATAACAGCAAGAAAAATATTGATGTGATAAATGCCGTAAATTTTATACTATCCATTGAAACTCAAGGCAAACGGGTTGCAAAAGAAGGGCTGAAATCAGTCTTGATAAGGAAGAAAAAGCGATCAAGGTGGTAGTGGAATTTATAACGTGACTGTGTGGCTTTTCTAAAAAAATCAAACCACAATATAGTATTATCCCTTGGGGCTGTAGAACTGTCTGTGAAAGGTTCATGGAGGTCTTTGATGGCTGAATTTGTTTCGGGCATAAAACAAGGGTTTGAAATTTTTTTTCGAAAAGTCCCAAACCCTTGTTATTTGCTGGTACCGGAGGCGAGACTTGAACTCGCAAGGGCTTGCGCCCGGAGGATTTTGAGTCCTAATTGACGGTAATTTATCACAAATAGATACAAAAAAATTCAGAGAAATATTAATATTTATTTTCTATAATATCAATATCTTACCTAAATAATCCAGACAAAAACAAAAACATACAAAAACCTAAAAAAAGGGACATGTTTTTGGGTAATCGTTGACCAAACGTTGACCAAGTAAAAAGATATGCTTTTATTAAATCGGTTATATTTTGATTAGAAAAGTTTAAAATCCAAATGTCCCGAGAGAGGACAATTAAAAAAGTGACACCCCTTGAATGATTCCAATATGGCAAATCCTCCACTTTAACCGGCTCCGGTTCCTGCTAATCCCGGTCACTCAATCTTACCCGGTTAATATCAGCTTTTTTAATTCGTTATATAAATGAATAAAACGACCGAGTGCCATATAAAAGATGACCTGGGGTGTCGATTTGCGTCACACACTTAACCGCTTCAATTATGGGGTTGTTGGCTTGCCAGGGCATGGGATGTCCTCATGGATACTATACAGTGGTGTAGGAGCTGGGTTGGCAGGTTGTGATATTTGAGGTTCTTCATTAAGGATTTCCAAATAATTTTGCATCTTTGAATTTTGAAGGGGAAGTTAGAATTATTTCACATGCTCTACTTTCAGCATGTGAAGAAAGAATGTTTCAGACAGAAAAAAATTGCCATCACTCCCAAAATCACCCCTGGTCTTATTCACTAAAAATAGTTTCAATCGATTTGAGGGTAAAATACGAATTGTTGGGACCCTTTTATTATAGGCTTCTTAGATCAAATACTATTTTTCAAAAATTAGTATTTACAGCCGGAAAAGTTTCTGATACATAATGAGAAGGATATACCAATAATCTTTATATAGGAGCTGTTGTTTTGAAAATACCGGTAACACCACCTGATTTAGATCAAATAATCAAAGCAAATCTCGATGTGTTGCCCAAGATTTTTCAAATGAATATAGGCCCGACTGATAATAAGGGGCGTTATTTGCATTGGGATAAGCTTAGGCATTTATCCCCCCCTGAAACGATTGGTATTGAAGAATTGTGGGCAGGAATAAAGATACAGAGAAGTCTCTTATCGAAAAATTTGCCCTTTCTAAATAAATCAGGTGACGGATTTAAGTTTTGTATAATTGATTCCATGCAAAAAGATTTGCATTGGTTGGATCTGAATGCAGCAGGAACGATTTCTGCGGACAAACCAATGATCAACACAAACATGCAAGGTACTTATTTAATCAGCTCTCTGTTTGAAGAAGCTATTAATTCCAGTCAACTTGAGGGAGCAGTCACAACACGAAACGTAGCAAAGGAAATGCTTAGACAAAGAAGAGGGCCAAAAGACAAAAGCGAACAGATGATATTAAATAATTATCATGCAATGCAGTTTATTCGAGACTTCAAGACAGAGGCAATAACCCCATCTTTTATTTTAGAATTACATAGGATTCTCACAGAAAAAACATTGAAGAACCCTGATAAGGCTGGTGTGTTGCGATTAGAAGAAGATGATATTGAGGTGGTTGACACGATGACAAATACAGTATTGCATGTACCGCCAAAAGCTTCTGATTTAGAAAAGCGATTGGATATCTTATGTGATTTTGCCAATAAAATATTAGATGTTAAAGGGGTTTTTATTCACCCTGTTGTTCGGGCTATTGCTTTGCATTTTATGTTAGCATATGATCATCCATTCGTGGATGGAAATGGAAGGACAGCAAGGGCCTTGTTTTATTGGTCCATGGTAAATCAAGGGTATTGGCTGGCTGAATTCATTTCTATATCAAGAATTTTAAAACAGGCCCCTGTTCAATATGGAAAAGCTTTTTTATATACTGAAACAGATGGCAATGATGTTACTTATTTTATAATTCATCAATTAGAGGTTATTAAAAAAGCAATAAGCGATTTACACCTTTATTTAGAAAAAAAGACAAAAGGTATAACACAAGCACAAGACATGCTTCAAGATGCCAAAAACCTTGGCAAAAAACTAAACTTTCGGCAACTTGCTTTGCTTAGACACGCATTAAAGCACCCAGGCTTTACATACAAAATCAATGAGCATAAAAATTCCCATGGCATATCATATGAGACGGCACGAAAAGATTTGCTATTTATGTCTGATAACACTAAGTTACTTGTTAAATTTAAAGCAGGCAAATCTTTTGTTTTTATGTCTCCACCAAACCTTGAGGAAAGAATAAAGAAACAGTGAACCCTACTCCCAAGGCCACCATGGGGGTGAAAGCCCAAGGACCTAACCCACTCACCCGTAAATAGGTAAAAAACTTTAGTTTTGAAGTTTTTTTCAGATCCGGTTCAGCAACCGCCTTTATCGCCCAAGAACAGCGGTGGTCTATGCTTGACTTTCATTCCTTGAGTTTGATATGTGCGGACACGGGCGCTTGCAGAAGCCTTGAACACTACGGTGGACCTCAAAGCCTGAACAGCTTAAATGCTGAAATAAGCTTTAAATTTTTTTAAAAAAAAATTAAAATCGAAAAAACTGCAACGTCTGGCCTTACTTTTTATGCGCCCGCAGGGCGTGGAAAAAGTCAGCCAGAAGCCGTAGGTTTTTCATGCTACTTTCTTTAACTCTTGTTTCATAAAATATATTTCATCCGGTTTCCAGTCCTCACTGTCCACCATAATCTTTCAATAAAAATATTATCTTGGAACCGGCCCCGGCCGTCCATACTAATTTTAATATTGTTTTTCTTTAATACATTTGTAAACGATTCACTGGTAAACTGGCTTCCCTGATCTGTATTGAATATTTCAGGGCATCCATTAAGTTTTTTTCTGACAGAACAGGAGGGTAGGGTCAATAAAAACGTTGACCAAAATGGCAAACGTTGACCAAAACATTAAAAAAGGGTCTTGAGGATTATTTAAAAACTCTCAAGACCCTTGTTATTAGCTGGTACCGGAGGCGAGACTTGAACTCGCAAGGGCTTGCGCCCGGAGGATTTTGAGTCCTCTGCGTCTACCAATTCCACCACTCCGGCATGAATCGTTTTCTTATTTAAGGTAAAATATGAACTTTGTCAATGAATTTATGCTGTATTGTGATATCAATTTGTCAGGATTTTTTTGATCTGGTCAGCCGTAACTTCTCCTTCCCGGATAATATGAATGTTTGAACCGGTAACATCTACAATGGTTGATCCGGCCCCTCCCTTTAGAATACCGGCATCCAATACCAGGTCTGCCTGGTCAATCACAGCAGTATTCAGCCGGTCAGCCCGGCTGCAGCCTGCCTGCCCGGACAGATTTGCGCTGGTGCCGGTAAGGGGAACGCCCATTAATTCAACAAGGGCCCGGGCAACCGGATGCACGGGGAGTCTCACTCCTATCTTGCCTGTGTCGGCAGTTAATAGAGTTGGAATATTATTTTTGGCTTCAAACACAAGGGTCATATTTCCGGGCCAGAATGTGTCCATAAGTTTTTCAGCCGGTTTTGAGATGGATTTGACCAGATCCTTAAGCATTGCCCTGTAAGGGATAAGGACAAGAATAGGGTTGTTCAACGGCCGCTGTTTTAAGTCAAAAACTTTTTTTACGGCTTTTTCATCCAAAGCCCTGGCTGCAATTCCATAAAGACATTTGGCCGGGAAAATGACGACTCCATTGTTCCGGAGTATTTTCCCGGCTTTGATAATGTTTTCGGGTTCCGGATTTACCGGATCAACAGCAATTATTTTATTTGCATCATGCAAACGACTGCGCCTTTTTATTGACCTTGTCAGCCATTTCCTGTTTAAAGGCTGAAAGTTTTTCCGCAAGCAGGGGATTTGAGACCGCAAGGATCTGGGCGGCAAAAATACCGGCATTATATGCCCCTGGTTTTCCAATGGCCATGGTGGATACCGGAATTCCCGGAGGCATCTGTACTGTTGCCAGAAGGGAATCCATTCCCTGGAGTGCGGATGAGTCTATGGGAACACCCAAAACAGGCAGTGTTGTATGGGCTGCAATAACACCTGCAAGGTGGGCGGCGTGACCTGCACCGCAGATGATAACTTTAATCCCTTTTCTTTTTGCTTCACTTGCAAATTCGGTTGCCCTGTCAGGGGTACGATGGGCGGAAGCCACTGTGACAGTGTAGGGGATATCAAATTTTTTCAGTATGGACAATGCCTTTTCCATGACCGGGAAATCAGAGTCGCTTCCCATGATCACTCCCACTTGAGGAGGTATGGACAGCCTTTGTAAAGCCTTTGCCCCGATATCTTTTCTGTAAAAATGATTGTTAAAAGAAATCTTTTCACACGCTTCATATGCCTTTTCAATGGCTCTTTTGACGGTTTGGCCCAGGGAGGTTACCCCAAGGACTCTGCCGCCTGCCGTCACGACTTTTCCCTCTTTTAGTGCAGTGCCTGCATGAAAGACAACCGTATCTTGAACCTGGCCGGCTTCATCAAGACCTAAGATCTCTTCTCCTGTTTCATAGGAGCCGGGATAACCGCCTGAAGAAACTACAACACACATGGCAGCTCTCGGGTCTATTTGGGTGGAGTGCTGGTGCAGGGTTCCGTCACAACAGGCTTCCATCAAGGGTACAAGGTCATTTTTAAGTCTCATGAGAATGGGCTGTGTTTCAGGGTCCCCCAGTCTTGTGTTAAACTCAAGGACTTTTATCTGGTCTTTATTCACCATAAGGCCTGCATAAAGGACTCCTTTAAAAGGTGTGCCTTCTTTTGCCATGCCTTGAACAGCCGGGATCATAACCTCGTTCATGGCTTTCTGGCGAAGCATGTGATCCAGAACCGGTGCAGGGGAGTAAGCGCCCATACCGCCTGTATTGGGACCCTCATCATTGTCAAAAATTCTTTTGTGATCCTGTGATTCTGGCAATGGCAAAACGGTTTTTCCGTCTGTTAATGCAATAAAAGAGGCTTCTTCCCCTTTGAGGCATTCTTCTACAACCACAACAGCACCGGCCTCTCCAAATGCGTTTTCATTGATCATGGCATCAATTGCCTCATTGGCCTGATCAAGGGTGGAACAGATGATCACGCCTTTTCCTGCTGCAAGGCCGTCTGCTTTAACCACGCAGGGAGCCCCAAGGGCTTTGGCATAGGTTTTGGCTTTGTTGGCATCAGTGAATGCCTTTCCTGCGGCACAGGGGATATTGTACTTTTGCATGTGCTGTTTGGAAAAGACTTTGCTGCCTTCAAGTCTTGCAGCAGCTTTGCTGGGACCGAACACGTTTAACCCCTTTTCCTGGAAAACATCTGCAATGCCTTTTACCAGGGGGCCTTCCGGGCCTACTACTGTCAGATCAATTTCATTTTCCAGGGCAAAAGCAGCCAATGCGTCAATATCGTCGGCATTGATGGGGACAGATTGTGCAAGCGTTTGGGTGCCGGCGTTTCCCGGTGCGCAATATATTTTTTCCACCATCGGGCTTTTTGATATTTTCCATACCAGTGTATGTTCACGGCCACCACCACCAACCACTAGAATCTTCATGTTGATCTCCTTAGATTTTGTTTTGTATGTTCTTTAATTGAAAGTTGAATGAGTCTGTCTAAGAGTTCTGTAAACGTGTATCCTGCAACCTGTGCAGACTGGGGATAAAGGCTGGTTGCGGTCATTCCCGGAATTGTATTGGTTTCAAGAACCAATAATTCAGAGTTGTGAAGGATCATGTCCGTCCTGGAATATCCTTTCAGAAAAAGTGCCTTGTGCGCTTTGACGGCAAGTTCCTGGACTTTTTTTCTTGTTGTTTCATCAATGCGGGCCGGGCAGATTTCTTTGGTTTCTCCGGCGGTATATTTTGCTGTGTAATCGAAAAATTCATGATTTTTTCCAGGAACGATTTCAATGACCGGCAACGCTTCAAGTGTGTCATTGCCCAGAACACCACAGGTCAGTTCAATACCTTTGACATATTTTTCTATGATGATGCAGTCGTCATGGTCAAATCCCAAAGCAACGGCTGATTCCAGGTCTTTTGCCTGTTTGACAAGGCTCATTCCCACGCTTGATCCGGCACAGGCCGGTTTTACTACCAGCGGCAGGCCCATGGCTTCCACAATGGCTGAAAAGTTGATTTTGTCAGTCAGTGAAAAAGACAGATACGAGGGGGTGGGAACCTTTGCACCTTCATAAAGTCTTTTGGCCACAAGTTTGTTCATGGCCATTGCACTGCCTAACACCCCGGCACCTTGATAAGGAATGTCAAGCAGGTCTAAAAGTCCTTGAACAGTTCCATCTTCACCAAAGGGACCGTGCATGATGATCAGGGCGGCATCGATTTGTTCCGCATCAATAACAAGCTGTTTTAAATCGGTTTTGGGATCATACAAGGCGATATCGTACCGGTTCTTGTCAAGGGCATCCAATACTTGTTTGCCGCTGCTAAGGGAAACCTGTCTTTCTGAAGACACACCACCGGATAAAAGCGCCAACCTGATTTTTTCCATTGTCAACTCCTGATTTATCCCTGGATAAGGTTTTGTTTTGCCTTCTCAAATTCTTCCCGGGTGATGAGATCTTTTTCAAAAAGTGCGGTCAGTTCAAGAATTTTTTGTTCGGTCCTGTTGACGGCGTCTTCAATGAGCAGTCTGTTCGGATGTGCTGGCATGTGATGGCCGATGCGAAGTGCATGATTGTCTTTCGGAGTTATTTTAAAAGATGCAAGTCCCCCCATGAGCTTGACTTCAACTGTTCTGTCCTGAAACTCCGGCATGGACAGGATATCTTTAATGTCGGTTGTGCTGTTTTTCATCCGCCGGTAGAAAATCCAGGCAATGGATAATACTAAAATGCCGATACCTGCCATTATCCAGGGAAGATAGTGATATACCCCTTTGAACAATATTATGGAAACACCCACGCCTGCCAGTAAAAAAACATGTAACAGCAAAATGAAATAGGCAGTGAAAATACTTTTGAAAAGTCCGTCTTTATCTTTATTTTTAAAATTCATGATATCTTTTTAATTAAATTCTCCCTATATGCATCGGTCAGAATTGGAGAGCATTGTCTGTCTCCCCTTGTGGTGTTTAGTTTGGTTAAAAGGTAGTTGAGTTTTTTTTGGATTTTCATCCTTTCCGGGGAATCAATCTGTGCTGCTTCAAGCAATTGTTCAGTCTGTGTAATCTTTTTTTTAATTTCAACTTCAGGGGGAAGAAACCCTGCATTTTTAAGTATTTTGTGAGCAAGACGAAACTCCTCCGGAACATGCTGATCCTCAAACTTCAATGGTTTGTTTTTACCTTCCAGATTGTCAAACGCACCTTCTTTCTGGGCTTTTTTTATTCTTTCTTCAACAATTGCTTCAAATCCCGGAATCATAAAATTTTATTTACTCCTGTTCTTAAATTATAGTATCAAATATTTGATATGCAATTTTTTAAGCTTATAATTTTATTAAACCCTTAACCGATTTGCAAGGGATATTTTCTTGACACCTATCAGGCAATACTGTATCAGATATCATTTTAAGGTAAAGTATCCATCAAGAGTGTAAGCATGAAATCCAGGCAAAAAAGATTTATTTTATTTGTTTTTCTGACCGGTTTTTTGCTGTCAGGTGTGTGTGTTGCACAAAACGGCATGGAAGTGGATGAGGATGGGATTTTGGCTTATGAAGATCTTTTTGAGGGCTTTGTTTATTATGCAGACCAGCAGAAAACCGGCTTGAAATCAGTAAACATAAGATTTTCTTCAACACTGGATTCGCACCAGCTGGGCCGGGAAATCATAAAAGCCCTGATTGCAGGTCCTTCACTGCCTTTGCTTGAGCCAACCTGGCCAAGAGATGCAAAAATAAATTCTTTTTTTATTACAGATGACGGAAAAGCATATGTTGATCTGTACCTGGAAAAGGAAATGATTGAAAATATGGATACCGGGTCAGAGTTGCTGGCCATATATTCACTGGTGAATTCCCTGACCTTGAATATTCCAAAAATAAAAATGGTTAAAATACTGATTCAGGGTAAGGATGCCTTGACCCTTGCCGGTCACATCGACCTTGAATTTTTTTATCAAACAAATATGATGATTGTGAAATGAGCAAAAAAAAAAATATCAGTCAGTTTAGAAATATAGGGATCATGGCCCACATTGATGCGGGTAAAACCACTGTAACGGAAAGAATTCTTTACTACACTGGAAAATCTTATAAAATCGGGGAAGTTCATGATGGAGAAGCGGTCATGGACTGGATGCAGGATGAACAGGACAGGGGTATTACAATCACCTCTGCTGTGACCACATGTGAATGGGGAAAATCTCTTATCCAGATTATTGATACTCCGGGCCATGTGGATTTTACTGTTGAGGTGGAGAGAGCATTGAGAATCCTTGACGGTGCTGTGGGGGTTTTTTGTGCCGTGGGCGGTGTTGAGCCTCAATCCGAGACAGTATGGCGTCAGGCAGACCGGTATTCGGTGCCCAGGGTGGCCTTTATCAACAAAATGGACAGGACAGGTGCGGATTTTTTTGCCGCTGTCAGATCCATCAAAGAAAAACTGGCTGCAAATCCCGTGATGCTTCAATTGCCCATGGGGGCGGAAGATAATTTTTCCGGTGTCATTGATTTGGTTCATATGCAGCAGATCAAATGGGTTGATCAAACTCAGGGAGCCGAGTATTCAACAGAAGATATTGCCCCTGAATTTGAAGATATTGCAGCAGACTATCGGGACAAACTGCTTGAAGCCATATCCGAAGTCAATGATGAAATAATGGAAAAATATCTTTCAGAAGAAGATATTTCCGCTGTAGAGTTGATCAGCGCCATACGGTCTGCCACCATTTCAAGGCAGATTGTACCGGTCTTTTGCGGGAGTGCGTTGAAAAATAAAGGCATTCAGCCGCTGTTGGACGGCATTGTAGCATATCTGCCCAGTCCCCTGGATGTTCCCCCGGTTAAAGGACTGCATCCGGATACGGAAGAAGAACTGGAATTTTTACCCAAAAAAAACGGTCCCCTGGCGGCCTTGATTTTTAAAGTTTCCATGATTGAAGGCAGAAAACTTTCTTTTGCAAGGATTTATTCCGGTAGAATTGAGGCAGGGTCAGAGGTGTTTAATCCTCTGTTGAAGAAAAAAGAAAAATTATCCAGAATTCTGCAAATGCATGCCAACAAAAGAGAGCGGCTCAAAGAGGCAACAGCCGGTGATATTATCGGGATTGTCGGTCTCAAGGATTCCGGAACCGGGGATACCCTGTGTTCACAGGACTATCCTGTTTTTCTTGAAAAAATGGAATACGAAGATCCTGTTATTTCCATTGCCATTGAGCCCAAAACCCATGCCGACCAGGAAAAACTCGATACAGTGCTTGAAAAGTTCACTATTGAAGATCCGACCTTAAAGGTGAGCAAGGATGAGGAGACTGGCCAGACCATTCTATCCGGTATGGGCGAACTCCATCTTGAGATTATTATTTCAAGGATGCTCAAAGAGTTTAAAACCAATGTGAATGTGGGAAATCCTCAAGTCGTGTATAGGGAAATCGTTACTGCAAAGGCAAAGGGCAGTGCTGTTTTTGAAAGAGAAATTTCCGGAAAATCTCATTATGCAAGTGTCAGTATCAGCCTTTCACCGTTAAACCGGGGGGAGGGCGTTACATTTGAATCAAAAGTCACGCAGGAGCAGGTTCCTGAGCAATATATTCCTGCCATTGAAAAAGGCATTCGTGAGAGTTTGGACGGCGGATATCTTAAAGGATATCCATTGGTTGATGTCGCCATTGTGCTGGAAGACGGAGGATTTGATGAGCGAAGTTCAGAGCTTGCTTTTTCCGTAGGCGCGTCCATGGCATGCAAGGATGCTTTGGAAAAAGCATCTTTAGGTCTTCTTGAACCCATCATGGAGGTTGAAGTATTTGTTCCTGACGCCCACATGGGGGATGCCATATCAGATCTTAATGCAAGAGGGGGGAAGGTGGAATCCATCAATCCAAAAGCAGGCATTCAAGTTGTCAAAGCCGTGGTGCCGCTGGCCAAAATGTTTGGATATTCCACAGCACTTCGATCAGCCAGCCAGGGCAGGGGAACTTTTTCCATGCAATTCTCCCGATTTGACAAAGTTTAATAAATTTTGACAAGTTTTAATGATCTTTTATAAGGTTTAATGCTGTTCTTTTTCCCGGTTTTTGGAAAATTCTTTTTTCAATTGATGGAGGCGGTCTTTTGCCTTTTTGATGTCGTCCTTATCCGTTAAATGTTCTAATGCCTTGTTTAAATGGATAATAGCGGTTTTATTATTGTTGATTTCAGCATAATACAGGCCCAGATAATAATGGGAAAGGCCTTTTTTCTTTTCAAGGGACAAAATATTTGCCAGGTGGTAGTATGCTTTGGGATAAGTTTCAGGTGCCTGGTTTAAAACAGTATTGAAAAGATCTTTTGCCGTTGACAGATTACGCAGTTCAAGGTGTGCCGCAGCCTGATGAAATTTGGCCATCACCCCCATGACAGGTTCTGACTCAATTCCTTTAAGGGTGTTGAGTGCTTTTTGGGGCTCACCATTCATCAGATAGATCCTGCCCAGTTCAACAAGGACCATTGGATCGAAAATATTAATGGAAAGCGCTTTTTTCAGATGAAAGATAGCTTGTTCTCTCATGGATTTTCTGGCATAAACAAGACCCAGACCATAATGGATAGCGGCAGCATCAGTGCCTGAAGGGTTGTCTTTTAATTGTGTGGTTAATGTGTTAAATGTGGGCTTAATTTCTGCATAAAGTCCTAAAAGTCTGTATTTTACCATATCAAATCTGAAATCAGTATCGCAGTCAGCCTTGTTTTCAGGCGGGATATAGTCGGATAAAATAGTTTCAACATGGGCAATCCTGCTGGCTGTTCCAGGATGGGTTTTGACATAATCCGGTATTCCTTCTGTTCCCCGAAAGTCCAAGGCCCTGATTTTCATCAGGCCTGATTGAAGACCTTCCGGTGAGAAACAGCTTCTTTTTAAAAACATAATCCCTTTTTCATCGGCTTCTGTTTCATTTTCCCGGGTAAAGGCGAGCATGGCAGTCTGGCCGATGGCCATGGACCCTTTCATAAGTGTGGCACCGGCATCACTATCGGAACCTGATTGGCTACCGATGATGGCACCTGCCAGCATTCCTGCAAGGCTCCCGATACTGATAAATTTTGAGCGGTCAATGGATTCGGATACATGACGGCTTGCAGCATGGGCAATCTCATGTCCAATGATGCCTGCAAGCTCATCAATGGAATCAAGGGATGTAATCAACCCCCGATAGACAAAAATATGGGCACCCGGGCCTGCAAATGCATTAAACACGTCATCATTTACAATGTAAAATGAATACTTAAAGGGCTGGGGCGGCAGAAAAGACAGGATATGGTTGCCAACCTGTCTTATCATATGATTGGCAATGGGATCATTCAATATCTTCTGTTGCTTTTGTATCATTGTCATGAATTTTTTGGCAACTTCATTTTCTTCCGGAATGGATATGGCAAGGCTGTTGCTCAAAGGAAATGAAAAGAACAAAAGAAAGCTTAAAAAAATAAAAAAAGATTTAATGGGATTCATAAAAAAAGGTATTTCAGTTAAATGATTATAAATTCTGTATGTTCCATTGCAATTTCAATCCGGAAACTGTAATTGCCTATTTTAAAAGACAATCTACGGTTTTCGCCGTAATCGGAATCAATGACAAGGGTGATGGAGCTGTTCAGAGTAAGGGCTTTGGGTTGTCCCAAGACGGTATTCAGGTTGTAGTGTTCTTCAACTTCCTGGATCAGATGACCCATGACCTGGTTGGTAATCTCGCCGATGGTATCCGTAACTTCCGGGGAGGCAACTGTTGAGGCAAGTTCCTCTTTGGGTATTCCCATGGCCGTCATATAGGATTCATAGATTGCAAATGCGGCATCAGCTGAAAAGTTCATCACCACAAGTCCGTTATAATCTCCATTGAACTGGACAAAACAGGTCAGATCGGGTTTCATGGAAATTTTAGGTGTTTTCTGGATGGTTGAAGAATAGGTTATATTCTGTTTGGTGGTGGCTTCAAGGGTCTGTCGGGCGGATTTTAAAAATATTTTTGAGATTTCATCAATGGATATTATTGGTTTGGACATAGTGTCTCCTTATTCTTTTTTTTTATATGAAAGTCTTCACAAATCCAAACAGTGACTTTCATGTTTTGTCTTGGGCAAACCAGGATGAAATACCAGTTCTGCCCGTGGCAGTTTATATGAAACGAAAAATGACTTTTAATTATCAATAATATCTAATGAAAAGTCAAAAGGTTTGTTATCTTTGACCCCGTCCTATCCAATTCTTTGCTGATATAATTAAAATTCTTTGAAAAATAAGACAGTTAAGTGATGACAGTTAACTGTTATGATCTGTTTGATTCAGGGACTTTTTTATAGGAAATAAACGTTTAATCGGTGAAATTAAATTATATGCTTAAAAGGTAATATTTTCTATCGACAGGACCCATAAAATATGTTTGAATAAACCGCTTTTTGCAAAAAAAAAACAGTTAATTTTTTTATGAGGAAATCATGGACGATCTTAAAGACATTCTAACCGCATCATTGGTTTTTGGTTCTCTTGAAAAAACTGATATTGAAAGGCTGGAAGCACTTTTTGACAGACGTGAAATACATCCGGGAGATATCCTTGCACAAGCTGAAAATAAGGCAGAGTACTTTTTTCTATTAGGAAAAGGAACTGTTCTGCTGGCTATGGATAAAGGCAAGGGTGTTGTTTTGAAAACACCCGGGGATTTTATCGGGATGGAACTCTTGTCTGTCAAGGGGATATATAAAACCACTTTAAGCGTCCTTGAAAAAGGATATGTGTTTGCGGTGTCGCGGAAGAATTTTTTAACCGTTATCAGGGAGGATTCGGCTTGTGCAGAGGCCATTATGAATGCCTGGCAGGCGTATCTTGATAACACCGCATCATTTGCAAAAAATATTGAAGACATAAGTCTTCCTGAACAATTTTAATGGAGGTATACGTTTGTACGGAATAGAAGCAATTAATGCCAACAACGGGTGGGCTATTTCCGTTGTCGGTGTATCAATCGTATTTTCAGGCCTGGTCACGCTTTCTTTGGTGATCTCTAGACTCTACAAGGTTCTTGCCTTGTGGGAAAACCCTTCTTTGATCAAAGAGTTTTTTTCGGCAAAAAAGCCGGAAGATGATTTTGAAGAAGTATCGATAGATATACCAGCGGAAATGAAGATAGAGGATATCAAGGATCTGGCTGGTTTCAAGGAAGTTGCCAAACAATTTTCTCTTCTTGTGAGGACAATGGAGGATCATTTTTCATTGTCCAGGCTGCTTCATCTTGCCAAAACCAGTGATTTAAAAGATCCCCATGAGAATTTGAATAATCTTCTGGCAACACGGATAATTATTTCCGATGGAGCAGGGCTTTTCACTTGGGATAAAGAGCGGTTTGATAAAGCTGTTTCATGACGGAATTGATCTGAAGGAATTGATAAGTTAAGAGGACATAATATGGATGCGTTATTTTTAGATTTTTTTCAAAACACAGGTTTTTATCTGTGTGATTACCGTAATATTATCATGATCGTTGTTGGGCTGGTGTTTGTCTATCTCGGCATTGCCAAGGATTATGAACCATTGCTTTTAGTGCCCATCGGATTTGGTATGCTGGTTGGAAACATTCCGATTTTTATTGGGCTGGGATTAGGGATTTATGAACCCAATTCAGTGCTTCATTACCTGTATTTCGGTGTTACCCAGGGTATTTATCCCCCGCTCATTTTTCTGGGGATCGGTGCTATGACTGATTTTTCAACCCTGTTGGCCAGGCCGGTTCTTATGCTGCTGGGTGCGGCTGCCCAGGCAGGTATTTTTATTACATTTTTAGGGGCGCTTGCCCTTGGGTTTGAGCCGCTTGAAGCTGCTTCCATCGGTATTATCGGTGGCGCTGACGGTCCTACCGCTATATTTTTAACGGCAAAACTGGCACCGCATTTGATTGGTCCCATTGCCGTGGCTGCTTACTCTTACATGGCTCTGGTTCCCGTTATCCAGCCGCCGATTATGAAGCTTTTGACAACCCGCAAAGAACGTCTGATCAGAATGGAAGAACCCAGGGAAGTTTCAAAAAGAGAAAAAATTATTTTTCCTGTTGTTGCATTTCTTCTTTGCTGCTTTATAGCACCTGCCGCTCTTCCGCTGCTGGGAATGCTCTGTTTTGGAAATGTTTTAAAAGAGGCTGTTGTAACTGAAAGGCTTGCCAATACGGCAAGAAATTCACTCATTGATATTGCCACCATACTATTGGGACTTACAGTTGGTGCCAGTACCCAGGGTGATGTTTTCCTTACTCCAAGTTCCGTTGGTATCTTTGCTCTTGGCGCGTTTTCATTTGGGCTGGCAACCGCATGCGGTCTGCTTTTTGCAAAATTTATGAATCTGTTTTTAAAATCCAAGATCAATCCGCTGTTAGGAGCTGCCGGGGTTTCTGCCGTACCTGATTCAGCCCGTGTTGTTCAAATCGTTGGTCAAAGAGAAGATCCGACTAACTTTTTGCTGATGCATGCCATGGCACCCAATGTGTCCGGTGTTATCGGATCAGCCATTGCTGCGGGTGTATTATGGAGCCTGATGCTTTGATTTAAATTTGATTTTTTTGACCGGGCCATCCGGAATTTTAGCGGGTGCAAAAATATCTTGTTTTTGCACCCGTTTTTATTCCGGTCAATAATGTTTTAATTGCCTTGTGCTAGTGAGGATGATATCACCGGTGTAATGGTAAGCAAAACGATATAAAATTGTAAAATTGAAGGTGCTATGGATGGTGTCACAAATGCGTAAACAGATTATTGTATCAAAAGAAGAAGCTGTTTTCTGGATGGATAAAAACGGCAACTGGAATAACGAACACGGAAAATTTGAACACCCTAAAATCATAAAATATTTTAATTCATCCATAAAAAAAGATGAAAAGGGTTACTATGTTCACCAGGTAAGCGATGAGGTTGAAGAAAAAGTATATTTTCACTATGAAGATACAGCACTATTTGTGGTTGATATAAAAGAAAAAGAAGGAATGATTTTTGTTTTAAATAATAATGATACAGTTGAGTTTGATTCGGAACAACTTTTTGTCAAAGATGATAACCTCTATTTTCAAACCCCTGAACACATGGTTAAATTTACCCCGCGCGCTTTGTTAAAAATTTCAAAATTCATGGAAGAAAAAAACGGGCAATTGTCTTTTGTCATAAACGGCAAGATTCATCATGTTGAATAAACACATAGCTAAGACCGTTTTCACATGAAAGTCTTAAAAAATTAATAAAGCGACTTTCAATCTTTGTTGTGGGCAAACCAAGGTGAACGAACAAGTCTGCCCGTGGCAGTCATATGAAAGAACTTCTAACTTGTTGGAAGTAGATCTCTTTTGTTTGTTGTGGCAGTTTAATCTGCCATGGCCGTTAGTTGGTATTTGTTGAAATCATCTGCGACGTATCGTATCTACAATAAACGGGGTACATCGAATCGCGATGCTCTGTTTTTTTACCCAGATACGGACCATTGAAACAGATTCACCTTCCAGGTTGGCGATGCTGGGCAGTTCTTCAGCAAAGGCAATATCTTCAACTCTGAATTCATAATAAAAGGTGTTGTCCGTAAACGGGTCGGCAATTAAAATTACCCTGAATTTTTCATATGGATGTTTTCGGGGGGAACCGGAAAATGGAATATGATTTCGTTTATCCAGTGTGTCTGGTTTCCGGTAGGCCTGAATCTCAAATTTTTCTTTGAGTTCAAGAAAATTAATAATGGACATGGGACTCTCCTTATCCGTGATTTTATTTTTTATATGAGAGTGTTTCTAATTTGATCAGTTTGTATTTTCGAGTGCCCAGTTTAAGTTTCTCGGCATACTCCAGTTGATGCTCCCAGTCAACAGACGGATAAAGTCCTTTGAATTTGTCTTCACCCGGATTAAGGTTTGTCGCAAGAACAGTTCCGGGAAGCGCTTGCTGCTGGTTGACAAGGTCGGCACTTGCCTGGTCAATGGCTACAGGGTCGGTGGATGCAAGGACTCCGATATTACTTACAATAGGGGATTCAGTATAAGACAGGCAATCGCATTTAGGGGCAATATCCGTAATAAAATTGATGAAAATTTTTTTATTTTCTTTGTTTTTAAGAACCCCCATGGTGTATTCCATCATTTTTTCCAGGAAAACAGGGACCGTCTGATTCCAGTTGATATTTACAGATTCAGTCGGGCACCTGACAATGCATTCGCCACACCCTATACATTTTTTTTTGTCAATGTAGGCTTTTTTTTCTTCCAGGCATATGGCCCCGGAAGGGCAGTGTTTTTCACATTCTCCACATCCTATACAGGTTTTCCTTTTGATTTTGGGACTCACATTGGAATGCTGATCAAGCTTTCCCCGCCTGGAGGCACATCCCATACCTAAGTTTTTGAGAGTCCCGCCAAACCCGGACAGTTCATGGCCTTTAAAATGGGCCACGGAAACCAGTGCGTCCGCATTGATGATTTCAGAACCGATATAAACCTGTTTGCAGTGTTTCTGGTCAACAGTGACTGGTGTTTCGCCTTTTCCCCTTAATCCGTCGGCAATAATAATGGGGGTGGCGTCCATTGAGGAATAAGAAAATCCGTTTTCAATGGCGGTATGAATGTGAGACACCGAGTCTGATCGCGTTCCCACATACAGGGTGTTGGCATCGGTAAGAAAGGGGGTTGCCTTAAATTCTTTGATTGTCTGGATGATTTTCCGGATAAATACCGGTCTGATATAGGCTGTATTACCCTGTTCGCCGAAATGGATTTTTATGGCAGTCAGATCTTTTTCATTTAAAATGTTTTCAATACCTGCTTTTTTAATCAGTCTTGAAAGCTTTTGGGGAAGATTTTCTCTGGAAGTGGCCTCTAAATCCATATAAAATATATCGGCAGTCATTTTTTTCTCCTGACAGGGGGTATATGGTTCGATTGTAAGAATATATTGTCAATTTAGTTTTGTTCCATACAAACTCTTATTAAATACGTTAATCAGTTGAGAATTACAATATAAAAGCATGTTTCAGTCAGTTTAAAGAGTTTTATTTGTTTGACATCTTAAATAATAATGATTAATTGATCGGGGTGGTATGAAAATAGAAATGTGAACTAGAATGGGAAAGATCAATTTTAAAAAATGAAAGAGAGACATTATGGGCGGTTTTTTCGGCTGTGCTTTTAAAAGGTCGTGTAATAAAGAGCTTTTTTATGGGACAGATTATTTGTCACACTTAGGAACCAAACGAGGTGGCATGGCAACTGTGGATAAAAAAGAATTTCAGAGGACAATTCATAACCTTGAAAATGCATATTTCAGATCAAAATTTGAGTCGGATATTGATAAACTCACTGGAAATATGGGGATAGGGGTCATCAGCGATACCGATTCCCAGCCGATTATCATTCATTCTCATCTTGGAAAATTTGCCGTTGTTACAGTGGGTAGGATTTCAAATCTTGATGAGCTTGCCCAGCAAGCATTTTTACAGAATATTCATTTTGCGGAAACCAGCCAGGGTGAGATCAATCCCTCAGAGCTTGTAGCAATTCTGATAAGCCAGAAAGGGTCTTTTGAAGAAGGCATTGCAAATGCCCAGTCAAAGATTAAAGGCTCCTGTTCAATGCTGATTTTAACCGATTCAGGAATCTATGCTGCCAGAGATAAGTTGGGCAGAACTCCCATTGTGATAGGCAAAGGCGAGGATTCCTATGCAGCCAGTTCAGAATCAAGTGCGTTTTCAAATCTTGGTTTTGAGGTTGAACATTATGTCGGCCCAAATGAAATCATAAAAATAACACCCGAAGGGATTGAACAGGTTCAGCCGCCGGGTAAAGAGATGCAGGTTTGTTCATTCTTATGGGTATACTATGGCTATCCGGCATCTTCTTATGAAGGAATTAATACGGAAAAGGTAAGGTATAATTGTGGTGCGGCCCTGGCCAAAAGAGAAACTGAAAACGTGGATCTTGTAGCGGGTATACCTGATTCAGGTATCGGACATGCCATTGGATTTGCCAATGCCAGCAAGGTTCCTTTTATGCGGCCTTATGTGAAGTACACACCCACCTGGCCCAGAAGCTTTATGCCCCAGAACCAGGACATGAGGGATCTTGTGGCCAGGATGAAACTGATTCCCGTAAGAGAACTTATTGAGGGAAAGCGTATTATATTTTGTGATGATTCCGTTGTAAGGGGCACCCAGTTAAAAGAAAATACACAGATTTTATATGAATATGGTGCAAAGGAAGTTCATATGCGAGTTGCCTGCCCAAGCCTTATACACCCCTGTGAGTTTTTGAATTTTTCAACCTCACGATCAACCCTTGACCTTGCGGGCAGGAAAGCTATTTATGATATTGAAGGAACTGAAGATATTGATTTGACAGATTATGCCGTGGATGGATCTGAAAAACATTCAGCCATGATCGGCAGAATTATTGACCGGTTAAACCTGAGCAGCATCAGGTTCCAGAAACTGGATGATCTGGTTGCTGCCATTGGTCTTCCCAAAAATAAACTTTGTACACACTGCTGGGATGGCTCCAGTTATTTTTAAAGAAATTGCTTGGGTTTATATGTGTTTTGCTTTGTACTCAAGTTTGATTTGCCAGGGGGATAAAAATGGGGATCTGCCGCAGATGAAAAGCGGCAGATCCCAGCAGTAAAAGATTTTTTATGTGAAAGTTTTAAAAAATACTAACAGCGGCTTTCATGTTTTTTTGAGTACAAGCCAAGACAAAATGACAGATCTGCCTGTGGCAGTTATTGACATTAAAATTCATATTTTAATGTCAGGTAAACAGATCTTGGATTACCGACTGCATATTGGTTACCGTTAGAACCTGCCCACACAAATCCGGCATATTTTTTGTCCGCCAGATTTTTTCCATCAAGCGTCACTGTCCATTTCTCATTAAACTGATGGATAATTTTCAGATCAATGGTGCCGTATCCTTCGTAAGAATAAGTATTGGCGGCATTAGTGAAGTACCGGCCAACTTGATTATACCATGCCCGGATCTGGGTTGTTCGCCAGGGAAGGGTATAGTTGACACCTGTTTTCCAGATATGATTTGGTATGTAAGCCAGATCGTTACCAGCATTGGAGCCACCCGTATATTCGGTGTCATGGTATGTATATGATGTGAAAATTTCAACGTCTTGATGGGGAATCAAATTTAACTCTGCCTCATGAATTTTGCGTATGGCATCTCCCTCATATATCCATTCCAGGGTGATATTGTCCTGGGTATACCGTTCCTCTTCCTGTTCTGCGTATGCATATCTTAAAAGAAGCCATTCTACAGGGTTTACCTTGATGCCGGTTTCCCAGAAAAAAAATTCTCGTGAATCCCCCGAATTTTCATCATATTTGCGGGTGCCATAGGGAAGCTGAAAAGTGGTTGCAAAATTTCCGTAAACACTGAACCATTGAAGAGGGGTGATTATGACACCGGACTTCCAGGAGGTGACTTCAAATTTTGTCATGTCTTTTTTTATCAGATCACTGCTGTCGGTTTTATCTCCGTTAAACCAGTCCTGCCGAACACCGGCAAAGATACGCAGGAATTTTACCGGGTCATAATTAGCTTTAAAATACGTTCCGTAATTATTGAAGATATAATCACCATAGGCGGTATTATTTATTCTCATACGGTTTTGAGTATCCCAATTTTCAGTATGATCATCAAATTTCCGATAATCCACTCCCCAGTCAAGTCTCAGATTTTTATTGTTTTTCATGGCAGGTTCCCATGCCAGATTTGTCAGAAAACCATAGGTTCTGTTGTCCCGGAAGCTTTCACTTTGGGATTCCCCCCAGCTTGAAAATCGAGCAAATGAATTGTCCATCATCCAGATTTTTGTTTCAAGCATCATGGCTTGTGTGATATCCAAGTCTATGTGCAATGCCCCTTCGAGGATTTCCTTGTACCCGCCATCATCGGAATCAGAGGCGCTTTGTCGGGGAGTTTTGTCCCATTGCTCCTGGGAAATATATCCTGCAGAATCCCATGTGCCTTTGTAGGCATGTGTGGTAAAACCGATTTCAAGTTCGTCGCTGGGTCTGTAAAACCATTTTCCATAGCCGTTTTTTCTTTCCCGCTGGGAGTGATCCCGCCAACCATCGGTGGAATAATACTCTGCAGAATAGATATGGTTAAATTTGTTGTCCAAATGCTCCTGTCCGATTGATCCATAGAGTTTTTTCGTATCCCAGCTGCCTATGAAAGTTTTGGCCTTTAAAAAATCTCCTCTTTGTCTGGTGTTATAATGAATGACACCAGCCCTGTTCCAGTTTCCATACCGGGCGTCAATGGGGCCTTTTACAACTTCCATGCTCTGGATTTCTTCTGGTGCAAGCTGGTTCAGGTCTGATCCTCCATCTGCACCTTCAAGATGTGTGCTGATGGGAATACCATCAATTGTGATAACTGTGTGGTTTCCGTGGCTCATCATGTCGTGTCCCCTGAGGGTAAACGCATTGGGATAACCGCCGCTGCCATAATCACCAACAGCGATTCCAGGGATTTTTAACAGCAAATCCATGGCATTGTCCACATTTTCATGCTTGATTTTGTCATAGTTGAGAACATCTACTGATCCGGGTAAATCTATCTTAGCCGATACCCCTTTTTGTTCTGTGACAACAATTTCTCCTATGGAAAATGATACATCTGGTGATTTTGAGGTGGTTTTTGTCTTTTCATTTTTTTTATCTGTTTCCTGGCAAAAGGCTTCTTGAATTTGAAAGCTTATGAACAATATAAAACTAAAACACAGTGGTACTAAAAATCGTTTGAATTTCATTTTGATAAGTTCCTTATTAATAGATCATCCCCATTTTTAATGGCTTAATCCTATAAATTTATTATTCAGATATGTTTATAGATTGGGTGTATAAAAAGCCGTTTTATAGCTCATTTTTTTTGTATGCATGCTAATTTTGAATGAATGCTTTTTCTGAAAGTTTGTTCAGCGATCAAAGAGAGGTACAAAAATTGAGTAAACAAAAATAACGGATTTAGATGCACCTATTTAGAACCATTAAATTTTTTTGATTACAAGAGACGCTTTGGGTTTATTTTACCTCAAACATCATATAAGCACGGTAATTTTCATTATCCGCCAGAGGACTTTTGGGGGTGTATTCTTCATGCTTTGCAAAGATCAGCCATTTTCCAGGTTTGTTCAGCTTTATTATTGCCATGCCTTTGGAATTGGTTTTTGTTTCAACCGGTGATTTTGATTTGTTTTTATTATAAGAAAATCCTTCGTAAATTGCAGACACTTGTGTGTTCTCTATCGGTTTGCCCCGGAAAACAACCAGAACCGGCAGGGAGTCGGATGACTTCAGTGTTGACGGATCTTTTTGCGGAATTATTTCAATCTCAAATCCGAGATGATCATCATAGGAATCAGATGATTTTTTGCATTTTAAAAAGGTTTTTATTGATTTGACGTATTTCCAGCCCTTGATGGCACCTGGAACCTCATTTTTTTTTCCGGGCTGCCAGTCTTCCTTTGTTTGGCTCCAGTACCCAGGGCTTGTGGATACGGCACAAACAATATAAGAGCCCTGTCCAGATATTGCAACGTCTGCCAGGGCAGCTTCTGGTGTAGCCCTTGAATAGGCAAGTGGAAATACTCTTCCCATGGGGTTGACCACGAACATCTCAAATTTTGTAACATCCGGGATCTCTTCATTTGTAAAAAATGTATGAGCGGCGGTGAAAGCGGTTTTGACCGTGGTGTTTTCTTTTGGTGAAAAGGTTTCCGGGCTTATCCAGTAGTGGTGTGCAAAGGCATTGGAAAATGAAATTGCAGTCAACGTTATACAAAGGATTAAGGTTCTGATTTTTGGCATAATTATTCTCCATAAATTTTGGTGTGAACATTGTATCAGGGGAAAATATAGTCAGTTATAAAGCATTGAGGGTACCATACCTAAGTTACCGGTCCCCTTTGTTGATTCCCCATGAATTTGATCAATAAAGAATTAAGCCGTTGACCAAAAATCAAGATTCCTCTATAAAATCTTTAAGGATTCCTTTTCAAGGGGATTTCCATGGAGGGCAGCCGCTTATCCTCGCCAGGAAAGGCTGCCCTTCTAATTTGCTTATAATAGTATAGTCACCTAACAAAAAAAAAGCCGGGAAAACAATTATACACTCATTGTATAATGCCTTCCTGGCTATATTGCTTATTTAAAAAATACTAGTTTTTTCCAGATTTCATATCTGAATTTATTAGCCTATTTTAGTATATAATAATAATTGTCATGTCAAGTATTAATTGTTGGTATTAATTGTTTAGGATTGATTTGGACTCTTGTTTTTTTTATCGTGCATTATTATTGAATTTAAGTATTTATTAATACTCCGGCATTTGGTTTGTGTTGATATTCGTGATAAGTTTGATTGACAAATTCATTGAAAATCTATAATAATTTCATTCTTTTAAACAAGGTCACTATGTGTTTTGGACCGGAACTAAGGATGTAATATAAGGTGAGCAATATCAGTACAAATCCTAATCATACAAATCTCAATGGTACAGATACAATGAACAAAGACGAACTGGAAATTCTGGCAGCCTTGCGCAGTTGTATTCCTTTTTTGGAAAAACTTGCGGACCGGTCTGAACTTCTGGCTTGCCTGCCGGACCCAGAAAGGATTGCCCTGATCACTGCGGCCGGAAAAATATCCAGGCCTGACCGGGCGGAAATTAAAAAACGCAAAAAAGACAGAAAACGACAAAAGCGCCTTGCCATTGTGGAAAAAGAGCGTCGGATGAGAGCGGGTACAGGGATTCGCAAGGCCAGGCAAACTGATGTTTTTATCGCTCCACGGCAGATTTCATTCCAGGAAAGGCAAACCGATAAAAAAGCAAATGAACAGCATCTGGAAACACCGAGGAACTGCTATGTGTGCAAAGCTGAATTTACACGGCTGCATCATTTTTATGATGCCATGTGCCCGGAATGTGCGGAACTCAATTATCAGAAACGTTTCCAGACGGCATCCTTAAAAGGGCAGGTGGCATTGATAACAGGCTCACGGCTAAAGATCGGTTACCAGGCCACCTTGATGATGCTCAAGGCCGGGGCAAGGGTGATTGCCACCACCCGTTTCCCCAACGACTCTGCCCTTCGGTTTTCCAGGGAGCCTGATTTTTCCCAATGGGGACACAGGCTCCAGGTTTACGGGCTGGATCTTCGCCACACCCCCAGTGTGGAGTTGTTTTGTGATTATATCAAGCAAAACTATCAGCGCCTGGATATTCTCATCAACAATGCAGCCCAGACAGTAAGGCGGCCACCCGGGTTTTATGCCCATCTCATGGAAAATGAAACAGCAGCGGTGACCCAGTTGCCAAAGGATGCCCAGTCACTTCTGGGTCAGTACCAGACCTGTATTTCCCGGCTGGAATACGGGCAGACAGAAAATGTGGGTACGGAAAAGGCACTGCCTGTTACCTGGAACGGCACTGCGCCCGGCGTGGGTTTGCGCATGTCTGCCCGGTTGTCCCAGATTCCTTATTCCTATGATCATACCCTGGATGTGCCAAAGGCCTTTCCCGCAGAAAAGCTGGATGCAGACCTCCAGCAGGTGGATCTTCGGAAAACCAATTCCTGGCGGTTGAGGCTGGGGGATATCCAGACTTCGGAAATGCTGGAAATTCAACTGGTCAATTCCGTGGCTCCTTTTGTTTTGTGCAATCGGCTGGCAGATTTGATGAAACATGATTACACAGGTCAAAAGCACATTGTCAATGTTTCTGCCATGGAAGGCAAGTTCTTGAGGTTTAAAAAAGGCAGTCGACATCCCCATACAAATATGGCAAAGGCTGCATTGAACATGCTCACCCATACGGCAGCAAGTGATCTGGCCAAATACGGGATTTTTATGAATGCCGTGGATACAGGCTGGGTAACGGATGAAGATCCTGCTGTCCTGGCAAGACTCAAACAAGACCGCCATGATTTTCAGCCGCCCCTTGATATTGTGGACGGTGCAGCAAGGATCTGCGACCCGTTTTTCCACGGCATCCTGACGGGAAAACACTGGTGCGGTAAATTTTTAAAGGACTATTTTCCCATTGACTGGTAAAATCATATAGCAGCAACCGGGTTATCAAGGAGGGCAAACCCTGCAATGGCCTTGTCCTTCAAAAGGGCAAGAGTGATACTCCTGCCCTTTTAATGAAGGTGCCGGTTTTTGATGGTATTATCCGAACTTTTGTTCATAAGCGCATGCCACTATTTTAGCTGCCTGAGCTGCCCCGCTGATATGATCCCGGTTGATCACCAGGTCAAATTCTTCGACAGGGGCTTCTTTTTTTTGATAAACAGTCTTGAAAAATTGATGTTGTTCATTATCAATGACCTTTAATTGTTTTTCAGCCTTTGACGGATCAATATCCATCATTTTGGCCAGACGTTCCACCCGGTATTCCTTGCTGCAGATAAATCTTACCGCCAAAACAGTTTGACGGGGAAGGATCAGATGGGTTCCCCGGCCCACAAAAATAGTGGGTTTGGTATTGGCCAGGGCCGTGACGGTCTTTACCAATTGCCGTGCATAATCACTTTTTATAAAGGTTTTTTCATTGATGAGCATGGAGAACAACTCACTCATTTTTCCGGGGTAACGTTCATCATAAAATCCAATTATTTTTTGTGTCAGATTGGTATCCTGCGCCATATGCTCCAGGATTTCCCTGTCAATCACACGATAGTGAATGATTTCAGACAGAAGGTCTGCAATTTCCAGCGCCCCCACTCCGATTTGTCGTGAAAAACAAATATTATGGTATGTTGCCGGGGTTTTTTCTTCCTGTTTTTTGTTTTCCTGATTTTTGTTCCATTCTTTGATATTCGCATCTGTCCAGGCTGCGGCACTCAGTCTTTTTTTGCCATAATATCCAGGTTTATAACCGGTTTCTTCTGAAATTTGATTCATTTTTTTCTCCTTACATGAATAAATATTTACCACCCCAACAAACAGGTTTTTTTGACACCTGTGATTTATAAGAGCAATAACAGTACCAATGCTTCGGAATAATAGAAAAAATAAGGCAAACAAATCCCGGATGGCATTGAAACACTATGTGTTGGGGATAAGTGTTGGGGCTAAAAATTTTGGATAAGAAATGGTGACATTAAAAAAAAAATGAATTGGCAAGTCAAGTTGCTTAACATGCTGGAAAGCAACCTGACAAGCGATTGTTCTTTGGCGGATGCGGACTGAGATTTTTTGTTTCATGGTTTCATGGTTTGCAACAGCCTGAATAGGGTCTGCCTGGCCAGAATGTCACCTGAAATAAATCCAACGACTTTGTTTTCTTCAACAATGGGCATTGCGGAAATTTCATGGTGTTCCAGCTTTCGGATACAGTCAATAATGGTGGCATCAGGATGGTTGGTGATGACATCAGCCGTCATAACGCGGGTTAAAGGGGAATCCATGGGCAGGTTTGATGCCATGGCTTTGGTAATGTCCCAGTTGGTCACAATGCCTATGAGTTTGCCGTTTTCAGATACGATGTTAACAATTGGAGCATGAGCATCTACTAATAAACGGGCTGCATCTGTCATGTTTTTATCAACGCCTATGGTAGGCGCATTTTCCATGACATCCCGGGCTGTTCTTGATTTTTCCATGGAGGCAATCCGCTGGACACTTATTTGTTCTGCAATTTCACAGGGCAGGCTGTCGGCATCCTTGCAAAGGCCGTCAATGAGTTCTTTCATGTTTCGCCGGATAACTGTTTCAAGTTTTTCAACTGCAGCTTTTCTGCGGCGTTCCGCAAGCGTTTCAAACTCATCCCGGTTTTTTTCAAGCCAGCCTTTAATGGCGGTTGAGTTGCCTAAAATATCTTTTGGAATAAGCAGGTGATCCGGTGTGGGAATAATCCTTTCATGGGCCGCATAAATGACTCCTCCCGAGTTCACCAGGTAATCTGTTGCAATCAGAACGCCTTTGTCCCTGTAGACATGACGTTCCATCCTTTTGCGCTCGGCTTTTCTTGCCGGGTTCGGTGAATAGGTGTTGGCTCCTTCGACAATGATCTGCCAGGTACCCATCCTGTCGGTTGTCATGGCGGGGTTGCTCGAGGCATCCACATCCAGATAATTAAATACTGGCGAGGCAGGAATCATGCAAAACGCGGATTCGGTTAAAAGGTTGTTGCAGGAGTTGGAAAATACCATTCGGTTTAAATCAGGGGTCTTATTGTGCAGGATGTGATCATGGAAATATTTTTGTGTAACGGCACCCACCTTTTTCCACATGTCAAACAGCTGTTTCCATGGCAGGCCCTTTGAATTTAAAAGATAACCATTTTCGTCACTGATTCCTTTGATAACAGGACAGTTGTCCTGGTCATACTCATGGAAAAGCCTTGCCACGTTGGCACCTACAGCACCGAATCCCTGGATAATAATATCCAGGTCAGACGGTTTGGGGATGATCAGGTTTTTAAACTGGGGCAATTGTTTCAACCGGGGAAGTTGTTCGAGCAGTGCTTTTGTGGCCACCACAATGCCGTTGGCGGCTCCTCCCAGTTCATCAATCCGGTTGCCGCCCATATCTGCCGGTTTTGAGACCACATTGTTCAGGCCGTTTTCAATGGCAAAGGTTTTCATGTCCGCATCATTGGTTCCCACATCCGGACCCGGGATATACATTTTTTTGTACCGCCGTAACAGCCTGGCAAATCCTTTGATTACCTCATACCGATCTTCCTTGCTAAGATTTTCAGGCCGGATAATACCTGATTTGCCACCTCCAAAGGGAAGATCGGCAGCGGCATTTTTAAGGGTCATACCCCTTGCCAGGTTATGGATGGTATCCGGGGTGATGTCCGGCAACATCCTTGTTCCACCCATGGAGGGCTGCCCCATGGCAAGGTTGTCCACCACAAGAAATCCGCCGATTTCCACAGGGCTCTCATCATTCCACATGCAGGATACCAGCCGTGGCCCCAAGCGGTCCACTTTAATCCCCAAGCGCTGAAGACGGTCAACATCCAGAGGGCCGAACTCAAGGAATCTGAAAGGACCATCCTTGATCAGGCGGTTTTTCCAGATAAGGTCGGGCAGGGCATCGTGCAGAAACTGATGCATTCTTGATGGAATCATATTTTATATCCTTTTTTTGTATTCAAACCAGTTCTTGTATTCAAACCAGTTTTTTTATCCAAGTCAGGGCAAGAAATTTGACTGTTTCAATAAATTAGAGTAACTGCCAAGGGCAGAGTTGTTATTTCGCCTTGTTTTGCTCACAATAAAACATGAAAGTCACTGTTTGAATTTTTTAATATTTTCATATACAAATGCAATGCAATACAAAATTAATTTAAAAATAATCAAGTTTGTCAAAAAAATAAAGAGTTTTAAATGAAAAAGCAAATGAGTAATCCCGGTATTGAACGGTTGAAAAAAATTTATTCGCTTTATGATGAAGCCATGGATCATATGGAGGGGGTATGCCAAAAAAAATGTTCGTCCTGCTGTACCTGTAATGTCACCCTGACAACACTTGAGGCTGAATTTTTGATTGAGGCTTTAACCCAACGGGAAAAAAAAGAGCTTCAGGCCCGGATCAACCATTGTTTTCCACAAAAAAGATATATTCCAAAGATGACTACAAACAGGTTTGCCCGGCTGTGTGTTGAAGGCAAAGAAGTTCCTGAAGAAGAAAATGACCCTTCCTGGGGAAAATGCCCATTGCTTGCGGATGACTTGTGTGTCTTGTATGAGGTCCGCCCCTTTGGCTGTAGGGCATTGATGTCCCAGGTCCATTGCAGTGAAAAAGGGTATGCACAGGTCCCGCCTATTGTTTTGACATTCAATACCCTTTTTTCACAAGTCATCGAGCATGTGGATGAAAATGGATTTTTTGGGAATTTATCCGACATGCTGACTCTGTTTCTCTCGGACAACACTTTTATGAGATTTTCAGATCCAGCCGGGATACCTGATGACGGCAGATTCGTTTTTAATGAAAAAATACCGGTTTTAATGATCCCGCTCGAGCATCGAGAAAGGGTTAAGTCTTTTTGGAAGAAGCTTTCTTCCCTTTAGATGTTCTTTTAATTTTAAACAAACATCAGCGGCAAAAAAGCTTCTAACTCGGTAATGACTGCCTTGATTAAAAATCTTTAAAGCTGTCATCGTCATCAAATGGTATCATTTGTTCCGGTCGTATTGCTTTTGCAGCATGGGCCAGCATTCTGCTGGCCCACCTTGTCCATTTCACTGATGGCGATATTAATCTTTTCAATGCCATTGGCATGATCCTCGGATGCTCTAAAAATTTTCGCAACTATCTGTCCAACCTTGCCCGTACTTTCCGCTTCCGTGCCAAAGGCTTCACTGGTGATAGACACAAGGGTTGACACGTCATTCATTTTTTTGACAGTGCCTTCAATGAGTGCTGCTGTGTTTTTTGCAGCATTTGCCGCTCTCATGGCAAGATTTCTTACTTCATCGGCTACAACAGCAAAGCCTGCTCCCGCTTCCCCTGCTCTGGCTGCTTCTACAGCGGCGTTCAATGCAAGCAAATTTGTCCGGAACGCTATTTTATCTATGGTTTTTATGATTTTAGAGGTTTCTTTGCTGGCCCTGGAAATATCTTCCATGGAATGGGTGAGTTGATCCATGGATGCATTGGCTGTTTTTATTCTTTGATTTGCTTCTTTCATCAGAGCATTCGCATTTCCGGCATGTTCTGCTTTGAGAGTTGCTTTCTGTGTGAAGTTTTCAACTTTTTTTAAGAATTGTTCCAATTCATGGTCAAGGTTTTCTTCTTCTGTTTCTATTTTTTCTGCCAGTGCTTCTGCTTCATGAATTTTGCCTTTATTGATCAGGGTAAATACTTGGTGGACATGTTCTTGATAGCTGGTATGGTATTTTTCAATAGCCTTCAGGGAGTTATTAATTTTTTTACATTATTCCCGGGCTTCTTCAGTGTTGGCGGTTTTAGCAGCATGTTCAGCAAGACTCTCACCCTGTTTCAGTTCCTGGTCAACAGCTTGGGCAAGAAGTTTAAATTCTTTTTCAGCATGTTCAAGTCCCTAATCAAGGTGATTTTAACCTCACATTCATGACACGACGGATGTCGTTGTTAATGACGCCGGAATATGTCGTTATTCTTCAAAGACCGGAATAATTATCCGGGGTCATATGGACCGGAAAATTTTCTCTTTTAATAAAGTAGCGAAGGTTAAGATCCTCAACAATAGTGCGATCGAACGACCCTTATCCACTCCGCCGATGTATAGAAACTTGACTTTAAGGGGTTAATTATATTATTTATCTGGATCATAAAAAGAAAAATATTAACTGTTTACAATAAATCTAAGGAAAAATTATGGGCAAGAATGTGGTCGAAAAAATTGATGACCAGGTGAAAATCAAGACTATTCTGGTGAGTGTGTCTGATAAATCCGGTTTGGACACCTTTATTCCGGGGCTGATCGATTTAAACCCGGAGATTTTGATCCTGTCAACCGGCGGAACTTATGGCAAGATAAAAGAGATTTTAGGGAAAAAAGCCGATACATGTTTAAAACAGGTGTCTGACTATACAGGCCAGCCGGAAACTCAGGGGGGGCTTGTCAAAACCCTTGATTTTAAAATTTATCTGGGTCTGTTGACGGAAACCTATAATGCTGCCCACCAGGACGATTTAAAAAGAACCGATGCCAGTGCCATTGACATGGTAGTTGTGAATCTTTATCCGTTCAGTGAAACCATTGCCAGGGAGGGGGTAACCTGTGAAGATGCCAGGGGTAATATTGATATTGGCGGCCCTACAATGATCCGTGCATCTGCCAAAAATTTTATCCGGGTGGCATCGGTGGTTGATCCTGCCACATATCCGGCTATACTGGAAAATCTTAAAGTCAATAACGGAGCTTTATCTCTTGAAGACAGGTTTGGGCTTGCCCAGAAAGCGTTTGAGCATACAGCAATCTATGACCGCACCATTGCTGATTATTTGGCCGCAAGATCTATCAACGACATTAAATCATGCTATACATCAGGAGAATAAACCATGTCCAAAGATCTCAAACAAATGTATAAGACAATTATGGATGATCATTTCACCCCGCAGCTGGAGGTCTCTTTTGTGGATGGTGACAACCGGCAGACCCTGTTTTATGAAAAGGTGTCATGGGTAATTGACGGGGTTAACAAGGGGTTGCGTTATGGTGAAAATCCAGGACAGGAAGCGGCACTTTACCGGCTTGTCAACGGAAATCTCGTTTTGGGGGATGCCCGAACCATTGTTCCTGGCAAATATCTGGTGTCTGACATTGAACTGCTTCAATCCGGCAAGCATCCTGGTAAAACCAATCTGACCGATTCAGACAATGCATTGAATATTTTGCGATATTTTACAGATACCCCCTGTGCCGTGATTGTCAAACATAACAACCCCTGCGGGGCTGCAAGGGCACAGAGTCTTGAAGATGCATATAACAAAGCTTATATGGCAGACCGCGTGGCTGCTTTTGGCGGCACTATTGCGTTGAACAAGGCGGTGGATAAGGCCACGGCCGAGGCCATTGCCAACCAGTATGCAGAAGTTGTGGTGGCCCCGGAATTTGAAGACGGGGTCATTGACATCCTTGGAGCCCGGAAAAACTTGCGTGTGATCAGGATCAATGCAATTGATAAGCTCCAGAGTTTTATCGGCGAACGGGTCATTGATTTTAAAACCCTTATGGACGGTGGGATGGTAGCCCAGTGGTCTTTTGTACCCCAGACCCTGTCTGAAAAAGATCTGGTTGTGGCATCCACCGAATACAAGGGGAAAACATACACGGTCAACCGTGAACCCACCCCCCAGGAATACGAAGACATGCTGTTCGGATGGCTTGTGGAATCCGGTATTACATCCAATTCCGTGATTTATGTGAAAGACAATGTCACCGTCGGGATCGGCACTGGTGAGCAGGACAGGGTAGGTGTGGCGGAAATCGCCGTTGACAAGGCTTATCGAAAACTGGCTGACCGGTACTGCTTTGAACGGTATCAGGTCTCTTTTGCGGATTTAACGGATGCTGATAAGAAAGTCCAGATTGAAAAGGATGTAAAGGACGTCAAAGGCGGTCTGATCGGATCTGCCATGGTGTCTGATGCATTTTTTCCCTTCCGGGATGGTATTGACGTGGGACTGCGGCAGGGAGTCAAATCCGTTGTTCAGCCCGGCGGATCTTTAAACGATTACCAGTCCATTGAAGCGTGTAATGAAAATGATGCAACAATGGTTTACACAGGTCAGAGAAGTTTTAAACATTAAGATTTGACATTTCATTTGTTTGGAGCCGGAATTTCAACAACAAAAACTTCCGGCTCTATTATCTTTACTCAAAACCCAATTTGAATTATAAGAATAAAGACAACTGGTCTCTTCTGGCGTCGGCATGCTGGATGGTCACCTGAATGATATCCCCGTGCTTGAGTTTGACGCCGCTTACAGGAAGCTTTGCTTCATACATGAATTCCTTGATCAGCACGTTATAATGATCTCTGTGACAGTCAAGCACCAGTGCTTCATAAGTGTTGCCCCTCTTGGATTCCAGGTACTTGATGATCCAGTATCGCTTTCTTGAAGCCTGTACTCGGCCTGCATTTGCAATGGCTACGGAAATGGACTGTAGAATCGTTTCAAGTTCGGTCTTGGTATAAGCTTTGTCATAACCGAAAATGGACTTTATCTGCCGCTGGGTCAGCAGATCATGATATCTTCGTATGGGGGAGGTTGCCGTGGCATAGGCTTTGACACCAAGGCCCGAATGGATATCCGGCTCGGTTCCGATTATGGCCCGGCTCAATTGTTTTCTTTGCATGAAATTTAAGATCAAAGAGGTTTCAATGCCTTTGAAGAGACGTTGTTTCGGTTGGGCCTGGGATCGGAAAACAGCAGGGACATTATTGGATGCAAGAAATTCTGCCATCAGGGAATTGGCAAAGATCATCATTTCAGAGATTAGCATGCGGGACGGATTTTCCCGATCAATTTTTAAATATCCAATCTCCTGATTTTCCTCGAGCCATACATTTACTTCCGGCAGGGTAATCTGAGTTGCACCTGCCTTAAGTCTTTTTTCCCGCAGGCGGATGGCTATTTTATAAAGAGTGGTAATGGGGTCATCCTTGCCGTTTAACAGGTTTGCCTCGGAATAGCTCATCTGCTTGTGAACCTTGATGATACTGGGTACAATTTTGTAATCCCTGATTTCAAAAAAACGGCTTAGTTTAATAATGGTACTGATACCCGGTCGTATTTCGTTTTCTTTAAGGCTGCAAAGATCCTCGGAAAGATTGGGCGGGATCATGGGAAGTTTGTCGTCCGGCATGTAAATGGAACTGGCACGCTCCCGTGCCGCAAGATCAATTGGATCATCGGATTTAATATAGGCATCCACATCAATAATATGGATACCCAGTGTATACCCGGATTCGGTATTCTCAAGGCTGATGGCATCATCAAAATCAAGTGTGGACTGGCCGTCAATAGTGATCAACGGAAGGTTCGTCAAATCCTTTCTTAACGGGTCATCAAAAAAGTTAATCCGGGTACGGGCCAGGTTTTTTTCCTGGTCCATTACATTTTTGGAAAAGACAGTGGGAATTTGCATGGCCAACAAATCGACATTTATATTTTGATCCCAGATGCCTGCCTTTACAAAGATATTAAACAATTGTTCAGGTGAATTTATAGATGATTTTTTGATGATCTGTTTGGCAGTCATATAGGAAGCGCAATTGTTGTTAAACAGGTAATAGGATTTTAATATATCAATAATTTCCTGATCACACTCAGTGTTACTGCCGTTTTTATTGTTCAAGACATCATTGATCCAGGCCGCGCCTTTCCGAATCAGGAGTTCTCTTTTTTCTTCCTCTTTGATCTGTCTTTTTTTAGCTTCAACCTGTTGAGGGGTATACGGAGTGAAAATAATCTTGTTGAATTTAAAATACAGGTTGTCATGAAAAAAGGCCCGGATAACAGCTGCTTCATGGTCGCAGGTCAGGGGGGGGTCAAAGCAGAAAAGGGTCATGGTCGGAATATCAATGTCTTCCGATTCTTCATGAAGCAGTTCCCATAATTCCCTGATGTTGATGGTTTCGGATAGTTTTTTACGGTTTTGTGTGAGCTGTTTTAATTGGATAACGATGCTATCCCTTGGCACATGGGTATCGAGACATGTCTGTGATACATGTGATAGCCTTTTTTCGGAAGAATTGACTTCCCGATTATTTTCGGTCAGTAATCTTAATTTGCCTTTTGTTTCCTGTATGATAACCGCTGAAATAATTTTCTGCTGGTCAATATACTCTACAATGTTCCCTGTATTCATGATTTCGACCATAGCAGGAAGGGGGGGGATTGTCAAATAACAGGTGCTTGAAAATCTTGAAAATTATCATAACATATTATAAAACAATGCCATGAAAAACAAAGGGAAAAAACATTTGAAAAAGCGGAATAAAAATGATCTGCCTGTTTTTGATTCCAACCATGATTTTTTGAAGGAATTTGAAAAAAAGGAGGAGGCAAAGACAGGGGGGGCGGAAAATACCATTGATTGCGGTGAAAAAAATAAAGTTGACAAGCATGGTATGCCGGTGCTGGATGCCCTGTCTGTAGAACATGACTTTACTGAGGTTTCAAGCAGGGAAGAGTTTATCCAATTACTGGAAGCCTCTTTTAAAAAAGGGAAAGCAAAACCGGTAAAGAAACCGCCCTCCGTGCCGGTCAAAAAAAGATTGAAGAGGTATCCTCCGGTTGAAATTGAGTTGGATCTTCATGGTTATACTGCCATTGGTGCCCAGGTCAAAGCCCAGTCCTTTATTCATACCTGCAAGCAGCAGGGAATTTTTACCTTAAGAATCATTGTTGGAAAGGGTCTTCATTCAGATATAGGGCCTGTGTTGCCCGATGTTGTAGAGGATGTATTGCAGGAGTTGAAAAAGCAGGATCTGGTGATCTGGTATGAATGGGATAAAAAAAAGAAATCAAAAAGTGGTGCTGTGATTGTTTATATAAAACACTTTGAACGTTTTGAATGATTATTTTTTTCTTAACTGGTACTTTTTAACCGCCTGATTGTGGGCCTGGATTGTTTTTGAAAATTGATGGGTAGTGTCTTTTTTAGACACAAAAAAAAGATACTCGGTTTGCGCCGGGTATAAGGCTGCCTGCAATGACAGGGCGCCGGGGTTTGCAATGGGACCCAAGGGAAGCCCTTTGATTTGGTAGGTATTATATGGGGTGACCGTCTTCAGGTGTTTTCTTTTAATGTTGCCGTCAAAATTTTTTATGCCGTATATAACGGTTGGATCACTTTGCAGGCGCATGTTTTTTTTCAAACGGTTGTGAAATACAGAAGATATCAAGGGTCTTTCCGATGCATCCCCGGTTTCTTTTTCAATAATTGATGCAAGCGTGACAATGTCATGGACACAAAATCCCATGGTTTTTGCCCGGGTCTGCCATTTTTCAGTAAAAACGGTTTTAAAATGTTCGACCATAGTGGTAATGATATCTTCACAGGATGCGGCATTAGGAAAAAAATAGGTGTCCGGGAAAAGGTATCCTTCAAGGGTTGTGGATTTGATGCCTATAGAGCGGATAAATGTTTTGTCACGGCACAGTGCCATAAATTTTGACTGAGTACAAAAATCAGCCGTTTCAACCAAAGCGGCTACCTCTCGTATATTCAGGCCTTCCGGAATGGTGATCCGGTGTAATTTTACTTTCCCTGTTAAAAATATCTCAAGGATTTGTTCCGGTGATTTAGAGCCTGACAGGCTATATTCTCCGGCCTGAAGCTTTTTATCGGCTTTTTTAAATTTTGTGAAGACAATAAAATATGTTTGACTGGATATGACGGCTTCTTTTTCAAGGTTTTTAGCAATGCTTTTAAGGCTTTGACCGGGCTTGACAGTAAACAGCTTTTCTTTGGCCAAAGGGTTGAAGGGGGTTTTCATAAAAGAGGATATTTCAAGAAAAAAAAATCCCGCACAGCCAAACAGGCAGACAAAAAAAATGAAACTGAATATAATGATAATTTTTGATTTAGTTTTGACCATATTATGTTGTGATCCATAACAATAAAAGGGTATCTGTTCAGATACCCTTTTATTGTTATTATGCTATTTTATTTTAAATTACAGTATATAGTTTAGTTGGCTTTTGCCATTGGAAAATCAGTATCCGGGTTATAGCAGATCCTGCAGCAGTTCAAACATCTTTCCGATTCTTTGAGAGCCTGTTCTTCGGGCAGAACAAGATCAACTTCAATCATGGAATCAAGCCGCTGATCAACATGAATTTCCGGCATTTTTGCTCTGGGGCTCTTTTTGATTCCGTCTACTTTTGAGAAAATGGATTCAGGAATGTGCTTTTTCTGTAAAGAGTTGGGCACCGGCTCAACCGGTTCACCTTTCAGGTGCAGGTCAATGGACCTTGCAGCACGTCTTCCGCCGCCAATGGCCTCTACAACAAGGGAAGCTCCAGTAGCGGAATCGCCTCCTGTAAAAATATAGGGTATGGAGGCCTGAAGGGTTGCCGGATCATTATCAATGGTATTCCATCTGGTTATTTCCAGTTCCTTCATTCTTGTATGGGGATCAAGTTCCTTAAAAGAGGTTTCCGGGGCCTGGCCAATGGCTGAGATAATCATGTCCACATCCAGGAGGGTTTCAGAGCCTTCAATTGGTTCGGGGCGTCGTCTGCCGCTGGCATCCGGTTCTCCCAGCTGCATTTGAAGGTATTCAAGATGGGTGACCTTGTCGTTCTCATCACCAACGACCCTTGTGGGTGCGGCCAGAAAAACAAATTCAATGCCTTCTTCTTCTGATGCAACAATTTCAACTTCATTGGCAGGCATCTCTTTTCTGGTTCTTCTGTAAACCATGTACACTTTTTCAAGACCAAGTCTTAAAAGAGTTCTGGCACAGTCGACAGCAGTATTTCCACCACCTACAACCGCAGCAGTTTTTCCCAGTTTGATTTTTTCACCGCCTGCAATTCTCTGCAGAAAGTTAATTCCGGTAAAACAACCGTCCAAGTTTTCGCCTTCAATGCCAAGGGTATAATCCTCCCAGGCACCAACGCCCAGAAATACCGCATTATAGCCCGAAGCCATCAAAGATCCCAGACCGAAATCAATACCGAATTTAACGTTACAGAACGACTTGATGCCCAGATCTAAAATCCCCTGGATTTCCCAATCCAGAACTTTTTTGGGAAGCCGGTATTCAGGGATACCGTAACGGATCATGCCGCCGAGTTTGGGCATGGCTTCAAAAATATTGACTTCATGGCCCAGCCGTCTAAGGAAGAATGCACAGGAAAGCCCGGCAGGCCCGCCACCGATAACAGCCACTTTTTTGCCTGTATCCGGTGCGCAGGTAATGGGAATCCTGGATCCTGAATTCATTTCATAATCAGCAGCAAATCGTTTGAGCTGGTTAATGGAGACAGGCTCGTCTTCAATTCCCCTTCTGCACATGTCTTCACAGGGATGAGGGCAGACTCTTCCACAGGCCAGGGGCAGGGGATTTCTCAGACGGATGGTCTGGACGGCTTCTTTGTATTTGCCTTCTTTGATCTGATTGATATATCTTGGAATATTGATTTCAGCAGGACAAGTCTGGGCACACGGTGCCAGAGGTGCATGCAGCTGATTAAATTCCATGAGTTTTTCAGAAAGGGTATTTACCTGGATAATGTCTTTCGGGCATGCCTGCTGACAGGCACCACAACCGACACATTTGTTATCATCAACTACGGGAAAACCTTTGGGGCCAAGTTTGACAGCATCAAACTGGCACGCTTTTACGCAGTCGCCAAGGCCGATACATCCCACGCCGCAAACCCGTTTGCCTCCATACATGGCTGCCATGGCTTTACAGGAGGAAATTCCCATATAATGGTATTTATCATCTGCACGAAAACCGCCTTCACACATATTGTAAGATAACGGGCTTTCAGCACTGCCTGCATCCACCCCCATTATTCTGGCAACTTTTTCCACATCTTCCTTGCCTGATACGACACACAAAGAAGGTGGTTCAATGCCGTTTACAATGGCTTCGGCTGCGGCAGAGCATCCCGCATAACCGCAACCGCCACAGTTTGCTCCGGCAAGATTGTTTTCCACAAGTGCAATTCTTGGATCTTCATATACATAAAATATTTTGGATGAAAGGCTCAGGACAATACCGCAAAGGGCACCTATGCCTAACATGAACAATAAAGCTGGGATCATAATATCACCTTATATTTTGAAATATTCCATATCCTTGGACATGAATCGCCTCAGCCTCAGGACTATTCCAATTTGTTTTAAACCATTCCTTTAAAGGACATAAATGTCAATGCAATTATACCAGCTGTAACAAGGCCGATGGAGGTGTCCTGTAAGGGTTTGGGAACTCTTGCCAGGTTGATTCTTTCCCTGACGCCTGCAAAAAGGATAAGGGCAAGGCCGAAACCGACTGCATAGGCAAAGGAAGAAACAACAGCTTCAAGAAAAGAATACTCTTCTTTAATATTGATTAGACAAACACCCATGACCGCACAATTGGTTGTGATCAGCGGCAGAAAAATTCCAAGTCCTGCATACAGGGCCGGAATGCTTTTTTTCAGGAACATTTCCACAAATTGAACCAGGGATGCAATGACCAGGATAAAGGAAACCGTTCGCAAATATTCAACATTCAGCGCTTTTAACAGGTAAACATCCACTATCCATGTGATGATACCAGCCATGACAAGGACAAACACAACTGCCATTGCCATGCCCACGGCAGTCTCCATTTTTTTGGATGTACCCATAAAGGGGCATTGTCCAAGAAACTGGGCAAGGAGAATGTTGTTGATAAAAATACAGCTTATTGCAAGGACGAATAGATCACCCATAGTATTATCTCCTTTTTATTTTTTACCAATAAGGTTCATCATGCACAGCATCAGTCCAAGGCCGACAAACGCACCGGGTGCTTCAAGCATGAATTGGAAAGGAAGAAAATTGGCTCCCATTTCAAAAATCGGATTTCCGCCCCAGATGGTGATGGTTCCGTTACCTAAAAATTCTCTGACAGCTCCAAGAGCGGAAAGAGACATGGTAAATCCGATACCGATACCAAGTCCGTCGGCAATGGACAGAACAGGGCCGTTCTTGCTGGCAAATGCTTCTGCCCGGCCCAGAACGATACAGTTCACAACGATAAGCGGGATAAAAATACCCAGCTTCAGGAATAATTCATATGTATATGCCTGCATCATCAGCTCCACAATTGTAACAAAAGTAGCGATGATGACAATGAAACAGGCAATTCTGACTTTTGAGGGAATAACGTTTCTGAGAAGAGATATTAAAAGGTTGGAAAAAACCAGAACAAAGGTGGTTGCAACCCCCATCCCGATTCCGTTTTCAACCGATTTTGTTACAGCCAGGGTCGGGCAAAGTCCCAATACCAGCCTGAAAGGAGGTATCTCAGCCCAGAGTCCTTTGGTAAATTCTTTTGCTAAGGATTGTGCCATAGTATAGTTTCTCCTAAAGTAGTTCGCCTTATTTCATCTGTTTGACAATTTCAGGTTTAAGTTTCTGATAGATTTGTTTTGCCTGGATTGCCGCAATACTGAGTCCTTTTGATGTAACCGTTGCACCGGACATGGCATCAATTGAGCCGCCTTCACCTTTTAAGGCAAAATTTGTGTCTATTGCAAGGCCTGAAAATTGAGAAACAAAGGAAAGATCCTCTTTGGCCCTTGATCCAATACCCGGGGTTTCAGCATGGGTGGTTACCCGAACGTCGATAATTTTATCCGTATCCAGGTTTATGCCCACCATAAGTCCGATGGGACCGCTAAAAGCAGTTCCTTTTGTCTCAAAAGCAACCGCTTTTGAACCGTCGGCAAGAAGACTTGGGAAAACCTGCAATTCAATGTCGTCAGCTTTGATCGTAAACCTTTCCGCCAATGGATCATTGGTTACTTCCGGAAATATATCTTGAATGGCCGGTGCTTTCTGAAATTTCAAGACCTGATTTTCAATTTGAACCTCGGTTCCCGATTGAACCGCAGCCAGCAGTCCACCGGAAACAGCGGTCAATACTGTTAAAACAACAATCATACTAATCATTTCACGCATTGGTTACACCCTTTCCCAAAACTTTTGGTCTAATTGTGTCGATGAGGGGGTTCACAAGGTTCAATAACAAGATTGCCAATACAGTACCATCCTCATAAACACCGATGTTTCTCATAAGGATGATCATTACCGCAGCAAAAAATCCGTAAAGCAACATGGGAATCTTGTTTGCCGGTGAGGATGAATTCTCAGTGGCAAGGAAGAAGGCACCCAGCAGCGTATATCCTGAAAACAGATGGATCATTGGGCCGGCATAGGTGTCAGGGTTTGCCATGTTGAAAAAAAAGGCGCTGACAATAATGCCCACGATAAAGGAAACCGAAATTTCCCAGCGGATATATCCTTTTAAGATCAGGTAGATCCCGCCGATGATCAGGCCGAGCCCAAAGGTGGACCCGATGGCACCCACCTGCTTGCCCATAATAAGGTCACCCATGGGGAACAGATCTGCAACCGCAGATGCACCCTGGAATTTGAGGGCTGCCAATGGTGCCAGTGCTGTAAAACCAAATTCATAATTGACATATGCTGCATCAAAATCAAAAAAAGTTTTCCAGGAAAGCATCAAAAAGGCCATTCCAATAAGTGTCGGGTTGAAAGGATTTGCGCCGATACCGCCGAAAATTGTTTTTCCGATAACGACGGCTACAAATGTTCCGGTAATGACAAACCACCAAGGGGAGGTAGCCGGAAGCATCATTCCAAAAAGAAGCCCGATAACGGCAGCATCCAGATCGCCGATGGTGAGTTTCTTTTTGGACACAAGATTCATGATAAGTTCCCAGATCATGGCACTGGAAAGAGACAGTGAAAGTACACCAAAGGCTGGTGCGCCGAACTGAATAATCCCGAAAAGGATTGCCGGAATTGTGGCAATCATTATATTCAGGTTCATTTGAAAAAGACTGTCTCCATCGTGCCAGAAAGGAGCATGGGATACTGTTAATTTGTAATTATTCATTCGCAGTCTCCATTTCAAGCATCTGCTCTAAGTTTAAAAAGCTCATGTTTTCCAAGCCGGATGTATTGGAATATGGGTATCCTTGCGGTGCATACATAAGAACAAAGACCGCATTCAATACAAGACTCAAGATCATATTTGTCGGCGGCCTCTTCATACTGGTCCGCTTCAAGATATCGGACAAGGATGTTCACCGGAATATTGACAGGGCAGATCCGCAGGCATTTGCCGCAATTGACGCAGGGATTGTCGGATAATTCAGGTATTGTTTTTTTGTCTTGAATAATTACCGTATCCATATCCGGTTGGACAGGATGATGAGGGGTAAATGTTGAAAATCCCTTCATGGGTCCACCGATGATAATTCTGTCCTTTTCACTGACATTAAGGTTGAAGGCATCAAAAATTTTGCGTATCGGCGTTCCAATGGTTGCCTTGACCCTGTATTTAATTCCCTGTTTTCCAATAATTGTCAGAATCTTTTCAAATCCGGCAGATTTTGTTTTGTATGCTTTACCCAGAGAAACCGCAGCTTCGGCGCTGATAAAGCAGACCCCAATATCTTCCGGTGTTTTTCCAGGTGGGAGTGCCAAGTCTAAATGGTCTTTTAAAATCATTGCCGGTAAATTGGAAGGATATTCAATTGAGGTTTTCAATACTTGAATTGCATCAAATCCTCCTTGAATATTAATGTTTTCCGGGACTGTGACACACAGTTTTGTCACATTAGTTATGTCCTTTAAAATTTGGGCACCTTGTTTTAGCTCATCCAAAAATTTAGAGGCTACATACTGGTTGGTTGTGGATAAAAGATCTGTATCACCACAGGAAATGACAATGGTATCAATTCTTGTGTCATCATTTGCAAGCAGTTTCAGCGGCGGAGCCCCCGGCAGTGTTCTCAAGTATTCATCAGCAGAGGCAATATTATCTTTTAAATCATATGTTATCTGGTTTGTCTGGGTTTGATCATTTTTGATAACAAGATAAGTTGATGTGTTGCCAAAAACATCTGAATAGGTGTCTATGGTGTTAATGGTTCCTGATACAGGCGATATTGTGTACTCGGTGCTGTCAGTATAAAGATAGAGTTTTTCTCCCTTTTCAACAGTGTTGCCTTTTTTTATTAAAGCTTCTTTTGTGCTGTTAATGGGCTCATTTAATAATAAAATAAGGTTGGACGGAACAGGGATTAACTCAGGCTCTTTAGGATCCGGTTCCACAAGATCATAGTTAAGCCTTGGTTGGGTTAACGTGAAAAAAGATCGTTTAATCATAATAAGTCCTTGTTTTGTAAAAAGCTTAAATCATTCATTATATATAGTAAGATTTAAGATGTTAAAATCTTAAATTGACTATAATGAATGACACGAATTACATTCTACCGGACCTGCGCCAAGGTCTTCATGGCATCCCTTACACTGAGCATGAAATGCGTCAGCTCTCGATGGCAAGTCTTCATCACCTGTTTCTTCATGGCACTCACTGCAGTTGTAGGTTTCATCATCTTCAATGTTGTGATGGCAGTCCAGACAATCCTGGGTATAATCGTCTGAGTGTACCGAATGGGTGAATAAAACTTTACCGGCTTTGTTCTGAAACATCATCCTTACTGGATTTTCAGGTACAGGGGAGGTAAAAGAGGCATAGCATATAATCCCTGTGATCAAAAATATGATCATGATATATATGGCTATTTTTAGGTCTCGTTGTGATGTCATAATACTTCTCGCTTATTTTAGGGGTTACAGTTCATCCGACAAACCCACAACTAGGCAGCGTTTATATTATATTGCAGCTATATTGGCAAGAGAAAAAAAAATTTAAGGCATGGAACAAGCGGTTGGAATAACTTGTGATTTTTTTCTGACAAGAAAGGGTTTATACTCTTCTCGATTCGCAAGCGAGTTGTTTTTTTTTCGAATAAAATAAAAAGAGAGTCCAAAAAAGAAAAATCCTGAAATCATGGAAACAAGGGATGGATTCATTTGAAAATAGGGTGCAAGGCTATTGCCGATGACAGCACCGATGGTCAATAAAATGATGGGGAACACATATAAAAGAAATGTCAAAAAAAGAATGGGCTTTGTTTCCAATCCAATGATCACATGATCCCCTTTTTTAACATCAAGGGTGTTTTTAACTGTAACGGTGATCTCTTTTTTATTGTCTCCTGCTCCGCAGCTTTCCCTGGAAGCACAGGCCTCACAGGCACCGGATCGGGTTGTTGTTATCCAGGCAGTGGACTTGTCTGCATTTGTGACTATTCCGTTTTCAGTAATCATTATTGAATCTTCTTTATCTCAGGTAATTTATATCAGGCAACAATATTAACAATCCTGCTTCTTTCATAAGCCTGCGCCATATTTTGTCCTTGTTTGTTTTCAAGGGGCTGGGGCGCAGTTTGAGCTTGAGTTGTATCAGCTGGAATCGTTTCAGTGGCCATTTTTTTTTGAGCTTCCTGGGTAATGCTTACTTCAAAGGCTTTTGAGGAAGCACCGGTCTCTTTTTTATTGGGATTGGTCCCGTCAAGTTCAGTATTTTGATCTTCAGGTTTTGTGTTGTCAACCGGGGGGGCTGCATTCAGAGTGTTTGTATAGGCTGCTGAGCCTTGCAAGCTGTTAATATTCATAATGCTCCTTCCTTAGGTTATGATTGCCTTTTATTTTTCAAAGAATAAACCTGTTGGATACTGATGTCAATTTTTTTTGTTATTTTTTTATTGACAAAGAAAATTCAGTGGTATATACATTGCGAGTCTTCTTCGAAAGACGCTGCTCCCCAGTAGCTCAGTTGGCAGAGCAATTGGCTGTTAACCAATGGGTCCGCGGTTCAAGTCCGTGCTGGGGAGCCAACCAAAAAAATAAAGGCTTTCAGGCATTTTTACTGAAAGCCTTTTTTATTTTCTTTGTTTGGCAACAAGTTTAATTGACGGATCAAATCATGAATTTGTTAAATTCCAAACTCCAAACGCCCAGGCGTCGGCATATCCTCCACCGGGAAAGGCTTATCCGGTACTTTGAAGATATCCAACAAAAAAAAATTATTGCAGTAACAGCCGGAGCAGGATACGGAAAAACAACTCTTGTCATGGATGCCCTGGCAAAGCAGGGTGTTATTCCTGTCTGGTACCGGCTTGACGAGCAGGATACTGATTTTCCGGTCTTCATTTCATATCTTTATTCTGCGGTTCAACAACATTTTTCCGGTCTTAAAGATAATCGTACAGATGACAAGATGCCGATGACATGTTTAAAAAAAGACCATGATCTTTTACTTGAATGGCTGGCCTTTGTTGAACAAAATATCAACCAGCCAACCGTTTTTGTTTTGGACGATTATCATCTGGTACAGAGCAGTCAGCAGGTCAATCATGCCATTGAGTTTATTCTTAACCGTTTGCCGGACAACATTCATCTGGTTATCATTGGTCGGAAAAATCTATCTTTAAAATTGTCAACATTTCGGGCGCGAGATCAATTAATTGAAATCTGTGAACATGATCTGTCATTTACCTCCGGAGAAATTAAGCAGTTTTTTGCGGATTCTCTCATGCTGACAGATCCGTATATAGAAGACATCCTTGCCAGTACCGGGGGCTGGGCCGCAAGCCTGGTTCTTTTGCGGTATGCGTTTAATAAAAAAGTTCCCGGGGCTATTTCCAGACGGCTGGTCTCGTTCAAACAAAGTCCCCGTTACATTTTTTCATATTTAAAAGAAAATATTTTTGATATCCAGCCGGAACATATTCAAACCTTCATGATGAAAGCAGCCCTTTTGCCGGAAATAGACACCCGGCGTTTCAATGATATTTTTGAGATGGATAATCCGGATGCCATTTTAAAACAGATGATTGAAGATCATTTGATGATCTTTCCTGTGGATGAATCAGCTACTGTTTTTTATCTTCACCACCTGTTCAAAGAATTTTTGATCACCCGGTTGAAAGAGAATTTCACAGCAATTCAGATTGATCGGTTGCATTGCAGGATCGCACACAAAACTGAAGAAGATGATATTTTCCAGGCCCTTCACCATTTTATTGCCGGGCATGCATTTGATGAAGCCATACGGCTTATTGAATCTTATGAAATGAAATTTCTGATCAAAGGCAAAATTAACTTCTTAGGTCAGTGTCTGGAAAAAATTCCCAAAAAGATAATTGAAAAACATCCGAAATTGCTGCTGGCAAAAGCCAAACTCCATTCTTATTTTGGCAATTGTCGGCAGGCAATTGAACTATTGACCCGGGCATGCCGGTTGTCTAAAAATCAAGAATCCACGGAAGAAAGGGTGAAATGCCTTGTTGAACTGGGTTCCCAGTATTATGTTACAGGTCATGTCAAGGAAGCCAAGCTTTTGATGGAACAGGTACTCAATGAATTGGAACCTTCGTCCCCAACCTACATCATCGCAATGACATATCTGACTTTTTTATCATCTGTTTTAGGTGAGTTTGAAACAGCCGGAACTTACTATAAAACCGTCCGGGAAAAGATGGAATATTATCCTGATTTTGAACGTCTGACATCAAATGCGTTGATCAATACCTCTTATACCTATACACTTTATATCAAAGGAGAATTTGAGCCGGCCCAACAGGTTAACAAAAGACTGTTAAAATCTGTTCTTGAACTTAAGCTTACCCCATGCCTGCCCCTTGTTTATTATCAACTGAGTGCTACTGGCTTCTTTTTGGGAACATTTGAAAAAGGGATAGAATTTGCAAAAAAAGGCATTGAAATCTGTGAAAAGATATCCCTTCTGGACAGCAAAAAGGGATGGATCTATATTGCCTGGGCCCAGAACTGTCTTGGACTTGGGAAGTATGATAGGGCAATCGAGCTGATCAGCTGCGGCATTGAATTGTTTGAAGATCCGGGAAATCGATGGGCCATTGCCAATGCCTTGGATTGTCTGCACCTGGTTTATCTTGCCCAGGGAAAAATTAAACTGGCCGAACAAACGTTAAACAAGGCCCTGGATATTATAGAAGGGTTTGAACTGACGCTGACCGAAGGCATCCTTAATAATAGTTGTGCCAATCTTCTGAAGATCGAAAAAAAGTATCAGCAGAGTCTTGACTGCCTGGCGTATGCCAGGCCAAAGCTTGATGGAGCCGCATTTTATGTGTTTAACAACCACCTGTTGACAGCCGGATCTTTTTTTGAACTGGGCCGGAACAAACATGCAATAAAACATTTATCAACTGCCCTGTCTTTGTCTGAAAGTAAGAATTATGACCGATTTGTTGAAAAGGAGCGAGAATGGCTGATTCCACTTTTAAACGGACCGTTGTTAAAGCAGATTCCGCTCAAACAAAAAAACCATGCCTATTTGAAACAGCTGTTTAAAAATCATATAGTAAAGGAACCGCCTTTATTGGACATCAAGTTGCTGGGGTACTTTGAATTGAACATTGGCAAAAGGGTTGTCCCTCTATCTCAATGGAAAAGTTCAAAAGCCCTGATGATTTTAAAATATCTTGCTGCCAAAAGATGTCGGGGATTTATCCCAAGAGAGATGCTCATTGAAATTCTCTGGCCCGATGAAAACCTGCAAAAAACAGGCAGCCGGTTTAATATGGCCATGAGTGCTTTGCGCAAAACGCTGGAGCCTGATCTTTCGCCCAAAGCACCGTCCACCTATATTGAGCGGAAAAAAGATACATACAGGCTTTATGGCGATAATAGAATCCGTATTGATACGGAACAATTTTTACACCACTATCATCTTACAAAAAATAAAAAATTCCCCCCTGCAAAAGCCCTTGAAACATATCTTGCGGCCCAGTCAGTTTATCGGGGACCCTTTCTTGAAGAGGATCGCTATGAAGACTGGTGCTTTCAAATAAGAGAAGTGTTTTCTAGTGATTATCTTAAAGTGCTTAAGGCCATCGTGAGCATTTATGAAACTCAAAAAAAATTCAATAAGGCTATCCTGTACGCCAGAAAAATACTGGAAGCAGATCCCTTTGAAGAATATGCTTTTAAAAAACTGATGATTTTTTACGCCCAATTAGACAACCTGCCTGAAACAAAAAAAATTTATACTTTATATAAAACAATGACTCAGCAGATAGCTTGCCCTGTCAGTTCTGATGTAAAGGATCTGTATAACCATCTGAATCAGGCCTCCTGAATAAACAGGGTTAAAAAAATCTGTCAGACCAGTCCTTCAGTTTAGTCAAAATTTAGTCCTCCAGGCTATACTATTTCAATATTTAATTTTTTTATATGAAAGTCTTAAAAAATTCACACAGAGACTTTCAATTTTTGTTGTGGACAAATCTGGGTGAAAGACCAAATTTGCCCATAGCAGTTATATGATAACGCCAATAGCCGGGAGGATAATTATGCTTGAACTTGCTTTAAAAGGTAACAGGACTTATTGGATATGGATGGCAGGATTACTGGCTGTCATGGGAGCCGGTGCATTCTATTATGCGGATCAGCTTAAATACGGATTGATGGTAACCGGTCAAAGCCGTGATGTATCATGGGGTTTTTATACTGCCCAGATGACTTATTTTGTCGGTGTGGCAGCTGGCGGGGTGATGCTCGTGCTGCCGTATTATCTGCATAACTATAAAAAATTTGGTAAAATCACGATTTTGGGTGAATTTTTAGCTGTTGCGTCCATAGTCATGTGCCTGCTTTATCTTCTGGTTCACCTTGGGCAACCCATGCGGGCTTTAAATATTTTTTTATATCCAACCCCTGGTTCCATGCTTTTCTGGGATGGCAATGTCTTGTTTGGATATCTTGTATTAAACATTATTATCGGATGGAATGTTCTTGAAGCGGAACGTAATGGCTCCTCTCCGCCGGTATGGATCAAGCCGTTAATTTATCTGTCTATTCCTATGGCTTTTTCCATTCATACGGTTACCGCCTTTATTTATTGTGGCCTGCCGGGAAGAGGCTTCTGGCTGACAGCTGTTTTAGCTCCAAGATTTTTAGCCTCTGCATTTGCAGCTGGCCCAGCCATCTTGATCCTGTTGTGCATGTTTGTCCGGAAAATGACCCAATTCGATCCAGGTAAAGAGGCCATCCACACCCTTGCCCTGATTGTTGCCTATGGTCTTATCGCCAATGTTTTTTTTCTTTTCTGCGAAGTGTTTGTGGTTTTTTATTCAGGGATTCCATCCCACATGGATCATATCAAATATCTGTATGTCGGTCTGCATGGCCACAGTGTTTTAGTGCCCTGGATGTGGACTTCGGTTTTTTGCATGGGACTTGCCATTGTTCTTCTGGTCATCCCGAGGACAAGAAAGAACAGTGTTATCCTGTTTTTTTCCTGCATCCTTGTTTTTGTCGGCACTTGGATTGATAAAGGTCTTGGCATGATTGCCGGTGGATTTGTGCCCTCGGCCCTGCACCATGTCACAGAATATGTGCCCACAATGCACGAACTTATTATCTCAGCCGGTGTGACTGCCATTGGAGTGTTTATTTTGACCGTATTGTTTAAGATTACCATCAGTATAAAGGTGTATAATCAGTCAGAAAAAATATAAGTATAATACAGGGTGCATCCCACCTATAATGGTGTGACCGGAATGGTCATAAAATGCTTTTCCGAACTTTTCCGTGAGAATGGTGTAAGCCGCCCTCGGTCTTAAGCCCGGCGAAAGAGTGTTGCCGCATTACCTCATAACTTATGATCGCAACGGTGTTGGCCAGATTTAAGGATCTGGTGTTAGCAAACATTGGTATTCGTACGCAGAAATCTTGATTTCCAAGCAGCATTTCGACCGGCAGACCCACTGATTCCTTGCCGAAAATAAGGTAGACTTCAGCTTCATAACAGAACTGATCGCATCTTTTATTGGCTTTTGCCGAGATAAATACTTTCTGTCCCTTTGGGTTTTTTGCAAGGAAATCCGCATAGTTTTTATAATATTTAACATTAAGCTCTTTCCAGTAATCAAGCCCGGCACGTTTTAAATATTTATCCTCTATGGAGAATCCCAAAGGCTCTATCAGATGCAGAACTGCACCCATGGCATTACAGGTTCTGCCGATATTTCCGGTATTCTGAGGTATTTCCGGCTCTAATAACACAATATTTAACTTAACCATTAATGCACCTTTTTAAAAAAAATGAAATTACAAAGAAGGATGATTATATTTGTCTGTGATCCCGTCCGGTCTTTGAAAGATAGTATTCATAATCACCTTTGTATACAGTCATTTTTCCCCGGTCGATCTCGAAAACCCGATTCACAAGACAGCGGAGGAAATGCCGGTCGTGGCTTACCAGAACAAGGGTTCCGGTAAATTTTTTCAGGGCATGGAGCAGTATCTGTCTGGACTGGATATCCAGGTGGTTGGTGGGTTCGTCAAGAATTAAAAAATTTATCGGCTGTCCCAGGAGAGTTGCCAGAACCACCCGGCTTTTTTCTCCGCCTGATAGTTGGTCTATCCGTTTTTCCACGTCATCACCCGAGAAGAGAAATGCGGCGCACAGGTTTCTTATCACACCCATTCCAGCACGGGGCAGGGCATTTTGAACAGTTTCAAAAACGGTTCTCTTTGAATCGAGAATATCCATGGAGTGCTGGCTGAAATAACCGATATTGACACTTGCTCCGACTCTTGCGATGCCTTGTGTCGGATTTGTTTTTCCTGCCAGAACCTTCAGGAATGTGGATTTGCCAGCACCGTTGACTCCGACCACGGCAATTTTATCCTGCCTGCTGATCAGCCCGGAAATATCACTGAATACGGTTTTGGGTTTTCTGTCCGGGGTTTCCCATGTTTTTGCAAGCTTATCCAGAAGTACAACGTCATCACCTGAACGTGGCGGCTCTGAAAATTCAAATTTAATGACCCTCTGTTGTTCCGGCAGTTGAATTCGTTCTATTTTTTCCAGTTTTTTGATACGCGATTGTACCTGGGCAGCATGGGATACTCTGGCCTTGAAACGGGCGATGAAGTTTTCTTCCTTGGCAAGCATCTCCTGCTGGCGCCTGTGGCTTGCCACAAGTTGCTTTAACCTGATTTCCCGTTCCCGAATATAAAAATCATAGTTTCCGCCATAGGTGGTGGTGGTGTGGTTTGCCACTTCAACAGTCCGGGACACAACCTTGTTCATGAAATCATGGTCATGGCATGTCATCAGAAGGGCGCCCTTAAAATCATTTATCAGCCAGTTCTCCAGCCAGATGATGGACTCCATGTCCAGATGGTTGGTGGGCTCATCCAGAAGCAGGACATCCGGGCTGATGATCAGGATCTTTGCCAGGGCAATGCGCATCTTCCATCCGCCACTAAAGGATTCCACAGGAAGATTATAGTCGTCAGGTCCTATTCCCAAGCCTGTTAGAACGGTCTGGGCACGGGTTTCAAGATCATATCCGCCGCGGTTTTCAAACTCCTCGGCAGCATCTCCGTAGTTTTCAAGCAGGACTTCCATGGCGCTTTCATCCATGGGTTCTGCCATGGCGGCTTCCATCTTTTTCATATTTTCACCCAGCATCACCACGTCGGACGCCGCAGACATTACTTCACAGAGGGCTGAGCCGCCGGACATCTCCCCCACATTCTGGGAAAAGTAACCGATTTTTATTTTTTTTGAACAGGAGATCTCTCCATCATCTGCTTCTTCTTCTCCCGTGATCAGATGGAAGATTGTTGTCTTGCCTGTGCCATTTGCACCCACAAGTCCTGTCCGTGTACCGGTTAAGATTTGCAGGCTGGCATTTTTAAAAAGAATCTGAGATCCGTGCTGTTTTGAGATGTTTGTCAGATGAACCATTTTACCGCTCCAAAAAAAACGGTAAAATTACCATATCTAATGGGTGGGTTGCAAGAAAAAGAAATATCTCTTTGGTCAGGGTTTTTGAGTGCCTGTGGAAAATCAGATATTTTTATAGGTGTCCACATCCACCCGTATGACCTCCACAGGTTTGTTCTAAAGTCATTTCAGGCATTGTGTTACTTTCAAACAATTTGATATTGTCTTGAACCGTGCCTTTTAAAGCTTTATAAACTTTGATCCCCATTTTATTTAATTTGTTGATAGCACCGGCACCAATACCGCCAACAATAATAATATCAACCATTTTTCCATCTAAAGCTTTTAGAGGGTTACACATGCCATGTACATGACCTAAGTCTTGATTGCTAATTGTGTCTGTTGATTGTGCTTTTGTGTCAAAAACAACAAAGAGTGGAGCCGAACCAAAATGGCCGAAAACTTCACTCTCTAATCCTTTATCTGATTCAACCGGAAAACATATTTTCATTTTTTATTTCCTATTAATTTGCTGTGAAATACTCGGATGCTTTTTATATCAGAAAAAAACATTGCTGAATATATTTATTTTTAAGTTTATTCATTAATGCAATACCAAGCTTATGATACACAGGAAGGTGAATGCTCCACTCCTGAATCAAAGATTCATAATGGGCTTCTATCAGGTTGAATCGTATGAGCAGGGATAATTATTCTTGCCCTTTTTTTTATTATTTTCCCGCCAGGGCCAGGCCTGCCATCTCCACGTTGGTCTTCCACTCAGAGGCGGAAATACCCCAATTGCGGCAGTCATTCAGGTCTGCATCCCGGTTGAATGCAGCTTTGAGCCATAAAGGGTCTCTATTGTCATAGCACCAGGCTGCAAAGGAATCGTCCATAAGGAAGGTGGAAGGGGAGGCACCTGGGTTTAGCCGTATCATTTCCCTGAGTTCATCAGCAGTTTTAGCAAACATAATTTACCTTATATTTAAACTTTCAATATCAGTCGTTTTTATTGAAGGGACGAATAACCGAACAAGGCTGGGTCTGTCAACCCCTCTATCGAAATAACAAGAAAATTTAATTTTCTTACATACTAAGGATAATTTTGAGTCATTTTTTATGTTTATTGATCGGATTTCAATTCATTCAGCTTTTTAAACAACATATCATATTCATCTTCATACTCAAGCAGATCCATCATGACAGGAGGCTTGGTTGAATGAGCAGGCAGTCTGTTTTTGGTTTTGTTAATCAAAATTTCAAGTTCTGCCATTCTTTTTTTAATATTTTCGATTCCATTCTGGTCCATATATGAAGACTTCCTTTTATATTAATTTGTGGTGTTCTCTTAAATTTTCAGAGAGTCTTTTTGTTAATTGGAATGCTTTTTCAACTGTTTTTTCCTTATCCTGGTTGACCAGGCAACAGGTAGCAGGTGATATCAGGCTTTGATTCAAAATTTGATCCAGCGGCACTCCTTTGTTAGATAACGTATTCCAGATAGTATTTAATTTAAATGCAAGCAGGTCGAGATTTTCTTTTTCAAAGGTTTCAATACCGGTTGGAACTATCCCCCAGACCAATATTCCGTCCCTGTCCAAAAAACTTTTTATGGAACGATGGCAGGATGCCAATACCTGGGCATTGGTATAAACATCAAATGACAACACATCCATATCAAGGCCTAAAAGGAAATCCCAGTCCGGATTACCGCAAAGATGTATTCCCCGTGGACCATCAATTGTGGAAAAAAACAGATCTAAATCCTGTTTGGCTTTTTGTTCTCCATATCCGGACATTGCTGAAAAGATGAATTGCATGCCGGGTTCGTCAATAAACATAAAAGCATTGCTGTTTTTTTCTTTCAGTTTTTTTAGCTGGATATTAATCCGTTTTGCCATGATTTCAAACATGAAAGGCCTGATATTATCGTCAAACAATATCGGGCGGTCATCCTGATCCAGAACATTAAAGCCGAAACTGACAGGGCCTTCAAGTTGCCCTCTGATCGCGGGCCTATCCACGAGATCAACGTTTAAAAATTTGTGATACACTGAAGAATAAGCAGGGCTGACATCAAAATATTCAAGGTCTTCAAAGTGGGACATGGTCTCTTCAAATTCATCTATGAATTTATCCATGGAGAACCGTAACGTTTTGTTTTCCATATCAAGCAGTATTCCCGGAAAATGTTCTGCTGCCTGCACATACATATCTTCATAGTAACTGTAATTCGGTAACTGTGGCCAGAATGGAATATCAAGGCTTAAAGCAGTTTTAAGAGCCTGATTTATATCTGTATGCGGCATGACCGCCATTGCTGTTGTTAATAGTTTGCCTGGGATAGTCATCTTATGCACCTTTTTTTTTAAGGGTCTAAGCCCTTGGTAAAAACATTCTCAGTTCACGCGGAAAACATAATATAATAAAAGCACTCAATAGTAATGTTTAAATCAACCGGAGATAAATGCATCTTTTTTATTATTATAATCAAACACTATCATTTTTTAACTGGTCTTGCATTGATCTATATCAAGAAAGATCTATTTTATTTGGATATGAAAGATCCATTGATGTATTCTTTTGATATCTTTTATACTTAAGGCTCTCAAGTAGTTAATGCAGGTATAATTAGTCACAACTGTAATCAATCACTAATTTTTTTTCTATTAACAGGTTGATTATCTGTTTGATGGATAAAATCCCCACCAACCGAAAAATGCGGGACTTGTTTCCAGTTTTTAAAATCCCAGACTATTTAATAATAGTCCGGGGTTTTGAAATTCAGCATTGAGGCAACTTTGTTTTTGACATAGTCCTCAGTGAAAAATATTAAAGATATCGAGGCAACTCAGAACCGATATCTGTACCTTTTATCTTCTTCAGTCAGTTGAAAAAACGATCAAATTTTCATAAAAGTTGCTTATGTCTTTAATTTTGAGCCTGCTTTGTCGAACCCAATAATCCCCTTATGTAAAAGGTGGGACACGCCCTGTTTTTTAAACTTCTACGCATTTAGGTTACACTCAAATGAATTTACAAATATCAAAATCCATATCCATTCTCAAAATCCATGCCAAACTTATATGCGATCACCATGAAGCCCTTGTTATAAGGAATCGACATATACCTATTTTTGTGGTATTTTAGATGTAATAGAAGTTTACTCCTAATTGATGGTACCCCTGAAGTTCTGGTAATTAAAAAATGGTCAGAGGAGGTCGTCAATGTCCTTTAACAAAAAATCAAATAATTATGGATTGCCTAAACAAAAACTGAAATTAATGCTTAAATTGATCGGCACCTTAAGTCGTTCAGGTATGGTTGCCGGGAATAATGGTGATTTCGATTCAGCGTTTCATAATTGCAAGCAGGCTCTTTCATTAGCCATGGAATTAAAAAAGGAATGCCTTGTCGCCAAACTCCTTAATAACCTTGGCATACTATACTATCAATCTGGTGCATGGGATGAGGCACTTTTATCCTATGAAAAATCCATGAATATTGTTATCAAAAATTATGGTCAACACAACTTTCTTTATAAAACCATTCAAAAGAATATCACTTATTTGTTTTTCACAACATAATAATTATTGATGAATTAGTGCTGTTTTGTCCGAACCAGCCCTGACTAAAAGTATTTGACGATGATTTTTTTAATTCCTATTCCCACTCTATCGCTTCCAACTCACCAGTGTTGATAAAACAATTTTTAGTATGGAAGTGCTGATAAACAACTGATCAGATGCCTTGCCTACATAGGAGAATTCAATAATCTTACAAACGTTCATCATAATTATCAATTGGATAATTCTTATTCTCTATGCCATATAAATTCTGATTTTTGACAAAAAAGGAATACGAATCTTAATTAGAAAGCTCTTAGGCGCAATATCATCAATAAATAGCCCGCAAGAAAATTCTGTAGCTGCTGTCTGAAATTTGGAAATAGTGGGCTGTGACCAAACCGTTTATAAGCAAATTGAGCCGATGGAACATTTTGATTTGATACTGCGCCTTAGCCCAAGAGTTTGTCCTTTTTTTGTATCGATTTATAACTGATATAAATAGGAGAAAACATGAGAAAAATGTTGAATAGTGTTGTTGCAGTTCTTTGGTGTCTGACACTCATATTGGGAATTACTATTATCCCTGACAGTGCAACTGCCGGAAACAAAAACCTGCTTGAAACCATCAAGGATTCCGGTGAAGTTCACATGGGGTTCCGGGAAGGATCGGTTCCCTTTGGTTTTATGGATAAGGGCGGTGCCTGGGTTGGTTTTGGTCTTGATATGGGAGCCGAAGTGGTCAGGGAACTTGAGAAGAAATTTAACAAACCCATCAAACTTGTTAAGCATCCCATGAATCCGAAAACCCGGATCACAATGGTGGCCAACGGCATGGTGGCAATGGGCATCGGCTCTACTACCATTACCCTGGCCCGGGAAGATGTTGTAGATTTCAGTCTGCCTTATTTCCTGACGGGAACCCGGCTTCTGGTACCCAGGGACAGCCCTGTTTCCTCCTTTGCCGATATCGGAGGCAAAAGGGTAGGCATGGGGTCCGGGTCAACAGCTAATATCAAAGGGATGGACCGTGCCATTGCCCAGGGGCAGATAAAGCCGGCCTGCCAAAAAATTCTGTTTGAAGAGCATAACAAGGGATTTCTTGCTCTCCAGCAGGGAAAGATTGATGCCTATTTTACTGATGCCAGTCAACTGGCCGGGATGCGGGCCAAAGCCAAAAAACCAGAAGACTGGAAGATCGTTGGCAAGTACCTGACCTATGAACCCTACGGCATCATCCTGCCGGAAAATCAGGGGGAATGGCGTGACTTTGTCAACAAAGCCTTTATCCACATGCTAAAGGATGGTCGATTTGAGGCGCTGTATACCAAATGGTTCGGTCCAGACGGAGTGGTTCCTTTGCCCATGACCGACGAATACAAGGTGCTGCTTAAATCCTTAAGCTATCCTGAATAGCCACTTTAGGCTCAAAGATATGTTTTGCTGAATTATACTTTTGACTGGTCTGTTCTGTGGTGCCAGCCATATGGCGCTATGATGATCAAGGGAATCTTGACCACTCTCGGACTTTCTCTGGTCGCATGGTGTCTGGCTTTGATCCTTGGCATCTGCATAGCCGCCTGCCGGGTTTATCCCAGCAAGACAGCCCGTGTCTTAGCCCTTGGCTATGTCCTGATATTCAGGAATATTCCTTTCCTGGTCCAGCTGTTTTTTTGGTACTTTGCCGCTCCTCTGCTTTTGCCCCGGACCGTCCAGGCCTGGGTCTATGACACGGTTCCGGATTATGCCTTCTTATGCGGGGCAGTGGGGCTTGGCATGTATACGGCATCAAGGGTGGCTGAGCAGTTCAGGGCCGGACTTCTGGCCATCCCCGAAGACCAATATCGGGCCGCATATGCAACGGGGTTGCGGCCGGGCCAGGTATATAGATATGTGATCCTGCCCTATGCGTTCAGGATCATCATACCGGCTTTTACGACAGAGTTTCTCACCTGTTTTAAAAACTCCGCCCTGACCATGACCATTGGTGTTATGGAAATTACCCATACGGCCTATGTCATTGACTCTTTTACCTGGCACGGCCTTGAAACCACAACAGCCGCCAGCCTCTGCTACTTGGCCATTGCTCAGGCTGTGGCTCTGGGCATGTGGCGGGTGGAAAAGCAATTGGCCGTTCCCGGCCTGATTCGGCGGAGAGGATAATTCCTAAGTCTATGGATTTTTCCGTTATTTCCGACAACCTGAACTATATGGCCGGCGGATTGTGGCTGACTTTTGAGATAGCGGTAATGGCCGTTACAGGCGGCCTTGCCTGGGGAATTTTTCTGGGGCTTGGCAGGCTTTCTTCCATCCGGTTGATTTACTATCCGGCCAGCCTTTATGTTCATTTTTTCCGGGGAATTCCCCTGATTCTGGTAATTTTCTGGATCTATTTCCTGGTCCCGGTCTTCCTTGGCAAGTCCATGGGTCAACTGCCTGCGGTGGTTCTTTCGTTTATCCTTTACGAGGCAGCTTATTTTGCAGAAATTGTCCGATCAGGCATCCAGTCGGTCCCTGTGGGGCAGAAAAGAGCAGGGCTTGCCACGGGGCTTAGGCCCCTACAGATAACCCTTCATGTGGTACTGCCCCAGGCCTTGAAAAAAATGGTGCCGGCCCTGGTTACCCATTGTGTTGTGGTGTTCCAGGACACTTCCCTGGCCTATGTCATTGGGCTTCGGGACTTCTTGCGCCGGGTCAACCTTGTGGATGCCAGGGAGGCAAGGTCTGTGGAACTCTATTTGTTTGCAGCGTGTGTTTATTTTATTTTATGTGCCTTGGGAACTTTTCTGGGCTATTATCTGGAAAGCCAACCCAGGGTAAAGGATACGCAGTGATTGAAATCAAAAATCTGGGACTTAGCTATGGCAATCATCTGGCCCTGTCAGATGTTTCCCTTCATGTTGAAAAGGGCAAAACCATGGTGGTATGCGGCCCTTCCGGATCGGGGAAATCCACACTGCTCCGGTGCATCAATGGCCTGGAACGGTTCCAGTCCGGCGAAATTTTTGTGGACAATTTTTCTGTCCAGGGCGGGCACACGGATATCTATGATCTGAGAGCCCGCATAGGCATGGTGTTTCAGCATTTTGAACTTTATCCCCACAAAACCGTGTTGGACAATCTCATCCTTGCCCCGGTTAAGGTAAGAAAGATGACAGGCACCGAGGCCCGGAAAAAGGCAATGGCTATTCTGGAGCAGGTGGGGATTGCGGACCAGGCCAACAAATATCCGGCCACTCTCTCAGGCGGACAGCAGCAGCGGGCAGCAATCGCCCGAGCCTTAGCCATGGAACCCCAGGTCATGCTCTTTGACGAGCCCACATCAGCCCTGGACCCGGAGATGATCAAAGAGGTGCTTGATGTCATGGCCGGCCTCACCCGGTCCGGTATGACCATGGTGGTGGTTACCCATGAGATGGGCTTTGCCCGCAGGGCTGCCGATGAGATTGTGTTTATGGACAAGGGCCGGATTGTAGAAAAAAATAATACCCGGGATTTTTTTGCCCGGCCGGCTCATGAACGGCTCCGGCAGTTCCTGGGAAGGATACTGGATGAGGGGGTTAAAATTAGAGGTTAAAAAAATGAATTCAAAATTTAAAATCAGCGTATTATGTGAAGACCAGGTTGTGATGGAATTCAACGGCATGGACCTTTCCAGGGAAGAGATGGAGGCATCTTTTGACCTGGAGTTGTCCAAAGGCCCCCCGGCAGTTGACCCCGCCCGTCTATTTTCTGGACCAGATTCCAAAGGCCTTATCCCAGACTATCGAAGGAGAAAAGATGAGCGACTGCCCCCATCCCAATTCAACCCTGATCCGGGAGAATATGATCGTGCTGGATATTGTTTCAACTTTCAAATCGACCCAAGCCGTATTCAAGCTATGGGAAGAAAAAACCGGGGAGTGCATATGCTGCAATGCACTGTTCGAGTCCCTTGACACTTTTGCAGCAAAATACGGCCTGGATCTTTGCTCTTTTTTAGATGATCTGGAAAATGCCGCAATAATAATCGACAAACCATCAGAGGGGACGCATCCATGACACATCCGGTTTATCTTGACTATAACGGCACGACGCCCAATGATCCCAGGGGCATTGACGCCATGCGGCCATTTATTGAAACTGAATTCGGGAACCCGTCCAGCTCGCACTGGTACGGCATCCAAGCCAAAAAAGCCGTAGAAGCAGCGCGCAGGCAGGTGGCCGCTTTTTTGAACTGCCGGGCAGATGAAATTTTTTCACATCCGGTGGCACTGAAGCCAACAACCATGCCATCAAAGGCATGGCCCGGGCCTGTGAAATTGCCGGCCAGAACATCTTCAGGTTACCAAGTATATTCATTCTTGAAATTATGTCGAAAAATAATTTTAGCATAATGCAATCTGATTGGTTTTTGTGTATATTAATAAACTTTTCATCAAATATTTGTATATAAGGAATTAAAATGAAAGTTGATTTAGATAAGGTTAGTTATGTTCTTGGGCAAAGTATCGGTGGTGACTTTAAAAGACAGGGCTTTGAAATAAATCCTGAGATTTTTGTGGATTCATTTATTGCGGCTTTCAAAGGAGAACAACCCCAGATGCCTGTTGGTGAAATGCAGCACATTATGCAAAATTTTCAAAGAGCCATGCAGGACAAAAAGCAGGCAGAGCAGATGGAAGCCGGGAAAAAAAACATTGAAGCCGGAGAAAAATTTCTGAAAGAAAACGGTAAAAAAGAGGGGGTTAAAACAACTGAAAGCGGGCTTCAGTATAAAGTTATCACTAAAGGAAGCGGAAAAAAACCCGCCGCCACAGATACCGTTGAAACGCATTATGAAGGTAAGACACTTGAAGGTAAAATCTTTGACAGCTCGTACAAACGCGGAAAAACAACAACTTTTCCATTGAATGGCGTCATTAAAGGCTGGACAGAAGCGCTTCAACTTATGGCTGAGGGTTCAAAATATGAGCTGTATATTCCATCTGAACTTGCCTATGGTCCAACCGGAAGTGGGGGGATGATTGAACCATATTCTACATTGATTTTCACGGTTGAACTTATTGCGGTAAAATAATAATTCATCGGATTCTCCGAATTCCCGGGACGAAAATTTGGAGAATCCCATGGCGCCATTTTAATATTGATCAAATATCTAAAGTTTTGTTTGACCATACCGAGGTAAATTGGATAGAAGAATATTTACCTACAGGTTCTTTTTTCTTAACAGAATGAACACCCCCAGACTATCTTTGTCAGTCCACACTTTATTTGAAAATTTGAAATCATTCAAACCACAACATAGAAGTTTTTTCGAATTCCAAAAGTCAAACATACTTGCATTAAGGTTGACTCTTCCAATATTCAATAATTCAAACTGTATCTTTAATATTTTAAACAAATAACAATACCAATTATTTAATTGGATAATTCAATTTAGGTTGAGTTATTTTGGAACTGTAATCCAGGCTAATAATTAATCCAGACAATAATATGACCGTGTTAAGTTCGGTATTTAAAAATTTGCAAGAATACCAGGTATAGTATAGACAAATTTTTCAGCCAGGGAGTTTCTGGAAGACTGCAGGTACCCGGCAAGTGTTTTTTTTGTGGGGGTGTATAGATATATCTGATATGTTTGCCTGATTTGTATCACAATAATCAATTTGATTTGTTTTTTAGATGTGGATACTGAATAGCCCTTTGGATTGGATGACGATATTTTATGATCAAGTGTTGAATAAAGGAGAAAAAAATGAAAAAAGGATACCGCACGATTAAATGGAGTTTGATCCTGGCAATGATTGTTTTTCAGGCAGGCTTTTGTTTTGCAGCAGCTCTTGATGATTTTAAATCAGAAGAAAAGCAGGTGTTGCGGATTTCCGGGGGAACCGCACATATTCCGGTCATGAAGGAGGCGGCCAAACGTATCATGACCATTAACCCGGATTTACAGATCACCATTGCAGGTGGTGGTTCCGGGGCCGGGATCAAACAGGTGGGAGAAGGGCTGGTTGATATAGGAAATTCCGGCAGACGGGCAAGCGATGCAGAGATTGAAAAATACGGGCTTGGCATGGTCAAATGGGCGGTTGACGGGGTTGCCACAGTGGTGAATCCCAAAAACCCGGTTAAGGCTCTGTCCGGCAAACAATTGCAGGATATTTTTTCCGGGAAAATCGCCACCTGGAAAGCTCTTGGCGGTGATGACAGACCAATCAATATCTATACACGGGACAAGTCCAGCGGCACCCGGTCGGTGTTCTGGAAAAAAGCTTTGAACAAAGGGGATATATCTGACAAGGCCAATTTTGTTACCTCAAACGGTGCCATGAAATCTGCTGTTACCAATGATCCTTATGCCATTGGGTATGTTTCTGTCGGGTATATTGATAAAACCGTTGCACCTGTAACACTGGACGGTGTGAAACCAACACTGGATACGGTTAAATCCGGGGAATACAAGGTTGCAAGAGGGCTTTACAGCAACACAAAAGGCGAACCATCAGGCCTTGCTGAAAAGTTTATGGAATATCTGTTAAGCTCGGAAGGACGCAAAATTGTTGTGGAAAAAGGATTTATTCCTGTTAACTGATGCGGTGTAAAGACACCATAGCCGGGTTTGTATTTTCAGGGGCATCTGTTTTTAGTGCTGCCGTAACCCTTGCCGTACTGGGTTTTATGATCGTGTTGAGCCTGCCGGTGTTAAAGAGCGCTGTTTTTTTTGATGTTCTTACAGCGCCCTGGTCACCGGACCACGGGCAGTTCGGTATTCTGCCCATGATTGTAGGGACCCTTTATATTTCCCTTGTAAGTTTGTTGATCAGTTTCCCGCTAAGCCTTGGATGCTCCATCTTTATTGAACTTGTAAGGCCGGACGGACCGGGCAGGCTGTTAAAGAAAATCGTTCAGCTCATGACAGCTATTCCAACAGTCGTCTATGGATTTGTTGGGGTGTTTTTGCTGGTCCCCATTATACGCGAATGGTTTGTCTACGGCTCCGGGATGTGCATTCTGTCGGCTTCCTTGATGCTGGCACTTTTGATTGCACCCACAATGATCCTGCTTTTTTCTCAAAGTTTTGCCCGGGTTCCTCAAAGTTATTTAAATGCAGTGGATGCCCTGGGTGGAAATATGGTTCAAAAATTATGGTATGTGATCCTGCCCAATGCCTGGCGCGGCATATTGACCGGGATTATACTGGCATTTGGCAGGGCCATGGGAGATACGCTCATCGCATTGATGATCAGCGGCAATTGTGTTGCTCTGCCGTCCTCTGTGCTGGATTCGGCCAGAACCCTTACCGCACACATTGCTTTGATCATTGCCGCTGATTTTGACAGTATTGAATTTAAAATTCTTTTTATCTGCGGGATCACTCTTTATTTGATGACAAGCTGCGGTATTATCCTTGCACGCAGCTTAGACCGGAAACCTGGATAATGGCAAACAACTGCTGGGACAAGATGCTTAAAATTTTTTCGTGGATCTGCACCTTTTTGCTGGTCACGGCGGTTTTTATGGTCATCGGATTTCTTGTCGTAAAAGGATATAAGGCAGTCAGCCTGGAACTGATTTTTGCCGATACCCGTCCCTTTGATGCACTGCTGCTTAAACGCCAGGTGTTTGGCGGACTTTTTCCGGCAATGGCCGGAACCGTGTCTCTGGTTGTCCTATCCATGGGGTTTGCCCTTCCCCTAGGGCTTGCCTCGGGTATATTTCTGGCGGAATATGCACCGTTTCGAGTAAAATGGTTTTTCAGCCTGCTGTTTGATATTCTTGCCGGAATACCGTCCATTGTCGTGGGGCTGTTCGGGTTTTCCATCACTATATTTTTGCATCATTTTTTCAGTGAGCAGATTTTTCCCTGCCTTTTGATAGCTTCATTATCACTGTCATTCCTTGTTTTGCCCTATATCATCAGGACAACCCAGATGTCCCTTGAAAGTCTTCCTTTGCAGGTAAGGCTGACAGCACCCTGTCTTGGGGCAACCAAACTTGAAAATATTTTTCTGGTACTTTTGCCTTCATCCATGTCCGGGATTATCAGCGGGATTGTTCTTGCCATTGGACGGTGCGCGGAAGATACGGCCGTCATAATGCTCACCGGGGCCGTTGCAACGGCGGGAGTCCCAAAATCAATCTTTTCAAGCTTTGAGGCCCTGCCGTTTTATATCTATTATATGGCCTCGGAATATGCCGATCATTCGGAACTTATGCAAGGCTATGGGGCCGCTTTAATCTTGCTGATCATCAGTGCCGGACTGTTTGGCGTTTCATACGGGATTAAAAACAGGTTTGCCACAAAAATACCAAATCGGTTTTAACCATAATGGGGAAAAAACAAATAAAAATACACATAAAAGATCTGTGGTTTTATTATCATGGCAGATCCATACTGGAAAATATTAATATTGAGATTGAGAAAAACGTGATAACCTCTATTGTCGGACCGTCAGGCCAGGGAAAATCAAGTTTTTTGATGACCCTTAACCGGCTTTGGGAGAGTGTTGATGGTGCCACGGCAACAGGAACCGTTGAAATTGATTTTGGGAATGGGTTTCAAGATATCTATCATAAAAAATATTCTCTTTCCCTGCTTCGCCGGCAGGTGGGGATGGTGTTCCAGGTTCCCAATCCTCTGCCCATGACCATTTATAAAAACATTGCTTTTCCCTTAAAACTTATGGGAGAAAAGGATCAGGATCAAATATCGGCAAAAGTGGAAGAGGCATTGAAACGGTCTTTTCTCTGGGAGGAGGTTAAAGACAGGCTTTGCCAGGACGCCCGGACACTTTCAGGCGGACAGCAGCAAAGGCTTTGCATTGCAAGGGCAATGGTTCTTGAACCACAGGTTTTGCTGCTTGATGAGCCAACCTCATCTCTGGATGAAACATCTGTCAGGGTGATTGAGCAATTGCTTCTGGAATTAAAAAGCAGGTGTACCATTATCCTGGTGTCACATTATATGGATCAGGTCAAACGCATTGCCGACAATAAGCTGGTTTTATCTGACCGGCAGTTCAAACAACAATAAAACAGGACTTTTATAAGGTTTAAAAAGGATTGCTTATGATAGATATAAATATTCCAGGATTCGGTCAACAGACTATCGAGCATGTTGTGTTTGATTATAATGGAACCATTGCAAAAGATGGTGTTTTGATCAAAGGAGTTAAAGATGGGATAAAACAATTTTCAGACAAGGTCAGGTTTCATGTGATTACAGCCGACACCTTCGGGTTTGTAAAAAAACAATTGAACGGTATTGACTGTGCCCTGACCATTATCCCGGAAAAAGACCAGGCCCAAAGCAAGCTTGATTATATTCAAAAGCTTGGAACACAGCATACCCTTTGCGTTGGCAACGGATCAAATGACAGGATGATGCTTAAAGCGGCCTGCATCGGGATTGCCGTGTTGCAGGAGGAAGGACTGTCCTGTGATTGTTTGCTGTCATCGGACCTTGTCATTAAGCATGTTTTGGATATGTTTGGGTTTTTAAATATCCCGCAGCGTCTGATTGCAACTTTGAGAACTTAAAGTTGCAATCCTTTCAGCGTAAAATTTTTATTTATTGATCCTCCGGTTGCACTGCTGATTTTCAAGTTCAAAGCCATATCGGACAAAAAAATATCCATAAGTTTGGTGCATTAATTGATTGCAAGATTGAGAATTTAAGTTTCCCTTATGCGACTATTTTGATTTCTCAATCAATTTGTAACGCCTTATTTCAAAGGTGGGCAGGAGATAACAGCTTGATATGAAAAGAGTAATTTTTAATTTTTTTCCTTTTTTTTGACTGGCACAGGCATTGCAAATACAAGAAAGCAATCAATAATGCTATTCTTTCGGAGGAGTTAAATGGAAAAAATACTTATAGTTGGGTGTAAAAAAGCAATGGACGACGTTTGTATCGGATGCAGCAGATGCATGGTGGGATTCAACAGAAGAGAAGGTGAGTTTGCCGCATACAAGGATCAGGATGCACAGCTTATCGGACTTTTAAACTGTGGGGACTGCCCCGGAGCAACCATTGTCACCCGCCTGGCCCAGATCAGTTTATGGAACAAACCCATGGATGAAAAAATAACTAAAGTTCATGTGGCACCCTGTATCACGGATCATTGTCCCCATAAAGAAGTACTCATTAATAAAATCAAAGCCAAAGCAGGGGTTGAGGTGATTGAAGGCACACATCCCTACAAGCCGGATAATATTTTTGCATAAAGATCGGCAACTGCCGGCAGCAATTGTTCCGGGGAAGGCGATCGCTTCATGATTGCTTTAATATTTTTTTAATACATTATGGACAACCAGTAGAATAAGATAGACCGAACCGCTCAAAACAATGATGGCAGGCCCGCTGGAAAGGCTGAATGAATAGCTCAATCCAAGGCCTGCCCATGTGAAAAATGCACACAATAAAATGGAATAGAGCATCATCTGCCACAGTCGCCTGGCATAAAATGAGGCAATGGCAGGCGGGATGGTCAGCAATGCAATAACCAGCACGATTCCGACAATTCTGACCAGGAGAACTACGGTAAGAGCAGTAAGAATCAGCAGTAAAAGATAGAAAAAAGTGGTGTTGATTCCCCTCAAAGACGTAAACTCACTGTCAAAGCAAACACTGAAAAACTGGTTGAAAAAAAGAATGGAAAGGCTTAGAACCAGTGCGTCCAGGCACCCCACATACAAAAGGTCTTTGCCTGAAATCAGCAGGATATCCCCAAACAGGTAAGAACTGAGATTGAAATAACCTGGGGTCTTGTCTATGAGCAGTATTCCGGATGCCATTCCCAGTGCCCATAGAGTTCCGATAATGGTGTCTTCGCGTTCTTTTGCATGAATGCTCACAAGCCCTACAATCACGGCGGCAATAATCGCAGCCAGGACAGCTCCTAAAATCGGATCAAACCATGTCAGTCCTGCCCTTACCTGCAGAAAAAGTGCAAGCCCGATGCCGCCGAACACGGAATGGGAAATGGCTCCGGCAAGGTATCCGATTCGTTTGGTTGTTACAAATGTACCGATGATGCCAAAAGAAATTGAGGCCAGTCCGCCCATGATAAACGCGTACTTTAAAAACAGGTTGTCCGGGTCCATGATAGCATGCATTATCTCAATCATAGGTGTGTCCTGTTTCACTGCATCTGTGGTCGTGGCGCACCATTCTAAGATCGCCATGGTAAATGTCTTTTATCAATGTCCCGTCCATAAGTGTTGTGGGGTGAATTACCACCCGGCGGTTTACGCATATCACGCTTTTGACATATTTTGAAACAAATCCCAGATCATGGGATACCAGCAGAATGGTCATGTTTGAATTGAGTTTTTGTAAAATGGCAAACAGGTTTTCTTCTGTCTTTAGATCAACATTGGCGGTGGGTTCATCCAGCAGCATTATATCCGGGCGGCTGCAAAGAGCCCTGGCAATGAGGATGCGCTGTTTCTGGCCGCCGGAAAGTTCATTGAATTCCGTATCAATAAAATCAGTCATACCCACTTCAGCAATGGAATTTAAGGCTTCAACCCGGTCTTTTTTTGAAAACCACAGGGTCGTTTTTGAAAGCCTGCCCATCATGACCACATCCATGACATTGGCTGGAAAATCCATGTCCAGGTGGGCGTATTGCGGCATATATCCGATCCTTTGTCTGACTTGGTCGGGAGTTTTTCCGAATATGCTTATTTTGCCTTTATCCGGTTTGATAAGGCCCAGTACCAGTTTTAGAAGGGTGGTTTTTCCGCCGCCGTTGGGGCCGACAATGCTTGCAAATTCATTTTGCTTGATCTGAAGATTCACATCCTCCAGAATATTGCGCTGTTTGTAAGCAAATGAGACATTATCCAATATGATTTCAGGGTCGTTATTCAGTTTCATTTGTTTGTTTTTTCAATGCCCGGATAATGGTTTGTGCTATGTTTTCCATATTGGACGGATAATCATAGGCAAGAGGATCAATGGATACCACCGTACCCTTTATGGCTGATGCTATTTTTTCTGCTGCATTCCGGTCAAACTGGGCCTGGACAAAAATTATCCGTGCTTTTTGTTTTTTCGCAAGTTTTATAATATTGGAAAGCTCTTTTCCCTTGGGTGCTTTCCCCATGGTTTCAATGGCAACCTGTTTCAATCCGTAAGCATCCGTAAAATACCCGAAACTGGGATGGAAAACAAACAGATTTTGTCCCTTTAAAGGTTTGAGTATTTTTTTAAGCCGCTTGTCAAGGGCATCAAGTTCCAGAGAAAACAGGTCGTAATTGGTTTTATATATATTCCTGTGATCAGGGTCAATGTTTGAAAGAGTTTGAAATATGGTATGGGCCTGTTTCTTTACCATTAACGGGTTCATCCAGATATGGGGGTCTTTTCCGATTGCATTTTTAACATTTTGATGAACAGAGTCATGGGTGTGGGCGGCTTTGCCGTGATAGTGTTTTTCCACAGTCCTTAAAGCAATTCCTTTGCGGGTATCCACGATTCTTGCATTGGCAATTGATTCTATTTTGTTCAAAATCCCGTTTTCAAAGGGTACTCCGATTCTGAAATAGACATCAGACGATGCAAGGTTTCTTATCTGGTCAGGAGAGGGAGAATAGGTGGAAGGACTTTTACCCGGTTTTACCAGAACATCGACCTTAACATTGTCCCTGCCGATTTGTTCAACAAAATATTTTTGAGGCAGGATGCTGACATGAACTTTAACCAGGGACTTTGCAAAAATATTTGAAGGCATAAGGTATACCAGAAGCGCTGCTGCAATTGCTGCATATTTTATAAAAAATTTCATTTTTCTCCATTCAATATTTTATTTTCCGATTGGATTTGTTGTAAAGACAGGTTAATGTTAATTTTCGTTAAGAAAACAGACTGACCCAATACCGGTATGTGATACTATATCCATGCCGGGCGTGTCAATGCTCCATTTTTTATCTGTCAAGGTGATTAATCCTTGACAGACAAACCATTCCAAGAATAAGGTTCTTTTGGTGTTAGATCTGGTAAGCCGATAATCATAAAACTAATTATAACAATCACTAAAGATAACAGTCACAAAAAGAGAACAGTCATGGACAATACGGACGCAAAAAAAATTCTTGTTATTGACGATGAAGAATATATCCGGGACAGTATGATTGGGTTTCTCGAAGATTTCGGATTTGACGTTATTGATGCTGAAAATGGCAAAATGGGTTTGGAGCTGTTTGAAAAGCAAAACCCTGATCTTGTGCTGTGTGATCTGCGAATGCCGGAAATGGACGGGCTGGAAGTTCTTGCAAAGGTTATACAAATCAATTCAAAAATTCCGATTATTATTATTTCCGGGGCGGGCAATATTTCAGATACCATGGGAGCCTTAAGGCTGGGTGCGTGGGATTATATTATTAAACCCATGCAGGATATGAATGTATTATATCATGCTGTGAAAAAGGCATTTGAGCGGTCTGAATTTATGGAGGAAAGACGCCGGTATCAAAAAGAGCTTGAAAAAGCCAGGAAAGAATTGAAAGATACTCTGGAAGCCCTTGAGAAAACAAAGGATCAACTATCGCAATTTAAAAAAACAGAAGCGCCCGGATAAAGGATTGCCGACTTGAAACAGGTAACAGCAGATCAATGAAAAGCATGGTTGAGAATAAAGGTTGTCCAGGCAAGGGTATCTGTTTTGCCGTGAAATTCCAGGATCATTGGAAAGACAGGTTGATATGCAGATTTTAAATCCCTCCAGATGGTATCTTCACCCTGTTTTTATCTTTGCCTGTTCCATTTTTGCCCTGGCCACATTCCTTGTGCTGACGGTCAGCTGGTACATGGAAATCACCTCTGCCCTTGAGGTGATTATTCTAAAGTTTCATATTGATCCAACATCAATTTTTCCTTCAAAGACCGGTATGACCATACTGATTTTAAGCGCTCTGATTGTCGTGGTATTGATCGGCATTTTACTTGCCTTTATCTATTATCAGAAGACAGTCAATCTTTTCAGGCTCCAGCATAATTTTATTTATAATTTCACACATGAATTAAAAACTCCTGTGACCTCGTTGCGGATTTATCTTGAAACCTTTATCCGCCACCCCATGGAGCCGGATGATATCAAAAAATACAGTAAAAACATGTTGGAAGATATTAATAGGCTTACGGAAAATATCAACAGTATCCTTAATCTTGCCAGGATTGAAAGTCAAAATTTTGGTTCTGAAGTTACCCGGGACAGTCTTGTAAAACTGGTGGAAAATTTTTGTAAAAAAAATGCCTCTTTGTTCAGGGACATGGATATAGAAATTGAAAATCAATCCGGCAAGCCGATTGTTTATCCGGTGAATCTGTTTTTGTTTGAAATGCTCTTGATGAACATTATTTCCAATGCCATAAAATATAACGATTCAGAGGCACCAAAGCTCATTATCCGGTTTAAAAGCTTTATACAAAAAGTTACCATTGAATTTATAGACAATGGAATCGGTGTTGACAAAAAGGAAGCAAAAAAAATTTTCAGAAAGTTTTATCAATCCGATCAAATCCATAAAAACGATGTTTCAGGATCGGGGCTTGGACTTTACCTTGTTTCCAGTATTGCCAGCATCCATGGCTGGAGAACATCGGTCACAAGTAAGGGAAAAGGAAAAGGTGCAACCTTTAAAATTACAATTCCAAGGGCAAGCATTGCCAATGTCAGGGAAAAAAAATTATGGAAACGGTTGAAAAAAAGCGTATCCTGGTAATAGAAGATGAAGCGCATATCGCAGACGGAATACGTTTAAACCTTTCATTCCAGGGGTTTGATGTGAAGATTGCCGCAGACGGTATTGAAGGGCTTGATCAATGGAGATCCTGGGAACCGGATTTGATTATTCTGGACATTATGCTGCCCATGATTGACGGGTTCTCTATTCTGAAAACCATTCGCCGGGAAGATGAAAAAATTCCCGTACTCATCCTTTCTGCCAGGGGTGATACAAAGGATAAAGTCAAAGGGCTTCGATACGGTGTGGATGATTATCTGTCAAAACCATTTGATCTGGAAGAATTTCTTTTAAGGGTTGAACGGTTAATCAAAAAAAAGACCTGGTATCAAGAGGATAAACAAGACAAAACCCAGGAGTATAAAATTTTTGAGGGCGATCAATACGATTTTGGTGACAATCATATTGATTTTGTCTCTTTTAAAGCCAGATGTGCTGCCGGTGAAATTGTTTTAACGGATCAGGAAATTGTTCTGTTAAAATTATTTATTGCCAATAAAGGAAAGCCGTTATCAAGAGACATGCTGTTGACTGCGGGCTGGGGATATTCAAGGGGTACTTCCACAAGAACAGTGGATAATTTTATTGTCCGGTTTAGAAAATATTTTGAAAAAAATCCCAAAACCCCGGTTCATTTTATCAGCCGCAGGTCTGTGGGGTATGTTTTTGAGCATGACAAATGATCTGTTTGATCATAATCTTAACCAGAAAGCCTAATCAGAAATAAGGGATAAAACATACTCGTTAAGAAAGGTTGAGTATACATCCACATTAATTTTTTTTTGATTATGCACGATTTCATTGTTGATCACCTCAACTTTGTGCAGGCTTTCATTAAATCCTTTTTTAATATATTTTAAATAGGCTTCTTTGATGGTCCAGTTTTTAAAAATATGGGCTGCATTGTCTGTTAAATTCAGAATCTCATTTTGTGTAAATGCGGTTTTTAAAAAAAAAATATCCGGTTTTTTGGTTATTTTTTCAATATCAATGCCAATGGTTTGGTGTTTGTTTTTACAGCATGCAACTGTTGTATAATCGTTGCTGTGGGACAATGAAACAGGAATATCAGGGCAGTTTGTAACATAAGGCGCTCCTTGATCAAGATAGGAAAGTGTGATGTGATCAAGGCGTGTTGTCTTTAAAAAAATGTGCTGCACCATCTGTTTGATAAGGTATCTGCCGCTTATCCATTCGATCTGTTTTTTAAGGGCTTTGAAACCATTGATGGTGTTGATTTCTTCTTTGCTGAAAACAGGGCAAATAAAATCCTCTTTTTTAAATATTTCATTTGCCTGTGGCCGGATGTGGTGATACTTGCTGTTGCTGACGATTGACCTGAGGATATCCGGTATCCTGGAATACCAGATGATTATGCCTGGTTTTGAAGTCAGGGTGTTTATGAAACTTTTATTTTGAAACGTTAACGTCATTTGTCTTTTCTTTTGTTTTTCTTTTTGCGCAAAAGAAAATGGGGGATAAACCTGGGATCAATATTTTCAGGATCAACCGAACCGTATTCATCTTTAAGCTCATTGATCAAAGCCGTTAACACTTCAAAGAATTTTTCCGGCAGATCTGTTTCTTTCATGCCGGTTGCTTCACATGTCCAGATAATCAGGTCATTTAACGGAATGTGTTCTATTGCATCAGAATCGGATTTTGAAAACAGGGCCGCAAAGAACTCTTTAAATAAAACCATATCAATAGGTTCAAGGTTCATGGCCTGCTTCAACCGGTCCTTTGCCCAGAGGGTAAGGATTAATGTCTTATAGGTTAAGACACCTTCTTTAAAAGATTCCAGATCAATATTAAGTTTTCCTAAAACCGTATCCAGGGCCATTATCTGTTCCAGGGCCGTGTTGGTTTTTGTAATGTCTGAAATTGATTTGAAATTGCGGTACAGGTCACCGGATACATAAGCATTGTAATATAACGGCCGGTCAAGAAAAAGGCCGCCAATACAACCTAAAAAATTTTCCCCAAGAAAACTTAAGGGCAGCTTGTTCTGGTTCATGAAGCTGTTCTGAAACCAGTTGGCCGCTTTTGTCTTAAGTTTGATGCCCGCCCTTGAACCGGTTCTGAAAATATCTTCAAGAAAATATTTATGGATCACATTTTTTGCAAGCTCGGGTTTTGGTTCTCCTTTCAGGATAACCTCAAGGCCGAGGTTCAGATAATCACAAACCTTTGAAATGGCTCTTTCAAGATCTTGTTTGGCTTTCAGCTTGATCTTGTCTGCGGAAATGACTTTATTGATCAATGCGGCAAGTTCCGATTCAAGGTCAAGGATAAATTCAGGATCAAAAAATTCCAGGGATTTGACAAACAGATTATCTCCTTTAATAAAAAGGGAGAAAAACTGGGGAGGCATTGGAATGTCCGGATCAAACGGTTTGCTTTTGAATATGCCTGCATCGGGTCGTTTGCGAAGATCTGAAAGCCGGGTTGGCTGATAAATGCCAATGGCTTCATGGGGAGGTAAAAATCCTTTTTCAGCCAGCCGCAGGTTTTTAAGCCGGAACTGTTCTTCTTCGGTTTCAATTGGCAGCAGGGCACAGGTTTCAAGCAGCAGGCCGTGAAAAACCGACAGATCCATTCCTGCAAGGGTCTTGAGCATTTTTTCGATTAATTCCCAGGCTTGTTCTTTGTTTTCAGGTTTTGGAGATTTGTCGTCATCATCTGTCAGAAATTTGTTATCATCACCTGTCATGGGTTTGTCCGGAAACCTGAAATAAAATTTGTCATCCATAGTGATGTAATCATCAAAATTTTCAGGGGGAATTTCATCATGTTCTCTGACAATTATTTCCATGTTTTTAAGCAGGTAAAATTCAAAATAATCGGGTTTTTCCTTGATAACCCACCTTAAAAGCCTTTGGGGATCAGCCTGGAAAAGCAGATCAAAGGTTTTGGTCATGGATTCAAGGTCCAGCCGGTCATTGTCCCAGGCCTCCACATCCAGGATATATTCCCATTGATCCGATTTTGCCATTGCCAGGATGGGAATAAAATCATCAGGCCCGATTTTATGCATGAGATAATACAGATCCTGGTCGGGAAAAGACTGTATCAAAGTGGCAGGGGAGGGCGCATCAAGAATCATTTCCAGGGCTTTTTCAGATTCGACGGCAAGGATTTCATGGCGCACGGCCCGAAGTTTTATTTCCCGGTTTTGAATATTGGCAAGTCTGTAATTTGTTTTATCGCTCATGTTTTTATCCTTGCAATGTTTTGGTGACAGATCTGAATGTATTGGTGCATTTCAGGAATCTTTTTGAATTTTTCAAAGAAGTTCAATGCGTTGGTAAACCGGCCCGTGTTCATTAGGCTTACTCCCATGCAGACGTTTAAATCTTGGTTTTCAGGCCAGTGATTCAGTCCTTTTTCAAGTATCAAAATAGCCTGGTCAAATCGTCTCTGTTTTTGCAGCAGCATGGCCAGGCCTAAAAATGCCCTGGCATCCGGAGCATAGGATAATGCCCTGTCATAAAGCTGTTTGGCTGTTTTATCCTGATTTTTGACCCGGGTGTCGGCCGCGTATTCGCCATGGGAAAATGTCATGGCAAGCCTTGAAAGAAATTGTGCATGAAACGGATATAATTCTTTTATATCCACAAGATCGATCTGCCGGACAAATGTGTCAAGGTTGCTGTAAAATTCAGATCTTAACCGGTCACCAAATGTTTTGACTTTTGTAAAATCAAGCTGCTCGTCAATTTCAAACCAGGGAAGGTCTTCTATTTTCCGATACCATAAATCGTCGTTCACAAGGCCTTTTTGAACGGCTGATTGATACAGGTGGGTTCCCGGGAAAATAACCAGCATGTAAAATATGGCGCTTAAGGGCTTGATGGCGTTTAGCAGGTCAATGCTTTCTTGTATGGTTTGATCGGTTTCTCCGGGTGACCCGTAAATAAAGTAGGCCCGGGGCAGGATGCCATAGGACGCGGTCAGGGAAAAAGCGGTGATAATTTTATCTTGTACAATGGGTTTCCCAAGGCGTTTGCGGATTTTTTCAGATCCTGATTCCACACCAAAACTCAATTGGATACACCCGGCTTTTCTCATGGCAGACAGGATGTCAGCATCAATATAATCCACCCTTGAAATAGCGTTCCAGGTGATGGCAAGTTTTTTTTTGATGATAAGGCTGCAAAATTCAATCACTCGCTGCTTGTCCATTGTAAAGGTGTCATCTGAAATATAAAAATGATGGATGCCTTTTTCTACAAGGGCCTGGATTTCATCGGCAAACCATTCAGGGGAGTGAAATCGCAAGTCTTGATTTCCCCAGAATTTGGGTGATCCGCAAAAGGTACACTTGCCGGGGCATCCCCGTGACAGGGAAAGGTGCTGATATGCAAAATATTTGGACGGGTGAACCAGAGAGTCCGGTTCTGCAATGGGGTCTCTTGGCAATGTCCTGAAAATCTTGTTGTTTTGTTTGAAGACCAGTCCGTTAATCTGTTCAAAGGAGTTGTCGCGATTGTTTCCAAGCGCTGTTGCAAGTTCAAGAAAGGTGATTTCACCTTCGCTTGTAACAATAAAATCAATATCCGGGCAGGCGGTTAAGAGATGGTCTGCAAGAAATGTCGGTGTAGGCCCGCCAAACACAATTGTCACATCAGGCCTGATCTTTTTTGCAGCATTTGCGCACTCCATTGCATTCCAGCGGTTGGAGTTGATCACGGAAAATCCTATGATATCCGGTTGCTGTCTTGAAACAATGGTTTTAAAGACCTCAACAGGGTCATCCCTTATGTCTGCCAGGTTTAGGATGCTGACGCTAAAACCTTTATCCATCATGAGCGCCCCGATATAGTAAAGGCCTATGGGAACAATACGGGCATCTTCTCCGGATATCCTTGCATCAAGGCATGCCGGGTTGACAAGCAGAATTTTTTGTTGATTTGCCATTTTTTGGTTGGTTTGCAATGTTTTTGTTGAGTTACTATTATATTTTTATTATTACTTTATCATATTGTTATTGTTTTACCATGAGCTGATGATAATGTCGTTGAGTTTTCTTTTGGGGACATGGTGGACCTGGTTGTCATCCCTCCAGTATTTGATATCACCGTCTTCACCCAATTGATCAATACAGATTTCTTCAACAGGTTTTCCCAGGGCCACCACCAGTTTAACCTCCAGGTGATCATCAATATTCAAGTGCTGTTTGAGCTTTTTTGCATTGACGGAACCGAACATGCACCCGCCAAGCCCCATGGATTTTGCTCCCAGCAGCAGTGTCTGGGCTGCAATGCCATGGTCGCACCAGAATTTATCGGAAATATGATGATCTCCCATGATGACGATATATGCGGAGGGCCGTTCTTCTTTTATCGGGCCTTTCCACTCTTTTAAGTATGCGGCCCATCCCAGGCAGGAAAAGATATCTTCATTTTTTTGATCATCCCGGCATATGATATATTTCAAGGGCTGGAGATTTGCAGCCGATGCACAGTTCCGTGCCAGTTCAACCAGTTCCCGTAATTTTGTTTCATCAATTTTATGAGCATTGTCAAACCGTCTGCAGGATCTGTTTTGAATGACAAGCTCTTTAAAAGAGGAGGGGGTCATGAGTTGTTTCCTTTGCATTCCGCACGCTGGAATTTGGGCATAGTGATATCAATCCAGTCGATGATTTTGTCCATTTCATCGGCTATTTCTTTTAACGCCTTGCCCCGGTGGCTGACCTGGCCTTTTTCTTGAATGGTCAACTGGGCAAAGGTTTTGTTCAATTCAGGATAAAAAAAGAGCGGATCATATCCAAACCCGTTATCCCCAACTGCTTCTTTGGTGATAACACCCTGGCACTCACCTTCATAAGTCAAGGCCGGGCCTGTTGGAATCGCAATGGAAATCACACATTTAAAGGAGGCTTTCCGGTTGTCTTTGTCTTTTAATTCTTCCAGCATTTTTTTGACATTGTCCGCATCCGTGGCATTTTCTCCGGCATACCTGGCGGAATAGACGCCGGGCGCACCGTCAAGAGCTTCAACGCAAAGCCCTGAGTCATCTGCCATGGCAGGGTATCCTAATATTTTTGCCGTAAAAGAGGCTTTTTTATAGGCATTGTCATCAAAGGTCTCTCCGTCCTCAATAACCTCTGGGATGGGACCGAAATCATCCAGGTTTTTGATATCAATTGGATATCCTTTTAAAAGTTCTCTGATTTCCCTTGTTTTTCCCTTGTTTCTGGTTGCAAGAACTATGATCTGTTTCAATGGTTTACTCCACATTTTTCAGGTTTGGGTTGATGTTGGCATAATATAAGGCCAAGCCCCTGTTTTGTAAACCCCGGCATCTGGTAAAAGTGGTTATTGCGCCCATGCATGGGCATTGTTCAACCGGATACTCCCCTTCAATTGTTTTTCTTGCTTGACCTTCCGAATTTCTTTGAATAATTGTAAAAGCCGTATGCAATGATTCCTTTGAAAAAAATTTGAAAATTTATATTATAAGCCCGGCGTCAGACCTGTTAAAAATTTTTCTTGTTTGTAAACCCTTGCTGTCCGTTATCCAAACATTGAAATAGGGAAGAGTGAAAATGAAATCCACAAAAAAACAAAAAATAGTAATATCATCTGTTGGAGCCTTAATGGCGATATTGTTTTTCTTTTCACCTGGGTTAAGGCTTCCGATATTAGACAGCACAGCTGATGATTACTTTCGTGAGGCAATAAGCAAAGCCGGGGTTGCTTATGCAACATGCAGGCTTATCAACTCCTCTGTTTCAATTGTTAAGGATTCCAACCTGAATCTGGAACCCGCAGGCGTGGGGATAACATTAGCCATAGGACAGGCTTTAGACCCGATTGATGATATGACTGAACGTGTGTCTGATGTAATAGTAACTGCGATTACGTCATTGGGGGTTCAGAAATTGGTCTATGAGATTAGTGTGTCACTTGCGCCGCCTATATTTGCCCTGTTTCTTTTCGTTTTATCTGTTCTGATTTGGTTTGAGAACCAAAGATTGGCTGCTCTTCAAAAAATCATAACGGGCTTCATACTATTGATTCTAATTGCCAGGTTTACACTTCCTATATCGGCTATTACAAATAATTATATTCAAGAAAATTTTTTTGAAGAAAAAATTTTGAATGCAAATAAAGAACTGGCACTCGGGTCTGCGGAACTTGATAAATTGATGGAATTTTCAATCCCGCAGACTGATGGTGTCTTGGGAACTATCAAGAATAGCTCATCATTTCTTAAACGCAAATCTTTGGAGTTTAAAAATGCCCTTGTTAACACAATCAGCAACACGGGAAATATCATAGAAAACCTTTTGAAACTGATATTTTTATATGTTGGAATTTTTTTGATTCAAGTTGTTGCTTTGCCGATAATTGTGTTTGGAGTGTTTGTAAAATTTGCAAACAGCTTGTTTGACACAAATATTCCAGTAATTCCCAGGATTATGAACCAGTCAAATGTTAAAAGTGTAAAAAAAGAATAAGATCAGGGAACAACGGATATTCAAGACAAGGTGAAAAGTATTTGTGCTATGAATGCACAGACTTTAAATTGCCCTGACCTGCAAAATATGCAACCAGATTTGCGCTATATAATCGTGAGTTGTTTTTTAAAAGAGTGTGTGGTATCTCATTTTTTATGCAACGAATAGGATTTAATCATTTTTATACTTGTATGGACGGTCCCATGGCAAAGCCCGGTTCAAGCAGAGGGTCTTGTGTTACGGCGATTATCCATTTTGAAAAAGATATCTCGTTTTTGTTTCCCTATATCAATGCGGTTGCAGATGAAGCTGAACTCCATGAAAATCCAAACCTGGTCCGGTTTGTTTTTGACAAGGTTTATTGCGTTGTTTATCCTGAAAGGTGTATTGCATCTCCTTTGGACGACCGGGAACATGCAACAGCATTCAGGGAAAAATTAATGGAATTTTTAAATGGGATTCTTGACAAGAAAAATGATATTATCCCGAAATTCAAGGTGTTTCAAAAAATTGCAGTTACCGATATTTTAAAGCTTTTACCAAAAACAAATTGCGGCAAATGCGGGCTTAAAAGCTGCATGGCTTTTGCCGCGATGGTTTCCAAGCAGCGGGTTCAGCCGTCAAAATGCCCGTATGTGGGGTTGCCCATAAACGAGCAGGTCACCTATCCGGTACGTGATAATGACGGGAACCTTGTTTCATCGGTTACACTGAATATTGATACCTCCAATCAATCAAATAAGATCCATGAATCAAATAAGATCCATGAAAAAAATGTCCCTATGCCTGCTTTGAACAGAACAGATCATCCTGCAAATTTATCCCTGCCCTCAGCCCTGACTCAAAGAGAACTTGAGGTTCTGTCCGGAATAGGGTTGGGACAGACCAACCGTGAAATTTCACAACAGCTTCATATCAGTCCTCATACCGTTAAAAGTCATGTTGTAAACATCTTTAACAAGCTGGGGGTCAGTCATCGGACTCAGGCTGTGGTTTGGGCGGCTCGCCACCAGATAATTTAATTTTTTTTGTTTCTCCCCCTTTTGGGTGATGTTTTATTGCCAGGTTTATCCTATTTTATTAGTTTAAAATATCATGGAAAATATTTTTTTATATGAAAGTCTTGAAAAATCCAAACAGTGATTTTTATTATTTGTTATGGGCAAATCTGGGTGAGCAAATTATGATATAAAATTGACAAGTTATGCCCATGACAGTTATTTAAAATGAGGAGTGTATATGTCTGAATTTGCCAATGCCATGGAAGTGTTTAAGATTCTGGATAAATCCAATTGCAGAAAATGCAATGAACAAACCTGTCTTGCTTTTGCCTCAAAGGTTTTTTTGGGAGAAAAATCATTGGATCAATGCCCTGTCTTGAGCCAAAAAGTGCTTGAACAATATCAGGGAAAACAGAAAAAAAAGATGACAAATGAAGAGTACCGGTCAACGCTTGTGGCGGACTTGAAAACACAAATAAATTCTTGTGACCTGGAAAAGGCAGCCAAAAGAGTCGGGGGGAGTTTTTCAAAAGGGAAATTGATGATCAGGATTTTTGGAAAGCAGTTTTTCATTGATTCACAGGGCAACATGTTTTCAGATATTCATATCAACCCCTGGATTGCCAGTACTGTTTTGGGATATGTCCTCCACTGCAAAGGGGTTTCTTTGACGGGGAAATGGGTTCCGTTAAGAGAAATTGAGGGTGGGCGTGAGAAAAATCCTTTGTTTGTCCAGAGATCTGAAAAGCCTTTAAAACAGATTGCAGATAAATATCCCCATTTGTTTGAAGATCTGATTGTTCTTTTTAATGGAAAAACAGTGGAAAATTATTATGCATCAGATATATCACTGGTGCTTTATCCTTTGCCAAAGCTTCCCATACTGATCTGCTATTGGAAGGCTGAAGACGGTATGGAATCGGATCTGCACATTTTTTTTGATTCATCTGCCGGCATGAATGCCAATGTGGATATTGTATATGGCATTGCTACCGGCATTGTTGTCATGTTTGAAAAAATTTCCATGAAACACGGGGTGGTTGCCTCGTGATTTTCAGGGGTGTCCTTGTTTGTGCGGCATATTGTTTCATGTGGTTCTTTTGTCTTTTTTCTGGGCAACACAAAAAATGCCGCCTTTGGACATCCCCGGAATAAAACATTTGTTGCACGAGATGCACTCTGAATGGTCGGTTTTATTTGTTGCCCATTTTTTTGGCAGATCCGGTTCCCGGATCAAAGGCCGTGAAAGAGAAATAAAATCCATGCCGTGTTCAGCTATTGCCTTTTGAGCAACAAGAAGGGATCTGAACCCCCCAACGCAAATAACAGGGCACGACACTTGTTTTTTTATGGTCAGTGCAAGATCAAGGTTATAGGCTTGCTTTTCAGGGGAATTGATTTTTGTCCTGGCAGGTCCTTTTTCTCCGGAAGACGCTGTACCGGAAGAAACTTCTATGGCATCAATTCCAAAATCAGAGAGTTTTTTTGCAATTTGAACTGCCTCATCTGTTGTCAATCCGTTTTCAACATGGTCATTTGCATTGAATTTTATAAACACCGGGTAGTTTTTGCCCACACGGGTCCTTATCTTTTCATAGATATCAAATAAAAACCTGCCTCTGTTTTCAAGACTTCCTCCATATGCATCTGTTCTCTGGTTTGTCACAGGAGACAGGAACTGGCTGACAAGATATCCATGGGCACCATGAATCTGAACGGCATCAAATCCCCATTCTTTGGCTCTTCCTGCGGCCCTGGCAAAGGAATCGGTAATGTTTTCTATCTCTAATATGGAAAGTGCCTGGGGCGTTTCAGGAAATGCGCCCACTTTGATGCCTGATGGTGCCACAGGCTGGCGTCCCGCTGATTTTGAATCTGTTTGACCTCCGGCATGAACAAGTTGAATGGCAATTTTACCGTTTAAATCATGAACCGCCCGGGTCAGTTGTTTGAATTGCAGGGCAAACTTATCCGTGTAGATCCCCATTTTACCTGGCAATTGCTTTCCATCCCTTCTAACATAAGTATACCCGGTAATGATCAGCCCAATTCCTCCCTTGACCAGGTTGCAATAGGTGTCCACAAGTTTTTGGGTCGGCCTGCCGTCCGGTTCACACATGCCTTCCCAGGTTGCAGACCTGATCATTCTGTTTTTTAATGTGATTTTGCCAATTGAACCCTGATCGAATAGTGATGCCATATATATTCTCCCGCCTGAAACGCATTATAGCCCTCTACATGGTCTGTAAACCATTTTATAATTTTAATCACATGCTCATACCCAACAATCAAGTATGAATAAATCAAGCATGAGTATATGATACCCTTGAAGGAATCAGGGATATCTCAAGGAATTAATTATTGCAATATAAATTTTGTTGTGAAAAAATTATTTGACAGCCAAAGATTGAAAATTATTGTTTACCAACCGAGTTTCGGATGGCATAGGCATTCAACCGTCCCTGGACGTATAATGAAAGGGCGGCAATGGCCTTGTCACAGACTGTGAACACCGGAATGTTGTTTTTTATCAGGGCCTCCCTCAGCGGGTCATACAGGCGGCCACCGTCAACAACGGTTACCACAGGGGTGTCACAGGTATTGGCAATGTCAATGATCTGGTTTTTAATGCTGTTTTCGTGATTCATATCAAAGTATGGAATCGACGGGCTGTCAAGGGTTTTCATGGCCGGTGACATGGGGTCAAGACTGACGACGACAGCATCAACACCTTTATCTTCTGCCAGTATCCTTGTGATCTGTGCATGGGTGTCATCATCTGCCGCTGGATTGATATCCAGGGGATTTGACAGTGTCACAAAGGCATCCAGTTTTTTGTGTTTTAAAATATCTGCCACTTTTTCAAGTGTACTCTCTTCAAAACGGGCCAGTTCCATGTGAAAATCATCTGACTGGATGGAATCGGCCATGCCTACGGCTTCAAATCCGGCTCCGCTGACTGCAGCCAGGCGGTTGCCCTTGATGATTTTTTTGCTCATAGTTTCGGCAAGAACGATCAGTTCCTGGAATTCTGAAAAGGTTCTGGCAACAATGGCACCGGCCTGGCGGACACAGGATTCACAAACCATGTAGTCCCCGGCAAGGGATGCGGTATGGCTGGAGGTGGCGGCCTTGCCTTCAGGGGTACGGCCGGCTTTGTAGAATATCATTTCTTTGCCCGCAAGGACTGCATGTCTGACAGCTTTGCAGAATTCCAGGCCGTCAAGGTCGTTGAATCCTTCAGCATATACGGCAATGACATCCACTGATTTTGATGTCATGAAATATTGAATCATATCTCCCAGGGTCAGATCTGTCTGATTGCCCATGGAGATCATATAGGCCGGGCTCATGTGGGGGTATTGGTGACTGCGGTGAAGCATGAAGGCGCCGCTCTGACTGATCAAGGCAGCCCTGTGAAAAGCACAATTTCTTTGTTTTGGCAGTTTTTGTTCAGGTATGAACCAGGTGTCATATCCTCCTGGTTTGGAAATAACGCCCATGCAATTTGCACCAAGAAAGACAGGGCCGCCTTCTTTTGTAGCATGGGCCTGGTCTATTTTTGCAATGATGTCCCGGGCGCGGTCTTTGCTGTCATGGGTTTCGCCCATGCCGCCTGGAATGAGCATGACGGTTTCAGCCGCATCAAGGCGGATAATATCGTCCACAAGCTCAGGTACCCGGGCCGCTCCAACAGCAACAATAAAAAGATCCAGTTTTTTGTTTTTTTCCTGTTTCAAGGCCTCAAGGTTTGGAAGGCATCTCACTGCATCGACTTGTTTTGCACTTTGACTGAAAATAATCGTGTTCTCTTTGCTGAATCCTTCTGCCAGAATATTGTCCAGGATGATCCTTCCAAAGTTTTTCCGGGTTGAAGAAACCCCTATGATCCCGATGGATTTCGGGTGCAGCAGATTGTCGATTTTTTTTACAGGTCTTTTTGCTGCAATTTTTTTGGGCTTGCAAAATTTGCACATGCCGTCCAAAGGCACCATGAGGTAATCGCAAAAGGTAAAGGGATTGACTTCAAGTTCTTTGATGACAAATGGTGCGTCCGGGTTGGCCTGTGAGTAGTGGTTGCCCATGCGTATAAAGGATTCAAAACATTCAATGAGCTGTTCATCGCTTACAATGCGCTGTTGTCCACGGGTCAGGCCCGTAAGTTTTCTGTAGGAAATAGTCTGCTTGAAAATTTTAAAAAAAGTGTGGCCGTCATTCATGGCACAGGATGCTGCTACAATTGCCTGGCCTTTCCTGAACCGTTTGGCATAAAGTTCTGTATCTGTTCCGCCTAATCCTGCACTTATAATCGTACCAAATTCCCTTGTATGGCGGAGTCCCACGATCAGTTCATTGCCAAAGGCATTTGAATCGGGAGGCATGAACTGAACCTGTAAAATTCCTTGTATATCCCTGCTGATGGCAGCTATCAGGGGTTCTCCGGAAAGTCCTTTATATGGGGCAGGTGCCGATTCGGGGTTACGTTCGATCCAGGTTGCGTAATTTTCAGGCACCTCGTAAAACATTCGCCGGACAGCAGAGATAATCCGATGGGGTTCTTTTTTGACAATCCGTACACCGCCCACCTCTGTTTTATGGATTATAAATGGGGATACTATTTTGAGGACGGTTTTTTCTCCCGGAAAAGCATTTAATGCGTCATCTGATGGGCGCGAACCTCTGGGGATAAAATTGCACAGGGGAGGGGTTTCCGCCCCTGACCTTGAAAGAAGGGTGTATACTTCAAATTCATATAAGAAATTTCGGCTATCTTCATGGGCTGCCGTGAGCATCTGGGTTATGCCGCTAAAATCGATGGGTAAGTTCATTGTTTTGTCAGCTCTTATCAGGATAATGGAATAATGGGAATTTTATTTGATTTTTAAATTGATATTATGCGCTTTTATCGTAGCATTAACAGCATCGGTAAGTGTGTTCATGGGTACATTTGATGTGAATTGTTCCCCGTCGCTTGATATTTCTATCCCTCTAACATTTTTTTTTGTTAATTTCAGCAGAACACTAAGCCCAAAGGTCTTTGGCACTTTAAAATATTTTTCTTCATTAGTCATGATTAATCCTTTCTAGTTGTTTGTTTCTAATAAGGATTTGTGCTGGCATCAAATTGTATCTTTGATATTTCTATGGATATTACCTGAATGAGAAGGTAATTGATTATAATAAAAATACTAATGATTTTTTGTTTGTTTGTAAAGTTTTATTTGTGACTATTCATGCGGAACAATTCTCTTGAATGATACTGTATTATTCATTTACAAGTTTATGGAAAATGGATTCCTGTTCATCAAGGACTTCATTAATAATATCAATATTTGTCATTGGATTCATAATTACAGATCTTAATACAACATTGTTGTTATAGTCATCCGGAGAATTTTTCAGGCGGGTTCTTGATACAAAGCTTTTACCAGCCTCTCTTTGAATCCTCTGAATTTTTATATTGATGTCATCCAGAATATAATTTAGTTTTTGTCGTTCTTCTTTGTCAGCGGTTTCAAGTTTTTTTTGTATATCCAGCGGAACCAGTCTGTATGTCAAAATATTTAACTGTGGCTTTGTAACCAGTTGAAACAGGCTTCTTTGACTGATCATTTTTGCAAATTCCCTGGCTGTTTCAATTCCATGATCAATCATCAGCGCATAGCCTTTTGAACCCATTATTTTAAGGGCGCTGTCAAGTATCAGGGAATTTGCTTCTCTTGAACCTTCAAGGGTTTTTATCCCCAGATCAACGCTGCCTGGTCTGTTGACATAGCTTGAATGGTATACAATATGATCCATGGCTGTGGGATCTTTAAAATAAACCATACCCGATGTCATGGGCATATAAAATTGTTTGTGGCAGTCAATGGCAACAGAGTCAGCCCTTTCAATGCCTTTGAGAAGATGACAGTACTTTTCGGATAAAAGCACAGGTCCTCCCCATGCAGCATCCACATGAAAATGGATACCATGTTTTTGACAAATATCGGCAAGCTTGGGCAGTGGATCAATAATTCCTGTTTCAGTGGCACCGGCAATGCCAATAATGGCGACAATTTTTGTTTTTTTGTTTGCCTGGAGTTCTTTGATTTTAGACTTGAGTTTTATGATGTCTATGGTTCGGTTTGCATCGACATCAATTGGGATCACATTTTGATTCCCCAGACCCAATACTCCCCCTGCTTTTCTTAATGAATAATGCCCTCTTTTTGAAACCAGAACCACGGCTTTTTCAAGATCATGGGTTTTCATGGCTTCAAAAATGCCGTTTTTTTCAATGCTTTCAAAATTTCCTTTTGAGGGGAAGCATTTGTTTCTGGCAACCCACAAGGCTGTAAGATTTGCCGTTGTGCCCCCGGTTGTGAAATTCCCCAGAGATGTTTCCGTGTTCTGAACATGTTCAAGATAGAAATGGTCATCAAAGTTGAATATCATTCTGTGCATTTTAGCCAGGATTTGTTTTTCCAGTACGGATAAGACTTTTGAAGTTTCAAGTTTGATAACATTCTGGTTTAACGCCGCAGTGATGGCTTTTAAATGAACCATAAAAAATGGAATAGCAGAAGTCATATGCCCGATAAAATAAGGAGAGGCTACATTGACGGCTCTTGGGGCAATTTCATTTATGATATCTTTGATCACATCTGCCAGTTTTTTTTGCGGATGGGCATTGATCTTTGTATCGGTGTACTCTTCGGCAAGTTTTATCAGGCTGATTTCTTCGGTCACCCCAACATGTTTGTTTAGAAAATCATGGAGACCAAACAGGATTTGTTCCATATATTTGACAAGGGTTTTTCTGCCGATTTCATCTTCAGGTCTGATAAATACTCTGTTAAGGGTATTCCAGTCTGCAACAAGAGGATATTGTTTGTTCTTTATTTTGACCATGTCCTATCTTTTCCCAGCATATAATTTTTTTAAAATTTTGTATAATGAACCGTTAGCCTTTAATAGTCAATATTAAATTCGTTTGCTGCTGAATTTTAAACCAGCTTAACACTCAGGTGACCTTGTAATCAAAGTAAAAGTGAAATAAAGATCTTGCAAACAAGATTAATGTATTTGAATTTTTGGTTTGCTTAAGATTTGCATATAACACACATGGCAGGCAAATTTTGCCATGGATTTTTGCGTTTGTGTTTTTTTGTATACGGGTGTGTCTCATCTACCTTGTATAAGCTATCGTGGGAAGCCAGGTGGCCAGTTGTGGCCATAATACAACAATCAAAAGTCCAATAAGCTGGATAAATATAAAGGGAATAATCCCCCTGTATATATGACCTGTGGTTACCTGTGGAGGTGTCACAGCTTTCAGGTAAAAAAGAGAAAAACCAAATGGAGGTGTCATAAAGGATGTTTGAAGATTAACCGCCAGGAGTACACAGATCCAGAGAGGATCAAATCCAAAATCATCCACCAGGATCGGTACTAGCACAGGAACATGGATGAAAATAATTTCAATAAAATCCAGGACAAAACCAATAAGAAAAATCAAACCCATGACAATGGCCAGCACAACCCATTTATTATATCCTTCGGCAATACCAAACAAAAAAGTCCTAATCAGTTCATCCCCTTCCAATTCACGAAATGTAAGTCCAAATGCATTGGCACCAACCAAAATAATAAAGACCATGCAGGTAAGCCGGGTTGTTGTGGCAGATACTTCTTTTAGGATTGTGAGATTGAATCTTCTGTTACAGGCTGCAAGCAATATTGCTCCCAAACATCCTACAGAAGCGGCTTCTGTAGGAGAGGCGATTCCGGCAAAAATTGATCCAAGAACAGCTATGATAAGAAAAAGCGGCGGGAACAGGGCACATAATGCCTTTTTAATCAACAGCTTTTTATCTTGTCCCTGTTCTGTATCTATGGTGACAGGCGGTGCAATTTCCGGTTTTATTGTGGCAATGATAAAAATATAAGTCATATATAGAAATACCAGAATCATTCCCGGCAGTACAGCCGCCATGAACAGATCGCCCACCGGAATCTGGACAATGGTTGCCAAAAGAACCAGTACAATGGAAGGTGGAATGATCTGCCCAAGGGTTCCGGAAGCACATACAGTTCCCGTGGCAAGTTCAGGCTTGTAACCATGTCGCAGCATGGTTGGTACCGCTAAAAGTCCCATGGTAACGACTGTGGCACCCACAATTCCGGTGGATGCACCAAGAAGGGCACCGACCAAAACAGTACTGATGGCAAGACCACCTTTAAGGCGCCTAAATACCAATCCCATTGTTTCCAGCAATTCCTCGGCTAATCCTGATTTTTCAAGGGTCACTCCCATAAAGACAAACAGGGGAACAGCGATTAGCACAACATTTTTTACAGCTCCCCAGATTCGCAATGGCAATAGCTCGAAAAATTCCAATCCAGATCCGATGAATCCAAAAAATATGGCAGTACCCATGAGGGTGCAGGCAACCGGAAAACCGAGCATGAGCAAAAGGGTCAGCACAAGAAACATCCAGCCGGCAAGATATTCAGATCCCATCAGTTTGATTCCTCCTGATTTCCATAGGATTTGTTATTCAGAATGATATTCAAATTACGATTAAACATGGAAATTCCCTGGAGAAAAAATAATACAAACCCCAAAGGTACACAGCCTTTTAATATAAACCGAAACGGGATTCCACCCGGGTCAGGGGAGCCTTCCATAAACTTAAAAGATTCCCAGGTAAAGACAGATGATATATAGACAATCAAGGCAGCTCCCGGAAAAAGGAAAAAGATACAGCCCATCAGATTAACCCAGGCCTGTGCTTTTTTAGAAAGGCGCTGGTAGATAACATCCACCCGGACATGCTGGTCATATAAAAGAGTATAGCCGGCTCCCATCAGGAAAATGAATCCAAACAGATGCCATTCAAGTTCCTGGGTAAAGACGAAACTTGTATTAAACGCATATCTCATAACAACATCAATAAATACAACTGCAACAAGAAGCGTTACAACCCAGGCAACAAATCGACCGATCCATTCATTTAATGCATCAATTCCATCTGCAATTTTTCCCATAGATGATCTTAGTCCCATGTCCATAATCCTTTTTGATTTAACTCAACTTTCGTACTTAAGCTATAGCAGCCATGGCCAAGCCTGTTTCCTTATGATTTTCATCAAACCGATAAAAAAACACAATAATACAAGTCTGATCCCATTGATGACCCAATTGATGACCCAATTTTGTCAACTCCGAAAGTTGAGTTATTTAATTTAATGATCCAATGCCTTAATCATCATGCGCAGGATGGGATCGGGCAACGTTTGCGTCGTGGTTATCCTTTTAATTTATATTTGTCAGCCAGAGAATTATAATACGGTTTTTCAGATACTTCCCCCCAGGGTCCGACGATCTTTTTAAAACGTTCAAAACTTTCATTTACTTTTTTTGCCATTGGGTCTTTAGCTGCAATATCAAAAACAGCATCTTTGGCATGGGATTTGAGATCTGCCAGCACAGGATCTGGCAATTTCATAAGGGTAACTTTATGCTGGGTGATCAATTCGTCAAGGGCTTGACCATTGCCGGTATTAAACCCTTGTGTTGTCCAGTTGCTAACCTGAGTGCAGGCAGCATCTAAGATTGCCTGGTATTCAAGCGGTAAAGATTCATAGGCAGTTTTGTTGAAGACAAACTCCACAAAGGGACCGGGTTCATGCCAGCCCGGATAATAATAATATTTGGCAACTTTATAAAATCCCATTAATTTGTCGTGGAGAGGGCCGATCCATTCCGTAGCATCAATAACACCACGTTCCAGGTTGGTAAATATTTCACTGGCAGGGCAAAGAACAACCGTTGCTCCTAACTTTGCCATGACCTTTCCACCCAATCCGGGAATTCGCATTTTAAGCCCTTTGAAATCATCCACAGATTCGATTTTTTTATTGAACCATCCTGCCATCTGGGGGCCTGTGCAACCACCTGGTCTGGGAATTACATCAAAGGGTGCATACATTTCTTCCCACAGCTTTAGTCCTCCGCCAAACTCATACCAGGCCGCCATACCGGCTCCGTTAAGGCCAAAGGGGACAGCAGCAAACCACTGGGCTGCAGGCGCTTTGCCTGCCTGGTAATAGCTGACGCCTGATCCGGCCTGTACAGTGGTTCCCTTGCTGACGGCATCAAAGGTCTGCAAAGGGGGCACAAGTTCGCCGCCTGCAAAGACTTTAATTTTAAAAAGACCGCCGCTCATAAGTTCAACTTTTTTAGCCAGCAGTTCTGCGGCATCTTGAAGATATGGCAGCTTGGGCGGCCATGTGGTTACCATTTTCCATTTGATTTTTTTCTGGGCATGTACAGACGGGGCATTAACTATTCCACCGGTGGCAACTGCTGCAACTGTACCGATTGCTGCTTTTTGTAAGAATTGTCTTCGTTCCATTGGATCTCCTTTGGTTTGGGGTAAAATACCTTTTTTAACAAATGAACATCCCACTTTTTAAATATAGATATAAAATAGCTATATTGAAGTGAGCATATAGACAGCAATACCTGCAAGTCAATATTTTTTTATAAAATTCATTTTTCAGTCTCCCGGCACTTGATATTGTCTGCAAATTACAGGGAAAGTCACCTTTTCAACCCCTTGACTTTGTCATTGAGTTTGAATACAAGTGGTTAAAATAAAAGATAATAAAAGGTGTAATCATTATGGAAGTGATGTCTTATCGTAATAGCTCCTTAATTAAGTTTGCTGCATTTATTATTGTTGTTGCCGGGATGAAAGCCGCCACAGTACTGGTCGTACCGTTTTTGTTGGCGGCATTTCTCTCTATTATCTGTACTCCGCCATTGTTCTGGATGCAGAAAAAAGGGATTCCAAGCATGCTGGGTATCTTTATTCTGATGCTGGGGGTGATCGCCACCCAGATGCTTTTGGTGAGTCTTGTGTCTTCATCCATTGCGGATTTTTCGCGCAATATTCCTTTTTACCAGGAGCGATTGAAAACCGTAACCTTTGAAACTTTGCAGTTGTTGTCCAGATATGGAGTAGAGCTTGAAACCGACAGGCTTGCGGACATATTCAATCCAAGCCGCATCCTTGGGCTTGTTGCAAACACATTGAATGGACTGGGAGGAGTTTTGACCAATACCTTTTTTGTGTTTTTAACCTTTATTTTTATCCTTTCGGAAGCTGCAGGGTTCCCCAATAAATTGCGTGCCATTTTTAATGATAAAAATACGGATCTTAAAAAGTATTCTCAAATTATATCCGGTGTAAACCGGTATCTGGGGATAAAAACGCTTACCAGTCTTGGGACAGGCATTACCATCTTTATCTGGCTGGCTGTTCAGGGAGTGGATTTTCCCGTTATGTGGGGGGTATTTGCATTTTTATTGAACTATATTCCCAATATAGGTTCCATCATTGCTGCTGTTCCGGCCGTTCTTCTGGCCTTAATTCAGCTTGGGCCTTTGACTGCCGGGATTGCTGCAACGGGATTTTTAATTGTCAACATATTGGTGGGAAGTGTGATTGAACCCAGGGTCATGGGTAAGGGAACCGGGCTTTCCACTTTGGTGGTATTTCTTTCCCTGGCTTTTTGGGGATGGGTATTGGGTCCTGTGGGAATGCTGCTTTCAGTTCCATTGACCATGGCGGTCAAAATTGCTCTGGGAGGAAGAGAATCCACCAGATGGCTGTCTATTTTACTGGGATCAAATAAAGAAGCATCAAGATTGCTTGAGGTGAAAACACAATCCTTACCGCGCTGACCCGGAAATATTGAACAACAGAACACCATTTTTAAACTGAGGGCCGCCAATGGTAATACTGCTGTTATTGTTCAGGAGTACCCGGGTTTGAAAAACCGGGCGCTGATTTTTCTGAATATTGATTTGGTATTGGATTCTTTTGCCCTGCATATCCGTTGGCATGATAATCATGGTTCTGTTTCCCGGAAGATTTACTCGGCCTTTCCGGTTAAAGCTCAGATTCAATCTCTGTTCGTTTAAAAGCCTGTAAGAAGTGTATTTGAACACGGATTTAAGTTCGGAAATTATGGGTTTCAATCCCGGGTCAACCGTTTTGGACCCTGTTGAAGCATGAATCACTTTTATGTCCGTTAAAACCTGACTTTTCGCAAATGCGGGCTGCGTAAACAAACAAAAACAAGATATTCCTGCGAGTATGAAGATTGTTTTCATGAATCTGGCCATGATGCCCCTTTTTTTATCTGTAAAAGTCGTAAAAATCCAAACAAAGACTTTCATTTTTTGTTGTGGACAGACTCGTATAAAAGACCAGGTCTGCCCGTTACACTTATCAGGTTTCAGAAAACCAGATAATGGTATGCTTTTTTGTTTGAGTTTCAATAATCATAACGGAAGCAACATTCGTATCAACAGATGTTACAATCGCACTTGGACCTGTAGGGCCAAACAAACTACCGTGAAACCAAAACAGGCTGATCGTCAATATTGCAGCAATGGATGCAAGTTTCAAGTAAATATTTTTGCCAAAGAATCCATGATAGGTTTTTAAAGATGCTTTTTTGTCGTTTTCCAGGGCCTGTTCTTTTTTTTGCCTCAGTTTTTCAGTATTTATTTTTGATACCGCTTTATCCGCATGATCATTAAACGCGATGGATATTGATTTGAAGCGTTCAACTAAACGTTTGCAATCCGGGCAGTTAACATGGTGTTGCGCCAATTCTTCATACCGGTCCAGGGCAAGTTCATGATCAACAAACCTGCTGATCTCTTCAGATGTATATTTTTTGCATGGTGTTTTCATAAAAAAAACCTTTCACTTATTCGATTCCAAAGAATTGATAAGATTTTTTCTGGCAAAATGAATCCTTGAACTGACCGTTCCTTTTTTAATATTGATTGTTTTGGCAATCTGCTCGTATGAAAGTCCTTCAAAAACATTCAGAACAAAAACCAGCCGTATTTTTTCCGGCAGTTTTCGGATGGCTTTCATAAGATTTTCTTCAAATTGTTTTTTTTCAAATTGCGTTTCCGGATCATTGCTTTTTTTGTTTTCCATAAAAAGGTCTTTATCATTTTCCGATTCTATGGAATCATGATGCCACCTGAATCGTCTTTTCCACTTTCTTTTCCAGTTCAGACTCTGATTTATGGTGATTTTTCTGAGCCATGTGACAAGGCCTGCATCCTGCCTGAAGGTTTTGATATTCTTAAATACGCTGATAAACACATCCTGTACGATCTCCAGGCTCTCCTCATGATCAAGGGTGATACCATAGGCAATTTTTAAGAGCCGGTCCTGGTATTTGTTGACAAGAACCTCGAAAGCCCAGGGCTGACCTTTTTTAAGCCTTTTAACCAGATCCTGTTCATCTGTATTGTCTGCAGTTGCTTTTGGTTTGTTCACAATAAATCAGTTGTTGCGTCTATATTAGCCTACAGAGATATATAAGCTGTATGTTCAGTTAATATCTCACCCAAATTTTTGTTTTTTGCCAATATCCATCTTTTACCAGAAAATTTTCATACCTGCCTTTTATCCACTTTCCCCTGCGGTTATAATGGCCGGGGTTCCATTTTTTTTCATAAACCGGCTGTACCCATATTTTTTCAATCACCCAATGACCATTTTTATAATGGGACCTGAAATTTCTATCATATCTATTTTGATAGGCGTATTTGGTATGATGATTGCCGACCGGCTTTGCGTAATGATTTTTGTAATAAGGTTTTGAGTCGTGATTAATTTCGTTGATGATGGCTGCACTTAAAATAGCAACGCCTGTGCCCAGCATTATTCCCTCAATGGTATGACGCCTTGCAGACCCTGCATGGGCAGATACCGTGGATAAGCATGCAAATAGAACTACAGCGGTTGTTATACCGATTATTTTTTTCATTTTTTTATCCTCCGTCTTGGTTAATGAAAAAAAAGCAGTTGCAAAACAATTGCCTTCTATTAACCATTGACACCGGGAAAATAAAAACGTTCAAAATAATCTAATTTTTTTTACACCATTCGCAAAAAAGACAAAAGATAAAGAATTATCCTCCAATAGACGTCATGTGACTTATGGGGATGTCGTTGCCGGAGTGATCAGTTAAGCCGTGAAATGATGGTTTCTTTTTCAGGGCAGACAGAATGATCTCTTTTAATTCATTGTCAGACGCACCGTTTCTAAGTGGATCAATAATGTCTTTTTCATAGTTGTTTAACAGGCAGGGCCTTAATGTCCCCCTTGATGTAAGCCTCAACCGGTTGCATTCACTGCAGAAATGAGAGCTGATGGGGGTTATAAAACCTACGATTCCCTTTGCCCCGTCAATCTGGAATTTTTTTGCAGGGCCGTCATTTCCAGTGCGTTGGACAGGCAAAAGTTTTCCAAATTCAGATTCAATTTTTTCTTTGATTTCATCGGATAATATCTGTTGTTGTTTTTCAACTGCAGAATCTCCCATGGGCATGTATTCAATGAAGCGGATGTGAAACGGGTACTTGATTGTCAGAGCCGTAAGTTTCTCAATCTCATCATCATTAATTCCCTTTAAGATAACGGCATTGAGTTTTATAGGGGATATGCCCAGTTCATGGGCCGTGAAAATGGCGTTCCTGACTTGGTGGAATCTGTCCCTGCCGGTGATCACTGCAAATTTGGCCGGGTCCAGAGTGTCAAGGCTGAAATTAAGCCGTTTAATACCAAAAGAGATCAGATCTTTTATCTTTTCCCTGGTCAGCAATGATCCATTGGTGGTAATGGAAATATCTTTCAGGCTTTCAATGGCACACAATTTTTTCAGGAATGAAAAGATGTTCTTTCTTACAAAAGGTTCTCCCCCGGTAATCCTGACTTTTGTTATGCCAAGTTCACAGGCAAGCCTGGTAATTCTTAGGATTTCTTCATACCTGGCAATTTTTTCATGTTCGATCACATGAAAGGGTGTGGATGGAACGCAGTATCGGCACCTGAAGTTGCACCGGTCTGTGACTGATATACGAAGATAATTAATGGTACGGTTTCCGGCAATCATTTTTATTCACAGCTTTCATAATATGATGACAATGAATCCACAAGCCCTTGAATGGTATACTCTTTGGCTTCAATGTCCGGTTTGATGTCAAGTAATCTTGCCGTGTCCGAGGTGATGGGTCCAATGCTGGCTGTCACGACATTTGCTAAAAGTTTTTTGGCGTCTTTTGATTCAAGCAGGGACATGAAGTTGGATACTGTGGAAGAACTGGTGAAGGTTACTGCATCAATTTCATTTTTTTCCAGAAGGGATATCAATTCTTCTTTTCCTCCCTTTGCAAGCCGGGTTTCATAGGCAATAACCTCATCGACCCTTGCACCCATTTTTGTCAGCTCTTCAGGCAGGATTGTCCTGGCTTTCTTTGCTCTTGGGAGCAATATTTTTTTGTTGTTTATCTCAACAGAGGAGAATGCATCAATTACACTTTCGGCTCTATAGGTTTTTGGCAAAATATCACTGATAATGCCGTAATCTTTCAGCCTTTCTTTGGTTACAGGACCGATACAGGCGAATTTAAGGTGTCCCAAAGCTCTCACGTCTTTGCCCATGTCAAACAAAGTATCAAAAAAGAATTTAACCCCATTGACACTGGTAAAGATAAGCCAGTCATAATTTTTGATATTTTCAACGGATGCTTTTAATGGTGAGGTATCTTCAGGAGCGGTAATTTGGATGGTCGGAATTTCAATACAGTTGGCCCCAAGTTTTGAGAGCTTTGAAACAAGATCGCTTGCCTGGGCACGGGCCCTGGTGATCACAATTCGTTTGCCGAACAATGGCCTTTTATCAAACCAGGCCAGTTCATTCCTCAAAGAGACCACATGGCCTATGATGATAATGGATGGAGATTTGAGCTTTGCCTGCTGTACCTGTTCAACAATTGTTTCAAGGGTGCCGGTAACGGTCTGCTGACGGGCTGTTGTTCCCCATCTGACCAGAGCAATGGGTGTGTCGGATGGTTTGCCGTGTTCAATCAGGTTTTTTACAATATTTGCAAGATTTTTAACTCCCATCAAAAACACAAGGGTTGCATTGGATTTTGCATACACATCCCATTGCATGCTGGTGTCTTTTTTGGTGGGATCTTCATGGCCTGTAATAAATGATACAAAAGAGGTGTGGTCTCTGTGGGTTACCGGAATTCCTGCATAGGCGGGTGCTGCGATTGCAGAGGTAACCCCTGGAACCACTTCATAGGGCACCCCGTGACCCAGAAGCATCTGAGCTTCTTCTCCCCCCCGGCCAAACACGAACGGGTCACCGCCTTTAAGCCTGGCCACATCAAATCCCTGTTTGGCTTTGTCCACCAGCAGCTGGTTGATTTTGTCCTGGGAAAGAGTATGATCGCCCCCTTTTTTCCCTACATAAATGATCTGGGCATCTTCTCCGGCGTAATTGAGTAAAAAAGGCGATGCAAGATAATCATAGACCACAACATCTGCAGTTTCGATACATTCTTTTGCCTTAATTGTTAAAAGACCCGGATCACCGGGACCTGCACCAATCAGATATACTTTGCCAGTCTTATGCGTCATTTGAATTCAAACTCTCCAATATTTTTTTTCCGCCTTTTTCAAGAACTTTGTCGGCAAGTATTCGGCCATTTAGTTCCATCTTATCCATTGGGGAAACAAGTTGCTCTTTAATCAGTTCTTTGCCGTCTTCAGAAGCGACGACCGCAGTCAGAACCACGTTATTGTTCTCAATTTTACCAAAACAGGCCACCGGGATGTGGCAGGAACCCTCAATTTGTTTTAGAAATGCCCGTTCGCCGGTCACACATATTCTTGTGTCATAATGGTCGAGTTTTTCCATGATCAATGCAATGTCGTCATCATTTGCTCTTGTTTCAATGCACAAAGCACCTTGTCCCACAGCCGGTATCATTATGGTTTCGTCCAGGTATTCGGTGATTTGACTTTCCTGTTCAAGGCGGATAAGACCTGCTGCTGCCAGTACAATGGCATCATATTCGCCGGATTTCAGTTTTTTGATCCGGGTATCCAGGTTACCCCGGATGGATTCAATGGTCAGATCAGGACGGATATGCTTTATCTGGGAGGCGCGCCTGAGACTTGAAGTGCCGATTTTTGCCCCTTTTTTATACTCGGCAAGCATGCGGCTGCCGTTTGAAATGAGAACATCAAACGGGTTTTCTCTTTTTGGAATAGCACCAATGATAAGCCCTTGGGGGAGTTCACCCGGCATGTCTTTCATGCTGTGGACGGCAAGATCAATATCGTTATTCAAGAGTGCAGTTTCGATCTCCTTGACAAACAACCCTTTTCCTCCCACCATGGCAAGGGGCCGGTCCGTGATTTGGTCCCCGGTTGTTTTAATGATTTTTAATCCAACTTCCAGATCAGGGAAAAGGCGCTCAATTTCTGATTTTATAAAATTGGCCTGCCACAAGGCAAGCATGCTTCCTCTGGTACCGATGCATATGTTTTTTTTCATGAAAGCCTAACCTATCCCGCAGGAAGAACAATTGGAAGAAGAACAGCCGCTGCATGCAGATGAAGCAGAAGATTTGACCTGGGTTTCACCGCCAGGCCCGGATGATTTTGAAACAAAACCGCAGGCAGACATCAATCTTGATAGATCCTGACTGTCACAAGAGGGGCATTCAGGTTTTGTGCTGCCCATCACAAGAGTTTCAAAGTTATTGCCGCAAGTGTTGCACTTATATTCATAAATTGGCATTTTTTTACCTCATGTTATTCCTGTTTACGTAAGCTTTCTAATATAAGGATTTATTTGAATATTTTCAAGTCTTGATCTTTCTTGCAAAAATAATATTTTTTGTTTATTCTGTGATTCCTGATAAACAAATCTGTAGCCCTCAATAAATAATTTTGTTTCCTGATGGATATATTTTAATTAATTATGATACCACTTACCATATTCAAACGCCTGGTGATCGGAAATGTTATCATCCTTTTACTTGTTTTTACGCTTGGCAGTGTTGTGATTTTCAAGCTGACCGGGCTTCAGAAACTTACCCGGGAAATTGTCGTTAAAAATCAGGAAAGCCTCATTATCGGGGATCGCCTGCTGGATTCGTTTGCTTCGCTTATCAAATTTGGTGAAAAATATTTTGTATCCAGGGATATTGATTATTACAACCGGGTTTTGGAAGTAAAAACAACTTTGGAAAAAGATTTTCAAATATTTAATGATCTTATGGAGACAGACGAACAAAAACATCTCCTTTCCGAATCTCTTGCATCGTTTAACGGCTATTTGGAACGGTTTGAAGAAAAAGCCGACCAGATGATAACCGGTGAAAAAGTCAATGTTGATCTTTTTTTTAAAGAAAGTGCATTCCATCTTAACATCACGGCTGGGGATTTGAAAAAAATCCTTTCCATCACCAGGGGTATTATTACCGGCAAAACAAACCTGTCCAGCCAAATGACTCATCAGATCCTTATTGTCACGGTTGTTACAACGGTGTTAACCGTTTTTTTCGGGATGATCATCACCACTTTCAACACTCAATCAATTACAAAATCCATCACCCACCTTCAAAAAAAAATCAAGAAAATTGCCCAGGGGGATTTCGAAGAAATCCATACAATCAAAGGCCCGAAAGAAATCCAGGAATTGTCATTGCATTTTAATGCCATGTGCTGCCGGTTAAAAGAATTGGATGGCTTAAAAGCTGATTTTGTAAGCCATGTGTCCCACGAGATGAAAACACCGGTCACTTCAATAAAAGAAGCATCCGCAATGCTGTCCAAGGGATTCTACTCGGATGACCCCCAAAAACTAAAGGAATTGTTCCTACTGATTCATGAAGAATGCAACCGGCTTTTAAACTCGGTTATGAGAATTCTGGATTATTCTAAAATGGAAGCCAACCGGATGGAATACAATTGTGTTAAGCTCAGTCTGCCTGATGTTGTCCGCAAATCAATTCTGAAATTGGCGCCATTGTCACAAAAAAAACAGATTGATCTTGAATTTTTTCCACCTTTGCCGGATCTTCCAGACGTTTATATTGATGAAAACAGGATTATAGAAGTTTTGGATAACCTTATCGGCAATGCCCTGAAATTTACTCCGGTAAATGGTAAAGTTGACATTCGATGCTTATCGCAGGATTCAGGTAGAAATCTGATGTTAACGGTAGAGGATAACGGGCCTGGAATAAAACCTGAACATCTTGACAAGATTTTCTATAAATTCAAACAAATTGACAATGGTCTTGGCACTCGAATGGGAACAGGGCTTGGGCTTTCGATTTCAAAATATATCATCAAGGCACATGGGGGAGACATATGGGCGCAAAGCCGGTATTCAAAAGGTACGAAAATATTGTTTACTTTGCCTGCTGCATTGTAATCGGCTTGTTTTTATCCGGTTGCCGGCATGCTGCCCTTTTGCGGGACTTGCCCTATTCCATTGATACTAATGAAAAAAAATATCTGATTGCCACACAGAGGTTGGTTTCAGACATGGATTTTCAATCAGCTGAAAGGGAAACTCAACGCATCTTGGAATACTACAGCGGTGTTACCGGTATGAATGATATTATTTTATCCAATTATATTGAAAATACACGGATAATATCCAACCTGCTGACACGGATCATGGAAGATGAAAAAAAAAAGCAGGCTTTTATCAGGGAGATCCGTTTAAAGGAAGAGAAGATAACGGCTTTGACCCTGACAGCAGGATCTCTTAAAAAAAAAGCAGACGTTCAACAAGAACAACTGGCTGATATGGAAAAGGTGGTTGAAAAATTAAAGTTTCTTGAAAATGAAAAAAACCGCCTTCAAAAGCAGATTGAGCAGTTAAAGCAAATTGATTTGAACCCGGATAAGATTATCGGTAAACCTGATCCGGCCTGACCGAGACAACTGGCGGAAAAATTTATGCCGGTGATTAACAAAACTTTATACCCCTGGGATTTTAAATTGGAAAACATATTAATAGTAGATGATGACCTTTCTTTACTCAAAGTCCTTAAAATGAGGCTTGAGGCGGAAAAATACAGGGTTGTTGATGTGTCAAACGGGTCGGATGCCCTGGGGGCAGTAACTGATGACTCTTTTGACCTTGCCATTATTGATTATCAATTGAAAGATGAAACAGGCGTTGAACTGATGGCAGCGCTCAACAGAATCGACCCGGATCTGCCCGTAATCATATTGACGGCCTACGGCACCATAAACAAAGCCGTATCTGCAATTAAAAAAGGAGCTTACAGTTATCTTACAAAGCCGTTTGAAGATTCTGATTTGATTCAGCATGTCAAAAGGTGTCTTGAAAAAAATAAATTAACAAAGGAACTCAAAGAGCTGCGCGGCATGGTATCTGAAAAGTTCGGGTTTGAAAATATCATTGCCAAAGATGAAAATATGAAAACCGTTCTTAAAAAAATTGTCCAGGCAGCCGGGACCGATTCCAATATATTGATTGAAGGTGAAAGCGGCACCGGCAAAGAGCTGATTGCCAAATCCATCCATGTGTCAGGGACCAGGGGAAACGGTCCTTTTATTGCCATCAATTGCGCTGCCATTCCTGAATCTTTGTTTGAAAGTGAACTTTTCGGCTTTAAAAAAGGGGCGTTTACAGGTGCTGTAAAAAACAAGAAAGGTTTTTTACAGCAGGCCCGGAACGGGACTTTTTTCTTTGATGAGATAACGGAAATACCGGTTTCCATACAGGCTAAGCTGCTCAGGGTGTTGCAGGAAAATGAATTCTATTCGCTGGGAGGTAATGAAAAAATCAAATTTGAGGCCCGGATCATTGCTGCCACGAATAAAAATTTATTTGATGAAGTATCCAAAGGAAATTTCAGGGAAGATTTGTATTACAGGATTCATGTTATTCCAATAACACTGCCGCCGTTGAGGGAAAGACGGGACTGTATTCCCATTCTGGCTCATTTTTTTTTAAATGAATTCAGGCAGCAGATGAAAAAAAATGTCAGTCAGTTTTCATCGGCTGCCATGAAAAAACTTGTCAACGCGCCTTGGCCCGGGAATGTCCGGGAATTGAAAAATGTTGTGGAATATTGTGTTGCCATGTCCAAAAATCCTGTTATCTCACAGGACCTGATCATGCTGGACCCGGAAGATCTTTGTGATGAATTAAAACCGTTTAAAGAAGCAAAATTGGATTTTGAGAAAAATTATATCATCCAGCTGCTTCGGCTGACCGGGGGAAATGTGAGCCGTGCAGCAAAGCTTGCCGGTAAATACAGGGCGGATTTTTATGACCTGATGAAAAAATGCGGGGTAAAGGCCGAAGACTTCAGGGATATGGTGTAGTGATTTCCATACATGTTCACAAAACCCGCCTTCCTGCAATTGATTGCCGGGAACAATGTCACGCAACGGTTTTTTGTGTATTGTTTTTCATACGCTGATGAAAATATGTATTTTATCAATATTTTTAGATAATTACACAAATAATGAGATGAATCGGATTGTTTTTCATACGCTTTTGGAAAAAATTATTGTTTCCCATTTGTTCTTTTGCCCTGCTTCTTGAAATGCCTTTATTGTTTGTCTTTCCTGTAACCATTTGAAATCATTTATCTTTGCTAATATAACAAAATTTTTCTGCGTTTTTCTGCGTCTAATCAACCTTCTGGTATTGTTATTGCTATATTGTAATATCAAACTTTGAACAATGTTTTTAGGACAAATACCGGATTAGGGAAAAAACCGTTTCACAAGGCTCTGGTTACAGATTAACAAATCAAGGGAAAAGGTAGTTATGACTAAATTTAATAAAGAATCATTTCAAAATGCGGACTTGAGACAACTGATCAGGATAGATGAATTTAAAATGGCTCAATATTATTTTAAACCTGCAAGTTGTATCAAAGACTATTTTGCCGCATTAAAACTCGTTCAGGATGTATATATTGAAGAGGGGTATGTCAATGCTGATGATTCATCCTGTCCATGCAGAATCCTTGAAAATCATTTTTTTGAGAAAACCATTGTATTTATAGGTAAAAAAGAGGAACAAGTGGTTTTTACGGTCAGTCTTTTTCCTGATTCATCAAACAGATTGCCCATGGACCGGATTTATAAAAAAGAACTGGATCATCTGAGATCCCAGGGCAGAATGATTGGTGAGGTGGGGTGCCTTGCCACACATCCTGAATTCAGGGACGGATCACAAAATATTTTAATGCACGGCAACAAGATCATGCTCAAATATGCCATGGAACATCTTAAACTGGATGATCTGGTAATTACCGTTAATCCGAAGCATGCGCTGGTCTATAAAGAAATTTTGCTGTTTGAAGAAATCGGGCAAGGAGAAATCAAGGCACACCCCCAAGTGAACGGAAACCCTGCCATTGCAATGAGGTTAAACCTGCATGAGGTGAAGGAAAAATGCAGGCATTTCTATCAGAACAATCCGTTGGAATCAAATCTTCATCATTTTTTGTTTGTCAAACAAAATGATACCCTTCAGCTTCCGGAAAACAACGCAGACCAGTGCAATAATTACTCCCGGTTTTTAGCTCCGCTTATCAGCCAAAGCACATACAACAGCCTGTCTATCTGAACATTACCGTTTATTAATTAGGTAAAAATGTTTTTTTATCTGAAAGTCGTAAAAAAATCATACAAAGACTTTCAATTTTTGTTGTGGGCAAATCTGAGCGAAAGACCAGGTCTGCCCGTGGCTGTTATATGGATTCAATGATGCCTGCTGCGATAAGGGGTATCAGGATTTCATGGTGCCCGACAATGCTGAACCCCTTGCCTTTGCCAAGGGTGGGGCGGTTCACCACATTGGTCATGGGCCTGTAATGGCGGATAAAATCAAGATTGAGTGTTGTAAAATCATCCAGCGTATGGCCCAGGTTTCTGACCAGGGTCACGGCCTTCAGAAAAACTTCAGGCATGATGACGGCAGATCCGGCATTGATAAACACGCCTTTTTCAAGACCTGTTATCTGTGAGGCAAACAGCTTGAAATCATAATGGGAGGCTGCGCCACAGGCCGCTGCATCAAAATCGGGATGCATATGTATGATATCAGTGCCAATGGCCACATGAACGGTCACGGGAATATCAAGGGCAGCTCCGGATGCTGTCAAACTCAAATGTTTATAGGGAAGGTCTTTTTCAAGGATCAGCTCTCCTACGGCTTTTCCCAGTCCAATGCCATGTTTTGCTGCATTTTTTATGGCCTGGTTGAGAAAGGCTGATGTCTCTTTTGCCATTCCAAAACTGCCGTTGCCGATTGATTGTGCCACATCTTCCGAAGTCATTCCCGTCATGGCGGTTTCAAGGTCATGGATAATGCCGGACCCGTTCATGGAGAGCATGGTAAAAACATTTTTTTTCATCAGATCAATCACAATGGGAGACATGCCGGTTTTGATGACATGACCGCCCATGGCAAAACAGACCTGTTTGTCCTGTTTTGCAGCAAGGCTGATGGCGTCTATCACGGAGCGCAGATCATTTCCAGCCAGAATAGAGGGAAGACCTGCAAGAAAATCTGAAAAATTATTGCCTTTTTTCCACGGTATTGAAAAGTCCTTTATATTCACTTTGCTGTGTCTATTCTTGATGGAATAGGTTTTAAGCCTGCCAAAATCCAATTTTTTGAATGAATCACTCATTGAACATTATCCTTTCCGTCAGGTCGCACAGTATGTGGGCCAGCAGGATATGGACTTCCTGTATCCTTGCTGTTGTGTCGCAATCAACACAAAAACAAATATCTGTCAATTGTTTTAATTTGCCCTTGTTTCCTGAGAAACCAACACTCAAAACTCCCATTTGCTTTGCTTGTCTCACCGCTTTGATAATATTTGGAGAATTTCCGGAAGTTGAGATGCCAAAGGCAATATCTCCTTTTTTTCCAAGGGCCTGGACCTGTTTGGAAAAAATATCTTCATAAGAATAGTCATTACCGATACTGGTGATAACGGATGTATCAGTGGTCAGGGCAATGGCTGCCAGCGGTTTTCTTTCCATCCTGAATCTGTTGACAAATTCTGCGGCAATATGCTGGCAGTCTGCTGCACTGCCGCCATTTCCGAATAAAAGTATTTTTCTGCCTTTTTTCAGAGCTGCTGCCATTATGGAGGCACAGGATTCAATGTTTTCAATATTATCGGAGAAAAATTCTTTTTTTACTGTGATACTGTCGTTAACAGATTGTTGAATAAGATTCTTCATAATTGACTGATTCTTTCAATAAGTGTTATGATGCGGATTTAATTTTTTCTTCCTGACTGGCGTGATCTTCAATTTTTTTCATTATTGCTTTTAATCTGTCCTTGAACAGGCTGTTGGCCGGTTGAATGGCAATGCTTTTTTTTGCAAGGCTAAGAGCAATGTTCAGGTTTTTATTCTGGAGCAACATGGATTTTGCATACCCTGACAAAGCAACAGCATCCAGAGGATTGAGTTTAACGGCTTTGTTAAATTCAATCCCGGCTTTTTCAGGCTGATTTTCAGCCAGATAAATTTCCCCCTTTATCCTGAAAACAAGACCTGATTCAGGATTTATACGGCTTGCCGCTTCAAGATGAGCCATGGCCCGGTCAAACTGCTGAATTTTAAACAGCAGCTTTCCCAGAAGAAATTCAACTTCAAAAACACAATCATCAATGTCATGGGCTTTGTGCAAACACTGAATTGCCTGGTACGGATTGCCGTTAATCTGGTAAAGAAGGCCTGTATTATAAATGACCATCACTTCATTGGGATTGATTTTCAAGGCTTTTTCAAATTCAAGTTTTGCATTGTCCAGCTTTCCCATGACCCCGAAACAGACCCCCAGGCTGTTGATCAGGTTAATGTTATTCGGGTCAATTTCAAGGCCTTTTTTATATTCTTTGATGGCCATGTTGTATTTGTTCAGCTGATAAAGCCGGTCTGCACTGATATTAAGGGATACGGCATCAAAGTGAATCAGGGTGTCAGGCCCGAAAAAGGCTGCGTGATCCGCAGCTTTGAGAGCATTGACAACTGTTTGGGGTTTTGAAAAATCATGACAGGGAAATTTTGCCACCCCCATAAGAACCTCTGTTCTAAAGGCTGTAGATAGCTTTTCTTTTAATGAAACAAGGCGATTTGCAGCTTTTTTTTCACTTTCATAGCCCCAGAATGCCATAATAAATGATGTTTTGCTTAAGCATTTCCAGATGCCTTTTTTATGATCAGGAAAGGAGTTAAAAAAGGTTTCAAGTGTCTCCTTTTTGTTCTTTATGATTGATTCAGACCTGTCCGAATTAAGCTCAAGTACTGCACACAAAAAATTATTCCAGGATATGGTGACTTCGGACAGCTTTTTTTGAAAGGCTTTGATCCGGTTTTTTTTTGTCAAAAGCAGATCACTGAAATATGTTTCAGGTGGCTTGATCTTGAAATTATCAGAATCTTTTTTCAGAAAATGAATTTCTTTTGAAGAGAATTTGACAGTCATTTTTTTTTCAATATTTTTGTTAGATTTGACGAGATAATTGCTTCCTGACCATTTTGAATCGTTCTTGGGTCCAAAATATATTTATTATCCTCGATCCTGGCGATAACAGCCGGTGTTGACAGGCGCATATGGAGTTCAAGTTTGGATACAGACATATCTTTGGGTTGAATTGTAATACACCTGGTCGGAAGATTCAGTGCAGGAAATGACCCGCCTCCCGGTCTTGAATTCATGTCTGCAACATCAATGTCTGCAAGCATTCCGATATCCTTTTTAATGGTTTTAAATAAAAGATCGGCTTTTTTACTGATTTCTTTAAAGGGCAGGGTAAGCATCCTTAACGTGGGGATTTGCCGGATGGCTTTTTTTTCATCCCTGTAAAGGCTTAAGGTTGATTCAAGAGCTGCAAGGGTAAGTTTGTCAATTCTCAATGCACGGGTTAAAGGGTTGCGTTTTATCTGATCGATGATATGTTTTTTTCCCACAATAATGCCGGTCTGGGGTCCTCCCAGAAGTTTGTCTCCGCTGAATGTGACAACATCCGCACCCGAACCAACCGAATCAGAAACAGTTGGCTCCGGGGGAAGACCATATTTTGAAAAATCAATCAAGGTTCCGGAACCTAAATCTTCCATGACCGGGATGTTTTTTTCTTTTCCCAGCAATACCAGATCTTTTAAGGCAACGCTTGCCGTAAAACCTTCAATTTTATAATTACTGGCATGAACTTTTAAAAAAAGGCCGGTTTCATCAGATACCGCACTCTCATAATCTTTTAAGTGGGTCCGGTTTGTGGTGCCGACTTCCTTTAGGATGCATCTGCTTTTTGACATCACGTCCGGCACCCGGAAAGACCCTCCGATTTCAACAAGTTCACCCCTGGATACAACAACCTGTCTGTCTTTGGCAATGGTGTTCAATGCCAGTAAAACAGCACCTGCATTGTTGTTGACAACAATTGCACTCTGGGCACCGGTTAGTTCGCAGATCAGTTCATCTACTGCTTCATATCGGATACCGCGTTTGCCTGTTTCAATTTTCAGCTCAAGGTTGGAATAGGATTGCGCAATGGTTTTGATATTTTTTAACGCTGCATCACAAAGAAGCGCACGTCCAAGATTTGTGTGGAGAACCACTCCGGTTGCATTGATGACATGGACAAGCCTGGGTTTGATTTTGTCTTGTGCAAGTATGCCTGCCTCATCAAGGATGGTTTCATCTGTTATGGGGTGTTCAATATTTTCCGACAGGATATCTTTTCTAGTCCGGTCAAGCGCTTTTCTTATGGAATCAAGAATAACAGTTCGGGGGATATCCATTAATTGATCATCTTTTTTTGCAAGTTCCAGAAGATGATCAACTCCCGGCAAATTTTTAAGGAGGTTATGTTTGTTGGAATTCGTCACTTTTTTACCTTTATGTGCTTAATATATCATCGTCATTGCTGAATGTATTGATGGGAATGGCATCAACCAGTTCAGGCAGATCCGCCATTTTAAATCCCAGTTGGTCAAGGGCATTTTCAAGGCTTTGAGTCTGCATTTTTTCAAGGTCAAATCCTACATGAAATTTTTCCATGAGAAGGTCTGAAAGATAGATGATATAAACAAGATCTTTGTTTTTTTTTGCTTTTTCCGGGGTGTGATGCAATTGAATGACTTCAGATAATCCATCTGAAAAGTTCCATTTTCTGGCCAGAAGAGCGCCTGCCTCACCATGGGTAATCCCCAATAGTTTTTTTTCAGCATTTATAAAATTTTCATTTTTTTGATACAGGCTTCTGAAAAAAAGAGGTGATCTGATGGAGACAAATTGATCCAGAATGACTTTGCCGATATCGTGAAGAAGTCCTGCCGTATAAGCCTCTTTTAAAAGGGGACGGCCTGATTTTTCTGCAATTTTTTCAGCAAAGGATGCCACTCCCACTGCATGGAAAAAAAGCCCGCCTTTGCAAAGAGAATAGCCGGATGTCCCTATTTGGTTGTAATACATATCAACCGCAGCGGTGATCACGGATTTGATCAGCATGGTTTCGCCTAATAAAAGCACGGCCTCTTTGAGTGTATCAATTTTTACAGTCCCGGCAAAAAGTGCTGAATTGCATAGCTTTAAGGTTTGTCCTGAAAGAACCTGATCCTTGGAAAGCTCTTCGGTAATATCCGTAATATGGTGTCGGGAGAACTGGAACATCCTGAATATTTTTAATGCTATCTGGGGAATCGGCTTTAATTGATCAATGGTGTTTAAGATCTCGTCCATTGACGGTGCTGTAAAACGGTTTTGTGACTTAAAAGTGTCTTCCAGAGCAGGATTTATAAAGGTTTTGCCCGTGGCCATATTCAATTCAAGAGTGCAGGTAAAAAATCCGCCGGTTTCTGATTTTATGGTTTTGATTTTGTAACTTCTAAGTATTGATACGGCAATATCCATGGATCTTCCGCCAATATCAAGGTTTATATCCTGCTGGGTGACTGGCCCTATAAGCGCACCTCCGGCAATTGTGGCCTCTAAATTTTCAGGTTTTGCACCCAGTTTTATCAAATGGTTTATGAGCAGGGGAACACCGGTCGACGCATATTTTTCTGAAAATACCGCACTTGCGATTCCGGTGGGTTCGGGCAGCAGGATATGGATCATTCCTCCAACCTGTGTTGACGCGTCATACAGGGCAACGCCCAGGCAGGTTCCAAGATAAGCCTTGTATATGCTTGATTGTTCTTTGCCGACTTTAAATTGACCTGCTGAAATATGTTCGATTTTCTGATAATTCATTTGAAAATTATAGTTTCCAGTTTTTTCTTATAAGAAAGTCTTTAAAAAATCATACAGAGACTTTCAATCTTTGTTGTGGGCAAACATGGATAAACGGCCAAGTCTGCCCGTGGCAGTTATATAAAATATTGTTTAGATATCATTAATTATCTAAAGGTTTCAACTATATTTAAAAAACTATTGTATCTTTATAAGATCAGTATTGCCTTATCAGTGAATTTAAATTATTTTAAGGGCTTGATACAAGAGGGAAAAATGAACAATGAAGTCTGTTTTTTTTGTTATGCTGGCAAGTGTGGTGATCTTTTCCGGTTGTAAGACCCTTAAACCGGAACCTGGAACTCTTCTTTCCCTGAAAATTCCTGATCGTTTTTCTGTTGATGCAGGCGACAATGATTCCATTGTAACCTGGTGGTTTTTATTTGAAAGTGATGAACTCACTTCATTGATCAATCATGCAGTGGATCACAATTTTGATTTGAAAATTTTAAAAACAAAGGTAATTCAGGCAAAAGCTAACCTTGAAAAAGAAGAAGCATCTTTTTTTCCTGAACTTGGGTTTTCATTTGGAGGGCAGAAAAAAGAAACCCGGGTTAAAAATACATACAGCAGCCCGTCTGACTATGATGGCAGCCATTCATGGGACGGATCATTGAGAGGGGCTTATAATCTTGATGTATGGGGGCAGGCAAATGCCGGGAAACAGGTTGAAATTTTAAGCCTTAAGGCTGCCGAACAGGATTTAAAGTTTTCCACCCTTGAATTGACGGCACAAATTGCAGAAAACTGGATTGATATCATTGCGGCCCGGCATAAGAAGAGCATATTGGGCAATCAGATCAAAATAAACAACACCCTGCTGGAACTTCAAACATTAAGATTTGTGAATGGAAAGGCAAATGCTTTGGATGTGTCTCAGCAGCGCGAAGTTCTGGCAGAGGCAAATTCCCAGTTGCCTTTGCTTGAAAAGCAGGAAAAGTTGTTGTTGAACAACCTGGCCTTTTTATCCGGGAAAACAGATCTTAAGCCTGTTGAAATGACCACCAAAATTCTTCCTGATCCATTGCCCCTGCCCAAGGTCGGAATTCCGTCCGATCTTTTAGAAAATCGGCCGGATATACAGGCGGCTGGAATGCGCTTGTCGTCAGGCCAATGGGAAATTACGGCTGCCAGGGCAGATCGTTTGCCTTCATTTGATTTGACAGCCCAGGCCCTGTTTTCAAGTGGAAAGCTGGATCTTTTGTTTAACAACTGGGTTGCCACCCTTGCCGGCAGCATTGCCGGGCCGATTTTGGACGGGGGGCTTAGAAAAGCGGAAATAAAAAGACTCAAAGCTGTTGCAGACGAACAATTGACCCTTTATGCCAGGACAGTTGCCAAAGCCATTGTCGAGGTTGAAGACAGCCTGGTCAGCATCGACAAACAAGCGGCTTATATCCGATTGCTTGAAGAAGAGCTGGCCGTGGCAAGGTTGACCTTGAAAGATGCCGGGGTGCAATATCAAAATGGCCAGAGCAGTTATCTGGCTTATCTTACTGCCTGGACTCATATTGAGCAGCTGGAAAGAAAATTGGTGGGTGAGCGAGCAGCACTTATCAAAGAAAGGATCGGTCTTTACAGGGCACTTGGCTGGAATCCGATTCCTGGAACAACATAAATCAAGGACATATCTGATTATGGCTTAAGTTTTAAATTTGAGTTAATAACTTAAATCGGTTTGACGATATCAAAATGTTATGGAGTAAGCTTAAGATGAGTGGTTTAAAAAAAAGGGGGCGCGCAGTCAGACTGATGATAAAAATCGTTCTGCCACTTTGTCTGATTCTGGCAGGCGTTTCAGGTTGGAATTATTTTAAGGCCCAGGAACCGAAAATGAAAAGAAAACCACCTGAAAAACAGGCCGCTGTGGTGGAGACCATTTCCATGGAACCGGGCGATTATCAAAGTTCGGTTATGGTTATGGGGACGGTCATGCCGGACAGAAAGATCATATTAAAGTCCAAAGTCGCAGGAGAAGTGGTTGCCATCTCCAAAAAGTTTGTTCAAGGCGGGTTGATAAAAAAAGGAGAGACGCTTTTAACTCTGGATGATTCAGATTATCGAATAGAAGTTTTAAAAGCCAGGAGTGCCTTTGATAAGGCGTTATCAGATCTTGCCATTGAAAAAGGCAGCCAGATGATTGCAAAAGAGGAACTCAAATTAATCAACCAGGCTTCACAAAGTGAGTTAAAAGCCACGGATCTTGCCTTGCGAAAGCCCCAGCTTGTCAAAGCAAAGGCCGCAGTGGACAGTGCCGGAGCTGATCTTGAAAAAGCACAATTGAATCTGTCCCGAACAAAGGTCATTGTTCCGTTTAATGCACTTATTCTTGAAAAACAGGTCAATTTAGGGTCTCTTGTGACAATACAAGGAGTCCTGGCAACACTTGTGGATGTTGATGCCTACCTGGTGGAAGCATTGGTTCCGCCTGACCGGCTGGCTTCCATCATGATCGGTGAGAAAACCGGCAGCAGGGCCGTTATTCAGTCCCAATATTCAAACCAAACCTGGCAGGGAAGAGTGGTGCGAACTACCGGAAAGATGACCGGCAAAAGCCGTATGGCAGGCGTGATTATTCTAGTATCCGATCCCTTAGGATTAAGCCGCAGGGAAAATATACCTCAATTATTGCTGGATGATCATGTGAATGTGCGGATTATGGGCGAATCGTTTGAAAATGTTTTTTCCATGCCCAGATCAGTATTGAGGGATAACAATACTGTGTGGGTTCTTAATTCAGGTATTCTTGAGATCAATGATGTCACTCTTGCCTGGAAGGAAGACGGGAGGGTTTTTGTAAGATCCGGTATCAGGGCCGGGGATGCCGTGATTACATCGGATTTGCCGGCTCCGGTAAAAGGGATGGCCCTGCAACAGTCATCAGGAGACCGCTCATGAGCCATGAGACGGATCAACAGATAACAAAAGGCCCTATTGCCTGGATGGCGGGCAATAGTGTTGCGGCCAACCTGATCATGGCTGTTTTGCTTGTTGGCGGACTTTACATGGGATTTAATATCAAGCAGGAGGTGTTTCCGGAATTCAGCCTTGACCTGGTTAATATTTCAGTTGCTTATCCAGGTGCCAGTCCGGAAGAGGTGGAAAACGGAATTTTGCTCGCCATTGAAGAGGCTATCCAGGATCTGGAAGGAATTGACGAAATTACGGCCACGGCCAGTGAAGGCATTGCTTCCATTAGTGTGGAGGCAATGGAAGGAACCGATATCAACCGGTTGTGGCAGGAGATCAAAAGCGAGGTTGACCGCATTGAAACCATGCCGGATGAGGCTGAAGAACCCCAGGTGTCAATTGCAGCCAGAAAAAGAGAAGTCCTCAGGCTTGCCCTGTACGGGGATGCAACGGAAACTACAATGCGGGCCCTGGCAGATCAGATTCGAGATGAGCTGCTCATGGATGAAGGCATAACCCAGGTGGAGCTTGACGGGGTAAGGGACCGGGAAATCCAGGTGGCTGTTTCAGCACAGACCCTGAGGCGCTACGGCATTACTCTTCAGGATGTGGCACTTACCTTGTCAAGAGCTTCTGTGGAGCTGGGCGGCGGCAGCATCAAGACCCTGGGAGGAGATATCCTGTTGCGGATCAGGGATAGAAAAGACACGGCCCGTCAGTATGCACAGCTTCCCGTCATTACCCTGGAAGACGGCTCAAGGGTTTTGCTTGAAGATATCGCAACGGTTACCGAGGGGTTTGAGGCGTCTGATAACTGGGCATCCTTTAACGGAAAGCGGGCTGTTATCATAGAGGTTTACCGGGTGGGAGACCAGACTCCAACTCAGGTTGCAACAGCCGGGAAAGCAGTGGTTGAGCGCATTAACGACTCATTGCCCGACGGAGTGGCACTGACCGTTTTAAGGGATCTTTCCAAAATTTTTGCCCAGAGAGCGGATCTGTTGCTTAGCAATGCCTATATCGGGCTTGGACTGGTATTTTTTTTTCTGGCTCTTTTTCTTGAAATCCGGCTTGCCTTCTGGGTCAGCCTCGGGATTCCCATTTCCTTTCTGGGTTCGTTTCTTTTTCTTGCTCCGACCGTGTTTTCCATTAATATGGTCAGTATGTTCGCCTTTATTGTTACCCTGGGCATTGTTGTGGACGATGCCGTGGTCGTGGGAGAAAATATTTATTTTTGCAGGCGGCAGGGAATGCCTGTGCTGGATGCTGCAGTCAAGGGAACCAAAGCCGTTGCCATGCCCGTGGTGTTTAGTGTGATAACCAATATGGTTGCCTTTGTGCCTTTGATGTTTATCCCGGGTTTTATGGGAAAAGCGTTTAAAACCATCCCTTTTGTGGTGATTGCGGTGTTTGGTGTTTCTCTTATTGAAAGCCTTTATATCTTGCCTGCCCATTTGGGTCACAACCGCCGTCGGCCCTTGTTTTTCCCCTTAAATTATCTTGAAAAATGGCAGGAACGGTTCAGCATGTTTTTTGAAACATTTGTCAAAAAATATTATGGCGGATTTTTTTTTTTGCTGTTGGATCATCGGTATACGGTTATTGCCTTTGGCATTGCCCTGCTCATGACAAATGCGGGCTTTGTCTCTTCCGGCAGGATGGGCATGGTTATGTTCCCCAAAGTGGAATCTGATTATGCGTTTTGTGAAGCGTTTTTGCCCTATGGCACGCCTGTCCAAACCTTAAAAAATGTTGAACAGCATCTTGTTCAAAAGGCCCGTGAGGTGGTTGAAGAAAACGGAAAACAAGGCCTTTCCACTGGAATTTTTTCCCAGGTCAGAGACAACCGTGTCCGGGTAAGAATTTATTTGACTGATCCCGAAGAGCGACCCTTAAATACGTCACAAGTAACCAATATCTGGCGAAACAAAACAGGTACGATTCCCGGACTTGAAAACATTACCTTTGAGTCTGACAGAGGAGGACCTGGGTCAGGAAAAAATTTGACTGTGAGCTTAAGTCACAGGAATAAAAATATGCTGGACAGGGCAGGGGAGTATCTGGCTGAAAATCTTTCCGGGTATCCCATTGTCCATGATATTGATGACGGATCAGCCAAAGGCAAAAAACAATTTGATATTACACTGACCTCTGCCGGAAAAAGGATGGGGCTGACCTCCAGGGAAGTGGCCAACCAGATCCGTCATGCATTTCAGGGAGTGACTGCCTTGAAAAACCAGCGGGGCAGAAATGAGGTCACCGTAAGGGTATGGCTGCCTGAAGAAGAAAGAATGTTGGAATCTACTTTTGAAGAATTGGTTCTTCAGGCACCTCAAGGAGAGGTTCTGCTTCGAAATGCCGTGGAAACCATTACAGGCAGGGCCTATACAACCATAAAAAGGACGAATGGAAGGCGGGAAATTTCTGTCACAGCCAATGTAAGACCCCCTTCCCAGGCAGAAAATGTTTTAAGGGACATGAAAAAAGAAATCCTGCCTGATCTTTTAAGTAAATATCCCGGGCTGTCCTATAGTTTTAAAGGACGCCAGGCAGATATCAGGGAAAGCATAACAGCTCTTTTAAAGGGCCTTGGCATTGCACTGCTCTGTATTTTCGCTCTTTTAGCCATCCCGTTTAAAAGCTATCTTCAACCTTTTATCATTATGTTCTGTATTCCTTTCGGTATAATCGGTGCAATTGCGGGTCACATTATAATGGGTTACTCTCTTTCCGTCATGAGCCTGTTCGGACTGGTGGCCATGTCCGGTGTGGTGGTGAATGATTCGCTGGTGTTGATTGATTTTGCAAACCGGCGGTATCTTCAAGGAGTGCCCGTCTTGTATGCAGTTCAATCAGCCGGGATACAGAGGTTCAGGCCTATTTTGCTGACTACATTGACCACTTGCGGGGGACTGGCCCCTATTATTATGGAAACATCGAGGCAGGCAAGATTTTTAATTCCCATGGCTATTTCCCTGGGGTTTGGTATTTTATTTGCCACTTTCATTACTCTTATCATGGTGCCGTGTCTTTACATGATTCTTGAGGATATAAAAAGTATTTTTGAGTCAAAAGAAATTCAGCAAGAAAAGATCTCTTTGATGGAAGAATAGGAAATATAAATAATGAGTACACTTAATTTGAATCGGGTGATAAATCCAGGATCAGTTGCTGTTATTGGTGCCAGTACAAAAAAAGGCAGTGTGGGTGCTTCCATTATAAAAAATATGTTGGCAGGCGGATTTAAAGGGAATATTTTCCCTGTTAATCCAAAGTATAATAGTATTTTTGGACTTAAAACCTTTCCTGATACAAAAGAGCTTCCAAACGATATCGATCTGGCGGTTATTGCCGTCCCCCTTGCCAAGGTGCCGGATATTCTCAAAACCTGCAGCCAACAGAATATGGGGGGAGCCGTCATTATTTCCGCCGGTGATGAGATTCCCGGCGTGTTGAGAGGAAAAATTGAAGCTCAGATTAAAAATATTTCTCAAAAAACAGAACTGAGGATCATCGGTCCTGACAGTGTAGGGATCGTAAATACGGCTTTGGGAATGAACGCAAATTTGATGCACAGGATACCGCTTCCCGGAAAGGTTGCATTTTTATCCCAGAGTGGCGCGGTCTGTTCCGCAGTCTTGGATATGGCCATGCGTGAGAATGTCGGGTTTTCTCATTTTGTGAATCTCGGGTCCATGCTGGATGTTTGTTTTGCGGATATGATTGATTTTCTCGGGTCAATATATGAGGTGGAAAGTATTGTCATGTATGTGGAAAGTCTTGTGGATATGCGCAATTTTATGAGCGCTGCAAGAGCTGTGTCCCGTGTAAAACCAATTATTGCATTGAAATCAGATCGTTCGGATCCCTATTCGCCGACATGTGAAAATGATATCTATGATGCGGCATTCAAGCGGGCAGGCATTCTTAGGGTAAAAGAATTTGAAGAACTTTTTGATTGCGCTCAGTTTCTTGCAAAGCAACGACGTCCCAGAGGGGCGAGGCTGGGAATTGTTTCCAATGGCAGCGGGATTGGTGTGATGGCACAAGATGCCCTGGTCGAACATGGACTTAAACCGGCACAGCTTTCAAGGCAGACGGTTATCGCTCTTGAAAAGGTGTTAAAGGAAAAGTGGAGCCGGACCAATCCCATTGATCTGTCAAGAGCTTCGTCAGACAACCAGTATATTGAGACTGTAAAAATATGCATGAATGCCCCTGAAATTGACGGTTTACTGCTGTTGAGTTCTCCTGTGGGTGCCTATGACTCCGAACCCCTTGCAAGAGAATTGGCAATGATTTTGAAAACAAGTCCCTGTCCTGTATTTACTTCCTGGATGGGCGGACTGGATATTGATCGTTCCAGACAGATTTTCAAGCAGGCAGGTATGGTGACTTATGAAACGCCTGAACGTGCCGTACGGGCATTTATAAATCTGTACAAATATGGGAAAAATATAGAAATTCTTCAGGAAATTCCTTATCGGACGGACAAACGGCTTGAAATAAACCGGTCCAGGGCAAATCAAATAATTGAGCAGGGCATCATAAAAGGCGGGAGGCTTCCAAAGCATCTGGCAAGAGATCTGGTTGCATCTTATGGGATTCCCGTGGGTGATACCAGGGTTGAACAGGACTCGGATTATGAACTGAACATAAAAACAATCCGTCATAAAATATTTGGTCCTGTTATTCGGTTTGGCGTGGGCGGTATCATGACGGATGTGTTCAAGGATTTTTCCATGTCATTGCCTCCCCTGAACCGTCAGCTTGCCGTAACAGCCATAGCAGAGACACGTATTTCAAAAGTGTTTCAAGGGTGTAAGAATATTGAAAAACTGGACGTGGCATTGCTTGAAGAACTATTGATTCGTCTGAGCCGCCTGGTGACGGATTTTCCAGAGATAAAAGCACTGGATATCAATCCTGTGCTGGTGAAAAATGGGCAGATCAGAGCTGTGGATGGTCATGTGATATTGGATAAGACAAACTTGAAATCTCCGGCTCACCTTATTATCAGTCCTTATCCCTATTGGCAGGAAACAACATTCAGTATCGGGGATGATGAAAATATTTTTGTCAGGCCGGTAAGGCCAAGCGATGGTCAGCTGATGTTTGACCTGTTTTTTGATCTGTCTCCTGAAACCGTTTATTTGAGATTTTTTTCCCCCATTAAAAAGATATCCAAACCCATGCTCATTAAATTGACCCAGATTGATTATGACAGGGAAATTGCCCTGATCGCATTTTCAGGGTCAAGTCAGAAGCGAAAAATAGTGGGCGTATCCCGTATCATATTTGTGCCTCAACAGAAAAAAGGGGAGTTTTCCATTGTTCTGGCCGATGCATTGCATGGAAAGGGTCTGGGAAAAAAATTGCTTTGGCATGCCTTGGTATGTGCCAAGCGCTTTGGGCTTGAACAGGTCTGGGGACCGGTTATTACAACCAATACTGGTATGCTCAGGCTTGGTCAGAAACTGGGGTTCCGCGTTGAAAGAGATCCTGATTCTTCAGAATACAAATTGACCATTGATCTTGAAGATCTGGATAAAGTTTGAGGACATTTGTTTTTCAGAGAGACTTTTTGAATCGACTGCAAAACGAATCGACTGCAAAAACCGGAACATTTGTAAAAATCCGAATAATTTTAAAAACCGGAACGACTGCAAAAAAAGAAAGGTGAAGTGATGCAAAAACAAGGTAAGGATTATATTGTTTTTCCGTTGGATTTTTCTTCCTTAAAGCAAGCAAAAGAGTATGTGAAGCTTCTTGATGGAAATGTGGGAATGTTTAAAATCGGGCTTGAGCTGTTTATTGATCAGGGGCCTTCCATTATTCAAATGGTTAAACAACAAAGTGATGCAAAAATATTTCTTGATCTCAAGCTTCATGATATTTCCGCCACGGTTCAAAGAGCCATGGGGCGGGTGGCAAACCTGGGTGTGGATCTTGTGACAGTGCATTGTTCATCATCCATGGCAATGCTTGAACGGGCAGTTGCAGGAGGAAACGGGAAAACCAATGTTCTGGGCGTTACTCTTTTAACGGATAATGATGCAGATACGGTTGAGGCTGCCGGGTTTAAGGATGAGTTTGTAAAAGACACCGATCTTCTGGTCATGCACAGGGCAAAGATGGCATATGCGGCCGGGTGTAAAGGTGTGGTCTGCTCTGGAAAAGAAGTTCAACAGATAAAGACTGTTTTTGGAAAAAAATTTCTGACAGTAACACCTGGGATCAGGCCTGCATGGTCTCTGCTTGAAAATGATGATCAAAAAAGGGTAACCACACCTGGTCAGGCTGTTGCCCTTGGCAGCGACCTGATTGTCATTGGCCGGCCCATAAGGGATTCCAAGGATCCTGTCAGGGCTGCCCAAAACGTCATTAAAGAAATTGAAGCAGCCCTGAATCTGTCTTGACCTGAACCTGTCGTTATTGGATAAGCTTGAGCAGTACGGCACTCAAAATCCAATTTATTTTTCCTGGTTTATTTTTCCTGGTTTATTTTTCCTGGTTTATTTTTCCTGGTCAAGTCCAAATGCTGAGTGAAGCGTTCTTACCGCAAGCTCGGCATACTTTGCCAGGATGATGCAGGATATTCTGATTTCGGAAGTGCTGATTAACCGTATGTTTATATTTTCAGATGCCAGGGCCTGGAACATAGTGGCTGCAACACCTGAATGACTTTTCATTCCCAGTCCGATAACCGAAACCTTGGCAATATCTTCTTCAGCCGTGAGAATCTCAGTAGCCCCAACTTCCTTGCCCACTTTTTGTGAAATCTCTTTGGCCCGTTCAAAGTCATCTTTGGTAACCGTAAAGGTCAAGTCTGTCTCACCACCGGAACGGGTGTTCTGGATGATCATGTCCACGCCTATTTCCGCTTCTGCAAGCGGCATGAATATTTTTGCGGAAACACCCGGTTGATCCGGAACCTTTCTCAATGTTATTCTTGCCTCATTCATATCACAGGTAATACCTGATACAACAGCGCTTTCCATATCAGCACTCTCGTTGACGACCATAGTTCCTTCCTCCTCGTTAAATGATGACCTGACATGCACGGGCACATTATATTTTTTTGCAAATTCAACCGAACGGATCTGAAGAACCTTGGCACCCAGTATGGCCATCTCAAGCATTTCTTCATAGGATATTCTGTTGATTTTTCTGGCATTGCTGCAGATTCTCGGGTCTGTTGTATAGACACCGTCCACATCTGTAAATATTTCACATACATCGGCTTTCAGGGATGATGCAATGGCAACTGCTGATGTGTCGGAGCCGCCCCTGCCAAGGGTTGTGATGTCGCCGTTTTCATCTGCACCTTGAAATCCTGCAACAACGGCAATATATCCTTTTTCAAGGTATTGCCGGATGCTTTTGCCGTCAATTTCCTGTATTCTTGCCTTGCCCGAGGTTTTATCTGTTTGAATTCCTGCCTGAAACCCTAAGAAAGATTTTGCCTTGTATCCCCTTGACTTGAGGATCATGGCAAGAAGGGCCGCTGTTGTCTGTTCGCCAGTGGCAAGAAGTACGTCAAGTTCCCTTTTGTCAGGCGTTTTTGAAGCTTGTTTCGCAAGGGAAATAAGACTGTCGGTCACACCTGACATGGCAGAGAGAACAACAACAACCTTGTCGCCTTGATCGTATGCTTTCTGGACCCTGTCTGCAACATTATTGATTCGTTCAATGTTTGCAACTGAGGTTCCACCGTATTTTTGTACTCTTAAAGCCATAACAACTCCGATATTGGTAACTAATATAAATTATAAAACTAATTTATCTAACAAATTTGATCCTGGTTGTCCAGAGGCAAAAAAGGATATAATTCTATTATAGTGTTCATCAAATTTAAAATTTATTTCAAGATCAAAGCTAAACAAAGCATCCTTTAAAATCTGGGGCCATTCAACAACCATAATATGGGTGTCGTCAACAAGGTCGTCAAATCCTATATATTCGAGTTCATCTGCAGATCCAAGCCGGTAAAGATCCAGGTGACAGAGGGTAAACAAACCTGCTGGATACTCATTGATGATGGTGTAGGTGGGACTTGTTATATAGTATTTTTCAGATACGCAAAGTCCTCGGGCAAGCCCCTGGACAAAGGTTGTCTTGCCTGCGCCCAGATCACCGATAAGGGCGATTGATATTCCCTGGGAAATGTTTTGCCCCAGGGCCATGCCCAAGTTATGCGTTTGTTTTGAACTTTTTGATGTCAGTATTTTCATATTTTGGCGGGGATTGATTTTAAATGTGTCCCCTTTCCCAAGACGTATTGATGAATGGTTTTTGGAATGGTTTGGATTATATCTGTGGCAATAAAACCAAATCCGCCCATGTCGCGGCAAAGAGTGTCAGCACACAGGCCATGGATGTAAACGCCTGCAAGGCTTGCGTTTTCAGGGGAAAATCCCTGGGCGCAAAAACCTGCGATCATACCGGTCAGCACATCGCCCATTCCGCCGGAGGCCATGCCTGGATTGCCGGTGGGACAAATACAGGATCTGCCGTCCGGGAAGCTGACAATGGTCTGGGCTCCTTTTAAGATCAAAATAGTATTAAATTCACTGGCAAATCGTGAAGCAGTACCGATCCTGTCTGCCTGGATATCAGAAGGGCTTGCCTTGCACAGCCTTGCCATTTCACCCGGGTGGGGGGTCAAAATGGCTGGTACTTTTTTTTGCTTTAAGATGTTTGAGTCGTCTGCAATGCAATTGATGGCATCCGCATCAATAATAAGGGGAACTTGACTTGTTTGAATAAGCTTTTTGACAAGTTGTTTCGTACCGGCCCGGGTGCCGATACCAGGGCCAATGGCAAGTGCCTGTTTTCCTTTTAAAAGTGTTTGAATTTCATCAAAACAATGATCAGATAAAAATCCTTTGTCCTGTTCAGGTAACGGATGGGTCATGGGTTCTGCGACCAGCGGTTCAATGTTCTGATTGAGGCTTTGGGCAACCCCAAGGGTGACCAGGCCGGTTCCGCACCGCATGGCGGCATTGGCGCAAAGGGCGGCAGCCCCTGTTTTTCCAACAGAACCTGCAATGACCAGCAGATGGCCGAAGCTGCCTTTATGACTTTGGAACTTTCGTGGAGTAAAGCAGGCGGCAACCTCTTTTTTTTCAATCAATGAGAGCTGAATGGACTGCTCTTGGGCAATAAAATTTGGAATACCGATATCAATGACCTTAAGATCGCCGGTGTAAACATTTCCCGGATACAGAACGTGGCCCGGCTTGGCCAAAGCAAAGGTGGCTGTGGCATCTGCCTTTACCGATGCACCAAGGGGCTGTCCTGTATCCGAATGAAGGCCCGATGGGATATCCACTGAAAAAATAGGTTTTGAGGAAGCATTAATCACTTCAATGGCATCCTTGAAAAATCCCCTGACATCTGAATTCAGGCCGGTTCCCAAAATGGCATCAATGAAAACATCATGATGGAGAATTTTGACCCGTTGTGCTTCAAACGCCTCTGCATCAGGAATTTCAACAATGGAACAGTTTTGGGAGAGGTTGCATAATTTTTGAGCAAGATCCATATTGGCTTTTGCATCCCCGGTTAGCTTTTCTTTTGACGATAATAAAAAGATGGTCACGTCAATTTTTTTTTCCATTAAATATCGTGCCATGACAAAACCATCACCACCGTTATTGCCTCGACCGGCCATAACGGCAATTTTTTTTGCCGTAAGATTTTTAAATTTTTTGAGCAGGAAATCAAATGCGCCCTTTCCCGCGTTTTCCATTAAAACGCGTCCGGGAATACCAAAAGATTCTATGGTCTGTTTGTCCATATCCCTCATTTGATTTGCCGTAACAAGAATCATGCTATTGCTCCTCCTTTTATTTGAATGTTGTTTTTAAAAATACCCCTGACCCCATACCTGAAATAATCTTACACGATTTTATTTAAATTAAAAGCCCATTGTCTTTATGTCATGACCTCTTTATGCCTGAAGCAGGAGACAAGATGATCATTGACCATGCCGACGGCCTGCATATGGGCATAGATGATGGTTGAGCCGACAAATTTAAATCCCCGCTGTTTAAGATCCTTTGAGAATGCGTCGGATTGCTTTGTGTTTGCCGGCACTTGATCAGGCGTTTTAAAATGGTTTGTTTTGGGTTTATTGTCAACAAACCTCCAGGAATATGTGTCAAAAGATCCGAATTCTTCCTGGATTTTAATAAATGCCCGGGCATTTGTCACAGCCGCATTGACTTTGAGTCTGTTTCGGATAATACCCGGGTCCGAAAGAAGAAATTTGATTTTTTCAGGAGTGAACCGGGCCACTTTTTCAACATCAAAATCGGCAAATGCTTTTCTGTATCCCTGTCTTTTTTTGAGTATAGTCAGCCAGGAAAGACCTGCCTGCGAACTTTCAAGGATAATAAATTCAAAGAGCTTTTTATCATCATGTACCGGCACTCCCCATTCCTCATCATGGTATTTGATATACACAGGATCACTTGTTACCCATTCGCATCGTTTCATTTTAATTCCTTATGTTTGTCAATGGTTTTATTCTAATAGCTTGTGTGGTTATGCTATATTCTTTTTGAAAAATAAACATATTGTTTGAAGAACTGACACATCCGGATCTGGTATTTCTGTTTGGTTGCTCGCAACAAAACATGAAAGTTATAGTTTGGGTTTTAGAAATGTTTATTATCAAGCAGATTCAAGCCCTGACATCCTGAATTAAATTGTTTTTGCAAATAATTGAATTGGTATGATATAGGAATTTAAAATATCGCAAACAGGAGTTTCCAGATAATGACTGAAAAACTCGATTATGAAGTATTGGAAAAGCGCATTCAGGAACTGGAAAAGGAAAATTCCACCTTGCGTCTCTTTAAATTCGCAATTGATAACCTGTCTGATTCCAGGTGTGCCATCGTCAACAGGGACTGTCGTTTTGAAACGGTGAGCAAAGGGTATCATGAGGCATTTAACAAGAGTGCCGACCAGATTGCCGGAAAACACATCAGCGAAATACTGGGCAATCAGATGTTTAAAACCATTGTTAAGCCTAATTTTGACAAGGCGTTAGCGGGTGAAACGATTAATTTTTCAGGTTGGTTTGATTTGCCGGGCGGCAAAAAAAATTTTATGGATATTCAATATTTTCCTGTTTACAGTGGGGATCAAATAAATTCTGTTGCAATTTTAGTTCATGATCTGACCCGGATCAAGAAGGCCGAAGGATTATTGCGTGAAAGTGAGGCCAATCTTATAAAAGCCCAGCAAATTGCCCATATCGGAAACTGGAATTGGGATATGACAGAAGACAGGATATCATGCTCCAAAGAGTTTTATAGGATTTTGGGTATAGTTCCTGAATGCTTTTGTTCAACCTATGAAGGCTATATGAAATATGTCCATCCTGAAGATCTTGAGATGTTTCAATATTCCGTTAAAAAGGCTTTAACAGAGCCAAGGTCCAAAACTATAAAATATCGCATTGTCCGGCCGGATGGCATTATCAGGACAGTCCATGAACGGTCTGAAGTTACGGTTGATTCGGCAGGCAATCCAATTAATGTTTTTGGAACAATTCAGGACATCACAGAGCAGGTTCAGGTTGAAGAACAATACCAGACAATTCTCAAGCTGGCTATTGACGGGTTCTGTCTTGTTTACAAACAGGGGCAATTGTTTGATGTAAACGATTCGTATTGCAAAATGCTGGGGTATGAGCGAGATGAACTCCTGAAGTTGAGTATTTCAGATATTGACGTTGTTCAAACATTGGAACAAAGAGTTCAGCAGTGTAAAAAAATCATTAAAACCGGTCAGGACCGCTTTGAAACAAAACACAGATGCAAAGATGGAACACTCATTGATGTTGAGATAAACACCCAGTACTCAGATATGAAAAAAGGGATGTTTATTTGTTTTATACGGGATATTACAGAAAAAAATAAAATTCGTGAAGCGCTTAAAAAAGGTGAAATACGCTATCGAAACCTGTTTGAGGGTGCGCCGGTGATGTATGCGATAATTAAAAACCAAAAAGAGTCGACAATTATTACGGACTGCAATAAACAATTTTTGACTACATTGGGATACAGCCGCTCCGAGGTGATCGGAAAATCCATATCTGAGTTTTACACTCAAGAATCACAAAAAAAATTAATCAAGGAAGAGAGCTTCAGGCGGTCTATGGAAAACAATTTCACCGCTTCAGAAAGGGAACTGATTGGTTCTGACGGACAGATCATCAATACTTTGATTCAAGCCGTTCCTGAATATGATGTACAAGGAAATATAATCGGAGGCCGTTCCATGTATATTGATACAACTTCCCAGAAAAGGGCGGAAGAACAGCTAAGAGAAAGCCACGAATTGCTCCTGATGATTGTTGACGGAATTTCAGACCCCTTGATGATGGTTGATGAAAAAATGAATCTGATGATGATGAATGCTGCGGCGGAAAATTATTTTAAAAAAAACAATGAGACTTGTCTGGGCCGAAAATGTTACCAGGTATTCAAGATGCGCCAAAGTCTGTGTGAAGGTTGCAAACTGGCCAAGGCAATTTCAAAGGGCAGGCAGAAGAGTTTTGAAAGAAAAGGCCTGATGAACCCTGAAAAGCTTGAAAGAGTTTGTGTATATCCTGTCAGGAAGAAAGGGGATAGCATAAGGACGGCTATTCTCAGGATAAGTGACATTACAAGGGTAAAGCGAATAGAAAAAGAATTGATCCAGGCTGATAAGATGATTTCACTGGGGGTTCTGGTGTCAGGTGTAGCACATGAAATCAACAATCCAAATCATCTTATCATGTTGAATACCCCTATCTTGTGGGAAGCATGGGAAGATATTGTTCCGGTTGTGGAAAAATATTATCATCAAAATGGTGATTTCAGTCTTGCCGGCGTCTTGTATAGCGAGATGAGGGACGAAATTCCCTTGTTGTTTGCCGCAATAAAAGAGGGTGCGGTAAGAATTCAGCGGATTGTTCAGGACCTGAAAGATTTTTCCCGGCAGGATGATACCCATATGGACCAGCTTGTAAATATCAATCAGGTTATTGAAAATTCCATTCGGCTGACTGAAAATCTTATTAAAAAACACACGGAACATTTCAAAATTGAATACAGTCAAAACCTGCCAATGGTCATGGGGGATCAGCAAAAGCTTGAACAAGTTATGATAAACCTTATCCAGAATGCCTGCCAGGCCGTTTCAGATAAGAAAAAAGCAATTTTTATAACCTCATTTTTTGATGAAAAAAAAGCAATGATTGAGGTTGAAGTACGGGATGAAGGCGTGGGGATTCCTCAAGAGATGCTTGATCGTATCATGGATCCTTTTTTTACCACAAAGCGAAGTGAAGGAGGGACAGGCCTTGGCCTGGCTGTATCATCAAACATTGTCAAATCTTTTGGCGGAAAAATAGAGGTGGAAAGTGATCTTGGTAAGGGATCGGTTTTCAAGATTTTTATACCCACAAGAAAGTTTGAATATCCTGTTAAAATCCTTGTGGCGGATGATGATCCTTTTTTCAGAGAATATCTCCATAAAGCTCTTGGGGAAACTGAACGTTATTCTCTCCGGGAGGCTGTTAACGGGAAAGAGGCGTTTTTAAAAATAGGCCAGGAGTTGCCGGATCTTTTTATTCTTGATATTCAAATGCCGGATATGGATGGGCTGGATGTTTGCCGTTTGCTCAAAGAGAAATCTGAACTTTCGGATATCAAAGTGATTATTATTACCGGATTTCCTGAATCTTTTATAGTGGATGAAATCGTAAAAATGGGATTTGATAAGATATTGGCCAAACCGTTTACCATTATAGAGTTAAAAAAAACAATAGAAAAGGTTATGGAGGTTGAATAATGAAGGCATCTCTTTTTCCTCTCAATCCAATTTTGCTGGTGGATGACGAGCCTGATATCCTCAGGGGATATAAAATGACATTAGGGTCTGCCGGTATAAATAATCTTGTGTTGTGCCGTGACAGCAGGGATGTTATTCCAATCCTGCTGGAAAATAAAATTGAAGTGATCCTGCTGGATTTGATCATGCCCAATATTTCCGGTTATGAGCTTTTATCTATGATATCCGATGATTTCCCTGATATACCAGTCATTATTATTACGGGCAACAACAAAGTTGACATGGCTGTCCAGTGTATGAAAACAGGCACCTTTGATTATATGCTCAAGCCCATTGAAAAAAATCGCCTGATATCAGGCGTAAAGCGTGCTATTGAAATTAGAGGGCTGCAAGATGAGAACCGGTTGCTCAAAGAACACATCCTTTCAGGAGAACTTAAGAATCCCGATGAATTTTCAGATATTAAAACACAAAACAGGTCTATGCTGGGTCTGTTTCAATATGCCGAGTCCATCGCCAAAAGTCCCCAACCCGTAATGATTACCGGGGAAACCGGAGTTGGTAAAGAACTCATGGCAAGGGCTATTCACAAACTCAGTTGTCGCAATGGCGCTCTTATTACAATAAATGCCGCAGGAATTGATGACAATGCTTTTTCAGATACATTGTTCGGGCATGTAAACGGTGCCTTTACCGGTGCTGACAAGGCTCGAAAAGGAATGGTTGAGAACGCCTTTGGGGGCACTCTGTTTCTGGATGAGATCGGTGATCTGAGTCCTGATTCCCAGGTAAAACTTTTAAGGCTTTTGCAAGAGCGGGAATATTTCCCCCTGGGAGCTGATTTGCCTAAAATAGCAGACGTGAAAATTATTGTTGCCACGAATCGTGACCTTTCGGCATTGCAGGAATCAGGCGGATTTCGTAAGGATCTGTATTACAGGATTTGTTCTCATCACCTTGACATTCCTCCTCTTCGTGAACGTTTGGATGACTTGCCCCTGCTGGTTGACTATTTTGTTGAAAAGGCAGCTTTGGAATTTGATAAAAAAATACCTTCGTGGCCGTTAGAGTTGATTACCCTGTTATCCAATTATCATTTTCCCGGCAACGTAAGGGAAATCAAATCCATTATCTATGATGCCGTTGCAGGTCATAAATCAAAGATCATGTCTCTTGAACGTTTTGAAGTCTATATCAAGAAAAATTCATCCGTTGACGGCATTGCAACTGAACAGTCTTTTGTTAAGCATGACACAGGGCTTTTCGGGTTCAAATCAATTCCTACTCTGGATCAGGCAACCCGCCTTCTTTTTTTGGAATCCATGAAACGAACCGGCAATAATAAAACCATGGCTGCCAGGTTATTAGGGATATCACGGCAGCGGTTAGGCCGGTATTTAAAAAATATTTCCAAATAAAATTTAATATTACTTGTTTCTTGGCTTTGTTTCACATTTGCGAAACAAAAGAGTGTAACATTTTGTAACTTAGGGTTATGGTGTAACAAGTTACTTGATATTATGTCTATCAAGGGTTTTGGCGGGCAACCCATCAAATATGTTATAAAACGAAACACCCTTTTAATCTTATTCGATCTGATTGCTCTTTTTTTATATTGTTTTGACATAACAGTTGTTTATAAAACCAAATATTGCTTGGTACGGTATTTGCATATATTTCATCCGTTTGTGTTATGTGTAACCCCAAAATTTTTTAAATGCTAATTTTGAAATACGATTATGGATACAAGGCTCAGTTCATTAATTTGTGATGTTAACAATGGAAAAGGAGAACATTAAAAATGACAACGTTGTTGAAAAAAATGGACCAGGCAATTAAAACCACAACAATTCAAACTGGTAAATACCTTACATTTATTCTGCAAAAGGAAGAGTATGGGATCGGGATTCTCAAAGTTAAGGAGATCATTGGGATGATGCCCATCACATCGGTTCCAAAAACCCCGGAATTTGTAAAAGGTGTTGTCAATCTGAGAGGCAAGGTTATCCCTGTTATTGATCTCAGGGTTAAGTTCAGCATGGAATCAATTGATTATTCGGAACGTACCTGTATTATTGTGGTGGAAGTTGATTCGGAATCCGGGACCATCCTTATTGGTATTGTTGTTGATGCCGTATCGGAAGTGTTGAATATTAAGGAGCAGGAGATTGAAGAAACCCCGGCATTCGGCACTCGTCTGAACACGGAATATATTCTGGGCATGGCTAAAATGGAAGGCGGGGTCAAGATTTTGCTTGATATTGATAAAGTTCTCAATCCACAGGAAATCCAAGGGCTTGGTAAAACAGTTTAATCTATAATTGTATTGATGTGAACTGAGCGAATTTGTTAGCATTTTGAAAATTTAATCAAGGAGTGAAAAATGTTTAAAAACATGAGGGTAGGAACAAAGATTGTGAGTGGTTTTTTTGTAGGCATTCTTTTATCAGTTATTCTTGGTGTTACAGGTGTCTATAATATCAGTAAAATCGGTAAGGTTGTTAACCTTTTGGCAACACAGGAGATTCCTGAAGCATCTGCTGTGATTGAGACTGAGCGGGCAACCTGGAATACACTTGTTATGTCATATGAATTTGGTTTAAAACAGGATGAAAAAAGCAGACAAGAATGGTTCTCTTACAGTGAAGAAATAAAAAAAGGCCTTGATAAACTTGTGCCCTTGGCTACGGCTTTGGATCATAAGGAAATATTAAAGGCAGTTGATGAAATTAAAAATATGCTGGGGGAGTACTCCAAAAGCAGTGACGAATACTCATTTCTGGCCCTGGAAAACAAAGAAATTGAAAACCAGCTGAAACCGTGTGCATCCATTACTGATAAACAATGGACTGATTATATTCAAGATCAGCATATGAAAATTGAAAAATCTCTTGCAAACAAGGATGTTGAAGATGTGATGACAAGAGTTTTAAAGATAAAAACTGCCAATGAGGGTATGAATACATTTGATGATGTTCTGAAAAGCCAATTTTTGTATTCTCTTTACCAGCAGGGTGAACATGCCCTGGCGATCAAGGCAAGTATGGACAAATTGCTTGCCATTACTAAGGATGTGATTAAAATTTCTGCAGATCCGTTAAATATTCAAAGAATCGGAACTGTGCTTTCGGTTGAGGAAAAAGCATATAAGCTGTTGGGCAGTTGGATTCAAAACAAGCAAAAACAGGCAGAGCTTTTGTCCAGCTTGGATAAGAATGCAAGGGCAATTATCAAGCTTACAACGAAAACAGCATTGGAGGCGGACAAAACTGCCTATGACATGGGAATGAAAACTACAGGGCTTGTCTCCAATGTCAGGATTCTGCTTGCTGTCATTTTAGTATGTGCTGTCATCATTGGATTGGGGTTGGCTATTTTTATCACTCGTGGTATCACCAAACCATTAAATATTGTTATTAACGGGTTGCAGGAAGGGGCGGATCAGGTTTCTTCAGCTTCAACACAGGTTTCATCTTCAAGCCAGTCCCTTGCAGAAGGTGCTTCCCAACAGGCTGCTTCCATTGAAGAGACATCTTCATCAATGGAGGAAATGTCTTCTATGACAAAGAAAAATGCTGAAAATTCAAGTTTTGCAGATAACCTTATGAAGAAGTCCAATCAGGTTGTGAAGGATGCCAATCGTTCCATGGAACAGCTTACCCTGTCTATGGAAGATATTTCAAAGGCAAGTGAAGAGACTTCTAAAATTATAAAAACCATAGATGAAATAGCGTTCCAAACCAATTTGCTTGCGTTAAATGCAGCAGTTGAAGCGGCCCGTGCAGGAGAAGCAGGCGCAGGATTCGCAGTTGTTGCAGATGAAGTCAGAAATCTTGCCATGAGAGCTGCAGATGCTGCAAAAAATACAGCCGAACTTATTGATGGCACGGTTAAAAAGATAAATGAAGGGTCAAAGCTTGTATCAACTACAAATGAAAATTTTTCCAAGGTCGCTGAAAGTGCCGGCAAGGTGGGGGATCTGGTTGCTGAGATTTCAGGGGCATCAGATGAACAGGCCAAAGGTATTGAACAGGTGAATACCGCCATTGCCGAAATGGACAAGATTGTTCAGCAGAATGCAGCCAATGCGGAAGAATCCGCATCCGCATCCGAAGAGATGAGTGCTCAGGCAGAGCAGCTTAAGGAATATGTCGCAGATCTTGTTATGATGACAAACGGTGGAAAAGAACAGGGGGCACACAGCGTTTCCAAAAGAAAAACAACTATTTATACTTCCCATCCAAACCCGGCAAGTCAAAATAAAAAACTGGCATATAAAAGAGATGAGATCAGACCGGATCAGGTAATTCCTTTTGACGATGATGATTTTAGGGATTTTTAATCAAATTGATACTGTTTAATCATATAGTATTATTTCTTGACCACATGTTTCACACAAATAAACATTGAAAGTATTATACCCGGGTATTTAAAAATTTAAGATAGGGTGTTATAAAATAAAAATTTTGGTAGTGACGGATATTTAATAAGGGGTGATATCATATTCAACTTACTGTGGGAGATAAAATGTAATGACCCAAAACACTGTTCTTGATATAACCGCTGAAAAATCGATTGCAGGGTCATTTAGAATTATTATTCCATTGTGTCTTACATTTATTTTGTTTGCCGTGAGTATTTTTTTTATCTTTGTTCCTTCATTGAAAAAACATATGATGGATCAGGAAAAGGAAATGCTCCGTGAACTGAATGACAGCAGTGTAAGTTTGACCTATAGCTTGTTGTTAGAGTATGAACAGAGGGTTATATCAGGTGAGCTGACCCTTCAAGATGCCCAACGCAGGGCGAAAAAACGTATTCGAAATTTGCGTTACGGCCCTGAAGATCAAGATTATTTCTGGATAATTGATATGCAGCACAGGGTACTCATGCATCCTTTTCTGCATGATATTGAAGGAAAAAATTGTAAGGATTTTGTTGATTCCAACGGTAGATATTTTGTTGCTGAATTTGTAAGGACTGCCGAACAAAAAGGTTCCGGTTATGTGGAGTATACATGGCAATGGAAAGATGATTCGTCAAAGATAGTTCCGAAAATTTCTTATGTAAAGCTGTTTGAGCCGTGGGGGTGGGTTATAGGAACCTCCGTGTATGTGGATGGGATAGATTCTGAAATACGATTTATCACCCAACGGTTATTTAAGATTTTTACAGGGATATTGATCATAGTATTGATTTTATCTTTTTATGGCAGTTCCCAGGCTGTGAAGATTGACAAAAAACGCTCTATAGCGGAAAAAGCCCATCGTCTGGATACCTTGCGCTTTGAAAAACTCAGGGAATTGAATCAGATGGCAGATTCTTCATTGGAAGAGTTGACGGGCTTTGCCCTGGCAGAAGCGATTGAGTTGACATTTAGCAGTATCGGATACTTGGTATTCTTAAATGATAATGAAGCCGGAATTGCCCTGTATACCTGGTCAAAGGGTGTGTTGGAGGAATGTCGTATAAAGGACAAAGAAAGCCCATATTATGAGGAACAAAAAAAAGGATGTAAAGAAGTTGTCAGGCAAAGAAAAGCCGTCATTATAAATGAGGTTCAAAACCATGGGTCAGGTAAAGGCAAAGAACTTGCGGACGGTCATGTAAGCATTATACGGTATATGCATGTGCCTGTGTTTGATGGCGGAAAGATCGTTGCCGTTGCCGGGGTGGGTAATAAAGTTGAAAATTATGATAAATCGGATATCCGGCAATTGAACCTGTTAATGGATGGCATGTGGAAAATTATTCAGCGCAAACGCTCCGAGGTTGCATTGCGTGAAAGTGAACAACGGTATCGATTGCTTACGGAAAATGCCAGTGACAATATCTGGACCTTGCGGTTATCTGATATGCGTATTTTATATGTTAGCCCTTCTGTAGAAATTATTTTGGGATATACTCCTGAACAGATTCAGTGGCTTCAGTTCAAGGATTATATGACTGAAGATTCTTTGAACAAGATGTTCATGGTCATTGCCGAAGAATTGAACAAAGAGTCGGAGCCGGGCATGGACCCTAAACGGTCCAGGGTAATCCAGTTGGAGCAGATCAAAAAAGACGGATCAAAGATCTGGACGGAAATTACGGCAAGCTTTTTACGGGATGAAGCAGGAAAGGCCTACGGGATAATTGGGGTCACCCGGGATATTACTGAGCGAAGATACATGGAACGGCAACTTCAGCAGTCGCAGAAGATGGAGGCGATTGGAACATTGGCAGGTGGTATTGCTCATGATTTTAATAATATCCTGTCGTCTGTTTTAGGGTTTACAGAACTTGCAAAAATGATGTG
>NZ_FNLL01000046.1:0-1606 GCF_900105645.1 Desulfobacula phenolica | reverse complement strand
TAGGGACCTGTGGAAGACAGCAGACGTTCATAGTCCATACTTGTGACCACGTTCTGCATCTTTCTATACCCGTATTCATCTTTTACACTGGGATCAAACGGGGTAATACCTGAAGACAAAATAATCGCCCCGACATTAATATCCGTCTTTTTGGGCGTTTGATTAAAATCTATTGCGTCTGCCTGGCAAACACCACGGCAGATATCACATTTTTCTTCTTTGAGAAAAAGACAGCTGTCATCAATATATGCAACAAGTGGAATAGCCTGGGAAAAATATACATGAACAGCTTTATTCTGGGATATTCCCTGATTAAACTGATCCGGATATTCTTTTGGGCAGTATTCCATACAAGTTGTACAGCCTGTGCATTTTTCTTCAATAATATATCGGGGTCTGGTTTTCAGGCTGACCTGAAAGTCACCTTTTTCCCCTTCCACTTTTTCAACTTCAGTAAATGTCAAAACCTCTATATTTGGATGCCGGCCGACCTCGACCAGTTTAGGAGAGAGAATTCACATCGAGCAGTCATTGGTAGGAAATGTTTTGTCAAGCTGGGCCATATGGCCGCCAATGCTCGGCGATTTTTCCACCAGGTAAACCTTAAACCCCGCAGTGGCAAGATCAAGAGAGGCCTGTATGCCACTGACCCCTCCGCCAACAACCATCACGTCTCCAAAGTTTTTATCTCCAAGACTGTCGGAAAATAATTGCATATTCTCCATTGGCAATACGTCGTTTCCCACTTTATTTTCTCCTCATCATATTTTCTTAAGTCCTGCCCGGCTAAACCGGACAGGACCGCTTACTTTCAATCAACTTGTGTGTTCAGCGCCTTAAAGCATCTTAACTAAAGCATCTCACTGATAATTTCCGTGATGTCCTTAATCTCCAGAACATCTTCATATTCCAGATTCAGACGGCTTTCTTCAAAGTTGGTGATGCAGTACGGACAGGATGTTGCCAGAACCTGGGCTCCAACCGCATTGGCCTGATCCAGCCTGATATCGGAGAACCTTTCTTCTTTTGGCGTGTCCATCCAGATCCTGCCGCCGCCACCGCCGCAGCAAAGACTGTTTTTGCCATGGTTTTCCATCTCAACCAGTTCCAGTCCCGGAACTTTTCTTAAAACCTCGCGGGGTTCATCATATACATCATTGTGGCGTCCTAAGTAACACGGATCATGATAAGTTATTTTCTTTGGAAATTCACCTTTAAGTTCGAGACGTCCGTCATTGATCAGTTCCAGTAGATACTGGTTGATGTGAAGAACCTCAAAATTTACCATAAATTCAGGATATTCGTTTTTAAAGGTATGAAAGCAATGAGGGGAAGATACAATGACTTTTTTCACCCCATTGTCGATAAACGTTTTAATATTTTCCTTGGCCAGGCGTTTGAATACATCTTCACTGCCTGTCTTTCTGATGCTTTCTCCACAGCAGTTTTCCTGTGAACCCAGGATACCGAAATCCACACCTGCTTTTTGAAGGATCTTGGCTGTGGCCGTGGCCACTTTTTTCATTCGGGGGTCATAACTCAAATAGCAGCCGACAAAATACAACGCTTCCATACCCTCTGTATAGGGCTTTACGGAAAGGCCGTT
>NZ_FNLL01000017.1:0-58249 GCF_900105645.1 Desulfobacula phenolica | reverse complement strand
GTTGCAAACCATACCTGGTATCGGACCAGTTTGGGCTCCTACCATCCTGGCAGAGGTACTTCCGGTTTTTCATCCAGAAGAAAAAAACGGGGCCCGAAAATTGGTTGCAGCTGCCGGGCTTGACGTTCGTCTCAATGAAAGCGGACAGTACAAAGGCAAAGGCAAAATGTCTAAGCGGGGCAGTCGTTATCTGCGCACAGCTGCTATCCAGGCTGCCGAAGTTGCAGCCTTGGTGGCAAAGTATCCCATGTTTAGAGCTGTCTACAAAAAACAGAAGGCTAAGGGGAAAAAGCATCTGGTGGCTATTAGTCATGTCGCCAATAAATTGCTTCATGTTGTTTTTTCCGTACTTAAAAACCAAAAACCATATGAGGTACACCTTATTCATTAATATCTTTATTCTGTCCATTTGGGGGTTGACTTATTACCGCTTGTCTTTTTTCTTGCGCCGTAAGCGGCCAGGCACATGATGGCCAAAACCGCTAAAACAGCCATCCATTCAATACCGGATGAGGTCATCTGTGTGGTATCATCCCGGTTTTTGATTTTTTCCATTTTATACCCTTCAACAACTTCGGCAGTATCGTTGTTCAGGGATGAATCCTTTTTTTCCGATGTGGCCTCCTGTGCCGAAGGTTCTGGTGCAGGTGCTGCCAGTTCCGCCAGCAGAGCCTTTTGATCAGCCACCTGCTGTTCCATGGGTTTTCCCGCCATCTGTTCCACAGCCAGCTTGAACTGTTCAACCAGCTTGGGGTTTAACACCCCGGGAATTGAAATAATGGAAATCACCATCTGATTGAGTACGGGATTATTGCAGGTATGATCACAACAGGCAATCCCTTTTTGAATAACGCTTGTGGCATATTCGGCAGCCAGGGTTTCCAATATTGCCTGATCAGGCTCCCAATATCCTTTCCGGCTGGTTTCAAGCATTCTTGCCGTTATGGACTGGAATGCCCAGGGAGAAGCTTTATTAAAAAATTGATTCAGCTCAAGACCGTATTTGTCTTCCACATAGACTTCATAAACCTGCCGCCATTTGCTTGCATCAACCTTTTCAGGCGTGGTCATATTCCATCCCCAAAGATATTCAACAAAGTCGGCCATGGCTTTGGCACCGGCATAATCTTCTTTTTTCATGCCGTCAATCCATTTGGGATTCAGATAACGGCTGCGCATTTCCCGGCCCAGGGTCTTTGCCATATCTTCCACATTGACCTTTCCCTTTTTCTGCTGCTGCGTGATCAAAGTTTCAGGTGTTTTTCCTGATTCATGACGCGCGGCCATGGAAAGTCCTCCCAAATACTGAAACATATCATCATTGTCCAAAAGACCGTAAACATTGGAGGATCGGGAATGAAGCGTGACATCAACGGTGGACAACTGTTCTTTTAACAGCCCCTTTGCCCGGATGCCCCATTGACCTGCTCCAAAGGCAAACCCCATGCGGTTTTCAAATACGTTCACCACCTGGTCAGGATTTTCCCATTTGGAAGAGCCGGAGGCCATTTCCGATACTCCGTTACCGTATGATCCAGGTGCTTCGGAAAAAACGCGGAACCTGGACATTTGATCGGCTTTTTCAGGGTCCATCCCCTGTTTGATGAGACGTGTTTTTATATCCCGGTTATGCCGGGCAATCAGATTTTCAATATCCGTCTGTTTTGCGGCAAGCCTGATGGCCTTGTCCAGGTATAGCATTTTCTCAGGAAAAAGATCCCGGTACAAACCCGAGGCATTAATCATGACATCAATTCTCGGCCGGTTGAGCCGGTTGGCAGGAATCACGTCAATACCCAATACCCGTCCTGTTTTGGACCATCTGGGTTTTGTCCCGATCAGATACATAATGGTGGATTCATTCACTCCTTCATTGCGAAGGGTTTCAACAGCCCACAGAACCACGGCAACGTTTTGGGGATAACTGCCGTTTTTCATGATATGGTTCTCAATGATCTTCCGGGCCGCTTTTTTCCCCAGGCTCCAGGCGGCAGGACTGGGCAGCTTGCCCGGGTTGAATCCATAGAAATTTCTGCCCGTGGGCATGGCGTCCGGATTTCTGACAGGATCATTTCCCGGTCCTGGTCGAATGTATCTGCCGTCAAGGCCGCTGATCATGGCATTAACTTCATCCCTGCCGGATCTTGCAAGCCTTGATGCAAGATCTTTTTTAGTCTGTTCCGGATTCCATTTGAGAATTGCATCTGCCATTTCAGTAGTCTCATCAGGATCAGGGGAACGGCCAAAGGTGTGCATGCCAAATGGAATCAAATTTTCCTTGATCTCCTCAAGATAATGTCCCAAAAGATGTACCATTTCATCCTGGGAAACATCCTCTCCAGCAGTTTGAGAGGAATATTGACCATCATCTTGAGTATGATCTTGACCGTGCTTATGGTTGTCAGCAGTGGTCTGGATATCCTTTAAAATACCTGTCTTTTTTGCCAGAGCCATAAGCTCTTTGAATTTTTCTTCTGCCGTGACGCTCTGCCGTGCTGTGGCCCGTTCATATTCATTTGCCAGTTCTGCCATACGGCTGTAATCTTCATGCAGATCCGCTGTTTTCAAGATCGGCGTCAAATGAGAAATAATGACCCCTCTTCCCCGTCGCTTTGCCTGAATGCCTTCCCCCACATCATCCACAATATAAGGATAAATATTGGGGATATCACTTATCAGAACTTCCGGCGAGCATGAAGGTGAAAGCCCGGCCTGTTTACCCGGAGTCCATTCATAGGTGGAATGAGTCCCCAGATGGATCATGGCATCGGCCTTAAAATGTTTGGACAGCCAGAGATAAACCGCCAGATACTGGTGATGGGGATAAAGTGTGGTGTCATGATAAAGCTTCATGGGATCATCTCCCCATCCACGGACAGGTTCGGGAAGCAGGATCATGTTTTCAGCCTGAACAGCCGGGATAATAAAATCCTTGCCGTGTATCATTATCCCGGACTCTTCAGGCCCCCCCCACTGTTGAATAACCTTGTTCTTAAAATCTTGAGGAAGGTCTTCAAACCAGTGATTGTATGTTTCAACCGGCAGGCGCACCACCTTGCCGGTTGAAATCAGCTTGTCAAGTTCTCCGGGTGCCCAGGACCCGATGTTTCTGGCTGAACTGAGAATCAGCTCTTTTATCTCTTGTTCGGAAAGGGGCTTCCCGGTTGTATACCCATTTTCCTTAAGGGCCTGAAGGATGGTTTCAAGACTTTGAAATACATTCAGATAAGAGGCTCCGATATTCTGTTTTCCCTGGTGATGGTTGTAAAACATAATGGCCAGTTTTTTTTCAGGATTGGGTTTTTGCTGGAGCGCAATCCATTTTTTCAGCCTGGGGATAAGCCGGTCAATATTTTCCATGACCGGTCGGCTCAGGAAAAAAGATTTTTTTGTTTTCGGGTCAACAACCTTTTGCTTGGCCGAAAGCACGTTGGGCTCAACCAGGCCGGACAGTTCAGGTACGGCCAGAGACCAGGCCACCTCAATGGAATCAATACCAACAGGACTTTTTCGCCAATGGTCGATGGTGTTTTTATACAGGCTGACCGCACTTATTACAGGTACGTCCAGCTGATTGAGCAGCAGGCCAAGTTCCGGAGTCAAAGCATTATAAAACTTAAAGGAATAGGCCAGCACCAGGTCCACCCTGGCTGATCCTGATTCATCCAGAAGAAAGGATTTCAAGATGTTCTGCTCACGGCCAAAACAGGGCATGACATTGAATCCATTATTTTCAAGCTGCTGAATCAACGTATCAATGGGTGCCTTCTGCCCCTTGGTGAGAAAGGATGAAAAAAAAACCAGGCCGATTCTTGGACATTTTGAATCAAATCCAGGCCGATTTTTTTGCCAGGTTAAAAAGTCTTTGGCCCGAACGAAAACATAAGGGGCATCCGGATGATAAACGCCAAGCCGGGGGATTTTGACCACCTTGTCATAGGATATGGTATTGTCAATGTGGCGATGGGCGATCAGGCGAAGCATGTTTTGAATATTTTCTTTGGAAAGGTTGCTGTAATACTCTGCCACCTTAGAATCAAACACAAACCCTTTTTTTACGAGCGATTCATTATCAAGGGAACCGCGAAGGGCATATATGATTTTTGAATCAAGATCAATATGATCCGTCAAAAAAGTTTCAAATTCCCGGCCCATGACATCCGCGACAATAATGTTTGTTCCCTGGATCTCTTGTTTTATTCTTTGAGCATCCCGTGTCACGTCATGACTGGTGATGACCTTAATATCAATGGGAAGATCAAGTTTTTCTACAGCCATGCAGGCAAGATAAGAATTATGATCCAAAACCATAAAAGCCATATCCGCTGCATACAGATGCCATGGCCAGAAAAAAAGAAGAACAATCAAACGTTTCATGAGGTGTTTCCTTAATTACAGCAACAGTGTTTAATCCGGGATATAAATCATTGAACCGTTTGCCAGTTTATAGGCGGTTCCAAGACGCTCTCCTTTGCCTTTGGCTTTTTCTTTGGTCACTTTTACAGCGTCTATTGTTTTCCCTTTTTTTGAAATAATTTCCATCTGGCCGTCTGCAGATTTTTTAACAATGGTCAGTTCAGATGTCTGCGACAGCAGGTCCTCAATATGATATGCACCAAACAGGGCAATCAAAAGTCCCACAATAAAGACAAGGCCCAAATCAAACAGGTTGGCAACGCCTGACATTGGATCATTGTCGGAAAAACCTGTGCCCCGGTTCTGTTTAGGTTTCAGATATCTCATGACCATGTGTATCTCCTGTTAACAATTCAGCAGCCAGTTCCATATTTTTGATATCCTGCTCAACCCACCGGCGCTGAATTGTAAAATAAAAATAGGCCAGCAATCCCAAGGCCATGCCCACAACCGTTGTGGTAAACGCAACCACAAGGTCCTGGCTCAACTGGCCCAGATCTCCCTGACCCAGGGATGCCAGTCCCGTACCCATGGGAATCAGCGTGCCGATCAGCCCCAGTCCAGGTCCTATCCGGATCATAATTTTCAACGGATCAAGGGATTTCCACATGCGATGCTCGGCATCCCTTAACAGGTTGACGACCAAAATGGGATCATGTGTTCCTTTTAAGAACTCCAGGGACTGCACAATCCTTGCGACCGAAACAGGAAGACTGTTTTGATATCTGCCTGACATCATTTGTTCCGGCAGTTTCTGTTCCTGTTTTTTAAGTCGGCTTCTTTCCAGCCAGAGCCTGAAAAAGGTGCCGGAATAGACCAGCATCCAGACAAACAAACAGGACAAAATCAGCAATACCGGCAGGAACAGGGAAGAGGCAATCAAATAAATAAATGTTTTTAATACAGCCATTATCTGCATGGTTATTCTCTTTTTAAAGGGTTAATAAAGCCTGTAATCAAGGCGCTTATGCTCAGGATGAGCAGGATGATTTTCTCCCGGGACAGCTCAAACATATTGTCTGTGAAAGATATCCTGTAAATTTTATCCAAATCGGCAAATTGTGGAATCACAATGACCGAAAGAATAAAGTAAACGGCAATATAAAGCATCAGCCTGCCCAGAAATGATTTGGCAGCTCCCTGGTTAGAGACCAGGCGTCTGACAGTGAACGCCACAACCAGGCTGATCAGAATAAAGCCTGCATAGAGAGCGAAAAAAACCACGGAATTATCCGGGTAAATAGCACTGACAAAACTACAGGATAAAAGGATGACGGCAAAACAAACCGGACAGGGCACCACCAGGGGAATCCATCCCCTGGTGGATGTTTGTTTTTCATGGCGGTTCTTTATCAGATTGCCCCCCCAAACCAACAGCAACAAGGCTAAAAGGAGATGAAGGGTCATCCCGCTCTTGAAAAACACCTGCAGCAGATCAATATGCGCCATCAGATCGACGTTCAGCAAAACAGCAGCAGCAACGGCAAAGACAATGCCGTACCCTGCCATGAACAGCAGGGTTGTCAGAAGTTGTCTTGTTCTGCCGGGCGCCTGCAGAAAAACATAAGAGAGACCTCCGCCGCTTTTAACGGCAAAAGCCCCTGTTGATAGAAACAGGCCCAATATAAGCGATTTAAGTTCCATTTAGTCATTTACCTTATAACAGAACAGACACTGGTAAAGTCTGGGCTGTGTTTTTTTAATATCGAATTAAAAATCATATCTCATACCGACATAGAAATTTCTTTCCGGCATGGGGTATCCTTTTATATATTCATATTCTTCATCAAACAGATTGTTGATACTGGCATTTAATGCCAATCTGCCTTTTTTATCCGTGGCAAATAAAACTTTGGTAATGGTCAGATCTGCAACGGTAAAATCCCGGGCTTTTATATCCTGATAAGGCCATCCGCTCTCATAATCGGTTATTGTCTTTTCTCCGAAATAGGCAAAATTAAGTCTTGCTGAAAATCCATTCAAATCAGATACTGAAATACCATAAGATGCTGTTAAATCTGACGTCTCCAAAAGATCATTACCCGTTATTCTGTCCTCATATTCCGTCAGATAGGTAAATCCTACAAAAGGTTTGATTTCAAAATCCCATCCAAAATAATCGCCAATATCAACGCTTAGATTTCCCTCAAAACCTGATATTCTGGCTTCTCCTACATTTTCCCATGATCTGTCTGCGTTTGTCCTTGTGACAGATTCTATTTTATCCTTAAAATCAGTATAAAAATACCCCAGAGAACCGGACAGGGATCTATAAAAAACATCCAGACCGCCTTCGCAGGTTTTACTTGTTTCAGGCGAAAGGTCTGGATTACCCACATAGTTGCTGCCAAAGACAGAGTAGGCGGCAGCCATCTGATCCGCACCCGGCATAACAAAGGCTTCGGAGTAACCTGCCCGCAGTTTTAAATAATCCGTCAAAAGATAGGAAAGACCAATATTAGGCGTCAGGTTATTGTCGTCCGCAGTCTTGCCTGCAGGGTCTATGACCTCCACCTCATAGGTATCATACCGTAATCCGGCAGACAAAGTCAGTCGGTCATCCAAAAGTTTTAGTTTACCCAATAAAAATCCTGCAGGATTTTCATAGGATGTTTTTTGGGGATTCCAGGACGCTTCAATATCGTAATCCGCCCAGTCAAAACCGGTGGTAATAAGCGCCTGCCCTAAATCAACTGAAATCTGGGCCTGGATACCTTTGCTCTCTGTTTTTTGTTCGGACAAAATTGCGTCATCCCATCCATCAGGGTTGCTGCCGGTTGGATCATTCCATGTGTCCTCATCTTTACCCTGGAAATATTTTAATTTCCAAACAAAGCGTGAATCTGTTGTCTGGCCGTCCAGTACGATATCAAAAGAATAATTTGATTTGTCTGTATAATCATCCAGATCATTCTGGCTTAAATAACTTGGAGAACCGGCTTCATCCACATTAAAACCGTGATAAAGAAACGCAATTCGATTATTGGGAAACGGTGTATACCCCATATTCATGCTGATGCTTTCCCTGCTGTCAAACCCGGTATTATGGTATTTTGTTCCATTGGCTGTGGTATAATCATCTTCCGTCTCTCTTGTGACACTGCCGGAAAAATCAAACCCATTATACTCTCCTGCAAAACCGGCACTGATATCTTCGTGCCCGAAACTGCCCAGATTTCCTTCACCAAAAGCAGACAACTTGCCTTTTCCTTGGCGGGTAATCACGTTCACAACCCCACCTACAGCGGCAGACCCATATAGAATAGATGCCGGTCCTCTGATGATTTCTATACGCTCAACATTTTTGGTCATAATTTTTGCCACATTTCCAGTGCCCGCTCTTCGACCGTTAAGCAGAATCAACACATGCCCTTTCAGGTCATTCCCATGGGAATCTGTTCTAAATCCCCTGATGCCTATTGTAGTCAGATTTCCAGGATATTTTTTGATGGCACCGATGCCTTTTTGCGCTAAAAGATCGCCAACATCCCTGGCAGACGACAGTCGGATTTCCTGCTCATCAATCACGGTAACATTATTGACAATCTCTTTTTTGGATTCTGTAACTCTTCCTACTGTTACAACAATATCCTCAAGTTTAGTTTCAGACTGATTGTTATCAGAAGCCAAAGACTGCCCCATGACAGGCACCAATAACATGACAGCAGCCATCATGACTGCCAATATGGATTTATTCATATTTTTCCCCTTTTAAATCGGGGGAACGTGAAAAAAAAGCTCACAGCAGGAATGAAAAAAAAACAATTTTAATTTTACATCCAGATATTGCTCAGGCACCTTTTTTCCAAGGCCTCCCCTTTTTTGCCGGGGATTTGCAAAAAAAACCCCCGGACCATTTTATTGATAAATGATCTGAGGTTCCCTGATTTTTCCACAGATTGGATTTGCCCCACCCTTGTCCACGAGGTATGACAGATTAAACTTTTTCAGGCAGGTCTTCTGACTTTCGGGTCATCCTATTAACTGCGTCTTCCCAGCGTTATAAAGCCAGTGACATAAATGCAGCGTTCGTCTCCGATCACAGCGGCGGGCCCATCCCTGATTCGCACAGGGTTCCCTATTGTGCCTTAACAGGCACCTGAAATTTTTATATTGACTTAAATTAAAAAAGAATCTAAGTCAATATAAAAATTTCAAATATGTTTATCTTGACAAATTCAGACAATAAATATAGAATTCAGAGTTTTTTAAAATTGCGAAAAGTATTGAAATAATAAGGAGAGTTTAAAAATGTACGCAGTTATCAGAACCGGGGGAAAACAATATAAGGTTCATGAAGAACAGATCCTGAAAGTTGAAAAGCTTGATGGTACGGAAGGTTCTCAGGTTGAATTTGATGATGTCCTCATGTATTCAGATGGTGAAACCATCACTCTTGGAAGTCCGAAAGTTGAAAATGCTGCAGTCAAAGCGCACATTCTTGAGCAGGGAAAGGACAAAAAGAAACTGGTCTTCAAATATAAACGCCGGAAAGGCTTTAGAAGACTCAAAGGCCACAGACAAAATTATACTGAAATTAAAATCGAATCCATTACGGTTTAGATAGCAAGGAGAAATTCAGATGTCACATAAAAAAGCAGCAGGTAGTTCAAAAAACGGTCGCGATTCAAACTCACAGCGCCGTGGTGTTAAAAAATTCGGCGGAGAAAATGTTCTTGCAGGAAATATTCTTATCAGACAGGTGGGAACTAAAATCCATCCGGGCAACAATGTTGGTATGGGCAAAGATTATACTATTTTTGCCAAAATTGACGGTGTTGTGACCTTTGAAAGAAAAGGCCGCGACAGAAAAAAAGTCAGCGTATATGCCGCGTGAAATTTGTAGATGAAGCAATTATCACTGTCAAGTCAGGCGATGGTGGCCGAGGATGCACAAGTTTCCGAAGGGAACGGTACATTGAATTTGGAGGACCTGACGGTGGAGATGGCGGCGATGGTGGTCATGTTATTCTGAAAATTGATCAGAGTAAACGAACACTTTTTGATTATCGCCGTCAAAAATTGCTCAAGGCCAAAAATGGTGAGTCAGGCCAGGGCAAACAAAAACATGGGAAAAACGGGAAAAACTGCACAATCACCCTTCCCCCTGGAACCATTGTCTCCAATGCAGATACCAATGAAATCATTGTCGACCTAACCGACACAGAGGATGAATATATTATTGCCCGTGGCGGCATGGGAGGCCGAGGCAACAAACGGTTTGCAAGTTCCACCAACCGGGCACCCAGGTATTCCCAGCCAGGACTCCCCGGGATTGAAATACATCTGAAATTAGAGTTAAAACTGCTTGCCGATGTCGGACTTGTAGGATTACCCAATGCCGGTAAATCAACGCTTATCAGCTGTATCTCAGCAGCCCGTCCCAAAATAGCCGACTATCCGTTTACAACACTGTCCCCTATCCTTGGGATGGTTGAACCTCCTTTTGGAGAACCGTTTGCTGTGGCCGATATCCCAGGTCTCATTGAAGGTGCCCATGAAGGAATCGGCCTTGGGATCAGTTTTTTAAAGCATATTGAAAGGACAGGCATCCTGGTGCATCTGATTGATGTTTCCCAGATAGATCCGGAGTCTCCACTGACATCTTTTGACCTGATCAACAATGAGTTGTCCAAATACAGCCAATCTCTGGCCCAAAAGATGCAGATTGTAGTTCTCAACAAAATGGACTTGCCGGATACACAGGAAAAAGCTGATGCTTTCCAAAACGCATTAAAAAACATCCAGGTACTGACTCTGTCAGCTGCAACCGGGAAAGGGGTAAAAGATCTTGTAAAGCTTTTATCATCCAAGCTTACAAAGAGTTAAAAATGAAAGTGGGACTTTTCGGAGGAACATTTAATCCCTTTCACAATGGCCATATTGGAATTCTTCAGCATGTCAAACAAACCTGTGGCCTGGAAAAAATATTTTTAATCCCTTCTGCAACACCTCCCCACAAACCTGACATCAATCTTGCACCTGCCGGTGAAAGATTTAAGATGGTAAAAGAAAGCTTAAAGGGTCATAAAAATTTTTGGGTGTCTGATAAAGAATTGCTCAGAAAAGGCCCCTCTTTTACCATTGACACCATCAAAGAATTTAAAAAAGAATATGGCCTGCAAACCTTTTTTTTTCTGTTAATGGGATCTGACGCTTTTTTAGATATAACCACTTGGAAAAAAAAGGATCAAATTTTCAAAGCAGTTCCCATTATCATCATGTTGAGAGGAGATTGGAAAAACACCCATGCCATTACCTCTTTTATTGACGAAAACATATCAAAGGGGTACATCTTTAATGAACAGAACAATACATTTTCCCATACAAAGAAACAGAAAATTATCATTTGCAAGGTGCCCAGAATAGATATTTCATCCACCATGATCCGGGAAAGGGTCAAAAACAATAAATCCATAAAAGAGTTTGTGCCTGCAAATGTTGAAAAAATTATTAGAGCAAAGGAATTGTATAAATGACAAACCCCATCGCATTACCAGACGATCTTAAACCATATCTTATTCCGGCATTTGAAAGAAAGGCAAAATCAATTACCGCCATTAATGTCAAAGCGCTCACCTCTTATACCGACACCCTTGTCATTATTGAAGGAAGTTCCCACCGCCAGGTGACATCCATTGCAGAACATTTGATCAAAAGCTTGAAAAATCAGAAAAAAAAAGCCATTGGTGTAGAAGGCGTTAAAGAAGGTGAATGGGCTTTGCTTGATTACGGAGATGTCATTATTCATATTTTCGAATCTGAAAAAAAATCGTTTTATGATATCGAAGGCTTGTGGGCCGATGCCAAACGGATAGATCTTTCCGAATTTAAAGACGCTTACAGATCAGAGGAGACCGACGATGAGTTCTAATTCCCACCCTGTCAATATCTTAATGATCCTTGACGGCTGGGGAATACGTGATGAAACACATGGGAATGCATTTGCACTGGCCAAAACGCCGTTTCTGGATTCTCTGATAAAAAAATTTCCAACCTGCAAACTTTTATGCTCAGGCAATGCCGTCGGACTTCCAGAGGGAACCATGGGCAACTCGGAAGTCGGGCACATGAATATCGGTGCCGGTCGAAAAGTGCTGCAGGATTTTGTAAGAATTAACAAAGCCATTGAAGATCAGTCTTTTTTTAAAACCCCTGCTCTTTTGGATCTCATGGCACAGGTTTCAAATAACCAAAAAAGCCTCCACATCATGGGACTGCTGTCTGACGGAGGGGTTCACAGCCATATTTCTCATTTGTTTGCCTTGATTGACATGGCAAAACAAAACAAAGTGGAAAATCTGTTCATTCACCCCATCCTTGACGGACGGGACACCTCACCTGCCAGCGGTATAAACTATATAAAACAACTGCAGGCATATCTGAATCACCATGAATACGGTAAAATTGCCACCCTTGTCGGCAGGTACTGGGCCATGGACAGGGATACCCGATGGGACCGGGTTGAAAAGGCATATAAACTTTTTACGGCAACCGCAGGTGTGATGGAACAAGACCCGGTTTGCGCCGTACAAAACGCCTATGATTCAGATAAAACTGATGAATTTGTCCCCCCGATTTTTCTTGAAAAGAATTTTTCACAAAACAAAAAGATCAATAACGGAATAGTTCAAGATGGAGACGGCCTGATTTTTTTTAATTTCAGGGCGGATCGGGCTAAGGAAATCACCCGGGCGTTTACAGAACCTGATTTTAATGAGTTTGCCAGAGAAAAAAAGATAGACCTGGCAGGATTTGTCTGTATGACCCAATATGATGAAACCTTTAATCTTCCAGTAGCCTTTGCTCCTCAGCATCTGGATCAGGTTCTGGGAGAAATATTGAGTCAAAACAGTATTTCCCAGCTTAGAATTGCCGAAACTGAAAAATATGCTCATGTCACCTATTTTTTCAATGGCGGAGATGAAAAAGTTTTTGACGGGGAAAAAAGGATTCTGATCCCTTCTCCACGAGACGTGGCAACCTATGATGAAAAGCCCCAGATGAGTGCTTTTGAGCTTGCCGACAAAGCATGTGAACAAATAAGGGCAGGAGCATTCCAGTTTATTATCCTGAATTTTGCAAACATGGACATGGTGGGACATACCGGAATCCTAAAAGCTGCTATTAAGGGATGTGAGACCGTGGACAAGTGCGCACAAAAGGTTGTTGAGGCTATATGGGAAACCGGTGGATTTGCCATAGTCACAGCCGATCATGGAAATTCGGAACAGATGATCGCCGATGACGGTTCCGCCCACACTGCCCATACCTTGAACCCTGTAAGACTGATACTTGCAGGGGACAAGCTAAAAGAAAAAAAACTAAAGGATGGTATTCTCGGCGATATCGCACCGACCATTCTGAAATTATTAAATATAGAGCAACCGCTACAAATGACAGGAACATCTTTAATATGAACTTTAAGTATATTATCACTGACTATATTACCGGAAAATCCGTAAGAAATATTGGCCCTGAGGCCAGCAGACAGATATTTGAAAAATTCCTGGTGGATGAAAAAGGATATGCAAAAGAAGATATCTGTGTGGATGAAGAACTGATTGTCCAGTTTAAAGGGGAAGACTATATTTCATCCATTGACCTGATTGTAAGTTGCAAAGATAAGGCATTGATGGCCATTACCTGTGTTGCAGGCTCCATAGGGTCCTATGAAAGAGAGATCCTGGCCGGTGCCAGGCTGGTTCATGACTATCAAATTCCTTTTGCCGTTTCAACCGATGCAAGAGATGCCGTGGTAATGGATACACTTTCCGGTAAAACAGTTGGCAAGAGCCTGGATGCGATTCCATCAAAACAAGAGGCTCTTGAGCTTATTAAATCAATTGAGTATAAACCTCTTGATAAAGACAGAAAAGAGCGGGAAATGATCATTTACCGCTCTTTTAACCTGGAAAAAGTCAACAAGTAACGCAAAATTTTAGTCTATGGGGGACAGATTTCAAATCTGCCCCTTAACCACGTGGTATCTCTTTGTTGCAATGCTTGCAAAGCGTGGCCCGTTTTTTAATAATCTCGGCACAATAGGGACATTCCCGGGTAAAATGTCTTTCATGAAGCTGGACAATTGCATCTTCCACGCCTTTTTGAAGAACAGGAGTGGGAAACTTATGATTGATTAAATGCTCTGTTGCTTCAATACCACCCAATTCCCCTACCATCTCAGCAGCTTTTAACCTTGCCTTGGGGGGAATATTGGGATCAAGACAAATTTTTAAAATTTCATCCCAATCTTTTGACATATAATAATCAGTTAAAATTGAGAAAGTTTTTTTCAACAGCTCTTTTCTGGCTTCCTCCCGGATCAAAACTTCATCATCCAGTTTTCCACCCTGGGCACCCATGGGACTGAATACCGGCATATACTCAAAATTTTTCTGTCCCGGTTCAACATAGCATCTGTAGGATGCAGCCGCCTCCATGGTTTCACTCATGTTATCCCAGCCGTGTTTATAGCTTGAGCAGTCATCATTAAAACAGACAAACAAATAGGGGGTTCCCCACCCCAATCCATCACTAAAATTAATGGGGGGAACCTCCCATAGTGTCATATCGGTATCACAGTGCGGACACCGTGGTTTATCCATTTTTATATATTTTTCAAGAAGTTCTTCTTTTGTTTCAAACGCCATTATCTCAATCTCCTTTGGTAGTCTGTCATTCCAGACTACCAAAGTAAGCATATCAAATGTTTTGTCAAACCGTATTATTCGATAACAACCAGGACATCTCCCTTGGCAACGTTATCACCGCTGCTGTAGTTCACGGCACTGATAACACCACTTACAGGTGCAGGCAGAGCATTTTCCATTTTCATGGCTTCAATAACCACAACTGTTTCTCCTTCATTTACCGAATCCCCTACATTTTTCTCATAGGCAATCACCATCCCAGGCATGGGTGCTTTAATAGGTGTTCCGGTCGCAGCTGCAGGTGCGGGTTTTTCTTTTGCTTCAGGCACAGGTTGGGCTTCAGGGGCCGCTGCAGGCGCCTGAGCAGGTGCTGCAGGTGATGCAGGTGCTGCAGGTGCCATCTGGGCTGGAGCAGGCTGAGCAACTTGAGCCGGAGCCGCATAGGTAATAACAGGAGCGCCGCCAACTTCATCAACCCCCACTTCAAAATATTCCCCTTCTACAAAAACATTAAAGGTACGGGCATTTTCACTTTTTTCAGGGGCATTACCCAATTTGGCTTTTTCAACCAGCTCGCCTCTTTTGAGTTTTTCAATCATTGCATCTTGTTTTGCCACATCTTCAAGGGTAATAGGTCTTATGCTGTCAGGCATCTGTTCCTTACCATATTTTTGCATAAGATATTTTTTGCCGGTAACAGGGAAAAGAGTATATAAAATAAGATCTTCATCATCTTTGGCCAGGGTGCCGATCTTTTCTCTTGCTTTTTCAAGTTCCGGTTCAAGAACTTCTGCAGGCCTGCATGTAATAGGCTCTTCGCCTCTGTCATAGCCTTTGAGGGCTTTTTTCTGCACTTCAGGATCAATGGGGACGGATGTTTTTCCATAAAGTCCGTAACAAAGGTCTTTGACCTGAGCAGTTACCATCTTATACCGTTCATCAGGTGTATCAAACAGCACATTATTAACTGTCTGGATACCAACAATCTGACTTGTCGGTGTCACAAGAGGAACCTGACCCAACTCTTTTCTAACCCTTGGCAGCTGTTTGTAAACCTCATCAATCTTATCCAGGGCATCCATCTCCTTCAACTGATTCACAAGATTGGACAGCATTCCGCCGGGTGTCTGATGCAGCAACACGTTAATATCAATCACAGACACCTTTGAATCATCCAGAAGGTGTTTATATTTGGGCATCACTTCTTTTTCAAGGGTTTCATTGATATCGGCCAGTGCATTTATATCAAACCCTGTATCCCTGTTGGTTCCCAAGAGCGACATCACAAAAGGCTCCAAAGCAGCATGGGATGTTCTGTAGGCATAAGGAGTCAGGCAGGTGTCAATAATATCAACCCCGGCTTCAATGGCTTTAAAAAGAGTCATGGGAGACATGCCGGATGTAAAATGACTGTGAAGATGAATCAAAGGTTTGACATTCTCTTTTAATGCTCTGACAAGTCTGTAGGCATCATAAGGTGCCATAAGCCCTGCCATGTCCTTGACACAGATACTGTCCGCGCCCATGTCTTCAAGCTCTTTTGCTTTTTTAATATAGTAATCAAGGTTATAAACATCTCCGCCAAGTCGCGGTTCTGTCAATGTATAGCAGATACAGCCCTGAAAATGAGCTCCGCATTCCTTGATCACAGGTACAACCGATTCAAAATTACGATAATCATTGAGCGCATCAAAGGTTCTGAAAACTTCCATCCCGTTATCAACTGTCTTTTTCACAAACAGCTTTGCCACGTCATCAGCATAATTTCTATATCCCACAAGATTCTGACCTCTCAGGAGCATTGAAAACGGGGTCTTTTTAAAATACCGTTTAAGGGTCCGAAGTCTTTCCCATGGATCTTCCCCTAAAAAACGGTGCATGGTGTCAAAAGTTGCGCCGCCCCATACTTCCACGGCCCAGAAACCGATTTCATCCATTCTTTCGGCAACAGGAATCATATCTTCGGTTCTTCCACGAGTGGCAAATAAAGACTGATGTCCGTCACGCAAAGATAAGTCCTCTATTTTAAGGGGATTTTTTGCTTTTGGCCTGTCTTTGCCATACTTCATTTCAACCATTTCAATTTCAGTGTGATTACTCATCAATTTTCTCCCAAATATTTTATTTTTATTTCATTATTTCAGTGTGTTATAAAAGCTTATGCTAACTCCAGTCATGACTTTCAATTTTTGTTATTGGCAAATCATTACAAAAAGCCAGGCCTGCCCGTGGCAGTCACTTGAACATACGCAATTGTATCATTGAGTTGGCCTGCATATGGGTCTGACGTCCCGATATTCCCCAGATATTATTTGGCTGCATGATCTGGGGCTGTTGTGCGCAAGTTTCCGGAACCGATCCATAAGCTCCGGAAACACTATAAGCTGCAGCTTCTTCTGATGTTTTTATGCAGGCAAAAACGGCAGAAATGGCTGCCGCAAGTTTCTTTTTATCCATTTTAATCCCTTTGTCCTATACAGGTATATTTCCATGTTTTTTGGCCGGTCTTAATTCTCTTTTCGTTGCCATGGCCTCAAGGGCATCAATAAGCACCGGTCTTGTCTGAGACGGTTGAATAACTGCATCAACATAGCCTCTGGCAGCAGCACAATACGGGTTGGAAAATTTTTCATTATATTCTTCTATTTTTTCCTTTCTTTCTGCCACAGAATCCTTTGCTCCGCTAATTTGCTTTGCATGTATAATGTTGGCAGCCGCATCAGCCCCCATGACGGCAATCTCTGCAGTGGGCCATGCAAAGGCCATATCAGCACCCAGATGTTTTGAACACATTGCAAGGTAGGACCCGCCATAAGCTTTGCGTGTAATCAGCAACAGCTTGGGCACGGTAGCTTCAGAATAACACCATAAAAGCTTGGCTCCATGCCGTATAATACCACCCCATTCCTGGGTGCTTCCCGGCAGATATCCGGGCACGTCGGCAATTGTCAGCAAAGGAATATTGAATGCATCGCAAAACCGGATAAACCGGGTGGCCTTGTCAGAAGCATCAATGTCCAAACATCCGGCCAGGTGATTAGGCTGATTGGCAATAATCCCAATGGACATGCCGTTGAGCCTTGCAAAACAAATCACCATATTTTTGGCATAATACTGGTGGGGCTCAAAATATTTTTTGTCATCCACAATCGCGGTGATCACATTTTTAATGTCATATGGTGCATTGGGATTGTCCGGTATGATGGTATCCAGGGATTTATCAGTCCTGCCGGGATCATCCTTGCTCGGAACATATGGGGGATCTTCCATATTGTTGGACGGCAGATAAGACAGGAGTTGTTTTATCTGCAAAATAGCATCTTCATCAGAGTCACATGCAAATTGTGCCACACCGGATTTCTCATTATGGGTCATGGCACCGCCAAGCTCTTCAAAACTAATCGCTTCACCAGTAACCGCTTTAATAACATTGGGTCCGGTGATAAACATATAACTGGATTTTTTAACCATGAAAACAAAATCCGTCATGGCAGGTGAATACACAGCACCACCGGCCGTGGGCCCCATAATTGCTGAAATCTGGGGAATAACACCGGAAGCCGCTGAATTCCTGAAAAAGATTTCTCCATACCCGGCCAAGGCATCAATTCCCTCCTGGATTCTTGCGCCGCCCGAATCATTCATACCAATGATTGGGGCACCCGCTTTTATGGCCATATCCATTACCTTACAGATTTTCTTGGCGTGCATTTCCCCCAGAGACCCTGCCCTTGCAGTAAAATCCTGGGCATAGGCAAATACGACCCTGCCGTCAACCTTACCATGCCCTGTTATAACACCATCCGCCGGTATATCTTTATTTTCCATTCCAAAATTGGTACACCTGTGGCTAACAAACATATCCAGCTCTCTAAAGGTTCCCTTGTCAAACAAAAGATCAAGCCGCTCTCTGGCATTCAATTTTCCTTGTTCGCGTCGCTTTTCAAGGACTGCTCCCTCGCCCATTTCCAAAACTTTCTGTTCTTTTTGCTTTAGCTCCTTAATCTTGTCAGATGTGACTCCCATAAGATAAATCCCTTCTTAATAATTTTATTTATTATTTTAAACTATTTATTCATTACTTTGATTGCTCAACTTAAACCGCCATGCACAAAACCAATCTTCCGGATGAATATCCGGTGGACACCCTATACATTCCGTTTCAATTCTTTTATCAATGCCCCTTGCAAAATATGCATATTCAACCAGTCCTGCTGATTTACAGGGATAATCATCCAATTTTTTCCTTTTTCTCGCAGACTGTACCCTGCAGTCGTTCATTTGGAAGATAAAACTTTCAGGACCTTCATCAATAATAGATTGCTTATTGATAATTGAATACATCCTGAAATTTAACGCTTTTTTTAACCCTGCAAGCCCGCAACCGTCATTGAGTTTTAGAAACTTTTTTATCGCAAAGGCTTCGTAGGGTGAAAACTGTGCCCAACAAGAATCATTACATCTTTTGGCATCATTCATTCCATTGTCAAATTCAACCGCCTGAAACCAGACCCCATCATTAACCAACCAGTTTTTTGCCACTGCCGCCATTAAGGCGTCAATGTTTTCTTCCTTCATGTCCATTAATACTTTTGGCAAACCATCTTCAAGCTCGAAACCCAAAACATCTGCGAATCTTTTCAGGCCAATTGAAAAGCTTTTTTCCGTAGCTTTTTCAAAAACTTCCAAAGCCTTTTCCATGCCCATCTGGTGCCTGACTTCCGTAAACCAAAAACTATAGTGAACTACAATTCGAGTTAACATGTCAACAATTAATCTTGTTTTCATACTTTTATTCAGATCTGAAAAGTTTTCATTTTCATTTTCCATCAGGCTTATTTCCTTTTTTAAATGATTTTAAGTTTCTATTATCATTAACATATTCCGCCAAGAACCAATTCAAGGCAAAATTATTGTCAAAATTTGATTACAATATTTTTCAACGGCTGAATCAAAGGCAAAAATCATTGAATTCAGAATAAAAATATTCTATTAATAAACAAAAAAAAATGTTTTTTTCAAATTAAGATAAAATTTTTACAATATTAAGGTTATCAGCAAGGACAAATTAAAATGAGTGTTAAAATAAATATACATGTTACACATCGCCAGCATACCAATGGAAAAAAAACAATAGAAGTTGAAGGAACAACTGTTGGTGAAGCATTAAACGATTTTGTTGCCATGTATCCTGATATGAAAAAGGAGTTGTTCGATAAAAAAGGAAAACTGCTCAACTATATTGAGATCTACCTGAATAAAAAAAGTGCATACCCCGGAGAACTGGAAAAAAAGGTGACAGATGGTGATGAAATCCAGATCATAACCTTCCTTGCCGGTGGATGATGCATAACACTGACGATCACATCGCGTTTGAATGAGTGTCGAGGCAAATGAATGAAATCTGAATATCAACACAAAGTACTGATAGTTGACAATGACGACCGAATCAATGAAACCATTAATCAAGTTCTTCAAATGGAAAAAATTCAGGCTGTTTTTGCAGACAGTGGGGAATCCGCACTTGAGGAAATTAAAAAAACGAACCACCCCTTTTCATTAATCATTGCAGATCAAAATTTGCCGGGTATGAAAGGAACCGAGTTTTTTGAGCATACAAAGAAACTCACCCCGGAGACTGCCCGTTTTATGACTACAGACCATATGCAAGTGGAAACCATTATTAATGCCGTCAATAAAGGTGCAATTCAAAGGTATAATCTCAAACCATGGCAATATGATGATCTTGTCGAGGCTATCAAGACCGGTATTAAACAGTATGAATTCTTTTTAGACTATGAAAACCTTTTAACTCTTGCCAAAAAACAGAATGCTGAATTATATGAACTTGCTTGTGAATTGACAGAGACAACAAAAAGCCATGGCAGGATACTCCACGAACTTGATAATGATATTGAACGAATTAAAAAAGAAATTAAAAATCTTTTATCCCACCCCACAAATCCGGATATATTTCCGGATGAAATAGAAAAAATTGAGACTCTTTTTTCAGAGACCATTAAAGAGATGTATTGCCAATTCAAGGAATTAGGCTATAGAAACGGTTTTGATATGCCTTATATAAAATATGAAAGAAAATAATGGAAAGAAAAAGACCTAAAGCCATCATCCTTGAAAACAATGACACTGTCCGGGAGCATGCCAAATCCATCTTGAATAAAGAGGGATGGACGGTAATTTGTGAACAAATACCCGAAGATGCAATGAACACACTTTGTCAAGCATCTAAAACAATACCCTTTGCTCTGGTCATAAGCAACTTTAAACTGCCTGAAATGGGAAACAATGATATTCTGCAAAAGGTAAAACTCATATCCCCACTAACTCAAAGAATGCTGCTGGTATCGGCTGACAAACTCGAAACTTTGATCCATGCCGTTAACAAAGCGAATATTCATGCATGTATCACCTCACCATTTAAAGATGAGGATCTGATTGATCAAACCAGGAATTGTTTTCGACAATTCAAACATGCATTAAAAAGGCAACAATTAAAACGTGTAGTGCTTCATCAAAACAAACAATTGCTTGAAATCACACAAAAACTCAAAAAAAAAGAGACCGCATATACGCATCTTATTAATGAAAAAAAAAATCAAATATTGAGACTGAAATCAAAAAAAAGAGAAATTGAAGCCGCTCATGATTTAAATATCAATATATCCCTTTCTCGCCTAATGGACGATAAAGGGATCATGCCATCACAAGATGCGTTTAAGAAAGAGTTTATTGCTCTTTATGAAACCATCCAGAACTTTTTTGATCAACTGAGCAACAAATACCATTCAGATCCGATAAATCTTAATCTGGAAGAAATTTTATATCCTGAAAAACACGATGCCCAACAAGCCCCCCAAACGAACCAACCAGAATACCCCGAACTTATAGAAAAAATTTTAAAATCAGCTTTCATCCATAGGGCAAATACAAAAAAACAGGATCATGATCTGATATTTGAACCCAATAATACCATGATAAATACCAAAGAATTTATTATGGACAAGTACTTTGAAATTTCAATTTCTGAAGATCAGACAAAGGCTTATGTTCAAAAAATCAAGAGGGCTGATCATAACAAACCATTGCCCAATTTTTTCAACCTTCTTGACCTGCTGAAACAAAATAGAATTTGCCATGGGATTCTCGATGATGAGAGCATTAAAGCCTGGATTGCCAAACCATCTGCAGAAAAATTTCTCATTGCCAAAGGAACAAATCCGATTTATGGCCGTGATGCTAAAATAACTTTTTATTTTAAAACTGATTTTACAGATCCCGGAAAAATCGAAGAAAACGGCAGCATTAATTTCAGGGAAAGGGGAGAGATCTCCCATGTCAAAAAGGGAAACCTTCTTGTCCAAAAAGTACCGGCACAAGACGGCAAACCCGGAATTTCCATCTTTGGTGTCCCAATCACTGTGGATGAACCAATGGAAAGTATTTTCATCCCCGGTTCTGGAACTAAAATATCAGAAGATGGCTTAAGACTGTATGCCGCTATTGATGGCCAACCACACATAGATGCCCTATGTACTGTTTCGGTTAACCCGGAACTTGTCATCCCGGGTGATGTAGATTTTAAAACCGGCAATATCAACTTTGAAGGGGATATTATTGTCAAAGGCACTATCAAAGAAGGATTCACCGTAAAGGGAATAAACCTGACTGCCCGAGAAATAGAAGGAGCTACCATAGATCTGTCAGGAAATTTGAAAGTTTCTGCAGGAATTAAAGGCTCAAGCATTTCAACCCATGGAAACCTTTATGCAAAATTTATCAATCATTCCAATATCATGGGATTTGGAGACCTGATTATATCAAAGGAAATTATTGACTCGGACATTTTATTGAGCGGGGCTTGCCTAAATCAGACAGGCCATATTATTTCTTCCCAAATTACTGCCAGACTGGGTATTGAAGCAGGCAATATCGGTACACACGCTTCAATATCGTCCAAACTCAAAATAGGTACAAATGATCATATAGAGGCAATTGAAAAACAAATTAGTAAGGCTTTAAAAATATCGGTTGATGCATCCAACGTATTAAGAGATGAAATTAAAAAGCTTGAGCATCAGGATCAGGAACTCTACCGGCAGATATCTGAAAACGCCCATATACAGGATCGCGCCCAGATAGAAATAAAGGAATTTAAAAAAAATCTGGCAGATATCGAAACATCAACTAAAATAGAAAAGCTGATCGAAGCAGTAAAAAATTCTGAGCAGGAATTAAACACTGCTTTTAAAATTCAGGATAAAATAGCCGACAAAATCGAACAGATTAAAACACAACTCACTGAAATGGAAGAAAAAAACAAGCAGCTTGTCATTAAAAAAACTGCATTAAAAGAATTTTCAAAAAAAGACATCACCCGGGCACTTGTCACCATAGCAAAAACCATCACCCAGAATTCAGCCATCATGGGGCCAAACTCTTCCATTATTATAAAAGAAGACATATCCCGGTGCAAAATCCAGGAAATTGTCTCATCAGCGAACGATGGTAAACTCCATGAAATGAATATTTCAGCAATTTAAACCGATAAACCCAGATTCAAATAGTATTCCCCTTCTTCTTCTTTTCCGCGTTTTATGCAGCCATTCCCATATATGGTGCATTTTTTTTTCAAGACCTTTTTTGTTTTTTCAACCTGATCTTGCGTCAGACTGTTTGATTCCAGAAGAGCTGATAATGAACGAATTCTGAATTTATCCTGAGAATGAAAGCTTGAAAGTTGATCTTTATGTCCTCCCCGCTTTATGGTATAGGGCTTATCAATCAAAAAAATCGGAATGGTGGAACTGACACGGAGCCATAGATCATAATCCTCACAAACAATAAATTCTTCATTAAAATACCCTTTTAATTCAAACAATTGTTTTCGCATCATCACTGCAGACGGGCTTACCAGGCAAAGATTCAATGAAGGTTCAAATATCATCCCGGAAGGTTTCTTGTGTTTGACTTTTGGATTAACCCGCTTGCCATTCCTGATCCAGATCTCTTCGGTCTGACAAATAAGGGCCTCTGAATGGCGCTTAAAAAATGCCACCTGGCAGGATATTTTTCTTTTATCCCAGGTGTCATCGGAATCCAGCAAGGCAATAAATGCCCCTCTGCTATTTTTTATCCCTGCATTTCTTGCAGCGCTGACCCCTGAATTTTCCTGTTTTAAAACAATGAGTTTATTTTTATATTCCTCTTTATATTTCTCAAGCAATTTTTGCGTATGGTCTGTTGATCCGTCATCTATCACAATCAGTTCTATATGGGGATAATCCTGTGAAAAAACGGAGTCCAAGGCGTCTTTTAATGCCCATGCACGGTTGAATGAGGGCAGAATAACACTGACAAGATTTTCATTTGTTTTATCATTCATTGCACCTGTATATCATTTATTTTTTGGCGGGGCAATCATGGCTAAAAGTTGCATGCAAGGCATAAGAAGAAAAATCATTCTTATAAAATAAAAAGAAATAATCATGATTAATTTAAATATTGGTTATCCTTGACATACAAATATAAATCACTTAATGAAAAGCCTTAATTCACAGATATTTATTATCTAATATGAGGATATTATGGGAAAAGGCAAAACGTCTAAACATTTAATTGACAAGGAATGGTGCAAAGGGTGTGGTATCTGCATTCATTTTTGTCCAAAAAATGTACTTGAATTTGATGAGTACGGAAAGGCACAAGCAATAAGGCCTGAGGATTGTATTTTATGCAAACTGTGCGAAATTAGATGCCCCGATTTAGCAATACAAGTCATGGAAAAAGAGGAAGGGGAAGAGAAAAATGAATAATGAACAGGATGTAAGGTTTATTCAGGGAAACGAAGCCTGCGTGGAAGGCGCTCTCTATGCCGGGATTGATTTTTTCGCAGGATACCCGATCACCCCATCCACTGAAATTGCAGAAACCCTTGCATTGAGGCTTCCCCAAAAAGGCGGCAAATTCATCCAGATGGAGGATGAAATCGCATCAATGGCTGCCGTTATAGGCGCCTCTCTCACAGGAAAAAAGGCAATGACAGCCACATCCGGCCCTGGCTTTTCTCTTAAACAGGAAGCATTGGGCTATGCATGCATGGCTGAAATCCCCTGTGTTATTGCCAATGTACAGCGCGGCGGCCCTTCAACAGGCAATCCCACCCATGTAAGCCAGGGAGATATTAATCAAGCCAGATGGGGAACACATGGAGATCATGCCATAATTGCGCTTACCGCATCCAATCATCAGGACATTTTTAAAATCACAGTTGACGCCTTTAATATGGCTGAAACCTATCGAACCCCGGTTATTCTCCTGCTGGATGAAGTCATCGGACATATGCGGGAAAAACTTGTGATTCCTGAACCCGGTGAAATTCCCGTGGTGGAACGCCTCAGAACCTCGGTCAAAAAAGGGGTGGATTATCATCCATACCTTCCAAGAGAAGACGGTCGGCTGCCCATGTCTGATTTCGGCGGTGAACACCGTTATAATGTTACCGGACTATTCCACGACATGTGGGGTTTTCCCAGCAACAACCCCAGAATTGTTGACGGACTCTTAAGGCACCTGATGGATAAAATAGAAAACAATATTAATGACATCAGCATGTATAAAGAATACTGGCTGGATGATGCGGAATATATTCTGATCTCTTATGGATCTTCTGCCAGATCCGCTATTCACATGGCAAAAAACAGGCGTTCATGGGGAGTTAAGATAGGGGTTCTGGAATTACAGACCCTCTGGCCCTTTCCTTCTGGTATGGTCAGGGAAAAATGCGCGAGAGCCAAAGCAGTTATCGTGGTTGAAATGAATATGGGCCAGGTGGTCACCCAGGTCAAAAATGCAGTCAACAACCCCAATGCTGTTTTTCTTGCAAACAGGGTGGACGGAGAATTGATTTCACCGACTAATATTAAAAGCATTCTAAGGATGATCCAGGGAAAAGGGGTATGAGATGACAAAAAAACCATTTGACGCTAAAGACTATATTCGATCACGGTTCTTTCCCCATCTCTGGTGTCCCGGCTGCGGTCATGGAATCGTTTTGAGTGCCTTGCTGCGGGCGGTTCATGAACTTGAGCTGGATAAAAATGAAATCGTTGTAACTTCGGGTATCGGTTGTTCATCCAGGATTTCAGGATATGTTGATTTTCACTCACTGCATACCATCCATGGAAGGGCACTTGCCTTTGCAACAGGGGTTAAGCTGTCAAAACCCAATTTAAAAGCCATTGTTCCCATGGGGGATGGAGATGCCCTTGCCATTGGCGGCAACCATTTTATACATGCGGCCAGACGAAACATAGACATTACAGCCATTGTGATGAACAACAAAATTTACGGCATGACAGGCGGACAGTTTTCTCCTTTGTCCGGCTGCGGTAAAAAAGCCACAACCGCACCTTTTTCAAGTATTGACAGAAGTTTTGACATTGCCGAACTGGCCAGGGGTGCAGGTGCGAGCTTTGTGGCCAGATCCACTGTATACCATGCCAATGAATGTAAGGATTTTATAAAAAAAGGCATCACCCACAAAGGATTTTCAGTTGTGGAAATCCTGACCCAATGTCCGACCCATTATGGAAGAAAAAACAAAGAAGGGGATGCCATCCAGATGATGGAAGGGTATAAAACCCAAACCGCTAAAATAGGCTCCAAAAAACTGGAAAAAAATCCAGGGTTGATCCAAAGAGGAATTTTTGTTGAAAATACGGATATCCCGGAATATTGTGAGGCATATGATCAAATTATTGAAAAAGCAAAGAAAGGAACAGCATAATGGAACGGTCACGATTGGTTTTTTCAGGTTCAGGAGGCCAAGGCGTCATAACTGCTGCCATCATACTTGCAAAGGCTGCTGCGATTTTTGAACATAAAAATGCCATTCAGTCCCAAAGTTATGGTGCGGCTGCAAGGGGCGGCATCACCAGAAGTGATGTCATTATTGATGATTCTGAAATATTTTTTCCCAAAGTAACACAACCCAATATTCTGGTCAGCCTGACCCAGGAAAGCTACAATAATTTTGCTTCCATCATCAGGCCGGGGGGACTGCTTTTGGTGGATTCAAAATATGTCACCATTGAAAACAAAGTAGTGGCAAAACATATCAGTCTCCCCATGTATGATACAGTTATAAAAGAGATCAAAACACCCATTGTGTTTAATATCTGCATGCTTGGAACCCTGATAGGGATTTCAGAACTCATCAAGCCTGAATCCATTATAAAAGTTCTTGAAAACATCATTCCCGAAGAATTTATGGAGATGAACCAAAAAGCCCTGAATATAGGATTAGAAATGGGTGGAAAGAAAAAATATTAATTGTCTTTTGAAGTCGGTGCCGGCGAACCGGCTTCAGGGAAAAGATCTTCTAAGTTCAATCCTTTTATTTTTTTTAAGCAGTCTTCCAATGCGTTTTGCTCATTGTCACCTGCGCCCTGGTGTTCCGGTTTTGCCACAATATTGACCAGATTGGGAACCGCTATGAATTTATCTGCCAGGTTTCCCTGGATTTTCTGATGAACATCAATATAAATCATTCTGCCATTCCTGATAAGATTATACCGTGATACTTTTGTTAAAATATCGGTTTGATGAAGATCCATATTCCCTTTTTATCCTTTTTCTCTCACATGAAACCCTGTCTAACATACCGTAATAACAATAGTTTCAATTATTATTGTGACAAACAAATCTGCCACGACATTTTTCATATAACTGCCACGGGCAGACCTGGTATTTCATCCTGGTTTGCCCACAACAAAGATTGAAAGTCACTGTTTTGATTTTTGAAGACTTTCATATAAAAACACGCCACCCGTAAAAGGGAATAGCGTCCCATTGATTTTTGGCTATTTTATTCCAGTAGCACTTTAATTAACAATACAAACGGAAAATATCAAATCAATAAAATTATTTCCATTGTGTTAATACGTCAGCAACAGAAGGCAAGTTTTTGAATCATCAGCAGTGGAAAGTTGGTTATAAAAATTTTAAATGTTATTTTTTAGAAATCTTTTTCCACCTGTATCTAAAAGTATGATGGTTCATGTTTAACAATCTTGCGGCTTTGCTTTCATTGCCTTTGGAAAATTCAAGAGCCTGTTCCATATATTTTTTTTCAGTGGTTTCAAGCAATTGGTCAAGATCAATTCCCTCAGGGCCAAGCTTATGATCCTGTTTGATGTCAAGCGGTGGGGTATCATTTATTAAAGTTGGTGCCCCCTTGAGTTTATCCAGCTCCAGCCGATCTGTTTTTGAAATAAGTACGGCCCGTTCGACCATGTTTTTCAATTCCCTGGCATTGCCAGTGAATTCATAGGACAAAAGATGATTTTCCGCATCTTTAGAAAATCCTTTTAAAGTTTTTGAAAATTTTTTATTAAATTCATGCAAAAAATGTTTGGCAAGAGGAAGGATATCCTCTTTTCGTTCATTCAGGGACGGAACTTCAGCCTTGATCACACACAACCTGAAATACAAATCTTTTCTGAATTTTTCCTCATCCACAAGATCATCAATTTTTTTATTTGTTGCTGAAACAACACGAGTCCTGACATGGTATCTTTTGGTTCCGCCCACCTTGTAAAATTCCCCGTCTTCTAAAAATCTCAACAGCTTTGCCTGGCCCGCCAGACTCAAATCCGCCACCTCGTCCAAAAAAAGGGTGCCGCCATCCGCCTCTTCTATAAATCCTTTCTTTCCCTGGCTGCTGGCCCCGGAAAAGGCCCCTGATTCATATCCGAAAAGCTCTGACTCAATAAGGTCTTCGGGAAATGCCGAACAATTTACAGGAATAAACGGCCCTTGAAAAACAGGACTTCTGGCGTGGATGGCCTTTGCAATAAGTTCTTTTCCCGTGCCGGTTTCCCCCAAAATCATAATAGGCGTATCAGAACTTTTTGAAACCATATTAATAAAATCCATTACATTTTCAATATTCTTGCTCTCCCCGATAAAACAGGGCAGGTTATCTTGAAGATACTTTTCCTGGAGAATTTTGACTTCCTTTATCAGAGCAATAGACGATATAGCCTTTTGAATGGTAAGTTCAAGGATATCGAGATTAATGGGTTTCAAAATAAAATCAAACGCCCCGATTTTCATGGACCGGATCACCATATTAATATCTTCATATGCAGTTATCATAATAACGGGAATGTCATTATGTTTTTGTTTCAGGATTTCAAGAGCCTCTATACCAGTCATTATGGGAAGGCCGATATCCATCAACACCAGATCCGGGGTTTGTTGTTCAAGGGACGCTAAAAAAGATTCCGCGCTTTCGAAAAGGATTATATCATATTGATCGGAAAGTGTTATATCAAGCGCATCCCGGATGATCTCTTCATCATCAACAATGGCAATGGAATACTTTATCATAATAACCGGATCACCCCTCTTTATGTTCGATGGGCAGTTCGATAATAAACCTGGCTCCACCGTTTTTAGTTGTATGAAACTTTAAGGCTCCTCCGTGATCTAAAATGATACGATGACAAATACTTAATCCGATACCGGAACTATTGGATTTTGTAGTATAAAAAGGATCAAAAATTTTGGACTGTCCCGACAAAGGTATACCCGGCCCCGTGTCCCTGACACTTATGACTACATTATTATCCTTTTTAAAGGTTTTCAGAATTATTAATTTTTCACCTTGAAACTCTTTCATTGCTTCTGCCGCATTGGTGATCAAATTTAAGATGACCTGTTCTATTAAATGAGGTTCAGCAAAGCATTTGGGGATATTCGGATCAAGGTATTTTTCAAATCTAATCCCGCTTTTTCTTAAGGTAACCGATGTCAGTTTTGTCACTTCGTCAATATAATCATTCAAATTTGTCATGATAAATTGAGGCTGGCTGGGTTTTGAAAAATCCATTACCCGTTTTATAATGGATTCGATCTTGTATGACGCCAGTTCAATTTTATCAATAATTGATACCACCTTGGTGATATCCCCCATTTGATTATAAATTTTTTTCAAGGCTTTAAGATAAATATATATTCCGGATAACGGATTTCTAATTTCATGTGCAATGCCTGCTGTTACCCGCCCAAGGGAAGTCATTTTGTCCTGTATCCTTAAAAAATCCTCTCCCTCTTTTGAATCCGTGATATCCATGATATTTGTCAATACGGATTCAACCCCCAGATAATTGATTTTGGTCGCGCTTAAGAAAGCCCACCTGATTTCAGGATCGGCTTTATCCTCATCAAAAGGGCTGTATCTGAAATCAGTTTGAATATGCTTAATTTTATTTGACAGCAATTCAATGTACAATTTTTTTATCCGGGCACGGTCATCCACATACACATCTAAAAATCCAGGTGGTTGAAATACGTCCGTCATCAAACCATGAATCTTTCTAAGCCCGGCTTTTTTATATACGATTTTATGGTTCTGTATAATGGAGATGCAATTCAAGGAATTCTCTATAAGGGTTTTGAACCTAACCTGGCTTTGCTTACGGTCTTGTTCCGCAAACTTTCTTTTTTCTTCCAATTCAAGCCGATACAGTCCAAAAGCAATATCATTTGAAATTTCCTTTACAATATTCTTTTCCGTTTCATCCAAAGCAAGCTCTTTGGGTATTGACACGACCATAAACCCATAGTTCGTCTCCTCGTATTCCAGCCGGACGGCCAAAGCGCCTCTGTGTGAATAATTTTCAGACAAGAGACAGTCCGCACATTCTTTAATGGGATCATCAGTTGAAAAAACCTCTTTTGAAACTAGTGTATGCTCAACACAACGGGTAAAAATCTGGTTTTCAATATTTTTTTTAACATCATCAAACCGGATGTCCATGCCGGAATCAGCAATGAGATCAATTATTTTATCACTGGCTTTGCCACTAAAATTACCACTGAATTTGCCAGAGCTGAACAACCCTATCCAGGCATTATAATATCCCCTTTTTTCAACCAGGATATTACAAATCCCTTTGATTAATTTTTCCCTGTTATTTTCACTGATCAAAAGCCTTCCCACATCCCGGATTGTTCTCAAAACCAGGTTGAGACGTTCAATCTTTTTTATTTTTAAGTCTTTCTCCACAAACATTCCTTACAGGTTAAAAAATATTATTCCCTTGATTATTTGTTTTTTACCTTAATGACAAGAAAAAACCAAACTTTTTCCAAGGTTAATCCTGTTAGAGATATCTGCGGTTTCAAAGAATCAGTCATATCAATCATAGAACATGCCCAATATGATTAGCTTTGACAAACTGGTTAACCTAGCTTGAGCCATAAAGGTCTTTTTGGTCTTGGTGACCTTTAAACTCAAACCTGGTTGTTTATTATCACAATACCAATAAGGCTTAATGCCTTTGGCAATAAGATTTTTTTAATAAAGTTGGCTGTAAATTTTATGACCATGTCACCCCCCAGTAGCTTTCAAGTACCAGTACTCGCCTGGTACTCCTTTTTTACCAAAATGAATTAATTTTACTGAAGTGACATATAGATAACAAACAAAGTAAGGCGATAGAGGTAGTAATTTTAATCATCCAAGTTTATATAAAAAAACTTTTAACCATCTGAAATTAAATATCTTTCATTATTGTGGCAGAGTGATCTGCCATGGCCGTTATTTATACTTAACGCGCACCAATGATATACCGGAAATTATCCATAGCAGTGCCGGAAATGTTGAGATCTTTCAATAAAGTATCTGCAAGTTTTTTAATAAATGTAATTTTATCTTCTTTTGGGTAAACAGGCTTTAACTCCCCTTTGATATTGGCCAGTTCCCCTGTCCACCGAACTGCATCATCAAGATTTCCCAGACGGTCAATCAATTTCAAATCAAGAGCTTTTGCACCTGTATAAATTCTTCCGTCCGCAAGGGCCTCCATGGTCTTAACAGCCATACCCCTTGCATTTGCAGCATCATTTACAAATTGGAGATGAAGTTCATCCACAAGGGCTTGAAGAATTTTCTTTTCCGGCTCCTTAAGCTCCCTCAACGGTGAGCCCATATCCTTGAACTGGCCACTCTTAATAACAACCGGAGATATACCGATTTTCCTGGCAATTTCCATAACATTGGCATATTCCATGATCACACCGATACTGCCGGTAATGGTTCCCGGATTAGCAATAATCTTGTCAGTTGCAGATGCAATATAGTACCCGCCAGAAGCTGCTACAGATCCCATGGAAGCGATGATTTTTTTTTCCATTCTGGTTTTCATGACTTCCCGGTAAATTTCCTGAGAGGGTCCGATTCCTCCGCCGGGAGAGTCGATTCTTAAAATTATGGCTTTGATCGCATCATCATCACGAAAAGTTTTAATATTTTGGATAATATCTTTTGAAGACAGAATCATTCCATTGATTTCAACAATACCTATATTGCCGCCGGCAGATGTATAGTGCCGGGAAAATTGCGTGTTCAGCATTGTTGAACTCAGTGACACAAGCACTACAAATCCTGAAAACATAACCGTTAAACAGACTGAAACAATCATCAAAAAAAAGAGGAATGGATGTCTTCTGGCAAACATATAACCGTCCTGATAAGCAATATTAAAAAAAGGGTTAAAAAAAAGGCCGGATTAACATCATGTTATCCGGCCCTTTATACACTATTTTACATCAGAAAACGATTGTGTCGTTTCCTTAATGTTATTCTTCAGATTTATCAGCATCTTCACTGTCTTGCTTTTGTGCTTCCTGAACTTTATTTGCTTCAATCTGCTCCTGTATATTGGTTCTCAAAATTTCTCCAAAAGATGATGTTGCAGGTTTCATGTTTTTGGCAAAATCTTCAAGATATTTATCATCATCGTCTTCTTCAAGGCGTTTGATAGAAAGACCGATACGTCTTTCATCACTATTGATGTTCATTACTTTTGCAGTAATGCTTTCGCCAATCTGATAATGTTCTTTCGGACTTTTAACATTTTCTTTGCTGATTTCAGACACATGAACAAGACCTTCAATGCCTTCTTCAAGTTCAACAAACACACCAAAATCCGTCAGATTTGTGATAACACCGGATATTTCCTTACCCACTTCATAACGCTGACTAACCGATTCCCATGGATCTGCCTGGGTCTGTTTGATGCCCAGAGAAAATCTTTCATTGGCTTTATCAATATCGAGAACCACAGCCTGAATGGTATCGCTTTTCTTGTATACTTCAGACGGATGTTTGATCCTCTTAGTCCAGGAAATATCAGAGATATGAACAAGACCGTCAATATCATCATCAATTCCGATAAAAAGACCAAATTCCGTAATATTTTTAATTTTACCTTCAATAATAGTGCCTACCGGATATTTCTGAGAAATAACTTCCCATGGATTATCAACGGTCTGTTTGATACCAAGAGAGATTCTTCTGTTATCCGGTTTAAGATCAAGAACAACCGCTTCTATGATTTCACCAACCGTTACCATCTGGGACGGATGACGAATCTTTCTTGTCCAGGACATTTCAGACACATGAATCAGTCCCTCAACACCCTCTTCAAGCTCAATAAACGCACCGTAATCTGTCAGACTGACCACTTTACCGGTTATTTTTGAGTCAACCGGATATTTATCAACCGCTGTTGTCCATGGATCCGGAGTCAATTGTTTCATACCAAGTGATACTCTCTCTTTTTCAAGATCAAAAGAAAGAATCTTAACATTGATTTTGTCACCGATAGAAAAGAGTTCTGAAGGATGTTTGACCCTGCCCCATGAGATGTCGGTAATATGAAGAAGACCGTCCACTCCGCCAAGATCGACAAACACACCGTATTCAGTGATGTTTTTAACGATCCCTTCCATGACCTTGCCGTCTTCAATCGCCTCAAGAGTCGTACTTCTAAGCTTATCTCTTACAGCCTCAAGAAGAACTCTTCGTGAAAGTACGATATTGTTTCTCTTTTTGTTGTATTTGAGAATTTTGAATGTATAGGTCTGGTTAACCATTTCATCCATGTTGCGGATGGGTCGAAGATCTGCCTGTGATCCCGGAAGGAATGCCAAAAGCCCGATATCAACCGAGAACCCGCCTTTCACCCGACTGGTGATAACACCTTCAATAGTTCCATCGTCATCGTAAATGTCTTTAATTGCGTCCCAAACCTTAACTTTCTTGGCTTTTTCATGGGACAAAAGAACAGTTTCCTCTTCTTCATCCCAGACTTCAATCATTACCTCAAACTCATCATTGACATTGACATTGACATTGCCTTCCTCATCAATGAATTCCTGAATAGAGATCTGCCCCTCAGACTTATATCCGACATCCACAAGGACCGAATCCCTGCCAACGGATATTACAGTTCCGGTTACGACCTGCCCCTCTTCAAATTTTTTAAGACTGGACTCATAGATGTCCAAAAGCTCTTCCATTGTTTCTTCGCCTGTAATTTCAGGCGAAGATGCATCCTGTTTTTCTTCAGGTGCAGGTGTTTCCTGTTTCTCTAAGGTTTCAGTATTCATTTTTTGATTTTCGTTTTCTTCAGCAATGTTGTTCATTAATATTATTCCCCCTAATCGAATTTTTATACCCTACTATAAAGAACAGAATATAGGTAGGTACAATTTTCTTTTATATCAAAAAAAAATAAAATTATCAATAAAATTATTACGATTTTCAAGGTTTTTCAATAATTCCAATCATTCTTTCAACAACTTGTTCAATAGTTAAAAAAGAGGAATCTATTTTTATGGCATCTTCTGCCGGTTTTAGAGGCGCTGACTTTCTCCGGGAATCTTTATCATCCCTCATCTCCATTTGTTTTTGAACCCTGCGAATATCCTTTTTTTCATCCGGCATCTCATCGTATCGTCTTGCTGCACGAACATTTAAATCAGCAAAAAGAAAAAACTTATATGCCGCATCCGGGAAAACCACCGTCCCCATATCCCTGCCTTCAAAAACCGCATCTTTTGTTTTGGCAATGTTGCGTTGAATATCCAAAAGAGCTGCTCTAACCTGTGGTTTTGCCGAAGAAGAAGATGCCAGCATGGTGATGTCTGGCGTTCTAATAAAGTTGGTGATATTTCTTCCGGATGACATTAAGGCAAGCGCCTTTTTTTCAATAACAAAATTAAGATCCAGATCTTTTAAAAATTCTTCAAGTGCAGCATCATTTTCCCAGTCAATTTTCTGCTGCCGGATTTCAAAGGCCACCCCTCTGTAAAGGGCTCCGGTGTCAACATGGACGCACCCAAGCCTTTGTGACAACAAACGGCTTACCGTCGTCTTGCCCGCTCCGGCAGGACCGTCAATGGTAATGATTCGCGTGTTCATCTTTAATCCTTATTTTTTTAAAACCTTTTTAAGGGCCTGAATAAAAGCGATATTTTCTTCTTTTGTTCCCGTATTAACCCGTAAAAACGTATCATACCCGTACGAACTCATTGACCGCACAATAACACCCAGTTTCAGCATTTGTTCAAATACTTGAGTGGCATCAATTTCAAGATCCAGCATCAGAAAATTAGACTGGGTAGGCAAGCAGCGGATACCAATACCGGCAAGTTCATCAAACAGAAAATCAAGGCCGTCATGAGTGGTTCGGATACTTTTGTTTAAAAACGCCTCGTCATCAAGGGCGGCGACAGCCGCAACCTGGGCAAGACTGTTCACATTAAACGGCTGCCTGATTCTGTTTAAAATTTCAGCAATTTGCGAATCCATTATGCCGTACCCTACCCTGAAACCGGCAAGTCCATAAGCCTTGGAAAATGTCCTAAGTGTCACAACCCTTGGATCCTGCAATGGATTTTTCAAGGAATTATAAACCGCATCATCTCTTACAAATTCAATATAGGCTTCATCCACAACAATAATGACATCGTCCGGTACATTTTGAGAAAATTCATTAAACTCATCACAGGTAATCGTACTGCCTGTGGGATTAAACGGATTGGTAATAAAAATCAACCTGGTTTTAGAGGATATGCTGTCAACAAGACCTTCAAGATTGGTTGCAAAATCAGCCAGAGGAACCATGACCGGCACCCCTTTTGCTGTTTTAACACTGATTTCATACATCAAAAAAGACGGCAGAGGCATGAGTGCCTCATCCCCTGGATTTAAAAACCCATGGGCCAATAATGCGATAATATCATCAGAACCATTTCCCAAGACAATATTCTGCGGGGTAATATGAAATTTTTTTGCAAGCTTATTGTTTAAAACATAGGCTGAAGATTCAGGATACCGATTCATATCCTTCATATGTTGCGACACGGCATCATAAACTTTTGGAGAAAATCCAATGGGATTTTCATTGGATGCAAGCTTGATAGGATTTGAAATATGGTACTCTCTTTCAACTTCCTTGAGCGGTTTACCCGCCACATAGGGTTTAATCGTAGCTATCTGTTCGCTGACTTTAAATTTCATAACCTTCAGTCTCCTAAAAAATAAAAAGAATTATATTTAGTTAGGATTTGAAATTTTGTCAATGGTTATGATATTTAAAACCCTTAACCCATAATAAGCTTAAGGATTTTATGAATAAATATGTAACCATCGGACTTGAGAATCTGATTGCAAATCCGCCGGATTTTTTAAAAGGAAAACGGCTTGGCCTTTTATCCAACCCCGCATCAGTTGACCGTCATTTCAACCACGCTTCAAAACTGATTCATCGCCTTTTCCCGGATCAATTAAAAATACTTTTTTCTCCCCAGCACGGATTTTATGCGGAAAAACAGGACAATATGATTGAATCCGAACACTTTGTGGAACCTGATCTGAATATCCCGGTGTACAGTTTATATAATGAGACAAGAATCCCAACCAAAGAGATGTTTGATCAAATGGATGTTCTGCTCATTGATATTCAGGATGTCGGCACCCGGGTCTATACCTTTATCTATACGATCTCCTTTTGCCTTGAAGTGGCGGCAAAGTTCAATAAGCAGGTTGTTATCCTTGACCGGCCCAATCCCATCGGCGGAATACAGATCGAGGGCAATATCCTGGCAGAAGAGTATGCCTCCTTTGTCGGAAGATTTCCTATTCCCATGCGGCATGGATTAACGGTGGGAGAAATATCTCAATTTTTCAATAAGCAATTCAATATGGGGTGCGATCTGACCATCATCCCCATGACTGGATGGACAAGACAAATGTATTGGAAGGATACAGGGCGTTTCTGGATACCCCCTTCTCCTAATCTGCCGACACCGAATTCGTGTATAGTCTATCCGGGACAAGTTATTTTTGAAGGCACCAACATATCAGAAGGACGCGGCACCACTCTGCCGTTTGAACAATTTGGAGCCCCTTTCCTGGATACAAAAAAAATCAAAGCCAAAGCAGATAAAATAATTAAAGGTGCCTGTCTTCGTCCGGTTAATTTTGAACCGACATCTGGAAAATGTCAGGGCAGTATTTGTAAAGGCTTTCAAATTCATGTAACCTCCCCCTATGAATTCAAACCATATTTTTCATCCATGATCTTACTTCAGCTGATTATCCGGCATCACATGGATGACTTTAAATTCAAAGAACCCCCTTATGAATATGAATTTAAAAAGATGCCCATAGATCTTATCTTGGGCAGCAAAGCTCTGCGTAAAAAGCTGACGAATTTGGAAGATTTAACTCTTTTGCCAGACAAATGGCAACAAGATCAGGAAAGATTTAAAAGCCTTTCAGGAAAATATCATCTATATGAATGACACAGCTGATTTGCTTGCAACTTTTGTCATCAAAAAAAGTCCTGCTGTAAAGCAGGCTTTTTTTGATGACTGTATTTTTATTTTTCTGTTCGTTTCAAATGTATCAATTTAAGATTTAGCATCCTGAGATGTGGGTGCATCAACGCCCTCATCTTTTTTCCAGGAATCTTTCAACTCGTCAAATCCCAGATAAAGACCAAGACCACCACCCAAAAGAAGAACAAGTGGAACACACCCTGCCAGAAGCTTTAAAAATTCATCAAACCAGACAGCCAAGCCCACAACACCCAGAAGAACTGCAATCGCTCCACCAATTAATGTTTTCATAAAAAGGTCCTCCTAAAATTTTAATTTAAGCAGTAAATTATTCATTCACAATCAAATAAATATGAGAATTATCAACATAAGTTTCGAAAAAATAGCACAAGCCTTTGTTTTTTTCAAGGCTATTTTAAGATTGCCATTCCAACAAACCTTTGATAATTAGGGCACAGTTATATCATTAATTGAAAAATCCTTTATAAGGAAAACTAATGGCGTTATTTCAAAAGCTTAAAGGCCTTAGTCTAAAACTATGGCCTAAGCTTGGCAGGCTGACAAACCCCATGCCGGAGAATACAGATGATCACTTTCTATGCTTTTATCCCGGCAATTCAGGATATCTTATTCAAAAGCTGATTAAACGATTGATCAACAAGCTTAATTTTGATGATCACAATATAGAAAAAATAAAAAATATCGATACAAACAACATAGTTGTTTATGCCAGTAAAAACAAAAGAGTCCTGGATTTTTTGTATTTTCACACAAAATTAAAAAACCTTAACCTGCCATATCCCCAGATAGGGTTTGATTTCAGGTTTCTTTTTCTTTTGCCTGTAAAACAACTGTGCCGGATCTTTATCTGCCATATGAATTATTTTTTCCGCCATTTTCATTTTGAAGATGCCTATACAACAGGTTATGCCACAAAACAATTATTAAACGGCAGATCCGGATTTATCTGCTTAATTGAAGAAGAAGATTTCTATAAAAGATTTATTAAATCAACCCCTGATCCACTTTTCCTTTTAATTGAACTTCAAAAAAACACAAAAAAATCCGTCATAATTATCCCGGAAGATATTATTTATATCACAAAACCAATGAGAAAAAATCCGACATTAGCGGATATCCTTTTGGGAACCCATGAAAAACCAGGATTAATTAAACGTTTTTTTATCATATTCAAAAAGCCTGAAAAAATAAGGGTTGAAATCACAAAACCGGTTAATTTAAAACAATTTATCAGCAGGCCCGAAATTGAACAGCTTGCTTCGGAATTCCAGGTCCATCGATTGAGAAGCCACCTGGTAGACATCCTGAACAGGCAGAGAAAAAGCATTACCGGTCCTGTTTTAAAATCCAGACAGGAAATCACCGAAGACATACTGACAAAAAAATCTTTACGCGAGTACCTGGCTGAATATGCATCGGAAAACAAGCTTACCTTGAGCAAGACCCATAAAAAAGCGGCCGGATATATTAAAGAGATTGCAGCAAATTACAATCTTCAAATCATCAATTTCGGCAACTGGCTGTTGGCCTGGGTGTTTAAAAATATTTTTGAAGATCTTGTTGTCAAACAGGAACAGATCAACCGAATGAGGGAAAAGTCAACCAAAGCCCCGCTTATCCTTGTGCCATGTCACAAAAGCCACTTGGACTACCTTTTATTGCCCTATGTCATGTTTAAAAACAATATGCCCTGTCCACACATTGCCGCCGGGAAAAATCTGTCTTTCTGGCCATTAGGCCCTTTATTCAGGGGGGGTGGAGCATTTTTTCTCAGACGCACCTTTAAAGGTGCGCCGCTCTATGCAAAAATTTTTGCCGCATACCTGGAAAAACTTCTGTATGAAGGATTTAATATAAAAATTTTTATTGAAGGTGGAAGAAGCCGGACAGGAAAACTTTTAAGCCCGAAACCCGGAGGGCTTGCCATGCTTATTAACGCATATATTAATGGTGCATGCAGCAATCTTTACTTTGTGCCTGTTTTTATCGGTTATGACCGTGTTCTTGAAGAAGATGCCTATCTAAAAGAAATTGAAGGCGGCAAAAAAACACCGGAAACGTTGAAAGGACTCATCAATGCCCGTAAATTTCTAAAGAAAAAATACGGCAAAGTCTACATGAGATTTGATGAACCCATCTCCATAAAAGAGTATATTCAAAAAAAGAATATTGATCTTTCCAAAACTTCAAGTGATGAGTATATAAAATTTATAAAAAGTTTTGGTTATAAGCTTATAAATGCCATCAATACCAATGCCGTTGTAACCCCCCATGGTATTATTGCAAGCGCCGTATTAAACTGCTCTAAAAACAGTTTTACAAAAAAACAGATGATTGCCAGGGTCAACACCTATATGAATCTGTTGACCTTTATGAATGCAGAGCTTTCCGATACACTTTTGATTGATTCTGATAATACACTGAATTCGGTCGTCAACGACTTTATTTCAAGAAACTTTATCGAACTTGCAGATGAAGATGACAACGATATCACAGAACACACTGTTTTTATTGTAAAAGACAACAAACGGGCAATTCTGGACTATTATAAAAATTCCGTGATATCATTTTTTGTTAAATTTGCTTACACTGCAGTTGCCATCCTTGAGACAGACAGGTTTCAATTTTCTTCTTCAGATCTTGTTGTCCGATATAAATTCCTGGAAAAGATATTCACGGATGAATTTTTCTTTGATGAAGAGACAACTTACGAAGAAGATATTTCAACATGTATCAAAGGATTTATAAACGACGGTATAATTGTACCTGATTCCCGGCAATTGGATATGTTCAGCATCACATCCCAGGGGTTGCGCAAACTCAAATGGTTTGCAGCCTTTTTACAGCCTTTTTTTGAATCTTACAAAACCACCCTTCTTTATTTTGAAAAATATGAAGCCGGCAAGCATGAGGGAAAAGAGCAAATCAAAAAAATTCATTCCAAAGGAACTAAACTTTATAAAGGAAAAATAATCACATTTAAAGAATCCTTATCCCTGGTGAATTATAAAAACGCGGTCCATTATTTTACCAAATCCGGGATTAACGGGTCCCAGGATCATACACAGATTGAGTATTACAAAAACATTATTGACCGATTAATTATTTTAATAGCATCATAAAACCATGAAAGCACTTATTCTTTCAGCAGGATTCGGCACCCGGCTGTTACCCTACAGCAAAACAATCCCAAAGCCTTTGTTTACATTGATGTCAAAACCCTTGCTTGAACATGTCATCAAACACCTTGTGGACAATGGATGTGACTATATCCTGATCAATACCCATCATTTGCACGACCAGATAGAAGCCTTTGTTGATCAACTTGATGTTCCTATTGATATTAAAACCATCCACGAACCTGTTATCCTTGAAACCGGAGGTGCCATTGCCAATGCAAAACCTTTTTTAACGGATGATCCTTTTTTTGTCATTAATTCCGATGTCATTTCAAATGTGAACCTGAACAAGTTATATGCGTTCCATAAAGAATCAAAAAGTCTGGCAACGCTTGTTCTTCATGATCATGACAAATTCAATAAAGTCAGCATTGATGATCAGGGATATATCCAAAATTTTGATTCAAAAGCAAATGGTCTTGCATTTACCGGCATACAGGTTTTGTCTCCACAAATTTATGATTATTTTCCCGACAAAAAATCATTTTCAAGCATTGAAGTATATCAACGCCTCATCCGTCGAAAAAAAGTAAAAGCATTTGTGGAAAAAAATATTTTCTGGTCTGATATCGGTACATTAGAATCTTATTCAAGAACTTCCCTTCTTGAACTGGCTGCATCCCGGTTCGGGGTTGAACACGACAAAATCAAAGACATTCAAATTGACACCCTTGCCGGAGACGGATCAGACAGGCAATGGTACAGGGCATCATATGGTAATCAAACCGCTGTTATCAGCGACCATGGCATCTGCATGCCGGCAACGGATCGCCTGCGGCAACTCAAAGCCTTTATCCATATCGGAAATCATATTTTTTCCAGGAACATTCCAGTCCCCCGCATCCTCAATCACGATGAACTTTCAGGAATGGTAACCCTTGATGATCTTGGAGATATACACCTTGAAACCAGGATCAAACAAAAAAATAACACCTCATTTACATTAAAGATTTATAAACAGGTAATCGACTTTGTCATTGATTTTTCAATCAAGGGCTTACAGGGATTTAATAAAAAATGGACCTGCCAGACCGAAACCTACTCAAAAGAATTGATTATTGAAAAAGAATGCCGGTATTTCATAGAGGCATTCATCCAGGGGTATTTAAACCTTGATATATCATTTCATGAGTTTTCAAATGAATTTGACCATATTTCAGACCATGCATTAAAACACGGATTTATCGGGCTGATGCACCGAGATATGCAGTCAAGAAATATCATGATACACAACAATAAGCCGTTTTTTATTGATTTTCAATCAGCCAGATCCGGGCCTTTGCAATATGATCTTGCATCTTTGCTCATCGACCCTTATGTTAACTTAACAGGTAAAATACAAAAGGATCTTTTGCAATACACCACGGAAAAATTAAAATTGAGCCAAACGGAAAGACAAAATTTTTTAGACTGCTATCAATATTGCTGTTTAACAAGAAATCTGCAATTTTTAGGCGCTTTTAGTTTTTTGACTCAAACAAAAAAGAAAACCGGGTTTGAACAGTATATCCCATATGCTGTAAAATCTTTAAAAAAAATCATCTCCGGTTTGAATACGGATAAAATACCCAAACTGTCAAAACTTGTTAAAGCTATATAAGGAATTTTTTTAAAATGGAAAAAATAAATATCATGATCAATGGGCTGCCGGGCAATGTTGCTAAAACAATGGCCCGGTCCGGCATCACCGACAACCGGTTCAATGTCATGCCCTTTTCCCTTACGGGTCAGGAAATCGAAGACAAAACCATTACGATCGACCAGATGAGATTTGAACTTGTCAAACCAGATGTAAGGGATGAAAAAATCATCCGGATTAAACGCCAGTTTAACTCTTTTATTACCATTGATTATACTCACCCCAATGCCGTAAACTCAAATGCGCTTTTTTATACCCAAAACCAGATTCCCTTTGTCATGGGAACCACGGGAGGAAACAGGGAGCAACTTGAGCAGGTTGTAAAAAAATCTTCTACTCCTGCTGTTATTGCGCCGAATATGGCCAAGCAGATTGTGGGATTCCAGGCAATGATGGAATATGCGGCAAACACATTCCCAGGCCTTTTTGAAGGGTATACTCTTCAGGTGTCGGAAAGCCATCAAAACGGAAAAGCAGACACTTCAGGGACTGCCAAGGCAATGGTAGGATATTTTAATCAGCTGGGCGCAAATTTTGATGTGAACAAAATTCAAATGGTACGAGATCCTGAAGTACAAAGAAAAGAATGGAAAATCCCCAAAGAACACATAGCCGGTCACGGATGGCATACCTATACATTAACCGCACCGGACGGATCAGCTTTGTTTGAATTCAAACACAATATCAACGGCCGGGATATTTATGTCAGCGGCACCTTTGATGCTGTTGTTTTTTTGATGGAAAAACTTAATAAACCTGATGACTCCAAAAAACTATATACGATGATTGATGTATTAAACAGGCCGTAATAAATTGAATTTTTATGTAAAACTGGCTTTAATCATATTCGCACTGGCATATCTGATCAGCCCTGTGGATATCATTCCTGATCTATTATTGCCCTATATCGGCTGGATTGATGATGGTGTTATTCTCGGCACCATTGTCTATCTGATCCGTTATGGAAGACTGCCCAATTTCCTGTTTAAAAACCAGGCACCTTTCAACCAGTCTTTTGAACAAAAAAATGCGAATTTTACCTCAAACAAAAAATACAGACAAAAGACCAGCCAAAAGACAAGTCAGGCCTATCAGGAAAAAACCACCTCTGAAAATATTCCCAAAAACCCTTATGCTGTTTTAGGTATTGAACCCGGTGCATCAAAAAAAAAAATCCAGGAGGCATATAAGGAGGCTATAAAAAAATACCATCCTGATAAAGTATCCCATATGGGCAAAGAATTTTCCGATCTTGCCAATAAAAAATTCCTTGAAATCCAACAGGCTTATGACACATTAATGAATAAATAAGGAAAGTGGCCTATGGAATTTTTAAAAATAGGTTCCAAAAAGATTGAAGTGCAGTGGCATAAGCAAAGACAAAAAGATCATCCCACCCTGATCTTTTTGCATGAAGGTCTGGGGTGTGCAAAAATGTGGAAAGATTTCCCCCAAAGGGTCTCCCAAATGACATCTTGTCCCTGTTTGGTTTTTTCAAGATTTGGATACGGCAATTCAGATCCATGCCCCGTCCCCTGGAAAATCAACTTTATGCACAAACAGGCCCTTAGCATCCTGCCGGCCATCATAAAAAAAGCTCAAATTAAAGATTATATTTTGATTGGTCACTCGGATGGCGCATCCATTGGCATCATCTTTGCCGGCAGCCCATATGCACGAGGCTTGAAAGGGCTTATCACTGAAGCCGCCCATTTGTTTTGTGAACCCGTCACTGTAGAGTGCATTCAACAGGCAAAAACCAATTATGAACAGCATGATTTAAAGCAACGCCTTGAAAAATATCATGGTAAAAATACAAAGAATGCATTCCGCGGCTGGAATGATGTCTGGCTAAACCCGAATTTTATCAACTGGAACATTGAAAAATACTTGAAGCACATCAATGTTCCCATGCTTGCCATCCAGGGAAAAGACGATCAATATGGAACCATAAGGCATATTCATTCCATTCGCCGCCATGTAAATCATGCCAGAACTTGCCTGATTGATGACTGCAGGCACTCTCCACACCTTGAGCAGCCTGAAAAAGCATTAAACATCATAACTGAATTTATTAGTCATATTCTATGAAAGCAGCATAAAAAATAAAAAGTCAGGCATAATAACCACTCATATGATCAAGCCTGACAATTCATGAAGTAATATGTTTTTCATTGTAAAATTCAAATACCTCTTTATTTTTACACAAATAATTGTTACTGGATCGCAAATAATTAAATTAGAGGAAATCTAAAAAAGGAATATTCTTGAATGTCACATATCAATAATCCCATGGAAATCTTTAAGTTGCTGAATGGTTCTAACTGTAAAGAATGTAATGAAAAAACCTGCCTGGCATTTGCAGTGGCTGTATTTAAGGAAAAAAAACCGATACATGCGTGCCCTTATTTGGAAAAAAAAGTGATTGAACAGTATGGGGGGGCAATTGAAAAACCCAATACCATTGATGAATATAAAGCAGAAGCTATTGAAACACTCAAACAAAAGATATCCTTGATTGATATTTCCAAAACAGCGAAACGCATAGGAGCCCAGTTTTCCAACAATAAACTTACCGTAAAAATTTTTGGTAAGAATTTAAGTATTGATGCAAAGTGCAACATATCATCTGAAATTCATATCAATGCATATATGATGGTGCCTGTATTAAACTATATCTTGAACGGATCAGGTAAATCTCCGAACGGAAATTGGATCACATTTCGTGAGTTGACTGGCGGAGCTTCCCGATATGCTCATTTTCAACAGCGTTGTGAAAAACCGTTAAAGCGGATTGCCGATACCTATACGGATCTGTTTAAAGACATGCTGGAAATTTTTGACGGAAAAAAGATTGTAAGTCATATTGATTCGGATATTTCAATTGTTTTGTATCCCTTGTCTCTTTTTCCTATGATGGTTTGCTACTGGAAGCCGGAAGATGGCCTTGAGTCTAGTCTTCACATCTATTTTGATGCTACGTCTGATGATAATCTTGACATTGAATCCATCTATACGCTTAGTGAAGGTTTTGCTTTGATGTTTGAAAAAATCGCCTTGAAACATGGTTTTTAATAACGGCCATGGCAGATTTGTACGATAAAAATTCCAAAATTATTATTTTTTTATTGAATAAAACATCAATCTTTAATATATTTTTATATCTGCGATATTTATTCACCAAGATGACAGGTATTAAAACACATTAAATAATGTTATGATTTATTTATCCATAATTATTTTAATAGGTTAAGATTTATTTCATATTACCCACTTGCAGTATTTATTATTTTTAGAAATAATTTTTCGAGTTATTTATTAACACGCATTATTTATTAAAAATGGTTCGGTAATTTTTTTAACCTGCAGCATATAAAATCATAACTATCTAAATTTACCATAACCTGACTTTTAGAATGGCTTCCATAAACTATTGTTATAATTTAAAGATATTTTTTACCAAACCTTTTTACCGACCATTGATTAAAAAAATCAACTTTTTTGTTGACTTAAGCCTTATATCTTAATATGGGTTAAATACAATATATAAACAGAATTCACTTTATAATTACGATTTTTCTTCTCATTTGGCGCATCGTATGTACTTGACCTGAAACGGCTGAAGCATACTGGTATCAATGTAATTAAACTTTGTAAGTAAACCTTAAATGAAAAACATTTCAATTTTTTAATACCGTATTTTATTCTGTAAAAAAGGAGGTGGTGCCGTCTTTATCGTTTTCTTTATCATTTTAACACCTTGACCGTTAAAACCGCATAAACACAAAGGAGATGATCATGAGCAAAAAAGAAGTCGTTGAAACCACAGAAGCACAAATCGCAGTTCACTGGAAAGAAGAAAACTATTATTATCCATCCACAAAATTTATTGCTCAGGCCAACCTTAACGATGTTGAAGTTTTTGACCGGTTCAGCCTGGATAATTTCCCGGACTGTTACACAGAATATGCCGAACTTCTAACCTGGTATAAATACTGGGATGAGGTATTGGATTCAAGTGATGCCCCCTGCTTTAAATGGTTTAAAGGCGGACTTTTAAATGCCAGTTACAATTGCATAGACCGTCATCTGAAAAACAATAAAAACAAAACCGCGATCCATTTTGTCCCTGAACTGGAAGAAGAAAAAATTGAGCATATTACCTACCAGGAACTTTATGTAAAAGTAAATGAATTTGCGGCATTATTACGGGATTTTGGCGGGTTAAAAAGAGGAGACAGAGTTACCATTCACATGCCCATGTCGGCAGAGCTTCCCATCACCATGCTGGCCTGTGCAAGGATCGGCGTCATCCACTCTGTTGTATTTGGCGGGTTTTCCGCCAGTGCCTGTGCCGACAGGATTGTGGATTCAAATTCCCGTGTATTAATCACCATGGACGCCTATTACAGGGGAGGAAAACTTCTCAACCACAAGGTGAATGCAGACGAGGCAGTAAAAATTTCTGCTGATGACGGCCAAGTGGTTGATAAAGTATTGGTATGGCAACGATATCCGGGTAAAATTTCGTCTGACACACCCATGGTAAAAGGTCGCGATTTTTTTGTTAATGATGAACTCAAAAAATTCTATGGTGCCCGGGTAGAGCCTGAAAAAATGCTGTCTGAAGATCCTCTGTTTCTTATGTATACCAGCGGGACAACCGGCAAGCCCAAAGGTTGTCAGCATGGCACCGGTGGCTATCTTGCCTATGTGACGGCCATGTCAAAATACATCCAGGATATCCACCCTGAAGATGTTTACTGGTGTATGGCTGACATTGGATGGATCACAGGACACTCTTTCATCGTATACGGTCCTTTGGCCCTATGCGCCTCTTCTGTGATTTATGAAGGCGTGCCTACCTATCCCGATGCCGGACGTTCCTGGAGAATTGCCCAGGAACTGGATGTCAATATCTTCCATACGGCTCCCACCGCTATCCGGGCGTTAAGAAAATTAGGCCCGGATGAACCTGCCAAATACAATTACCATTTCAAACACATGACAACTGTTGGAGAACCCATCGAGCCTGCTGTATGGAAATGGTATGAATCCGCTGTCGGCAAAGGGGAAGCCATAATAGTAGACACTTGGTGGCAAACGGAAACCGGTGGATTTCTTTGCAGTACCGTTCCGGGACTCAGTCCCATGAAACCGGGCAGTGCAGGTCCCGGAGTTCCCGGCATTCACCCCATCATTCTGGATGACGACGGCAATGAAATCACTGAACCGGGCATTGCCGGAAATATTTGCATCCAAAACCCATGGCCTGGAATGCTCCAGACAGTGTGGGGAAACAGACAAAGATTTGTTGACACCTATTTTGCCCAGTATTGCAAAGACCCCAACAGCAAAGACTGGAGAGACTGGCCCTACCTTGCGGGAGATGCTGCCACAAGATCGGAAGACGGATACTACAGAATTCTGGGCAGGATTGATGATGTTATCAATGTGTCGGGTCACCGCCTTGGAACCAAAGAAATAGAATCAGCAGCCATGGTAGTCGATGAGGTTGCAGAAGCCGCTGTTGTACCGGTTTCCCATGATATCAAAGGCAAGGAGCCCGACCTGTATATTGCCCTTAAAACTGGGGTTGAACCAAGTGAAGAGCTGGCCAGAAAAATCTCCGATGCCATTTGCGACCAAATCGGCAAAATCGCCAAGCCCAGAAAAGTATGGCTGGTTCCTGATATGCCCAAAACCAGATCCGGTAAAATCATGAGGCGGGTCTTGGGTGCCATCTCCAACAAAGGGGATGTGGGCAATGTCATGACATTGGCAAACCCGGAAGTTGTTGAGGAAATCAAACACATGGTTCAAAAATAATAATTTATCCGCTGAAGTTTCAGGAGGTTATTGTATGTCCAATTTGTATGCAAAAGCTTATGAACAATCCATAAACAATCCTGACAAATTCTGGGGATCTATTGCTGAAGACTGCCACTGGTATAAAAAATGGGATAAAGTTCTGGATGACTCAAACAAACCATTCTACAGGTGGTTCACAGGTGCAGAAACAAATTCCTGCTACAATGCAGTTGATCTTCATGTGGATAACGGCAATGGGGAACAAGATGCAATTATTTATGACAGCCCGGTAACAGATACCATCAAAAAATACACTTTTTTTGATCTCAAAGACCGGGTTGCAAAATTTGCCGGGGTTTTAACCTCAAAAGGCGTTGGCAAGGGAGACAGGGTTATTATTTATATGCCCATGATACCGGAAGCCGTATTTGCAATGCTGGCCTGCGCAAGGATCGGTGCTGTCCATTCCGTTGTTTTTGGCGGATTTGCAGCCAATGAACTGGCCACCCGGATCAATGATGCCAAACCCAAGGTGATTGTATCGGCATCCTGCGGCATTGAGGTGACACGCGTCATAGAATATAAACCTCTTTTAGATGAAGCCATTAATCTGTCCGAGTCAAAACCGCAAACCTGTATCATTTTCCAAAGGCCCCAGGCAACAGCAAATATGATTGAGCAAAGGGATTATGACTGGAATGATGAAATGGCAAAGGCAGTTCCCCAGGATTGTGTTCACGTCAAAGCAACAGACCCACTCTACATTCTTTACACGTCCGGCACAACCGGACAGCCCAAAGGTGTTGTAAGGGATAACGGCGGACATATGGTGGCGTTAAAGTGGACCATGAAAGCTGTTTATGGTGTTGATAAAGGGGATGTATACTGGGCAGCTTCCGATATCGGATGGGTCGTAGGCCACTCATACATTGTCTACGGTCCACTCTTTAAAGGGTGTACCACCATCCTTTTTGAAGGCAAACCCGTGGGAACTCCTGATGCAGCAGCCTTCTGGAGAGTGATCTCTCAGCACAAAGTCAAAACAATGTTTACAGCTCCAACGGCATTCAGGGCCATTAAAAGGGAAGATCCAAATGCCCAATTGATGAAAAATTTTAACCTGTCCTGTTTCAACTACCTGTTTCTGGCCGGAGAACGGCTGGACCCGGACACATTGTCGTGGGCTCAAAATGCCCTCAAGATACCGGTGATTGATCACTGGTGGCAGACGGAAACCGGTTGGGCCATTGCAGCCAATTGTGTAGGACTTCACCGGTTTGATGTCAAACCCGGATCTCCCACAAAAGCTGTTCCAGGATGGAATATGGTTGTTCTGGGCCCTGACGGACGGGCTGCCCGTGCAGGGGAGATAGGTGCCATCGTAGCCAAATTGCCGCTTCCTCCGGGCACATTGCCCACACTCTGGCAAAACGATCAAAGATATGTTGATTCATATCTGACAATGTTCCCTGGATACTATGAAACTGCTGACGCAGGATTTATTGATGAAGACGGGTATGTCTATGTTATGGCCAGGACAGACGACATTATCAATGTGGCAGGCCACAGGCTTTCCACCGGAGCTATGGAAGAAGTCATTGCAGAACACCCGGATGTTGCAGAGTGCGCCGTCATGGGTGTTGAGGACAAACTCAAAGGCCAGATTCCTCTTGGGATGATGGTATTAAATGCCGGTGTGGATCGGGATAATGATGAAATTGTAAAGGAAGTTGTTGACCTGGTCAGAAGTAAAATCGGGCCGGTTGCTGCGTTTAAAACCGCAACCGTCGTAAAACGGCTTCCCAAAACAAGATCCGGGAAAATTCTCAGGGGAACCATGCGGGCAATCGCAGACAAAAAAAAGTATAAAATCCCTGCTACCATTGATGATCACACAACACTTGATGAAATTGAAGAATCCCTTGGAAAAATCGGATACGGCAAGATGGCTTGAGATTTTCACAGATGAAGCAGCATCAAACATATAAAACAATTCACGGAAGGGAGGTGGTGCAGTATGCCCTGATTATCTTTGTCAATCGATAATCATGTAAGTGATCCGATCAATCGAAATGTAAGACGAAACAAAAGGAGACGTATTATGGATCCAAAGATGTGGGTATACATCCTGCTTGGACTATACATTATTTATTGTTTCTGGTGGGGGTTAAGGGGCTTTTTTACTGAAAAAACCGCTTCAGGTTATGGAATTGCAGGGCGTTCCATACCTTTTATCGCATTTTTGATGGCGGCAACGGCTGCATCTTTTTCCGGGTGGACATTCATAGGGCATCCCGGTTTGATCTGGAAGGCAGGGCTTGTGTATGCTTTTGCCTCGTTCTATGTTCTAACCATACCCATCACAGGTGCATTTTTTGCCAAAAGAAACTGGCTCATGGGCAAACGGTACGGGTTTATCACACCGGGTGACATGTTCGCCTACTATTACAATAATGAAGGTGTCAGGTGGCTGACGGTTCTTGCAGCATTTCTCTACTCTATTTTTTACTCAGGCCTCCAGCTTATTGCCGCAGCAAAACTCTTTTACTGGGTTGCCGGTGTTCCCCAGACCATTGGCCTGATCTTCATGGCCTTCATTGTGTGGTTTTATGTTGTAACCGGCGGCTTGAAAGCCAGCACCTGGGTCGGGGTTCTTCAATTCTGTCTCCTGGTCGGCGGTATTATACTCCTGGGTTTTTATGTTATCACATCACCTCTTTTTGGCGGCTGGACAGGTTTTGCCGCATCCATGAACGGCCTTGAAGACAAATATATGAAAGTTCCCGGTCTGATCCACTTTGGCCTTGGCACTGGAGGCTGGACTGCGGTGATGATTTTAACCTACATGTTTGCTCTCATGGGTATTCAGTCATCACCTGCTTTTACACTATGGAACTTTGGCCTTTCATCTCCCAAACCCCTTGCCTGGCAGCAGGTATTCATGTCAACCTTTGTTGTTGGCCTGGCTCTTTTCTTTTTTACGGCTTTCCAGGGTATTGGTGCAAGGATATTGATGATGGCAGGTGAACTTGCCCCCAAAGTCGACGGTGACGTAGTGCCTATGCTCATGACCAAATTCTTGCCCGGACCGATCCTGGGACTGGTTTTCCTAGGGGCCATTGCAGCCATTCACTCTACGGCTGCTCCCTATATCGGAACCGGTGGCACCATCATCCAGAGGGATGTCTGGTGGCGGTATGTTCGAAAACAGGGGGGGTCGCACAGAGAGCAGATCTGGACCAATCGTATTTTTGCAACCATTCTGGCGGTAGCAGCAGTTGTGGTAAGTTTGACCTCCACTGATGCCATTGTTATGATCGGTGGTTTTGCAACCGCTTTTGGCACGATTATGTACATATGTCTGCTGGGTGTTCACTGGGGATTTAAATTCCCCAGCATTGGTGCTGTGTTAGGCCTTATTTCAGCCATTGTTGCATGTTTTTTAACCTATTATGTCTGGAAATATCCGCTTTCCATGCATACTGCTTTCTGGGGTATTTTTACAGGGATTATCGTGGCTTATCTTTGTCGTGGTCTCGGGTTTAAAGACAGTGAAGAAACCATTGCCCGTCAAAAAGAAGTTAGAGCTTGGCTTGACTCTGTGGATGGCCCGTCTGAAAACGGTAAAAAATGGCGATCCAGAATGAAAATAATTGTTCCTGTATGGTATTTACTGGCTCTTGGTCCGGGTGTTCTTATCGGCAACACCGCATTTACGTTCTGCGGATTCCCTCCCATCTGGGCATGGCAGATCGTCTGGTGGATACTGGGTATTGTAATGATGTGGGCTCTTTGCTTTAAAGCTGAAATGTCAACAACGTCCGATGAACAGATCAGACGCGCAGATACAGAGACAATGGATGTGACAAAGGAGGCGGATTAATTGTTTTTAAACAATTTAATTTAAGGAGAACATATCATGGCACTAGAAGACAAATACCTGATTGCAACCATTTTGTTTTGCATCCTTTTTGTTGCCAGTTTCGGCTGGGGATGGTGGGGATAATTCTAAATTAATCAACATTAAACCTTAAAAAAGAAGAATTCCGGATAACTGTTTTAGCCGGGATTCTTCTTGTCTTTGGATAAAATGAAGCAGACCAACCGATTCTGGAGATTTGTCTTTTTTGCCCTGGCTGCAACCCTTGTTGTTATTACCGGGATTTTGTTTTTGTTATGGCAAACATTGAGCCGGGAAGAAGGCCGGATTCTCATTTCCCTGGCCAATGATTATTTTTTGTATATTATCAGTGCGGTTTTTATTTGCATTGCCGTTACATTTGCCGGGCTTGAAATAATATTTGTTACATACATCAAGCCTTTAAAAAAAATTTGTGATGAAGCCTCCATGATTTATTCATCCAACCCCTCCCACCGTATAACCATTAACGGAAACAAAGATATAAAAGACTTGTCATCCGTTATCAATAGTTTTGCAGACCTGTTTGAAAACCTGAATAAAAATATTACCGAACAGATACTGGCTGCCAGAAAAAAAACAGAAGAAGAAAGAAATCTTTTGGCAGCTATTATGGCTGAACTTCCCCAGGGTGTATTTATCTGCAATAAATGCGGCAGAATCCTGCTGTTTAATTCTCTTGCAAAAAAAATATTTTCACAGGAAAGCCCATCTTTGAAAGCCGAATATTTTATCGGACTTGGCAGATCCATATTTCACCTGATTGATAAAGAATTGATTGGCCATGCCATTGAAGAAATTCAAACACGTCTGAAAAATGAGCAAAAAAGTGTGGCATCTTATTTTATTACCCCCATTCATACCGGGCATTTAATCAGTGTTGAGACCATTCCAATCCTTGACCAGAAAAAAGAAATGACCGGTTTTATTCTCACATTTCAGGACGTGAGCGATGACATCAATACCTATGATATCACCCATAAAACCCTTGTAACCTTAAAAAAAGAACTGTCAAAATATATTTTGCTGGTAAAAGAAGAATTAATTCAATCATACGATAAAAACAGAATGAATTCATCAGGACGACTCCCTCTGATTAAGATTCTTGATCAGCTTCCCCGTCACCACGAAAGGGTTTCAGATATCGTGCTTGATGCCATATTAACCAAAGTGCCCTTGACAAAACTCTTGTTGTCGGATTTTCTCAATTCAATGAAATCAAAGGCTGATTCGCAATATGGAATAAAACTGAATATCATCCATCAGACTGAAAACAACAGGATACAGGCTGATAAATATTTATTCACAACAGCATTGATCCTATTGTTTAAAAACCTGTCGGATATTATTTTGAACAATGAGTTTAACATCGCTTCTCTAAAAACCGGCAACAGAATAATTTTTGAAATAACCTGGCAGAATCGTCTGTTCAACAAAAACCAGATAAACAAAAACCAGGTCGAAACACTTCTGTATAAAAGGTTTAATGACCTGCCCAGTCTTTTTTATATTTTAAAACTTAACAAGGCTCAATTGCGGATTATCTGTGACAGTTTTGACTTTTGTTCTCAAATCAATATCATCACCAGAGCTGAATTCAAGACACCTTTAAGAGAAAAACTACGCCCCCCCGTTATTGCCGGCAGCAGACCTGAATTTTATGATTTTAACCTGTTCAAGACAGAAGATGAAAACCTTGATCTTCTGGATACAAATTTGAGAACCATCACTTATACGGTTTTTGACACGGAGACAACCGGCCTGAATCCGGATGGCGGTGATGAGATCATTTCCATTGCTGCAGTGAGAATCGTCAATCTCAGGATCGCATACCAGGATATTTTTGAGGAACTGGTGGACCCGAAAAGAGACATTCCCATGGAATCTTATAAAATTCACGGCATTAATTATGAAATGGTGAATGGTAAAAAAGATATCCGAACCATTTTGCCAATATTCAAACAATTTACTTCAAACACGGTGCTTGTGGGACATAATATCGCTTTTGACATGAAGATGCTGAAAGTCAAGGAAAAGACCACTCAAATCAAGTTTTCAAACCCGGTACTGGATACGCTTCTTTTATCTGCCATCCTGCACCCGGTCCATGAACGGCATGATATGGAAAATATTGCAAAACGCTTGGGGGTGAATATTATCGGCAGACATACGGCCCTTGGGGATGCCATTGCAACAGCAGAAATTTTTTTAAAACTGCTCCCTATTTTAAACAGCAATGGTATTCTGACCCTTAAAGATGCCATTAAAGCATCCAAAAAGAGTTACTATGCACGGTTAAAATATTAATTTCAAAGGAGCTGCACATGCTTGAACCATGGTTAAAATTTACTGGAATCTGTTCTGTTGTGATGGCAATTATTGTATTTTGTGTTATTTTCGGAGGGTACAGCAGTTTTGTAAGATCTCAGAATCGAATTGAAGCGTCAAAATCACTTTTGACCGATGCCTGCCAAAAGAGGTTGGATATAGTGCCGGAACTTGTTGAAATAATAAAAACAAGCAGGATAAAAACATCCATACCATCCATAAACCAGACAGCACAAAAAGCAGCCATCATCTTAAAACAGGTCATTGCCCATGAATCTGCCGTTGAAAATGCTTTGATAAAAGATTTTGAACTTTCACAAACACAACTGACGTTTCATATAAAGCAAACATTATCCCAATTGGAAGCCTTGGTTGATAAAAACAGTTCACAATATGTTAGTTCACAACAATTTTCTGCTTTAAAAAAACAAGTTGATACGACCCAGGACAACCTGTTTGTAATACAAAAACGGTATAACAAAGAAGTGGCATATTTTAATTTAAGAACAAAAGTATTTCCCGGATTTTTAATCGCAAAACTGTTTGGATTCAACAAGATTCACTATACAAGTATTTCAAAAGATCTTTTTTTGCCTGCCCAAAAAACTTTTGCACCCGTAACATCATGAATTTAAAACATGAACTCTAAATTTGAAACAAGAACTCTAAAAAGGATGAGTTTAATTTGAAAAAATCAGATATTTATCCATTTTCAGTGCTTTCAAAGCAGGAACAAACCAAACTGTATTCTGCTTTTTCCTATGAAAAACTCAAAAAAGGCACTGTCCTTTTTGTACAGGATATCACAAAGGTGGAAAAACTTTATATCCTCTCCAAAGGCCTTGCCCAATATTATTATGTACTCAACCATACAAACATACTTACCGGAGAATTACGGCCCGGAAACAATTTTGGCGGCATTTCAATTTTATTGAATGATGCAATTGCCATCAGGTCTTTAAATGTTCTTGAAGATTCTGTTTTTTTAACCCTTAAGGCGGATATTTTCCTGGCCGCCTGCAAAACAAATTCAAAGTTTCAAGATTATTTTACCAATGAATTTGGAAAATGCATGTTGAACAAATCCTTTGCCGGAATCATTGCAAGACAGATCAACGACAAGGAGTTCAACCTGCCCTTTTTCAATCAGCCCATACGGTCTATTTTCAAGCCAAATATTTCCACATGTCCCATGGAAACAAGCATTGAAAGCGCTGCCCTTAAAATGAGCCAAAATAATACCAGTGCCATGCTGATAAAAAAAAACAAGCACACCATTCATGGCATTGTAACTGATGCGGATCTTAAAAACAAAGGCATTGCAAAAAACCTGGATCTGTCTGAACCTGTTTCAACCATCATGTCCTCCCCCCTTGTTTCAATTTCAGCGGACTGCCAGGTTTTTGAAGCATTTTTATCCATGGTTGAACATGACAAGCGGCATTTGGTTGTTCGTGGTCAATCCGGTGACATTACCGGTATCATCAGTGAAAAAGATCTGATCCTTGCCCAGTCGCAATCCACGCATCTGCTGATAAAAACCGTTCAATCGGCCAAAACCATACGGGAAATTGAAAACATTCATTCAAAGCTTGAAAACATGCTGGTTGACCCAATCAAGAACGGAGCCAACCCCGAATATATAACACGGCTGATCACTGCGTTTTCAGATGCTATCATTGATAAAATAATTGTCTTCTCGCTTGAAAAAATGGGGCCTTCGCCTTGTAAATTTACCTTCTTAACCATGGGGTCTGAGGGCCGTGAAGAACAAACCCTGATATCCGACCAGGACAACGCCATTGTTTATGAAGATACAGCTGATCCAAAAACGGCAAAAAACTATTTTGACGGCCTGGCAAATTTGATCTGCGACCAGCTGGATATGGCGGGATACCGGTTCTGTGAAGGCAATAACATGGCCAAAAATCCGAAATGGTGCCAACCCCTGTCGCGTTGGAAAAACTATTTTAACACCTGGATTAAAACCTCAAATCCGGAAAATTTGCTTCATTCCAGCATATTTTTTGATTTCAGGGGAACCTGGGGGGATCTGACCATAGCGGAAGACTTGAAACACTATCTTCTGGATGCAATTGCAGGCTGGTCAGGTTTTTTACGCAACCTTACGGAAAACACACTTTATTTCAAACCACCCATCAATTTTTTCGGCAAACTTGTGGTAGAAACCCAGGGGGCTCAAAAAGGGTCTCTGGATTTAAAGCTTGCCATGCTTCCGATCATTGATTTTACACGGGTGTATGCCCTGAAAAACGGAATTTCGCACCCCAACACCCTTACAAGACTGTTCAGACTCTATACCAAACATGCATTAACAGACAAAGAGTACAAAGATATTGTAAGGGCCTATAATTATATGATGCAATTAAGATTCTTAAGACAGATCACCACCATCATGGATGAAAAAAAAAGCCCGGATAATTATATTAACCCCCACAACCTTTCGGCCATAGACCGGACTCTGTTAAAAGAAATTTTTAAACTGACCGACAATCTTCAACAAAAACTGGGAATTGAATTCACAGGGGTCGCTTGACAGGGTAATCCTAATCTCACGGCAAACAGGACCAGACAAATTCAACCTCGGCTATGAAAGCCCCTAAGAATAAAGATCAACCTGAGTAAATATCAAAATGGGCCTCTGTAAAACTGCTAAAATCAGAACTGTCTATATCCTGCAATTCGGCAATCAGCTTTAATTCGCCGGCATCGATTGAATCGTTTGAATCCGTATCCCCGTCCCAATAGTAAATTCTGCTATTGCTTCCCGTAGTATTTCCATTGCTTACAAAAAAATAGGTGTCATCGTTATCTCCAGTCATGCCTCCCGTTATGCTGGCAACATTGAGAATGCTGACAACATCGGCCCAGTCTGCTGAAGCCGTATCCATTACACCAACAACTTTACAATCCGTTGGAGAAATAGAGGCACCGTTGGCCACAAGAGTGAATTTCTGCTCACCATCCGCTGAAAATCCAAGATCGGTCTCCATAAAACGTATCACATCCGAACTGTCGTCAAAATCCACTATGATATCAGAGGAGCTGAAGTCACCAAAGGCTCCGGCATCCATAAACTCAAATGTATCTGATCCGGCCCCGCCTTCAAGGGTATCCACACCTCCAATATAGCCGTTGAGGATGTCATTGCCGTCATTGCCGGACAGCCAGTTGTCGGCACTGGAACCCATTATCTTGTCAGCCTGGGCAGAGCCATGGACGTCTTCCACATTTTTCAGAGTATCGGTAAAAAGGATGGTACTGCCATCAGATTTCAAACCTTTGGCATAGGCAGTGGTTTCGGTATCCACTATTGTCGAAAGATCAATATCCACACTGAAAAAATCTCCCTGACCGTCCAGGAAACTGTAATCCACCCAGTCCTTGGAACCTTCCCTGCCGTCAATGGTATCGTTCCCAAATGTGGCAAAAAAACCGTCCTCATTGGTTGAACCATAAAGAAAATCGTCAAAATTCGAACCGGATACACCTTGAATATCGTTAAGAGTATCTGTATTTCCCCAGCCATCGGTTGCCGTTGTTGCTGCAAGATCAACGGTCACACTGTCCGGGTCGTCCAGGTACATGGCCATTGTTCTTTCACCAAATGTTCCCGTCAGGGTGTCTTCACCATCCATACCCCACATATACCAGTCAAGATCTGAAATATTTTGCCCATCCGTAATCGTAATGGTCAAGTTATCATCAAATTCCGATCCAATGATATGGGATATATTGGTAAGGGTATCTGTGTCTCCCCAGCCGTCGGTTGCTGTGGAATCTGTGAAGTAGTTCCCATTGCTATCGTAATTGATCAATACAGTGACCGGGCCGGGATCATCTTTATACACGACATAATTTCCCGGATCAACACCGAAAAAATCACCACCGTCAAGAAAATCATTGCCTTGGTCTCCGAATAGACGGTCGTGGCCGTCTCCGCCACAGATCTGATCGTCCCCATCGCCTCCTCCCAGCCAATTATTTCCTGCGGAGCCGTTAATAATATCGTTATAATCAGATCCCCAGGCATTTTCAATGCCTGATAATGTATCTGTAAATATTGTTTCTGAATTGATATTTAATCCTATTGCTATTGGTATATCCAGAAAGATATTCACACCATCAAAATAACTTTGGCTGCTTTCCAGCCACGCATAGGAGATCCAGTCAAAATCCCCGCCAGAGCCATTAATGGTATCATTGCCAAAGGTTCCAAAAAATCCGTCATTATTCGCTGAACCGCTCAATGTATCGTTATAATCAGACCCGCTGACCCCATGGATGTTGAGCAGGGTGTCGGTATTGCCCCAGCCGTCATTAACACTGGCAATGACATTTTCCTCTGCAAGAGTAATATTCACGGAATCTGGTGAATCCAGGTACATGGCCATTGTGCTTTCACCGAAGGTTCCCGTAAGAGAATCTGCCCCATCACCACCCCATAAAAACCACATGCCTTCAAAGACATCATCGTCATCTGACACGTCCACGGTCAGGGTGTCATTATAGGCAGAACCATAAATCTCGGATACGTTCACCA
>NZ_FNLL01000009.1:0-244196 GCF_900105645.1 Desulfobacula phenolica | reverse complement strand
GTGTTAAGATAAAATATAACAGTCCAGAAAGGGGATATTTTGAAACGAAAAAACTACAGTAAAGAATTAAAAAGCAAGGTCGCATTGGCAGCCATAAAAGGAAATCAAACTGTCAATGAGATAGCCTCTGAGTTCGGCATTCATGCTAGTCTTGTAAATCGGTGGAAAAAGGAAGCCATAGAAGCCCTGCCATTGGTTTTTGGCAATAGCAAGGCAAAACAAACCAAAGAAGCCGAAATTGAGCGAGACCGTCTTTATCAAAAGGTTGGTAAACTCCAGGTTGAACTGGATTGGTTAAAAAAAAACACCGGACACCTTTCAGCAATTCTAAATTTGACGATTAACCGGAATTCATTTTAATATCAGTTATATTCAATTCAAGCTGTTCTGCCATAAAGTTTATCAAATGCTTCCAGTTATCAAAATACAAGTACTTTGTTAATGCTTTAAAATCATGAAAAAAAATTTTTCTTACGGAAAGTGCTTTTCGGACTGAAAAATATGTTTTATCCATAAATTCCAGGAAAATATGGCTTAAAAATGCCAAAAGATTCAGAGTTAATAATGTAGAAGATAAAAATTTTTTCCCATGACCATAATTATGTTCAAGATGATATCCTTTGGTTTTAAGAACGTTATTATTTTCATTTTCAACTTTCCAACGCGCTCTTCCCGCTTGAATTATTTGTTCAACGTTTGAGTCGTCTATAATGAAATCTGTAATGAATGAATTATAATAACAGGTTTCCTGCGTCTTTGTGTTGGTTATGGTAATGTCTGCCCAATTAACATGGAGAACATTTTCTCCATCTTTAACAGGTAAGTTATTAAAGTAACGAAGAATTATTTTTTCATGGTATTTCCCATTCCAACGCCTGCTGGAAATAGATGAGACATTATTGCTTTTGATAAAACCATCTAAATATTCATAGAGAGTCTTGTGTGAATCCGGCTTACAAACTAATATGAAATGGAACCCCTTAAGAAGCAATTGTTTGCAAAACGGCTCTCTTGAAAAAAGATCATCCCCTAAAATAATAGATCTTTCATCCGCCATATGGACATTTCTCTCAATCGATCTTTTGGCAGCATTAAGTTCACAATCTTGTTTTTTTGAACCATCTTGGGGAATAACAAATTCAGGCTCAAGCGGTATCACTGTTGTGCTGCCAGGCTGTGTTATAACAGGTGTCAGCACTTTATGAGAATATGACACTTTACCGTTCTTATGATGTGTAACCGTACAATTTTTACAATGTATTTTGGAAGATCTGAAGTACTCCGTACCATCAATTGCGACCAACAGGCAATCCTGAAAGAACCTGTATCCACCCAAGTGACCGGACTCTTCAATTTTTGAATAACAATCTGAAAATACAGAATAGAAATTATCGGGCGAGACCCCATCTAAAATATTACGGATTTGATTATCTGATGGTATCTTTTCAATTTTGAACAAACTTTCAGCGTTGCTTTTGCCCTTCGCTTGTTTCATGGAATTCTGATATGACAAAAAGGATGCGGATTGACTGAAAAACATTGAAAAGGCTCCTAATACGGCATCTTTCACCTCATAGGTTAACGCAGGACTAAAAGATCTATAATCGGGTAACCGGTCAAATGTATTATGAAGTTTGTCTATAAACCAGTCAAAATTGGAGCTACAGTTCATTGATATCCCATTATTTTTTGTTTAATACCATGGTTTGATCTCAATCTTAGGTATTGATCAATTGCTTTAATTTAAACACACTATGTCCGAATAGTTGATTATAAGTTAAAAATCAAGATCTTATTGATTTTGGTTCAAATTTAAAATTGCTGCATATTTATCACCTCAATGCCCCAAATTTAATTTTTAATTGAGGCGACATCTATCCTGACACAGGGGGATTTCTACGGACGCAAACGAGAAATCATAAAGGTGAGCGGTTATACCTTGGCACCAAGGGAGGTTGAAATACTTGGCTTAGCGAATCCAGCTATTGATAAAATTGCGGTTATAGGCATTCCCCATCCCAAAAAAATGGAAATAGCAAAAGCATTTATAACGCTAAAGCGTGTCCTTTCGGTTGGCCTGCGTGAATTAATTTCAGCAGGATGATAAATTCCGATTCCAAACATTATTATAAAGGAGGAACCGATGAAACCAGCGACATCATCAACCATGGATTCTGCACTGGAAGAAGCCAGACAACAGTTCAATGAATGGCGTAGGACAAAAACCGGCAGAGAACGTATTCCGGAGTCTTTATGGCAGTCAGCCATAGATCTGTTTCATACCGGTGAGTACAGCCTGCATAAAATTTCCAAAACATTAAAATTGAACCATACGGATTTTAAAAAGCAGGCAAACAAAAACCTTGCCGTCCCCCAAGAGCAGACACCTGCCTTTATTGAGCTGGCACCGCTGGTATCTGATTCAGAATGTGTCATAGAGATGGAAGATGTTTCCGGATCAAAGATGAGGATGTTCTTTCGAGGCAAACCTGATCCGAATTTGATTGAACTGGGCAAGTCCTTCTGGAGAAAACCGGCATGATTCAGATCACTCCCCATATGAGGATACTTTTGTCCGTGGAGCCGGTGGATTTCAGAAAAGGCATTGACACCCTGGCGGCATTATGCCGGACTGTTTTAAAGTCTGATCCGTTTTCAGGATGTCTGTTTGTGTTTCTCAATCGTCGAAGAACCGCCATCAAAATTTTATGCTACGACGGCCAGGGATTCTGGATTTGCCAGAAGCGCTTGTCTCAGGGGCGTTTCAAATGGTGGCCGAAAAAGGGATGTGATACAACTCTGGCCCTTGATGCCCATGAACTCCAGATGCTGCTGTGGAATGGCGATCCGTTTCATACCCAGGCAGCTCCCATGTGGAGAAAAATCCCGGCATAATTTTTTTATTCAATCTGATTTTTTTTGCATACACTTCAGCTAAAAAAGTGCTATATGCAGCTGTCATGAAAAACAACCGTATCCTTATATACTGCGACAAAAGTGCAGCAAAAAAAGATTTTGGGTTTGCCACATCCCCCAACGCAATGACTTGGTCATGGAAAAGATCCAGTTAACTCAGGAGGAGGTTGATGCCCTTTTGGAAAGGGTAAAGGCCAATAATATCGCCAGCGGTGATTATGATATCATTAAATCCATGGCTGATGCCGTTACGGTTTTAAGCCAGGCTCTTAATAAAAAAGCAACCTCTATAAAGCGCCTGTTGACCATGCTGTTTGGTGCAAAAACAGAAAAAAAGGATACGGTGTTGAAAAACACCGATCCCAAAAGTAATGATGATGACAAACCTAAAAAAAGGACTGTACCGAAACCCGATTCAAATCAGAAAAAACCGAGGCACGGCCGGATACCGGCTTGCGACTATACCGGAGCAGACAGAGTTCCCATATCCCATGATAAGCTCACGCACAAAGATCCATGTCCCTTATGTCCCAATGGTAAACTTTACAAAATCAAAGAGCCCGGTGTTGCGATCAGGATAAACGGCCAGGCGCCCTTAAATGCAACCGTGTATGAATTGGAGAAGCTGCGCTGTAACCTGTGCGGGGAAGTCTTCACGGCCACAGCTCCAGATAACGCCACCGGAAAACAGTATGATGAAACCGCCAAGGCCATGATCGCCCTTTTAAAGTACGGCTGCGGTTTTCCCTGGTACCGCCTGGCAGGTCTCCAGAAAAGCTTGGGTATTCCAGTTCCGGCATCCATGCTGTGGGAAAATACAGAATCAGCAGCAGACCTCATCTATCCTGCATTTGATGAACTCATGCGGCAAGCGGCCCAGGGCAACGTCTTCCACAATGATGACACCACCATGAAAATTCTGGACCTGATCAAGGAAAACCAGTTTTTGGATAAAAAGGAACGAACCGGAGTTTTTACCTCAGGCATCATCTCTGTTTTGGATGATGATAAACGAATCGCTCTTTTTTTCACAGGCCGCTGTCATGCCGGAGAAAACATTGCATCATTGTATGACCTGAGGGATAAAGGAAAATCTCCACCAATTCAGATGTGCGATACCCTTTCCAGGAACATGTCGTCCGAGTTTAAAATTATTCTTATTCATTGCATGGTCCATGCCCGCCGCAACTTTGTCGATGTGGTGACAGCCTTCCCGGAGGAATGCAGTTATGTCATTGAAATCCTGGCCAAGGTCTATGAAACGGATGCTCTGGCAAAAGCCGAACAGATGAGCCCGGAAGAACGGCTGACATATCATCAGGCTCACAGCGGTCCCGAAATGGAAGCGTTGCGTTCCTGGCTGGACAAACAGGTCAATGAAAACCTGGTTAAACCCAATTCCGGCCTGGGCAATGCTATTGCTTATATGCGAAAACACTGGACCGAACTTACTCAGTTTTTACGGATTCCCGGCGCACCGCTTGATAATAACATCTGTGAGCAGGCTTTGAAACGCAGTATTCTTAACCGGAAAAATGCCCTTTTTTACAAAACACAGCACGGAGCTTACATAGGCGACATGTTCATGAGTCTGATTCACACCTGCAGCTTGATAAAGGTCAACGCCTTTAATTATCTGGTGGCCCTTCAAAAATATTCTGCCCGGGTATTTAAAAATCCCTCTCAATGGATGCCCTGGAACTATGAGACAGCTGCAACCCTTGCGGCACAATCAGCCTGAATCCACCTGCATTTTAATCAATCAGGGACGCACGCTTCACAGCCTCTGAACAAATTCATGCTGAACCTAATGCTGTATTGAGAACCATTGGTAACATACCCGTAAATAAATTTCACGCAGGCTTACCGAAAGGACACGCTAAAGCCTGGTTACAATCTTTCGGAAGAAGAACTGACTCAATGGTTCAAGGATAACGTTGCCGCCTATAAAGTTCCGTTGGTGGAGATCAGAGCAACCCTTCCTATAAGCAATAAAGGAGAAGTGCTTAAACGAATTTTAAAAGATGAGGAAATGTCTGTATAACAAAAAGTTACGGGATGCAATCCTCTTTTAATATCAGATTAAACGAAGTAAGAAAGGAATTACTATGAGCTGCTATGTTTGGGTCGAAATAACTATTCCAGATCGAAAAAAAATATCCGAGTACATGCGAAAAGCCCCTTATATTGTCCAAAAATACAATGGCAAATATCTTGTGCGTGGTGGTGAGGTGAGTGTTCTCGAAGGAACAATTGGTGCACATCCGATAAAAATATTGATTGAATTTCCAGACAAGGATAGCGCGGTAGCATGGTATGAATCACCGGAATACAAAAACATCCATCACATTCGCACGGATAATTCTTTCTGCAACTTTATGCTTCTCAACACAGGGGGAGATTGTTAACTGCGGAAAAGAATATGTGGTGGTTATCAACCTATCCAGATTTTTTGATCGACTATAACTTGAGTTTTGGCGTTATGCTGATGGCTGTAATATTTTTGTCCATCCGGACGATGATCTTTGGGGCCCTCCTGATCTGTATGAAAGGAGGGCTTCCCAGGTCTTTTTGCCTCAAAGGATTGCGCTGTCTGGTCACTTCTTCATTTTAAGTTTTCATCAGTCACCATATGGCAGGGGTATTTTCCTGGATAGCTGTATCTCGTTCATCTCTTTAATGCTTGTACGGATAAATTTTACCCGCTCTTTTAATTCTTTCATGCTCAAGCCGTTCCTGGTCATTTCCTGACAATATTTTTTGATAACCGGTTCCACAGCCTTGTTCCATCTTTCCTCCTCAGTGGCTGAAAGTTGAATCAATCGTCCTTTTTTGCTCTTAAAATATTCGATACCTTCCAGATCGGCCTGGTTCCAGCCTATGCCCATTTTATCAATGTAAATTTGATTTACATCCTCAAAAACTTTTTTAGTCTTTTCCGGCAGTTGATCCCATTTATATTTATTCATGACTACATAGAAGGTATAAACATTGCCAACCTGCCAATTGGTTGTGCAATATTTGACAATTTCCCCGAAGCGAAAATCCTTTAATGTGCTGAAAGGCAGCATAGCGCCGCTGATGACATTGTACTGGAGAGCCTTGTATGTTTCTCCTATGGCCATTTGGGTTGAAGCCGCTCCCAGAGCCTTTGCGGTATCTGCAATCCGCCCGGTGGCCCTCAAATTTTGTCCCTTCAAGTCTTCAAGAGTTTTAATCGGTGTATTTGTGGTTGAAATCAGGTTCGGACCGCATGCGAAAAAAAACAGCACTTTGGTTTTATCAAATTCTTTCGGACGGTATTTATTATAAAATTTGTTTGCCACATAAGTAGCTACCCAGGCGGAAGGCATGCCAAAAGGCAGGTCACACAGGGCCATCTCAGGAAAAAGGCCGGGTGTATAAGCCAGGTTGCTGAGGCCTATATCCGCTATACCCTTAGTTATGCCGTCAAAAACATGATTTGCCTTTAACAGATGCGCTCCAGAAAAATATTGTATCTCAACTTCACCATCAGTTCTTTTTTCAATTTCTTTGCACCATTCTTCCGACAGCTTTGAAGCTATATGTGATGATGGAAAAAAATTGTTAAATATAAGTTTGGTTTTGGCAAAGCAGACACCTGTAAAAAAAACGGTTACTAAGATGATGGACACAAAAAAGCCGATTTTTTTTACCATTGAAGGTTCCTCCTTGTTTTTTATGTGAAAGTCTATTCCAGAAATAAAAATCCTGGCCCAGAGGCCAGGATTTTTATTGCCCCTAAAAGGGGCTTAGTTTATTTCATCTCGTTGATGATAATTTTTTGTTGACAAATAAGCTGCTAGCACGATTCACTTCAACCAATGAATCATGATCCAATGTTTATTATTTCATTAGAGTCCTTTATTGTCAGATCGGAAAAATCTCTTTCTTTGACAATTTTATATCCATCCCATTGATAGAACCCTTTTCCTGTTTTAACACCAAGCTCATTCCTGGCGATCATCCGGAAAACAATAAGCGGTGGATAAAGGCGGGGATCCTGGGTGGATAGATACATGGCCATCCCGACACGGTACATGGTGTCCATGCCGATAAAATCGGAAAGCTTGAAAATTCCTTGAGGATGGCCCAGACTACCCTTAAAACCCCAATCCCCGTCAGCAACGGTTATTTCACCACGTTCAAGAGCCCGGTAGGCGTCATACATAAAGGGCATCAAGTGTTTATTGACCCAGAAACCGCTTACATCGGATGCCACAAATGGTTTTTTCCCCATGTTCTTAAGAACGTCCAGGGTGAACTGGAGAGCTTCCTCAGCCACTTTTTTGTGCCGGACAACTTCAACAGCCGGCATCTGATACACCGGGTTCATGCCATGGGTACCGATAAAATTCTCTGGTTTGACACATGCATCCGCCATGGCAAGAACATTCAAAGAGCTGGTGTTGCTCCAAAGTATGATATCTTCCGGCAGCAGAGGAGTAAATTTTTGCAGCATACTGCATTTGAGTTCAATATCTTCAAAAATGCACTCGAGGAAAATTTGGCAGGATTGCAGTTCTTTGATAAAAACGTCTTCACTCTCGACTATGGTGTATTTGCCCATCCGGGCCTCGACATTGAAGAATTCATCGTCAGCATATTTCTTTGTTTTCAACCACTCAAGATCCTCGCCAGTCTGCTTTTTAGATTTCTCAAACATTGTCGGATTCACATCAAATCCAATGACTTCAAAACCGGCTTCAAGACAATTTGCAACCCAATCCGCACCCATTTTGCCTAAACCTAAGACTCCAACTTTTTTTACGTTTTTAGGATCCATTACTTCTCCTTATTTATATATAGATAATAAAATAACTACTAAAATAACTTGCGATGCTGGATTGTTTTTATAAACAGCACCTATACTCCCGGCCACCGAAAGCAATGCCAAACAGCTTAAAAACAGCTTAAAAACAGCTTAAAAACAGCTACAATGTAACAAAACATATAACAATTATCAAGAAAAAACTTGCCTGCCAAGAATCCCAATCATTTGGAATGATTAGCGGATAAAGTCGGCATTGGTTCTATTTGTATTTCTCCTTTATTTGTTGATAGAGCCGGGTGAAAAAAGAGTTTCAAGCTTTCTTCTTCTATTTTGCTGAGTGAAGTGAGATAGGATCCCACAAAAAAAACGATACCTGAAACAATAAAAGAGGCAAGAAACCCGTTGAGCTGGAAAAGAAATTTTTGGGGAAAGAGAACCATGGCCTTACCACCCACGAGAAAAAACGTCACGTTCATGGTTGCTCCCACAAGTGTGGACAGGATGGCCCCGGTTTTGGTGGCTCTTTTCCAGTAATAGGCCCCCCAGAGAGCAAAAAAGGTGACGGCACCCGTGCCGAATGCAATGATGGAAAGCTCTGCCACAGGTGTATTGGGATTCCAGGCGATATACACACAGATTGCCATGATAATCGCCACACTGACCCGGGCTATGGCAATGAGTTCCGACGAATTTGTTTTCGGTCTCATTGTTTTGACAATATCTATTGCAATATTAGTGGCATTCCCAAAAACAATCCCGTTCACGGTTGACATAGCGGCCGTAAATCCGCCGGATACAGCAAGTGCTGCCAGCCAGTCCGGCATAGTCGCAGAAGCTACAAGCCCATAAATTTTATCTGCTTCAACTCCTTCAAGCCCTGGAACAATGGTTTTACCGGCTATACCAATCAGTGTGGGCATGGTAATGACCACAAGGCTTATGCCGCCGAATGAGAGAAACATGGCTTTTAATCCTTTTGCTGAACGGCTTGCATAAGCATGCATATAAGGTTGGGGAAAACAGACACATCCCAGGCACATGGCCGATGCCATGCCGAAAATCATGGGGTAGCTCCACACTTTCCCCCCGGCCCAGCCGATCTGGAACAACTGGGGGTGTTTGCCCATGACCATTTCCATGGTGGGAACAAAGCCTCCGTTTTTCATCATGACAAAAAAGAAAAGTATGAAGACCATGATGGAAAAAAACACGCCCTGGATGGCATTGACCCATGCCGCCCCTTTCATGCCACCCATCATGAGGTAACAGGCAATGAAAAAAGGGACAAAAAACAGGCCAACATGATAGGAAATCTTTCCTTCGCTCATGGCCTCTAATATAACCCCGATTCCCTGGATTTGAGCTACAAGAAACGGAATGGACGCCATGAGGATTGTCAGAACCACTGTAATTTTCGTGGCCGACCCATACCTTTCTCCAAAGGGACTGCCCATGGACATCCATTTTCTGGATCGACCCAGAAGAAAGGTCTTTTTGTGCATGTAATACCATAAAAATCCCAGGGGAACCAAATTGGCTGTCAGCACATATAATGATCCGAATCCCAGACGGTATCCAAAACTTGACATGCCGAATATGGTAAAGGCACTTAAGAAGGATGCAAGAAGACTGAAAATAAGTACAAAATAGCCAAGGCTTGAGCCTGCTACAAAATAATCATCTGCACTTTTTGTAAACCCTTTGCGAAATGCCACATAACTGATATAGACGGATACCATGCAAATCCCGGTAATAATAGTGACGGCTACCATTTTAATTCTCCTTCGTAGTGTTTATTTTTTCAAGCGCAGCCATGATTCCTTCAAGATCTTCGTCATACAATGCCAAATCTGTCCGAAACAGATAAACCCATTCAACTATAAAAAGGACCGCACCAATAACCAGCAGGATAAAAGCCCACGAAGGCATTCCCATGATTAAGGCAACTTCACCATAACTCCCATATCCGATAGGGCACCAACACAACATGGTGAGAACAAAAAATGTAACTATAAAAAAAGTGCTTTTATTAAACGCCATTAAATTTCTCCTTTTGGATCAATGTTTTAAAAGGATGTAGTCTTATCGCAAAAATCACATACTTAATGTGATCCGACAGACCTGGTCTTTCTCTGGGTCATTGCAGTCCCCTTTTTTTATTAATTTTCAGCTTCAAAGGCCAGCTGTCGTGCAATTCTGTCCCTTAAGGTTTTTTTGTCTACTTTGCCCACATTGGTCAAAGGGAGCTCGTCAAGAATTTCAAGTCGTTCCGGCATTTTGAATATAGCTATTCGGCGTTCATTTTCTAAAAATGAGTTCAGTTCGTTCAGATTTATAGATGCCCCATTTTTCAGTGTCACAAACACACAAGTCTTTTCCCCCAATACCGGATCAGGCATTGAAACACATGAACAGTTGTCAATATTAATATGTGCGAGGATGTGGTTTTCAACCTCTTCAGCACTGATTTTTTCTCCTCCCCGGTTGATGCAATCTTTAATTCGGCCCTCGACAATGATATTGCCGCTGGGATGAAGTCGAACCAGATCACCGGATTTATAAAACCCGTCATCACTGAACGCCTTTAAATTGTGCTCAGGTACATTGTAGTATCCGCGAATGGTATGGGGTCCCCTGCACCAGAGTTCGCCAACATCCCCATCGGGCATATCTTCTTCTGTGATCGGATCGACTATCCTGAATTCTTCACCCTTTGACTGTGGACGGCCCTGGGTGTCAAGTTTAATTTCCTGAGGGTCGTTTTTACGGGTCCAGAAAAGAGGGCCTTCTCCCATTCCAAGCACTTGTTGGAGGTCACAATGCAACTCCTTTCCAATCCTTACGGCTACTTCAGGATTCAATTTGGAACCGCCCGTAAGAATGACTTCAAGTGAACTCAAATCAAATTGATTACGATCCTGATAATTCAGCAGAGAGATGATCATCGCCGGAACAGCGACCCAATGGGTTATCTTGTGTTCCTGTATCAGTGACAGGGCTGCTTTCGGGCTTGGATTCTGGCTGATAATCTGGCATCCGCCCTGAGTAACCAGCCCCATGAAGCCGGGGCAGGCGAGTGCAAAGTTATGTTCCTGGGGAATGGCAATAAGCATGCGCGTGTTTTGGTTCAGCTCACACATATCTGCATTGCAGGTGAAATTATGGACATAATCATTATGGGTTCTCGGAATCAGTTTGGGAACCCCTGTCGTACCCCCTGAAAGCTGTAGCAACGCCGGCATATCAGGGTCCGGCTGAGGCAGGATGTCAGGATTCTCCCTTTTTTCAATGGGGTCTTTTAAAAGGGCATCAATAGAATGAAATCCATTTTGCACGTTATCTCCCAAAACAAAGGCCATTTCAAGCGGAGAATTTTTTTGTGCCATGATATTAGCTGCCATTGCCTGTTTGTCTGTTTTTTTAAACAGATCAGGTATAACGATGGCCCTGGCGGCTGCAAACTGGGTGAAGTAACCAATCTCCGCCTCCTGATGAGGAGGCAGTGCCATGATGGGTATGCCGCCAGCCTTGATGATGGCAAGACAGGCAATCAGAACCTCGGGTACATTGGGAAGCTGTAGCACAACCCGGTCTTTTTCCTTTAAGCCCAGTATGTGAAAGTGAAGTGCAAGACGGGTGACCAGCTTCCCGAATTCTTCATAGCTGTATCGCCGGCCACTGTCTGAGATTAGAATGGTATTGCCTGAAAAACGGTTAAAACTTTCTTCCATAATCTGTGAAATGGTTTTGTCTTTCCAAAATCCTTGTTTACGGTACTGTCTGGCAAATTCTTCCGGATAAGGCGTAAACCCTTTAAAATTAATCATTTAACATTTTCTCCTTTAACGTTACGGATGATAATTCATCCAAATATTACAGCTTCTTTAACAGAAGCTTCTAAATCAACATTTACGGGTGTTTTGCCGCAAATATTTTTTTGGACTGAATAAACAAAACCCAAATCTTGATACACGTTTGCCCAAACTGCTCATATAAAGGGGAAAAATATCAGCTGATATCAATTCTTCTTGAGAAGTATGTAATTTTTTTTTCATCATGCATCTGCCTTATCAGGTATTGGTCAACTGCTGATATATAAAGCAATCTGTATGCCATATTATAAACACCTGTTATTTAAGCATATATTTTATATGCGAATATGCTAAACTGAAAACTATTTTCAAATATTCTTTGAAAATAGTTTTCAGTTTTATTTTCAATTTTTTTTAGGTATTATCCTGTTAATTTTTTTTTAATAGTGGAATAAGGTTTTGCGCTGTAAATTTAGGATAAAAATTTTTACAAAGGTGAAACATGAAACTGAAAACCATATTGGCAATAAATAAAGAAAGAATCATCAATGAATGGTTTGATGCCCTGACCAGCAATTCTGGAACCAGTTATTACAAAATAACGGAGCAGGAACTTCTACCGCTGTTGAATAAAGCCGTCAAAGGATTTTATGATGTGCTTGTATCAGACCAGTGGGATGGGCTTGATTCCTTTATCACCAGTATTGCTCATAAACGGTTTTCACAAGGTTTTAAAGTATCTGAAGTACAAAAATCATTTGAACTTTTCCGCCGAATCCTCATTCCGCTGATGATTAAAAATATGGATACCCAGGAGCTTTGTAAAGAAGCGCTTCGTCTCCAGAAATGTATGGTGTTTACCATCACCAGATTCAGTGAAATTTTTCAAAATATCCATGATGAATTCATCAAATCACATGCACAATCTCTGGAAAAGGAAGTTGTCAGCCGGACAAAAGAGCTGGCAGAGTCAGAAAAAAAATACAAGATACTGGTGGAAGATATCAATGACGGTTATTTTGTTGTGATCAATTGGAAAATTGCGTTTGCAAACAAATCCTTTGCCCAGATGCACGGGTACTCACAACACACTATCCTTAAATCTGATTTTTTAAATTATGTTGCCCCTGAATCCTATGAGGTGGTCCGTTCGGCTTACAACGCCAGTATGATAAAGGAAACAATTTCCGGTAGAATTGAGTATTTAAGGCTGCACAAAGACGGGCGCCGGATGCCCACGGAAGTGATTGCCAAACGGTCTACATTTGAAAATCAGCCGGCCACTATAGGGATTTGCAGGGACATCAGTGAACGGATTGCACTGGGCAAAAAAATTCATGAAACAAAAAAGTTAACCGCGCTTGCAAAACAGGCCGGATACCTGGCCCATGAAATCAGGAATCCCATGTCGGCGGTAAAAATGAATTTACAGATGTTTGAACAATCGGAGCAGAACCCGGTAAAGCTGCGCTTGATTGAGACCAGCCTTGATGAAATAACACGGATTGACCAGGCTCTGCTTGAAATGATGAATTTAAGCATACCGTTCCGTCTTGAAAAAAAACATGTGAGTGTCCGGCAGCTACTGGAAAATGCAATTGCGGTCATGCATCATCGGATTATCAATAATAATTTAACGGTAAGCGTCCGGTTAAGCCGTCAGATAGACATGATACAAATAGACCCCCAGCGGATGGAACAGGTGATTTTGAACTTATTATTCAATGCCATCGAAGCCCAGCCGGGCTCAGGAAAAATCTTTCTTTCTTCCAGGCGCCTGAAGCAAAAGAACAGGAGCATGCTGGAAATTGTTTTGGGCGACAATGGGCCGGGCATTCCAAAAGAAATATTGCCGCACATTTTTGATCCCATGTTCACGCAAAAAAGCAAAGGCACTGGGATAGGGTTGAACAATGTCAAAAGAATAGTAGAAGCGCATGGCGGCGAGGTAAAAATCAAAACGCGGCAGCCAATGGGTACAAATTTTTTAATCCGGCTTCCCCTGGAGTGAACATATGGAATCTAATGTATTAGTCATTGATGACCAGCCCTCAATTCTGGAGTCAATGAATGTCTTTTTCCAGCAACGAGGCTGGATGGTTTACACCTCGCTGAAAGGGCTGAAAGGTCTCGCAATGGCCAGAAAGTTAAAGCCTGATCTTGTGATCCTCGATATCAAACTGCCGGACATTGATGGACTGGTGGTGCTTGAAAAAATAAAAAAAGAGATACCACAGACCCAGGTTATTATTATCACGGCCTATCAGGATATGGAAAATACAATTGCGTCCATTAAGATGGGTGCATTTGAGTTTATCCATAAGCCGATTGATATTCATGAAATGGATGCGGCCCTGTACAAGTTATCCAAAATAAGCGGCAAAGGTGTTGACGTCAAAAACCAACAGATCCAGGGAAAAAGATTCAATTATGATATGTCCTACATTGTCGGTAAAAGTATGGCAATGAAAGAGGTATTCAAAAAAATCGCACTGGTCACTGATTCCAGGGTGACGGTCCTGATTCAGGGAGAAAGCGGGACCGGCAAGGAATTGATTGCAAAGGCCATCCATTTTCAGGGGATATACAAGAAACAGCCGTTTATTGTAATGGACTGCTCCACTCTCGTGGATACACTGGCGGAAAGCGAACTTTTCGGATATGAAAAAGGTGCTTTCACGGGAGCTGATTCCACTTTTGTCGGCCGTTTGGAAAAAGCAGGGGACGGTACGATCTTTTTCGATGAGATTGGAGAAATGCCGCTGCAGACACAGAGCAAGCTGCTTAGGTTTCTTCATGAAAAAGAATTCGTCAGGGTAGGCAGTACAAAAGTAATCCGATCCAATGCAAGGATACTGGCAGCTACAAATCGGGAACTTGATACCATGATGAGTCAAAAAAGCTTCAGAGAAGATCTTTTCCACCGACTCTCAGTCATGACTATCCATGTACCACCTCTAAGGGATAGGAAATCTGATATTCCATTACTTGCCGACTACTTGATCAAAAAAATCAGTGCCCAGACCCATATGCAGGTAAAAAGTTTTGATTCGGATATGCTGACCCATATTTTTTCCAGGTACGACTGGCCCGGAAATGTTCGACAGCTTGAAAACACACTTACCCGGGCAGTCCTTATGGCAAAATCTTCCTTGTTGACTGAAGAAGATCTGTATGCTGCACTGGGGAAAATATCTGAAAAAAAACAGAAAAGTGAACTATTCAAACCGCTTTGTGAGGTTGAAAAGGATTATATCATCAAAGTGCTGGATGCCTTTGACTGGCATTTTGGTAAAACATGCCGTATTTTAGGTATCACCCGTCCGACCTTAAGGTCAAAATTAAAAAAGTACAATATTGGCAGCAAAAGATAAAATAGGCATTCATTTAAATTAAAAAGAGGCAAATTATGATTCGATCATTTGATGGAAAAACACCACAGATTGCTGTTACAGCTTATATAGATGAAACAGCAGTGATTATCGGGGATGTGGAAATCGGAGAAGAGAGCAGTGTCTGGCCGGGGGCTGTCATCCGGGGGGATATGGGAAAAATTACAATTGGAAAGCAAAGCGTTATCGAAGACAACTGCGTCATCCATTCAGGTATACCGGGAGAAGACGATTCTCCGGTAAGTATCGGGGACAGGGTGACAATAGGACATGGAGCAGTGGTTCACAGTATTTCTATTGGCAGCCATGTTCTTATCGGCATAAATGCGACCTTGTTACACCGGTCAATCATAGGAGATTTTTGCGTTATTGCTGCAGCGACTCTTGTTGGTCCCGGCCAGGAAATTCCAGACAACTCTCTGGCAATGGGAGTGCCTGCAAAGATAAAAGGAAAACCATCGGAAAGCCAGTTTTGGTGGTCAAAGAATTCGTTTGAAAAATATAAAAATTCAGCAAAAAAAATAGCTGGCTTATGAGGTTTAGATGAAAAAGAGTCTGCCGGTCCCGCTACATTAAAGAATACGGATCAACATCCACAATCAGCCGCATCCCTGACTTGGGCTTTGTCTTGGGATTATCCATCATGGATTTTATCAGCTGGTTTAACATTGCTGAAGAAGGGCTTTTCACAAGAATCTGCCATCTGAACCGTGAAGAAATTTTGGGAATACTCGCCTCAATGGGTCCCAAAACCTGAACCAGATCCTTTTGATTTTCCTGAGCTTCAACCATGGCTTTGAGAACCTGTGCAACAGTGGCGGCATAGACTTTTACCTTTGCCGCGCTGTTTCCCGACAGTTTCAACTGAATCATCCGCGAGAAGGGCGGATACATCAAGGCTTTCCGATACGGCACTTCATTTTGAAAAAATTCAAAAAAATCCTGTTTCCTGGAGGCTTCAATAATAAAATGTTCGGGATTATAGGTCTGCATAATCACTTTTCCCGGCGTATCCCCTCTTCCTGCACGACCGGCCACCTGGGCCAGAAGCTGAAATGTTCGCTCCCCTGCCCTGAAATCCGGAAGACTCAAGGACAAATCGGCACAAATCACGCCCACCAGGGTGATAGAGGGAAAATCATGCCCTTTGGCAAGCATCTGGGTTCCCACAACAATATCGATATTCCGGTTTCGGATACTCTTCAATATTTTTATGGTGGCCCCTTTTTGGGATGTGGAGTCCTGATCCATCCTCGCAAGCCTTGCATCCGGAAACAGGGCCTTTAGCATGGATTCAACTTTTTCAGTTCCAAACCCCAACAGCTTTATTTTTTTAGACCCGCACTCCGGGCATTTGATGTTGACGGACCGGGCATAACCGCAAAGATGGCATTGATATTCATTGTGCCCTTTGTGCATGGTCATGGTAATATCACAATATTTACAGGACAAGGATTTGCCGCAGTCCATGCAGACCGGAAAGGTTGCAAAACCCCGCCGGTTCAGAAAAATCAATGCCTGCTTTCCTTGATCAAGACAGGCCCTGATCGCTTGCGCAAGCGTTGGCGTAATGATCCGGTCACTGCCCCTGGCATCTTTATAATTTTTCAAATCCACAAGGATGATCTCCGGCAGGGGATGACGGTTGATACGGGTTTCAAGTTTTAATTCTTCGAACCGCTTGAGAACCACATTCTGATAGGATTGCACCGAAGGGGTGGCAGACCCTAAAATCACGGGGCAGCCGTTAAGCTTTGCCCGGACAACGGCCAGATCCCTTGCATTATATCTGAGACCTGTCTCCTGCTTGTAAGACCCGTCATGCTCCTCGTCCACGATAATGACCCCGATATTTTCAAACGGTGCAAACACGGCAGACCTGGCCCCGATAACAATCTTTACTTTTTTTAAAACGATTTTTCGCCACTGGTCCAGCAGCTCACCCTTGGACAAGGCAGAATGAATCACGGCAACCTTATCACCAAACCTTGCCCTGAACCGTCTTTCCGTCTGGGAGATCAGGGAAATTTCCGGCACCAGCACAATGGCGTTTCTCCCCTTTTCAATCACATCCCAGACCAGCCGCATGTAAACTTCTGTTTTGCCGGAACCTGTGATACCGGACAAAAGGTAAGGGCTAAATCTTTGGCCTGATTTGTCCTGTACCTGCCTTACCACCCGTTCTTGTTCCGCTGTCAGTTCCGGTGGTCTGTCCGGCTCAACAGGATCACCCAGGGGGTCTCTGAAAACCTGGCGTTGAATGATTTTGACATATCCGGCCTCGGCCAATGGTTTGATCAATGCCGGCGCAGTGGGAATCTTAGCTTTCAACCCGGTCAGGGAAATTTCTTGTTTCTTTTTGACCAGTGCAAGGAGCTTTTCCCGTTTTTTTGACATGCGAAGAGCTGTTTTAGGGCCATCCCCACAAAGGATGAACTTTTCTTTTTTTATGGTGGCCCCGTCTTTTTTCAAAACTGCTGAAACCGTTATCAGATCATTTTTTTCCATCCGGCGGATAAGGGCATTGATGGTGGTGTTTTTACTGTTTTTCACCAATTGTTTCAGGGTACACGATTCTTTTTGCAGAATAGATTCAAGGACCTGGGCTTCCCCCGGCGTTACCTTGGCATTATTCAAGCTATGCCGCCCCTGCCGGGTCACAAACACACAGGAGACATCATGACGATCAAAACCCGAAGGAAGAGCTGTTTTAATAACATCCCCCAGAGGATGGATATAATAATTTGAAATCCACTTGAAAAATGAAATCTGTGATTCAGGGAACAGGGGATGATCATCCAATACATCCAGAATCTTCTTTGCTGTAAACCCGTCACAGCTTTCCTGCCCGGAAAGGATATATCCGGTCACACGTCTTCTTCCGAACGGAACCAGGACTCGCATTCCCGGGGAACAAACCGCTTTCAGTTGATCCGGAACCCGGTATGTATAGGACTGCATTACAGGAAGAGTCACGGCAACCGATATGTAAGGTGTCTTAATCATTTGTCCTATTGACCACAAAAACCGAAATATTTCAACATAAGACTGGCTTGAAACAATTACAAATCATGTCAAATCAGACAAAAACCTCTTAAATCGATAAAACCGCCCAGGATACAAACAAATACCGCAAAAATTTACCGACGCTCACAAGAAAAAGGAATACAACAAAATTTATTTTCAGCACGCCTGCTGCCACGGTTAAGGGATCTCCAATAACAGGAACCCATGCAAACAAAAGACTGAAAACCCCGTATTTTTTAAACCGTTTTTCAGCCTGCCCCATTGCCAGGTCTGATAAGCCAAAAATTTTATAAAAAGATATCCGGCTGCCCAAAATTCCCAAACCATAATTTACGACAGATCCCAGCACATTGCCCGAAGTCGCTGCAAAAACCGTTATATAAGGACTCAGATCATGAGTTAACAAATAGCCCAGAACCACTTCGGAACTCATGGGGAGAATGGTTGCGGCAAGAAACGAAGCAAGAAACAGTCCCCAATAGCCGTATTCACTCAAAATTTCCACAGGGTCTATTCAAACAACTTAAAAAGTGCCTGGGTTCCCTTGTTTTCATATCCCATTTTGACTGTTTTTTCATACAGGGACATGGCAAGATCAAGCCCAGGAGTTCTGAGACCCGAACGACTTGAAGATGCTATGGCAATCTTCATGTCCTTTATAAAATGTTTGATATAAAACCCAGGTTCAAGGTCACCGGCAATCATACGGGGACCCAGATTGTTCAAAGACCATGACCCTGCAGCTCCCTGCCCTATACTCTTGAGTACGGTTTGAGGGTCAAGGCCTGCTTTTTTTGCATAGGCAAGGGACTCACAAACCGCGACCATTCCGGCGGCAATGGCAATCTGGTTCGCCATCTTTGTATGCTGGCCTGATCCTGCTTTGCCTTGAAATACAATATTTTTACCCATCACTTCAAACAAAGGGATCATTTTATCAAAAATCTTTTTATCCCCACCCGCCATAATGGAAAGTGTAGCGTTCAAAGCCCCCAGGTCACCGCCGGACACCGGTGCATCAAGACATTCAATACTGAACAACTTTGCCTGTTCATAAATCCTGACTGCAAGATCCGGGCTGGATGTGGTCATATCAATCACAACAGTACCTTTTCCTGCATGGTTTAAAATACCGTCCGGCCCCAGGTACACATCTTCAACATCAGCGGGAAATCCTACCATGGTAATAATCACATCACATTTTCTGCTCAAGCGCCCCACTGTATCTTCCCAGACAGCACCTTTTGAAAGGATTATTTCAGCCTTCTGCCGTGTACGGGTATGGACATGCAGCTCATATCCGGCATTTAAAATATGGCCTGCCATGCTTTGCCCCATGACACCCAATCCGATAAATCCGACACTGGTTTGTCCCGGTTCGACACTCATTTTTAATATCTCCCAAAAAAATTAAATTTCCCTATTAATGACAGTTTTTTAAGGGTTAATCAATACGATGTAATTTCCAATAGACAGCCAAAGTTATGATCAACCCCAAAAACAAGTAAAACTATGAATTTTGTAAGAAATTTACCTACACCAGAATCAGAAATCCTCCAATTGATTCATTGACGCCATATTTGATATCCTTTTAACGGCAAAGATAGATTCTTTTTAAACACCAAAAACAGGAGGATCGTAATGAAAAATAAGGGGTTATTAATAATCATTGGAGCAGTTGTAATTGTCCTGATTTTTGCAGGACTCTATATTTCGGGTATATTCAAAAAGGCACCAACGGTTGTTGAAAAAAAAGAAACAAGTAGAATCGTTTTTGGTGGCGGCCCTGCCGGTGGGACATTCCAGGTGGTGGCCAATGCCATCCAGGTGTATAAACCCATGAAAGCTGTTGCAGAATTTAAAGTACAGGCACAATCTTCAGCCGGTTCAGTGGAAAATTTAAGAAAAACAGATTCCGGGGCTCAACAGATGAGCGTTGTGTACTCAGGTCATGTCTACCTGGGTCGAAACGGCATGATGAAAAATGATACAAAAAAATATGAAAATGTCCTTGCTGTTGCATGGCTCTATGGCGCTCCGGCTCAGCTGGTTACACGAAAAGGTTCAGCAATTAAAAGCGTAAAAGATCTGAAAGGCAAAAAAGTCGGGGTCGGCAATGCCGGTTCAGGTGCGTTTGCAAACTGTGAACTGTTTTTTTCCCACATGGGAGTCTGGGATGAAATCGAAAGAAATGCAATGGGGTATAATGATGCGGCTCAGGCATTTGGCAACAACCAGCTGGATGCTTTCTGGCTGTTCACGGCTTTTCCCAGCGGTGCCGTTATCATGGCGGCCCAGACAAATGACATTGAACTTATAAATCTTGATGAAGACGCTAAAGCAAGCGGATTTTATAAAAAATATCCTTACTTTGCAAAACTTTCCATCCCTGCAAATACATACAAGGGTGTAGAGTATGACTCTCCCTCGTTCCAGGATTCCGCTCTCTGGGTGGCAAATCCAAAAGTGTCTGCCGATCATGTTTATAAAATGCTTTCCCTGATCTTTACGGATGAGGGGCTGGCCCACATGAGATCACAGAAAAAGACCTTCAAATATATGGCAGTTGAAACCGGTGCCGATGGTATCGTAACACCTTTCCATCCGGGTGCTGAAAAATTCTGGAAAGAAAAAGGGGTTTTAAAATAAGTTAATCGTTAAAATAAGTTAACAGGGCTATTAATTTAAAAAACAGGAAGGCAAATCATGTACGAAAAGCTAAACAAATTTGAGCAAATCGTGTTTGATGCATGCTCGGTGATCCTGGTGGTTTTTTACTCTTATGCTGCGGTGATCCAGCCCATGGCAACCCAGTATCACAGGGGGGTTTATGTCATTATAACCTATGTTCTTGTCTTCCTGCTGTATAAAGCCAAATCCAGAATCATGAGGTTTGTGGACTATATCCTCATTATTCTTTCCGTTCTGTCCATTGGATACTGGATTTTTATGTTTGAGGTCATTAATTATAGGACAGGCGCTGAAACAACCACGGATATGTTTTTTGCCATTATCGGCGTGTTAATTGGTGTGGAATTGGCCAGACGGGTGGTAGGCGGTGTGTTTGTCTTTTTGGGTGTCATCATGCTGACGTACGGTGTTTATGGATATCTGGCACCGGATCTGGTTTCCCATGCAGGTGCCCCGTTCACTGAATTGTGTGTCAGCATATTTTACAAAAGCGACGGCGTCTTTGGGATAATGGCCAATGTTCTGGCAACCTATGTGATTTTGTTTGTACTCTTTGGTGCATTCCTGGAAAAATGCGGTGCTCAGAAATTTTTTATTGAATGGCCCCTTGCTGCCGTAGGACATAAAATCGGCGGGCCTGCAAAAGTGTCGGTTATTGCATCAGGACTGTTCGGGTCCATCTCGGGATCAGCCATTGCAAACACGGTTTCCACAGGCATGTTCACCATTCCCATGATGAAAAAAGCAGGATTCAAACCTCATATTGCCGGGGGAATAGAACCGGCCGCTTCCATAGGCGGCATGTTCATGCCCCCGATTATGGGGGCGGGAGGATTCATCATGGCGGAACTGACAGGTGTACCTTATTCCACAATAATGCTGGTGGCCATATTTCCGGCCCTGATGTATTTTTTTTCTGTTTTCTGCATGGTCCATTATGAAGCTAAAAAATATAATATTGTGGGTGAAAAATCAGAATTTTCAGCCACACAGATTTTTAAGAAACAATGGTTTTATATCATTCCATTGGTTGTCATCACCATTTTTATGCTATATGGATTTTCTCCCGGATATTCCGCCATTTTGGGTCTTGTATCCTGTATAGCCATAAGTTATGCCAGAAAAGAGACCAGGATCGGTCCCAAAAGATTTGTTGAAGCGGCAAGAGAAGGAACTGAAAACAGCCTTAAGATTGGTGCAACAGTGGGTATTATCGGTATTATCATCGGCGTGTTGACCTTCTCCGGCCTGGTGCTGACCTTTGCCGATATTATGATAGAACTGGCAGGAGGTTCCTTGTTGCTGACCATAATGCTGGTTGCGCTTGCATCCCTTGTGCTGGGAATGGGAGTGCCGGTGACGGCTGCCTATCTCATCACTGCCGTGGTCGCTGTTCCGGCCCTGACTCACTTGGGTGTAAATGAGATAGCTGCCCATATGATTGTTTACTGGCTGTCACAAGACTCCAATATCACCCCACCGGTCTGCATTGCGGCATTTGCAGGTGCCACAATTGCAAAAGCAAACATGTGGAAAACCGCATTTACCTCATTTAAGTTTGCTAAATTTTTATACCTGGGGCCCATCCTTTTCGGCTATGTCCCTGGATTCTCGCTTAACGGCAGTTCAACCGACATTATTAAAGCATTTGTTTTGATTTTCTTCGGCACTTGGGCATATTCATGGTTCCTCAGCGGTATCTGGATCGGCTACATAAAAAAACTTTTCAAAAAAAAACCAGCATAAACGCCCTTTTTTTTATTTCGTCCAGGCCAGCCCTTCCAAAAAAACAATCAAATCCCCTTTGAAATCAGGTCATTTCAAAGGGGATTTGATTGTTCAAGCGTTATCCTTCTAAAAAAATAGTTGCAATGTCAACGATTTTATACAATATTAGCCAAAAAGGTTTAGAATTAAATACAAAATAATATTTACACATTAATCTGTGTAATATTTTTAATATGGGAAATAAAATAGATCTAAATGGAAATATTCAACAAACTTATTGATTCATCAATTGCATATTTAGTGGGCCGCACATCCCGCTCAATCATAAAAAGACTGACTAAAAAATTTTCTCAAAGCGGTTTTGATGTAAGCTATGAGCAATGGAGCATCCTTGTTCATCTGTATAGGAAAGACGGACAGACCCAGCAGGAGCTTTCCAATATTGCGGTAAAAGACAAGGCCGCTATTACACGTCTTTTGAATGTCCTGGAAAAGAAAAATATTGTATTAAGGGTTCCTGATAGAAATGACAAACGAAGCAAATTGGTCTATCTTACCAATAAAGCCAAAGAATTTAAAACCGAGTTGATTGCCATTGTCGAAGAATTATTGGAAGAGGCGGAACAGGGCATTTCTTCAGAAGAAATCAACCAGTGCAAAACCACTTTAAATAAAATATTTTTAAATTTTGAACAGCTCGATCAATAATTTATTTGATTGCCCTACATGGTTGTTGCCGGAAAAATATCCGGCAATGCCCCTTGTTATCCTCTTGATTTATATGAAAGAATTTTTAAACTGCTGAAATTAAATATCTTTCATTATTTGTTGTGGCAGAGTGATCTGCCATGGCCGTTATTGCGTATTTATACTAAAGCTGCCAGCTCACCTACCATAACTTTCATCTGCTGTGCGTGACCGCTTATTTCCGAAGAGGTATTGGCCGACTCTTTAGCACTGTCGGCATTCCGCCGTGTCACCTTGTCCATTTCCAATACAGCTTTGTTCACCTGTTCTATTCCGAACGCCTGTTCATTGGAGGCTGTGCTGATTTCATTGAGCAGAGCCGCCACATCAGAGATGCTTTCAGTCAGATGGATGAACACTTCACTTGCCTGAGAGACCATTGCAGAACCTTCACCAATAGTATTCACCGTTCCTTCAATCATCTGGGAAGTGCTTTTAGCAGCTTGAGCTGCCCTCATGGACAGGCTGCGAACTTCATCGGCCACCACTGCAAATCCGGCACCTGCCTCACCTGCCCTGGCAGCCTCAACTGCAGCGTTTAATGCCAGCAGGTTGGTTTGAAATGAAATTTCATCAATGGTTTTAATAATATTGGATATTTTCTCACTGGCCGTGGAAATCTCATTCATGGAAGTGTTTAAATTGGTAATGGCCTGATTGGCCTGTTTTATCACATGGTTGCCTTCCTGCATGAGAAGATTAGCCTTTTGTGCATTGTCGGCGTTTTGTTTGGTCATCACAGACATTTCTTCGATGGATGCAGAGGTTTCCTCTATAGCGGAAGCCTGGCCGGATGATCCCTCTGCAAGGGATTTGCTGTCAGATGAAATTTGAATTGCTCCGGATGCCAGCCGGGAAGCGCTGTCGGACAATCCGTCAACAACCTTCAGTATAGGCCTCACAATTCCTTTGGAAATTTGAAGGGAGCCAAGAATGAATAATGAGATGCCCACAAGGGCAACTCCAATGATCCAGGTTTGAACTTTTCGTTTGGCTGCAAGGCCGGAATCAATCAATGTCTGTATTGTGCTGCTCACATTTTCTTTGGGCACACCCACTAAAATGGAACCTAATGTTTCTCCGTCAAAGGATGTCATTACTGAACATTTGGTGAGATATTTTTTGTCTGCAAGCAGGACTTCACGATAAATTCCGTCAGGATTACTTAGAATATCCTTTTGTATATCCGGGTCCAAGGCCAGTCGGGACGCTTCATCGGGTACGGCTTGTTTTGACGGATCAAACCCTGCAAACACCAGGGGAATCCCTTCAAAATAGATCGCACTTGCAGAATCAATAGTTTTAAATAATTTTTTTAATGGATTATCAGAAAAATCATTTAACAGTTTTCCATTAATACAAACCCCGACAGGGCCTCCGAAATCATCCAGAATAATATCTGCCGACAGGATGCCTATGGTTCCTTTTCCTGAAACATCTTTATGGCTTAAATTAAGCGCTTTAAGAAAATCAGCCGTGAATTTTGCCATGAGTCCGTTTTTTAAAACAGCATCCTTATCCTTACTGTTGATAAGCTCTTTTATAAGAGGGCCGTATTTTGACTCCTTATAATAATTATTCAACCAGCCTTGATCCGCGTCTGCTGGAAAAGTCGCGATACAGCCGCCCTTTATATCAAGCACAACGGAATAGTCAATTGCCTTTTGCTTGCCTATTTCAGCCAGTTGAAAACTCAGCGGTGTCGCCAGAACCATTTCAACAAGACTCCGAACAGAAGAATTATTCGAAATTTCTTTGGTCGTCGTTCGAACATTTTCTTTAACATCATTAATAAAAAGATCCAGAACTCTGCCATAGCTGGCGATAGTTGCATTATTTTGATTGACAAGCCCATTGCTTATTGCTACGGCTTGCTTTGTAATACTGTTGTCTAACTGCCAGGATACAATCATGCCGATGGCAGCAACAATTAAAATCATTACAATACTGTACTTTACAAGCATTTGAACCTTAATAGTTTTCATAATCACACCCGATTTTACAATAATTAATAATGGAGAACCTTCAAGACCCTCTCCGTTTAAGATATATTATCGTCATACGATTTTTTTTAAAAGTTATGCCTCCGATGCTGATGATGAGGTTAAAAATTCCGATAATTTTTTAATATTTTCATATAACAACATAATATTTTTTTTCCTCTTTTCTAGTTTATTAAATTCACACAATAATTAAAAAAAAGAAAACTTGTCAAGTGAATTTAAAAAAATCGGGCAGATGCATGTGGCGATGAAATCAAAACAATCTTATTAAACCAATAAGTTATAATTCCACCAGTTTGTTTTGAATGGCATACCTGGATAACTCGGCATTATTTCTTAAATTAAGTTTTTTTAAGATTCTTGACCGGTAGGTGTCAACGGTTTTTACGCTGATATTATATGACGTTGCAATTTCCCTGTTTGTCGAGCCCATGGCAAGTTTTCGCAATACTTGAAGCTCGCGCATGGACAACGATTCCGTGAGTGTTTGACTTTTATTTCCACGGATAACCCTGAGGGCCAGAGCCTCACTGGCTTTTTCCGTCAGATACCGCCGGCCTTCATGGATTTTCTTTACGGCAGCCACAAGCTGTTCAGGAGCGGACTGTTTTGTGACATATCCCATGGCACCGGCTTCTATGGCTCTTATAACGTATTGCTCTTCATCATGCATGGTTAAGATAAGAACAGGAACATCCGGGCAGTAACTGTTCAATCGGGTGGTCACCTCAAGACCATCCATTCCCGGCATTGAGATATCAATCACCGCCACATCGGGCTTTTTGTTGATGGCTTCGTCCAAAGCTGCCTGGCCGTCTGCTGCCTCGGCGATCACCTCAATCTCATTGCTGTCTTCCAGAACTCTTCTTAACCCTTCCCTGACAATACTGTGGTCGTCGGCAAGCAGCACTTTAATCATGAATTATCCTTTTATTTTTACTTTACAGCAAACTGTTGTCCCTTCCGACAATCGGGAAGATATGTCAAGTTTTCCTTCAACAAGATCGGCCCGTTCTTTCATTCCCTCCAGACCGAATCCGGCAAATTCTTTATCATTAAACAGATCAAAGCCACATCCGTTATCCTGTATGGTTAAAACAATGCCTGTTTTATCTGTTTTCAACTCAACTGTAATGGTAGTGGCATTGGAATGCCTAAGTGCGTTGGTTACAGCTTCCTGACCTATCCTGTAAAGTGCTGTGGCAAGGGTGTCGTCAATTTTTGGAATTTGACCGGCCTTGAACACACATGAAACATTTGACCGCTTTTCAAAATCAGAAAGCAATGATTCCAGAGCATCCACAAGCCCAAGATCATCCAGGACCCTTGGCCTTAAACGATAGGCCATGGCCCTTACATCCGTGATGGTATCATCAATCAGTGAACACATTTTTCCTGCCCTTTTCCCTGCGGCTTCATCAATGTCTGTTAAATATTTTTCCACCCATACCGCATCAAATCGCAGGGCGGTCAGCACCTGCCCCAAATGATCGTGAAGTTCCCCTGCTACAACTGCTTTTTCCCTTTCCTGGGAATCAATAATATTCTTTGATAGATTTTTCAGATTATCCCGGGTTTTTTCAAGCTGGGCAGTCCTCTTTTTTACCTGCTGTTCCAGGTCATGAGAATATTGCGATAATTTTTCTTTTGCGATCTGAAGATCTTTTTGCGTGCGATTTTTTTCCGTCACATCCACACTCACAGCAAGGGATCTGACAATATCACCGTTTTCATCCTTGACCCCGTAGCAGGACAACATGATATCCAAATTTTCTCCATTTTTTTTAATATAGGTATAAGGAACATCTTTACAAAATCCAGTACTGAAAAATCGGGGAAAGATAACATTCACTGCATATTTTTTAGACTCAGGCGTAAAAAAACTGATGAGCTGTCTGCCAATAACATCTTCGCGTTGATACCCCATTACCTCCACCCAGTGATCAGAAACCCGTATAATCCTTCCTCGGATATCAATTGAATGAAGCATGACCGGGGTTTTATGGTAGATGTGTCTGTATCGCTCTTCACTGAGCCGAAGTTCTTTTTCCGCTTTTTTCCGTTTTGTGATTTCCAGGCTTCCCAGCCGGTAAAGAATCAGGGCTAAAAAACCGGTCAGGATCAACACGCAAATGATAACCGGTCCTGTAACCCTGACAAAGGGTTGGACTGCCTGCCGTTCAATTTCTTTGTAATTTCTTAAACTAATAATTTTCCAACCCGGATAATTTGCAACATCAAGGCTTGTAAACAGGTATCGGGCATTGTTTTTATCCATCACATACCCGTCTTTTATATGATTTTTTTTGTCTCTTGAAAAACCGGACCAGGCCCAGGGGCCGTTTCCAAATTGTCTTGAGTTTTCAATTTTACTGATATTTTCTTCATTCAACTGCCATAAGAGCTTAAACCTCAACTCATCCTTATTTGAGATGAAAATAACACCATTTGTATCAACAAAAAGAAGAGAGTCATCTGATTTGGAAAACAATTTTGTTTCAACAAATTCAACCGATGTTTTGATAACTGCAACCCCAAGGATATCACTATTGTTTTCATCATAAACCGGGTGGGCATAATAAACCCCCCTTTTGCTGGAAGTTGTGCCAAGAGCCAGATATGTTGACGCAATACCGTTAACAGCTTTTTTATAATAAGGCCTGAAGGAAAAATCATGCCCCACAAAACTGTCGTGGGCATTGCGATTGCTGGAACATAAGGTAATGCCGTTTTTATCCATGAGGTAGCTGACATCAAGATCAAGAGATTGTGCGAAATGATCAAGGATCTTGTTGGCCCTGTAAATCGTTTCCAGGTTGGTATCTTTAAGCACTGTTTTTAATTCTCTGATACCCGAAAGGGTTTTAACCGGTTTAATATGTTCTGAAAGATACGAAGACAGGTGACCTGTCAGGAGTTTAAGCCTGGAATAGGCATTGGTTTCCGTCTTTTGAAAGGCAGCCTTTCGAAAGGAGTAATAGTATAAGAATCCGCCGGTTGAAGCGGATAAAAACACAAACAGCGCCAATATCAATATGATGATTCGAAGTCGCATGAAAACAAGTATATCCGCATGGTTAAACTTTTTCAATGACTTTGCACAAAGGGACAACACCCAGACCCTTTTATGTTAATGGCCATTGACATTTTAACGTCTTTATCCGCAACATAAAACCCTGAAGAGTATGCCGGTGGTTACCAAAGTCATAACACATCTTTCAATGATTGATAAAATGTGTGAACTGAATGTATATGTAGGGCTATGGGGATTATATGATTTGCTCTTGAGAACATTGGCATTAATTGGCCCCTTTGGCACTTTGTATCCTAAACTCCAGATTGATAACCATTCTTCTTTAATTTTTTTTAGGGATGACGTAAGGTAATGCAGAAATTTATCCTTCTGGAAACTGGCGGCAGTATTCATACAAAGCCATGTTGGCAGCAGAAGCGGCGTTGTAGCTATGGGGCATCCCCCATACGGGAATTTCGATAACTTCATCCAGTAGCTCAAGGATATCATCCTTAATCCCAAGGCGCTCATTACCCACAACTAAAACTGATCGACGCTTAAAAAAGAAGTGATGGATGTTCTGTGAGTTGGATGTTTGTTCTATCCCCACAATAGAGTAACCATCTGCTTTAAGTTTTTTTAGTACAGGGCCTAATGATCTGTGGGTTGAAACTGTTAGCTCTGAAGTGGCGTCTCTGGCAATTTTACTAATTAATGATGCATTCCCGCAAATAATCATTTTCTCCACAGCACATGCACTTGCGGTGCGGGCGATCTGAGAAATATTAACGTTGCTACGCATGGGTACACATGCAATAATCAGCTCACGGGGCTGGATTAAACCTGTTCGAAATTTATGGCGCTGGTGTTCAAATTTTCCCATTATATAGCCTCTGTCTGATCTGTTTTGATAGCATCATCCATGCTCTTTTTATCATAAAACACAGTATCAAGATAAAGACCTGAAGCGGGAGCTGTACCGGGCGCAGCCTTACGATTCTTTGCATCTATTATACGGGGAATATCATCGACTTTTGACCTTCCCTCTCCAACCTTAACAAGTGCGCGAACTATATTGCGTACCATTTTATAAAGAAAACCGTCAGCAATAATTGAAAAGCACAGTAAAGGGTCTTCTTCTGTAAGCGTAAGAGAATGAACAGTTCTTACCGATGTTGCCCTTTTATAGTTTGGAACTTTGGCAAACGAAGCAAAATCTTTAGTCCCTGTAAAATATGAACAGGCTTTATCCATAGCTTTAACATTCAATTTTTCAGGGACATACCAAACCTTTCCATTCATTTCAGATGGAAGCCTGGGGTGGTTCCAGATTTTATAGATGTAACATTTCCCAATTGCGGATTCTCTTGCATGGAAGCTATCAGACATCTTCTTTAAACTGGTGATTTCGATGTTTTTCTCAAGGACAATGTTAAAGTTAAACAAAGCCTCTTTTTCGTTGATATCTTCGGGAAGACGAATAGATGCGACTTGTCCTGTTGCATGTGCTCCGCGATCGGTTCGTCCTGATCCTTCGACATTATGTCGCAATCCAAAACATTTTGTCACAGCATGTTCCAATGCGCCCTGGATCGTAGGCTTGCCTTTATGCCGTTGCCATCCGTAGTAATTTTGCCCATCGTAACGGACATCCATCCTATAATTGGCAAAAGTTATATCATTATTAAAATCTGTCATCAAAAAACACCTGTTGCGTTGCCCGTGGGCAAATTAAACAATAACGGAAATAACCATCTTTAAAGGTAATATGTACTTCAACGGAAAAATTCCGTCAAGGTTTATGTCTGATGGATAAGAATGAGCAAAGTCCATAGGAAAAAGGGACTTATCAAAAGGTATGCTTTGAATTTTTATATATTATTATCGTTTTTGTTTCTTTTCATAGGCTTCAATAATGCTTGATACAAGTTTATGTCTGATGACATCATTTTTTGAAAAATAAATAAACTTGATTCTATTTATTTTCTTTAATAGACCTTTAGCCTCTATAAGACCGGATTTTTTACCGGTGGGAAGATCAACCTGTGTGATATCTCCTGTAACAATTACTTTTGATCCATAGCCAATTCGTGTCAAAAACATTTTCATTTGTTGCGACGTTGTATTCTGGGCTTCATCAAGAATAATAAAAGAATTGCTCAGGGTTCTTCCCCGCATAAAAGCAAGGGGGGCAATTTCAATGGTGTCCTGCTCTATAAGTGTTTGTACTTTTTCATAGTCCATCATATCATAAAGAGCATCATACAAAGGGCGAAGATAGGGATTTATTTTCTGGGCAAGGTCGCCGGGTAAAAATCCCAGAGTCTCTCCTGCTTCGACCGCAGGCCTTGCTAATATGATTTTTTTGATTTCACCTCTTGAAAATGCGGCCATGGCCATTGCCATTGCAAGATATGTTTTGCCGGTTCCGGCGGGACCTATGGCAAAAAGAATATCATTTTTAAGGCTTGCCTCTACATATTCTTTTTGGGCAGGATTGCGTGGGGTGATGGGTTTATTTCTAACTGTTTTAAAAATTGTTGTAGAAAAAATATCTTTGATATGGGAATTATTGTTGTGTTTTATAATTTTTATAGCGGCATCAAAATCAGCTTCGTCAAAAGAAAATTTATTTTCCAGAAGCTGATAAAGTTGTCGGAGTATTTTTTCAGCAAGATCAGTATTGTGGGCTGTGCCATTAACCAACAAAGAACTGCCCCTTGTATTGATCTCCACATTAAACGCTTTGCAAATTTTATCCAGATTATAGTTGTGATGACCGAAGAGTTCTCTGGTAAGCATCGGATTTTCAAACGTAATGTTTTTCATAATTCATAGGATGCATTTTATTTGCTTAAAGGTCAATAAAAATCAAATCCAGCCAACTGCCTGGATTTGGGAATCGGAAAAGTAATAAACCAATTCAGGAATCAAATCGGAAATACCAGCCGCAATACCTCACCGTCTGTTCATACCGGCCGGGAATAAAGAGAATAATCTTGCCCAAGGCTTTACGGTCATTAGTGAACAAACTGACGAACATTCTGGGCATCAGGAATATACAATGAGCATCTGCACATAATATGAAAATGCAGGGGAAGCAAAAAGATGCGCCTCTGATTTTAAATAAAAAATATCATTGTTGGGAATGGATTATGGAATAATAAAGAGGTGTTTAATGTGTCTATGATTTTTCTTACCCAATGCTGGATTTAAAGCCCAGGACTATTATTAAATAGTCCTGGGAGTTTTAAAACTGTAGCCAAGCGCAACATCTTGCGGTTTGTGGAAATTTAATCCATCAAACGGACAATCAATCTGATAATATAAAACATTGAGAACCTGATTGCAGTTATGATTAGTTATCCTATCCTTGAATTCTCATACACCTGTTAATTTTTACCAAAAATTAATATTCAGTTATCATGCTGATTGACATCTATATAGAGTACAAATCCGGCACCAGTATAAAAGACACCTGTATAAAATAGATTGACAACAAAAGGAGATTTCTGGTTTTATGTCATGTTTGATTTAAATACCCTTGGACGAGAAAATAAAATTAATCCTTCCCGGGTATAAAACATGAAAATAAAATAAAGGAATGATTTAATGGACCCGATTGCCACAAAAGCAAAACAATGGATTGATGAAAAAAGAGACCCCAGGAGTGCCTATTGGCAAGCCGCCCTTGAAGCCAACATGGACCTTTTTTCACCTGATCTGGAAAAAGGAAAACTAACACCGGTCCATTCGCTGGAAGAAAAAGACCTGCCCGTATTCAAGGCGGCTTTGGAGGTGACGGACCTGAGTCCCGGTCTTTTAGCAGCCTTTTTAACCCCTACTGTTGCCAACGCCATTATTCCGCCGGATTCAGCTGAAGAACTGATGCGCATTGAAAAGGGCAAACCCTCCTATAAAATAATTATCCTGAGACCGGGCAAGGAAGAACGGATAATCTGTATTGAGATTTCAGAACATGCCCACAAGCCGGGCATGGATATTTTCCAGTCCGGTGCCCTGTTGGGAACCTTTGATTATCAGACCCATGAGATCTGTCTTTCGGAATTGACCAAAGCCATCCGTGCCCATGCCTGGGAAAAAGACAAATGGCAGCACAAAGATCATATTGCCTATACCTTGAACTGGTTTGAAAAGATTGAATACCTCGGCAAGTCAGATGTGAGTGTGGACAAAACCCGCTCTGTTTTTCACAGCCCCACATTGATCAGAACCAATCGGGTAGATGCTTTGTTCCTGATAATATACGAAACATTGCACAAGCGTTTCCAGGAAAATTTTCAAGCCCTGTCTCAAGACCTGATAAGTGAAGGGGAAGGAAAAAATTCTGAAGACAAAAAAACGAGGCTTTCAGCCTGCCACACCCTTGCTGAGACAAGTATGCTTGATCTGCTGAATATGGTAAAAAAATTTAATCTGCTTGATTTTACAAGTTTTAACGATGCGGAAAGCCGGAATTTTAAAAACGAATTTGTCAGAACAGCCAGGAAACTTTCCTCGAAACTAGATGAAATGATGAAATCGTGACAATAAAAACAAGAGTTTTAGATTGTTGTTCAGCTTACAATAAGCTCCAAAAAAAAGAAGAAGAAATAAAGCCCTTTGTAAAATAAACACTGTGTGCCGGTCAAACCCGGCACACAGTTTTTATCCCTGCAGTGCTACATATGACGGCAGACCCGCCGGATCATTGTGCAATAAGGCTGCGGGTAAATTCGATAATATGGTTGGTGCCTTTTACATCTCCCATTGCCATAATATGAATACCGTCTGCATATTCAATAATATCTTTTATAAAATCGCAGGTGATCTCAATCCCGGTTGCGCCTTGATTTTCCATACGAGAAATAACGTCTTCCGGAACATCAATACCCTCAACATTTTTATCCATGAACCTTGCCATCTTTACACTTTTGAGCGGCATTACTCCGATTAATATCGGTTTGTCCAGTTTCCGGGCGGCTTTAAGAAACGTCACGGCTTTTTCAGAATCATACACAACCTGGGTTTGAAAAAAATCCGCTCCGGCTGAGATCTTTTTTTCCATTTTTTCCATCTCATGTTCGGGTTTCCTGGATGTTGGCATGGCAGTACATGCAATGTTAAAATCCGTGCTTCCGCCGAATTCTTTTTCATTATAATCCAACCCGTTGTTCATTTTTTTTATCAGTCGGATCAGGTCAACCGTATTGTAATCATAAACCGCTTTGGACGGATAAGGCCCGTGTTTCGGCGGATCACCTGTTGTAACAAGGATGTTGCGGATGCCAAGGGTGTGTGCCCCCAGCAGGTCAGCCTGTGTTCCCAGCAGGCTTCGGTCTCTGCAGGTAAAATGGGGCACGGTTTCAACATCAAGGCTGTTCTGGATCAGGCTTGCCATGGAAATCGAATTGATCCGCAGGTTGCCCATGGGGCAATCGTGAATATTGATGCCGTCCAGTGGGAGATAATCGCGGGCCTTTTCCAGAGATTCATCTGCCAGGACACCCTTTACAGGCCCAAGTTCGGTGGTGATAACGAAATTCTTGCCTAATTTTTGTGATAGCTTCATAAGAAACTCCTGTAAGTTAAAAAGATGGTAATTTCAGTTAAAAAAAATTCAAGCTGTGTACCGGGCACGCATTGATTCAACCTTTTCCTTTTCTAGTAAAACTGCGCGAATTTAAAGCAAAGACCCTCCAGTGTCAAGATGTTTATCGTTTTTTGCAACTGCCATTCGGTCATGACATTCCGGGTGATATTCTCATGCTTGCATCCTGCCGGCAAAATCGATAAACTGTCCTGAATCATATGAAATAGGATAGTATAAAAATAATATAAAATTAAAGGAGATTAAAAATGAACGTCATAATTGATCTTTGCGTGGTACCCATCGGTGTTGGCCTTTCCGTATCAAAATATGTGGCGGCATGTCACAAGATCATCAAAGACGCCGGTCTTGAATCCGAGCTTCATTCCTATGGCACCAATATAGAGGGGGACTGGGATGCCGTATTTGACGTGGTAAAAAAATGCCATGAAAAAATTCATGACATGGGAGCCCCCAGAATCACAACCACCATAAAGGCCGGCACACGGACAGACCGTGACCAGACCATGGCGGATAAGGTTTCCAGCGTTAAAGCCAAACTTTAAGAATCTTTTTTGTTTTCAAACAAGATGTTCAGGATCTCTTCAATGTCTTGGTCGGCGGTTTGCACATTTAACGTGCAGCCTCCGGCGCCTGCGTGGCCTCCCCCGCCAAATCGGGCCAGAAGATTTCCAATGTTGACATGACATTGTTTGTTGAAAAGACTGCGACCGATGCTGAGCAGCACAAAATTATGTTCAGGGCCGTCATACCTTATTTTTACACTGGCAATGGTTTCCGGGAACAATGTATATGTCAAAAACCTATTGCCGCCGGGAACAGTGTCAAGAGATCGAAAATCGGTAATGGATATGGCGTGACGGATTGTTGTATGGGCTGTTAAATGATTTTCATAGGCTGCATTTTCTTTAATGACCCTGGCGCAACGGATTTTCACGTCCGGGTCTTCAATAACACGGTCAATGCCTTTGTCCCTCAAAAGATTCACCAGCTTTTCCCAATAGGCTGAATCCGCATAGTCCCGGTTCTGGATGGTCATGGATAAAAGAATATAAGGGTATTTTTCCGGATATCGCACCTGGTCTTGGTCAAGATCGGCAGCATCAATGATATCCGTGTTCAAGACCAGTTCATCATAATGATCGTCCAGTTTGCCTTTGTCTTGATAATAGTTGTAAACAACACGGGCGGCGGATGGCGCAATATCAAAGCCACCGTTAAATGGAGTTTGAGGCTTATTGGAAACATGGTGGTCAAACCATAAGGCACATTGGGGCGAATAGGGCAAATTGGCCATGATATCAGTGTTTAAAATAACGGCTTTTCCGGTTTGAATCTCATTGGGTTCAACCCATTTAATATTGGGCTCAATATTTTCAGCACGGCACAGCAGAACCGCACATACAATTCCGTCAAAATCAGGCCTGGTAACTATTCTCATAAGGTAACTCTTTTCAATTTAAAAGGGTTTTGGATATTTTGGGTTTCAGGTATTAGATGGTGGTTTTCGGGTAATGGTTGCTGACAAATCATGATAAATCCTTACTCCCTGACCTGTCTGATCACATTGCAAAGCAATCGGTTAAGGGGTTTTAACGCCCCTTGGGCGATTTCCAGAACAGCTTCCAGCGTGGTTTTAACAGGAGCATCAGGATTATTTATATTGGTGATCAACGACAGCCCCAGAATTTTCATGTCGGCATGAACGCCTGCAATGGCTTCCATAACTGTGGAAAACCCCACGGCATCACTGCCAATTGCTTTTAGGAACCTGATTTCCGCAGGTGTTTCAAGGCTTGGCCCCAAAAGACCGGTGTACACACCTGTTTGAACAGGAACCTGATGAGTTTGGGCTGTTTTCTGGGCCAGGTCCACAAGATCCTGATCATACACCTGTGTCATATCAGGAAACCTGATTCCCCAGGCATCCTCATTGGGACCGGTCAAGGGATTTTTCCCGGTGAGATTGAGGTGATCTTTGATGATCATGATATCACCCGGCGAAAAATTCAGATTGATACCCCCGGCAGCATTGGTTAAAATCAATGTTTTGACGCCCAGTTCCTGCATTACCCGCACCGGGAAAGTGACCTGGGCCGGTGAATATCCTTCATACAGGTGGAAACGGCCCTGCATCATCAGAATCGGTCTGCCACAGATGTTGCCGTACACCAGTCTGCCTTTATGGCTTTCAACCGTGGATATCGGAAAATTGGGCAGTTGTGAATATTCAAACTCTTTTAGCACCTCAAGGTCATCAAGAGTATCGGAAAGCCCTGTGCCGGTTAACACCCCAATGGCAGGCGGCCGCTCGCCTATTGCCTGTGTTAAAAATTGAACTGTTTTACCAACAAGTTGCCGATCATTTTTCATCATGACTCCTTATGCTGTGGTATTCCGTTTTTTTGCATCTGTCCGCTTTTATCAATTTTACCGATTTTACCGACCTTTACCGATCTTATCCTTACTGACAAAAAAAATTCAATCGTATAATATCCGGTCACACCGATTATACGGCATGAAGTGATGCAAGCTGTTTTATGACGGCTCTTTCTTTTTGGGTGAATTTATACTATATGCGGAGCATAAGGTCAATTTAGGAGCTATATTCATTTCAAGGCATGAATGATCATATGACGGATGAACAGATGGATGAAAATTATTTTTACTCAATTGAACATCAACGAACCTCAACAATAAAAATAAGGCGGTCTGTTTTTATCTGCTCTTTGGAATTTGTGGACTCCATTGAAAACGCCAAAGAATTTATTTCCAGGATTTCAAAGGAAAATAAAACTGCCACTCATAATTGCTGGGCATATGTTTTAGGAGACAAAGGAGAAATTTTTCATTGTTCCGATGCAGGCGAACCTTCCGGAACAGCAGGCAAACCCATCCTCAACACATTAAAAAGCCATTGCATGACAAATATTGCAGCTGTTGTGACCCGGCATTTCGGCGGTGTCAAACTGGGTGTCAGGGGATTGATTGAAGCCTATTCAGCGTCTGTGAAAGAAACCATTGACCTGAAAAAATTAAAAAAACTGGTACATACGGTAAGTATTGATATCGAGGTGTCCTATGAGTTTAATGATACGCTGCTCAACCAGATAAAAAAATATTTAGACAGGATAACAAATACTGCGTATACGGATAAAATTGTACACAGGGTTGAAGTTGAACTTAAAAATTATGCCCGGATGGAAAGCCTGCTGCTGGAATATCAAGCCCGGAAAAAATTAAAATTTACCATTATACCACAAGACTGATCTTGCAAGCTTGCGCCTAATATGATTGTCACATCTGCATTTAAAGGCATCCCGGACAAATAAAAAAAGATATTGACAATAAACCATATTTAAGTATTATTAAATTTTAATTAATTATACTTAAATAATTGGCGGATTCATGAAAGCAAAACTCGGCGCACTGCTCAGGGCCATCAGAAGTTCACGGCACATTACAATTAAAGAAGTTGCAGGAAAAGCCGGTGTCAGTTCAAGCCTGCTGTCACAAATAGAAAGGAACCGGATATCCCCTTCCCTGGATACCCTGCTTCAGATTCTGGAAGTGTATGGCGTTACGCCGGATAAATTTTTCAAAGATTATGAAACCAATTCCCGGGTTGAGATTATCAAAAGGGATGATCGAAAAATTTATCAGCGAAAAGGCTTTAAATATGAAAAGCTTTGCGGAGACAGCCAGACCAGGGGGAACCACTCGTTTAATGCCTTTTTTCTGGAACTGGCCCCGGGCCAGCTGAGAGGGGATGCCGGCAACGGGCATCTTGGACGTGAGTTGGGAATTGTTGTTAAGGGATCTGCACAGCTTGTTTATGGTGAAGAGACATACGAAATTCAAAAAGGCGACTCAGTGTCCTTTTTTTCACAGATCCCCCATGTGATTCAAAACTCATCGGATCAGATATTCCAGGCCTACTGGGTGGTAACACCGGCAGACGGGGAAGACTATTTTGGAGAAAAAACATCATAACTGCCACAGGCAGGTCCGGCCATTTTTTACAACAATCTGGTCATACGGGTCTTGCCACAGCAAAGATTTAAAGCAGTTGTTTGGATTTTTAAAGACTTTCTTATAAAAAATATTTGGAGAGAATAATGGGAAAAACCATCGCAGAAAAAATTTTTGACGCACATTTAGTAGATGAACCTTTTGGAGATGTCAGTGTTTTAAAACTGGACAGGGTGTTTTGTCATGAAATCACAACCCCCACAGCAATCCAGGATCTGGTGGCAAGGGGAAAGGACCGGGTGTTTGACCCGGAAAAAATCAAAGCGGTGATTGATCATGTCACCCCTGCCAAAGACTCTAAAACTGCCATGCAGGGCAAAATTCTGCGGGACTGGGCAAAACGGCACAAGATTAAGGATTTTTTTGATATCGGCAACAACGGTGTGTGCCATGCCATTTTCCCTGAAAAAGGATTTGCCCGGCCAGGATTCACCATTATTATGGGTGATTCACATACCTGCACACACGGTGCTTTCGGGGCATTTGCAGCAGGAGTAGGCACAACGGATCTGGAAGTGGGTATATTAAAAGGAGTATGTACCTTTAAAAAACCTGAAACATATAAGATTGAAATCGTTGGAACCCTGAAAAAAGGAGTATATGCCAAAGATATCATTCTCAAGGTCATCCAGGAGTTGGGCGTAAACGGGGCCACCAATATGGTCATTGAATTCAGAGGCAATATTGTGGATGAAATGAACATGGACCAGCGCATGACCCTTTCCAACATGGCGGTGGAAGCAGGTGCCACAAGTGGGATCTGTCTTCCTGACATGACAACGGTGGAGTATCTGTGGGACTTTATCAAAGATGAGCATGCAAGCAAACAGGAGGCCCTGGAAACCTTTTCAACATTCAATTCCGATGAGGACGCCGTATACGCCAGTCAAAAAACCATTGATGTCAGTGATCTTGAGCCGTTAACAACCTTCGGGTATAAGCCGGACAATGTCAAACCCGTATCCCAAATGAAGGGAACAAAAATTGATCAGGTCTATATCGGCTCCTGCACAAACGGAAGGCTTGAAGATTTAAGAATTGCCGCAAAAGTCCTGGAAGGTCATACCATCAATGAAAATGTCCGGGGCATTGTATCGCCTGCCACACCCAAAATATTTTCACAGGCTTTGGAAGAAGGGATTATCAAAATCTTTATGGAATCGGGCTTTTGTGTGACAAATCCCACTTGCGGCGCCTGTCTTGGCATGAGCAACGGAGTTCTGGCCGACGGTGAAGTTGCTGCCGCCACAACCAATAGAAATTTCAACGGCCGCATGGGCAAGGGCGGTATGGTTCATTTGATGAGCCCTGCAACAGCAGCAGCCAGCGCAATTACAGGCGAAATTTCAAACTCCAGTCTTTTTTGTGAATAACTGATATGGGCATACCTGACCATTTTTTACAACAATCTGGTCACTCAAGTTTGCCCACAACAAAGATTGAAAGTCAACACCGTGTTTGCCAGGACTTTAATATAAAAAAGAGGAACGACATAATGAAAGAATTTAAAGGAAATGTATTATTTCTTGATCGCTCGGATATCAATACGGATGAAATTATTCCAGCCAAATATCTGACTGAAATTGAAAAATCAGCCATGAAACCCCATTTGCTTGAAGATTTAAAGCTTGAAGGATTTGACCCCAAAGCAGATATTGACCAAAAGGCCGTGGTTATCACACGGGAAAATTTCGGGTGCGGATCATCCAGAGAGCATGCGCCCTGGGCTCTGGAAGAAAACGGTATTAATGTTGTGATTGCCGCAAGTTTTGCAAGAATATTTCGTCAGAACATGTACAATTGCGGCATGCTGGCCATTGAACTGCCCCTGGATACTATCAATGCAATTTTTGATACATTTGGAAAAAGCAACGCTCAAGTAGACGTGGATGTTGATGCATCAATGCTGACTATTCTGACAAAAGACAAAACTGAAAAAATTGAATTTCAAATTTCAGAATTTGACAAAACCCTTATTAAAACCGGCGGATGGGTAGAGTACGCAGATAAGAATTATTAGTCCCTTTGCGTCAGCTTCGCCCTCCGCTCCAGTGCAGACGGGTTTTTAACACCTTATAGTAGGATTGAGCTTCAAATGATATCATTTGGATATCATTCCTACTTTTTTTAATGAAAATCTTGTCTCCAGGGTCCATTTCAAATCCCTCCTGGCCGTCAAGGGTGAGGATCATATCTTCAGGACTGCCTTCCAGGCGGATCTCTATCTGTGTTGTGTCAGGAATAATCAAGGGCCTGTTGGTCAATGTAAACGGACAGATCGGAGTCAGGATGATAGAAGAGACTGACGGGTGTACCACAGGCCCTCCCGCAGCAAGGGAATAGGCGGTTGATCCGGTTGGGGTTCCAACGATCAGGCCGTCTGCCCTGTAGGTTGTCAAATAATTTGAATCCAGGTATACGGCACATGATGCCAGCCTTGACAGAGCTGATTTGTTGATGACCGCATCATTGAGGACATCAACATCAACAATCTGTTCACTGTTGCGCATAACTTTGATATTAAGGCGGGTTCTTGTTTGAACAAGGAACCGCCCTTGAACCAGTGCGGTAATTGCCTTGTAAAGATTTTCTTCGGTTGTTTCGGCCAGGAACCCGACCTCACCGAATTTTACCCCCATCAGGGGAATGTCCCGGTTTTCTATGAATCGTGCAGCACTTAAAAATGTGCCGTCTCCGCCCAGGACAATGATACACAACAAATTATCAGGAATAGCAGTACTCTCCGAGTGCTGGATATCAATGACAACACATTGGTTTCCCAGTTTTTTTTCAATTTCCAGGGCCTTTTTTTCAGCCTTTTCATCATTTTTAATTACAAGCCCGATCCGTTTTGCACTCATGATTATTCGCTGCCTCCGTCATATGATCTGGAAGGCTTCTTGCCTCATATCTGCCATAAAGTCAAGGTTTAAAGTTAATGAGCCTGTGCCCAGTTTTCACCGATACCAAAATTTACAGTTAAAGGAACTTTCAGGGGATGAACCTGTTCCATAACGGTTTTTGCCAGATCAATCAATTGCTCTTTTTCTTCAAGCGGGCATTCAAATATGATCTCATCATGAACGGACAAAAGCATTTTTGAAGCCATGTTATTTGCTTTCAAGGCATCTGCCATTTTGATCATGGCCATTTTGATCAAATCAGCGGCACTGCCCTGTATGGGCGTGTTGATGGCTGCCCGCTGAGCAAAATTGCGAACATTTGCATTGGAAGAGTTGATGTCATCCAGGCGGCGTTTTCGACCAAAAAGCGTTGAAACTTCACCTGTTTTGCGGGTTTCGTCTATTGTGGTATCAATAAATTTTTTTACACCTGCATACCGTTTAAAATAATTATCAATATAGGCATTGGCCATTTTACGGCTGATGGACAGCTCATTGGCCAGCCTGAAGCCGCTCATGCCATAGACAATGCCGAAATTTATGGCTTTGGCCTGGCTTCTTAAATCTGCGGTAACAAATTCGGGCAAAACCTGGAAAACCTCCAGGGCTGTCCTGGTATGAATATCCTCACCCTCATTAAACGCCTCAATGAGAATATCATCTTCGGCACAATGAGCCAGAATTCTAAGCTCTATCTGGGAATAGTCTGCTGAAATAAGGGTATGTCCCTTTTTCGGAATAAAGGCTTTGCGGATCTCTTTTCCTTCTTTTTTCCGGATGGGAATGTTTTGAAGATTTGGATGGGAACTGCTCAAACGGCCGGTAACTGTAATGGTCTGGTTAAAAGAGGTATGAATTCTGCCGGTCTCTTTGTTGATCAGCTGCTGCAAAGCATCCGCATAGGTTGACTTAAGCTTGCCAAGAGTTCGGTATCTCAGCAGCTTTTCAGGCAGTTCATGGGTTTGTGCAAGCTTGCTCAGCACTTCCACATCTGTTGAATAACCGGTTTTCTTTTTTGTCTTTTTGGCGGTTTTCAGTTGTAATTTTTCAAACAAAATAACCCCCAACTGCTGAGAAGAATTGATGTTGAATTCCTCGCCTGCAAGGGCATAAATCTCTTGTTCCAGACTCTTTAATTCCAGATCAAAAGTTTGGGAAAGATGCTGTAACGAATCCTCATCCACTTTAATCCCTTCCATTTCCATGTTTGCCAGAACAGTTATCAAGGGGATCTCGATCTTTTCCATCAGATCGGAAAGGTTTTGATCCTGTATTTGTTTTTTAAACTGCTGATAGGCCATAAAGGTAATATCCGCATCTTCAGAAGCATAATTCACGGCCTGGGCAATGGGAACATCCTGAAATCCGATCTGGTTTTTCCCTTTACCTGTCACATCTTCATAAGAAATGGTCTTATATCCAAAAAGATTCATGGCAATCCGGTCCAGACTGTGACCCCGTGTTGCTGGGTTTAAAAGATAAGAGGCAATCATGGTGTCAAATGCAATGCCTTGCAGTGTGATGCCGAATCTTGACAAGACAATATAGTCATACTTGATATTTTGCCCCACTTTTTTGATGTCCGGGTTTTCAAGTATTGGTTTAAAAATCCTTAATATGTCATCCTTGTCCGGTTGATTAATTTGGTCAGGTTGATTAATTTGGTCAGGTTGATTAATTTGGTCAGGTTGATCAAGATCATCCGATTGAGCAAGATCATCCGGGCTTGTATGGCCGATGGGAATATAAAACCCCTGGTTTTCCTTGAAAGAAAAAGAGATTCCCACAAGCTGCGCATCCATGGGGGTTTTGGATGTAGTTTCCGTATCAACGGCAAAAATTTTTTCCTTTTCAAGGGTATGAGCCAGGTTTTCAAGATCCTTGATTTTGGTGACCAGAGTATATTTTTTTTCAGAACTGTCTGTTTTTTGAGCAAATTCTGCAGCCAGTGTCTTGAATTCAAACTCCCTAAACAGTTCAAATGCTTTTTTTGTATTAATATTGTCTATTTTAAAATCTTCAATCTGTCTTGTGACCTCTACGGACTGATCAATGGTGGCAAGATCACGGCTTAAAAAAACTATATCCTTGCTGGTAGAAAGATTTTCATATAATTTTTTCTTTTTTTTAAGCTCATCAATATTTTCATATAAATTTTCAATGGAACCAAACTGGGCAATCAGTTTTATGGCGGTTTTAGGCCCGACCCCCCGGACACCTGGAATATTGTCCGAACTGTCTCCGGCAAGCCCCAGAATGTCAATAAATTGTATTGGGTCTATTCCCATGTCTTTTTTTATTTTGGCCACATCCGTTATGGTATCTTTCATGGGATCCCAGAGAGTGCAGTGGTCGGACACCAACTGCATAAAGTCTTTATCCCCGGTGACCATGACAACCTCAAATCCTTTTTCCAGGGCCAGTTTTGCATAGGTGCCCACAAGGTCATCTGCCTCAAATCCCTGCTTTTCTTCAATTGGAATATTGAATGCCTCTATAATCCGTTTGATATCCGGAATCTGAACCGCCAGATCTTCTGGCATTGGAGGCCGGTTGGCCTTGTATTGATCATACATCTGGTGGCGGAATGTGGGTCCTTTAACATCAAATATGACCACGGCATATTCAGGAGTGTTGTCCCTTAATAATTTTAGCAGAATCCGGGCAAACCCGAATGTGGCATTTGTGGGGTGACCTTTTGAGGTGTTCAGACTCCTGATGGCATGAAATGCACGGTATAAAAATGCACTGCCGTCAATGAGAAATATTTTCTTTCTGGAATCCGCTTTTTTTGATTCTGCCATGGTAACACCCTTTTTTTTATATTGAATTTTTCATAAATTAAAGGCATATATACTATCTTTTTTATGAAAGGAGAAGTATATTCATCACGATGAAATCAAAAGCCCAAACAAGAAAAGAAAAACGACGTGAAAAAAAATCAAAACTATGTCATTGCTGTGGCAAAACCGTTATGTTCTGCTGGAATTGCAGATGCGGATTTTCCATGTGCCAGGACTGCATGTATGAAAATCAATGGGGCATGACCTGCAACGGAATTACCTGGGAATGTCCTGATTGCGGCGGACAGAACGGATTTGGTAATCAATAAGATTTTTAAAATTCAGCCAAGAATCTTTGTGTAAAAACATGTAAAAGGAAAAAAATATGGCAAAAAAAATCACTGTAGGCACCTTGATATCAGGTGGCGGGACAAACCTTCAGGCAATCATTGATGCATGCCGCGACAACAGAATTGATGCAAATATTGTTTTTACTGGCTCTGACACGCCAGGAGTCAAAGGGCTTGAACGGGCGCAAAAAGCCAATATCGACACCTTTGTTGTGGATTACGCCCACATCATTGAAGACTGCAAAAAAAACGGAATAAAGGACACGGATCTGCCAAAAGATTTTAATCTGAAAGAAATTCAGTCAAAACAAAAACTGGTTGTATCTGATGCATCCAAAGAACAGGTGGAATTTTTTTTAAAAAGCCGGGCTATTGCAGAAAAAAAACTGTTGGACATTATCCTTGACTATGACATGGATCTTCTTGTCCTGGCAGGATTTATGCGGGTTTTAACCCCTTATTTTATTGACCGGATCAACATTGAGCCAGGAAAACACAAAATCATGAATATCCATCCCGCACTTTTGCCGTCTTTTCCGGGCACGGACGGATATGGGGACACGTTTCGGTACGGTTGCAAAATCGGCGGATGCACGGTTCATTTTGTTGATTACGGGGAAGATACAGGTCCAATTATCGGACAAAAGGCATTTGAAATTGAAGACAAAGACACCCTTGACGACATAAAGAAAAAAGGCCTTGAAAAAGAGTGGGAACTTTACCCCCACTGCATTCAAAAGTTTGCTGATAGGGTTTAATGCGTAACATTGCCGGTGACAAGCCCCTATATGAACAGGGGCTTTAGGATACCGCCGTCAAATAGACTGGATAAAAAAAGGTCCTTCTGGATTCCGGATCAGATTTCCGTATTAATTTATCGCATCAGGAAAGAAAAGAATTCACCATTTGTATGGCGTCAAGATAGAACTGAGGCAATTTCTTTTCTATGGATTTGCCGGCGATCAGCGTGTAGAAATTATTATCCCACTCTCCTCTTTCAAGACTGACAACAATCTTTAAAATCTTTTTAAATTCCTTGTCTTTTCCCAGCAAGCCATCCTTTATCTTTTCCGAAAAAGTGATGTTTTTAAGAACATCTTTCATCTTTATATCCAGCATGGCATCCATAACGGAAAACAGGCCGAGAGTAAAAAGTTCCTCGGTTGTGAAATGGGTTTTGAAAACCGTTCCGAATTGTTCGCACAGCCTGGCACGAATGACTGAAGACCGGATCAGTTCGTTGGGTTTGCTTTCACTCAGGTCTGATACTGCAATAATGTTGATGAATTTTCTGAGTTCCTCCATACCAAGATAAGTAATGGCGTCTTTAATGGTGTTGATCGGGGTGGGCCGGGCAAAATATGCTGAATTGATAAATTTTAAAAGCTTAAACGATACTGAAACGTCTTTTTTAATCAAAGATTCAATTTTTTTTATATCAAGCTCTTTTTTCCCGACTTCGTTTATCAGCTTTAATTTGGTGATTTGGCTGGATGATATCTCTTTTTTTGATAATATTTCCGGCCTGGAAAAAAAATATCCTTGAAACAAGTCGAACCCCATATCTTTTGCCAGTTCAAACTCTTCATAGGTTTCAACCTTTTCCGCCAGCAGGGTGATGGAATAATTGGATCGAATATCTTTTACAATGCCGGTCAGTGTTTCCAATGGGGTTGCCATCAGGTCAAACTTAATGATGTCGCACATTTCCATCATGGGAATAAATTTTTCATGATAGACAAAGTCATCCAGAGCAATTTTAAACCCTTTTTCATGAAATTCTTTCAAGGCCAAAAGAATTTCCCGGTCAGGCTCAATATTTTCAAGCACCTCTATGATGAAATGCTGTTGAGGAAAGAGAAGCGGGGTTTTTTGAAGAATAAGTTCTTTTGTAAAATTAATAAGGCCTGGTTTGTTGCCCAGGATTTCTTTGATTTCAAAAGAAAAAAAAGTGTTGGCCAGCACATTGGAAGTGGCAACATCCCCGTCAATATCCGGAAAAGCATTTTTAAAACCAAGCCTGAACAAAAGTTCATATCCCCAAAGTTTTTTTTGAGCAGTAAAAACAGGCTGTCGAGCAACGAAAATATCCATACAAAAATCCACTCCAAATACAATTAACTGCAATCAATAATTTTAAATGATATGACTATTTAACATTTATTGGAATTATTTGCAAAAAAACGAATTGCAGCAGACATACAACAGTTGGCATCAATTGATCAGTTTCAGCATCAAAGGCAAGGCTGTCATGGTTCCGATGGACGACCCCAGGTTGGTGAAAACAACCACCAGAAGTATCCGGGTCACATTGTTACGCCAAAAGCCTTTTATGGACCCGATATCATTTGGAATGTCTTCAAGATCCTTGACTTTAGGCTTTCTTGAAAAAGCTTCCACAAGCCCGGACACCCAGCCGGCAGCAATCATGGGATTTAAAGAGGTTAACGGGGCTGCAATAATTGACGAGATAATGGTCAAAGGATGAGCCAGTGCCAACAATGCGCCAAGACCTGCAAAAATACCATTGGCAATGATCCAGATCCAGATCATATCCGATCCTGCAGATTTCCCTTCCATAAGAAACCCTGTTGCAAACAGCAATAAAATCAACGATGGAATAAGCCATTTTAAGATTTTTCCGGCCTTGCCTGCCGGGGGAACACTGTTTAGTTCATCAAGATCTATGACATCATTTAGCGCCAGGTATTTTTTTATTCCAGGGGCATGAGCAGCCCCGACAACGGCCACGATTTTTTCACCCGGCGCAGACCTGATTTTTTCCGCCAGAAACCGGTCACGTTCATTGATCAGGGTTTTTTCAATAATCGGGTGGGTCTTTTTTACATCTGCCAAAAGGGTTTGCAGGATATCTTCCTGCTTCATTTTTTCAATATCTTCTTCCTCGATATCATCAGAGGCACCAAAGGAGAACACAAGAGAGGCCATCAATTTTAGTTTTTCCCACACCCCCATGCCTCTCCATACCCTGGAAAGGGTGATCTGGATTTCCCGGTCGGCCGGAACTATAAGGGCATTGATTTTTTCTGCTGCCGCAATGGCATTTATCATTTCCTGGCCAGGCTTGATATCAAATTTATCCGCCATTTTTTTCTGAAAAGAAGCCAGAAGAAGATTCATGAACAACAGCAAAGCTTTTTTCTCTTTAATGACCTTGACAATGTCCATGTTTTTCCACCTGTCCGCATCCTTGAGAGCTGCAAGCCTTGTCCGGCAAAGTTCCACACAGACCGTATCCGGATTTTGTTCATGGATGGTATCTTGAACAAGCTGTGCGCTCTGTTTTGACACATGGGCGGTGCCGATTAAAATAATTTCTTGTCCATTGCAGGAAATACGGGTTATCATTTTATCGTCTTTATCAGGTTCAGGCAATTTGTTCGAAGACTTTTCCATGAATTTTATTCAACCTTTCAACTCAATTTAATGGGACTCGTATTATAACCATTATATTTTTCATGGCAATACAAATTCATCCAAATTCTTGACCTTAATAAATAGTTTTGATATTCAAAACATTATGAAATCAATAGACGAACAAATACTGAGAACAACAAAAGAGATTATCGTCAAATTCATTGAAATGGGAAGACTGTCTCCCTCAAATATCCATGAATCATTTAAAGATATTTATACGACGGTCAATGAAACGGTCAAGAAAAATGTCAATACGACTGTCCCTTCCAATGACAAACAAGACTGAAGATAATTTTCCAAGACTAAAATCCGGGATAAAACAGGACTTGATCCAGAAAACTATTTTTTTATCTGCACGGAGGCTTTATGCTGAGCGCACTGGCCATAAAAAACTTTGCGATCATTGATGATGTACAGATTTCATTTAAGGATGGATTTTCCGTATTGACCGGTGAAACCGGGGCGGGAAAGTCCATTATCATTGAGGCGGTCAACCTGCTGCTGGGTTCACGGGCATCAGCCGATCTGGTCAGGGCAGGCTGTGACAATGCGGAACTGGAAGCCTTTTTTGACATTGAAGAGCAGTCAAAAACCGCAAAGCTTTTAAAGAACCAGGACATTGACGGTTCCGAAGGTCTGATCGTTCGCAGGGTAATCTCGTCTTCAGGCAAAAGCCGTGTGTTCATCAACTCAAGACAGTCAACCCTGGATCTTTTAAAAAAGGTCACCCGGGACCTTGCCGGTATTTCAAGCCAGCATGCCCATCAAGGGCTTTTAAAAGAAGAAAACCATCTGGAAATCCTGGATGAATTCGCAGATACGGCACACCTGAAAAATGAAGTCAAAAGACTGTATCAAACAATTGTCCCTTTGAAAAAAAAGATCCGAGAACTTACTCAAAGCCTGGATGAAAAAAGAAAAGAACAGGACTTTTTAGAGTTCCAGACAAATGAAATCAGTGCTGCCGATATTCTTCCCAACGAAGATGAAGATCTTGAAAAAAAACGCCAAACCCTTTTAAATGCGTCAAAAATATTTGAGGCGGTCAATCGCTCCATACATGAAATTCATGACAGGGAAGGCTCTCTTATCGAGAAATTATCATTTTTAAAAAACAATATGGAAAAACTGGGGGAAACAGAAGACACACTTGGAAAAACAGTTCAAAAGTTATCTGGAACCATATTTGATTTGCAGGATATTGCCGATGAATTAAGGGAATTTTCTTTTACCATTGATCTTGATCCGGCCTCTCTTGAGATGACAGATCAAAGGCTGGACCTGATTTCCAAGCTGAAAAGAAAATATGGCCCAAGCCTTGAAGATCTGTTTTCTGCGTATGAAGGCATGCAAAACAGGCTCTCTCAAACAACCGGAACAGCAGAACAGATTGAAACGCTTGAAAAAGACGTTAATGAAATTTTAAAACATATCAGTCAAAAAGCAGAACAATTATCCATCTTAAGGAAAGCCGGTGCCAAAACATTATCCCGGCTTGCCGGAAAAGAATTGGATGCCCTTGAAATGGGAAACGCAAAATTTGAAGTTTGTTTTTCCCATCAAATCGCAACGAATTCAGACGATATTTCAACTCCTGATCAAAAAAAAATAGGATCGGACGGCATGGATAACGTGCGGTTTTTGCTCAGTCCGAATCCGGGGGAAGCATTAAAGCCTCTGGTGAAAATTGCTTCAGGCGGTGAACTGTCAAGGATTGTCCTGGCATTAAAAGCTGTTTTATCAAAGACCAGATCCCTTGAAACATTGATTTTTGACGAGGTGGATGCCGGTATTGGCGGAGCAACCTCTGAAAAAGTCGGCCTTAAATTAAACCAATTATCAAAAAAACATCAATTGATCTGCATCACCCATTTGGCACAGATTGCAAAATATGCTGAAAACCAGTTCCGGATATCCAAGAATGTTATCGATGGACGGACCTTTACTACAATTGTTCCATTAGAACAGGGCCAGGCAAGGATAGAAGAGATCGCCAGGATGATCGGTGGAACGGATATTACAGGTGCAACCCTTAGCCATGCCAAAGAGCTTCTTGAACAGGCATCATCTTGACAAATAATCATAATATGGTTAGCTTAAAAAATCATTGAAAATCTGAAATAAAGGAGTTGTGATGCCGATATATGAATTTAAATGTTCAAAATGTGAAGAATTCTTTGAAGTCATTGTAATGGGTTCAAATGATAATGATATAATAAATTGTCCTAAATGCGAATCAGAAGAGTTTGAAAGAGTTATATCCAAAACCAATTTTGCCATGGCAAGTCCATCCGCAGGACAATCCAAAGGGGTTCAAACCCAGGAAAGGCAATGTTCCTCAGGATCTTGTAAAACCTATACCGTTCCAGGTGAATCAAGATAATTTTCATGATTCGTTTAACACCCCCTGATTTTTCCCTATTTAAAATTTAATGTCAAGCTGCCGCATAAGGCAAAGGAGTTGTTGATGCAAAAAGTTGCCAAACTTGTTATTGACGGAAAAGAACTGATGCTTCCGGTGGTTGAAGGTTCAGAAGGAGAAAAGGCTATTGATATCAGAAGCCTTAGGCAGGAAACCGGATACATTACATTTGATCCTGGATTTGGAAACACCGGGACATGCAGAAGTGCCATTACCTATATGGATGGGGAAAAGGGCATTTTAAGATATCGTGGCATTCCCATTGAGCAACTGGCGGAAAATTCAACATTTGTGGAAACAGCATTTCTCTTGATCACAGGTCAGCTTCCCACCCGTGAGGAATTAACCAGGACCAGCGTTTATTTGAATGATTTTTCACCCCTGCACGAAAATATGAAGGCGTTTTATCAGAATTATCCGCCCAAAGCACATCCCATGGGTATCTTGTCAGCCATGGTAAATGCCATGAGAAGTTTTTACCCTGAACTGATTGACCTTGAAGAAGAGATGAACAAGACATATCTTCGCCTGATCTCCAAAATCAGGACAATGGCGGCCATGGCCTACAGGATTTCATTGGGGGAACGAGTGGTTTATCCCAGACCTGACCTGTGTTATTGCGCCAATTTTTTAAACATGATGTTTGATAATGTGGTGGTTCCCTATCATGTGGATGATGACCTGGTCAGGGCCTTGAACGTGTTCTGGATCCTTCATGCCGACCATGAACAAAATTGTTCCACTACGGCTGTAAGGGTTGTGGGCAGCGGAAAAGTCAATATTTACTCTACGATTTCAGCCGGAATTTCAGCGCTTTGGGGTCCTTTGCACGGAGGGGCAAACCAGGCAGTGGTCAATATGCTTGAAGATATTCATAAAAAAGGGTTGACGGTCAAAGATTGTATTGCAAAGGCAAAAGACAAAAAAGATCCTTTCCGGCTGATGGGATTCGGACACAGAGTCTATAAAACCTATGACCCAAGAGCAAAGATCATGAAAAAAATGGGGGATATTATTCTTTCAAAGATAAAACGAAAAGATCCTCTGCTGGACATTGCCCAGAGGCTTGAGGAAGCCGCATTAAAGGACTCATATTTTAAAGAAAAAAATCTCTACCCCAATGTGGATTTTTATTCCGGCATTGTATTGCGGGCCATGGGAATTCCTACTAATATGTTCACCGTGATGTTTGCCATCGGTCGTTTGCCGGGATGGATCGCCCAATGGAAAGAGGATGTGTCCGATCCTGAAATGAAAATATCAAGACCCCGCCAGATCTATACCGGCCAGCAGGAAAGGGATTATATACCCATTGATGACCGGGAGTAGGTTATAAAATAGCAAAACAATACGGGTTGCCCTAATAATTTTAGCAAAAAACGTTGCGGAAAAATCATTTAATCAGACATGAACACAAATCAATAAATATGGCTTTATTGTATTTTCCCGCAACAACATCCTTTTTGATGATTTGTAATGCATCGTATGGTTCTAACGCTTTTCTAAACGTTTTATCCTGATATTTTAAGGCCTCATAGCTGTCAATCAAACCAATCAGTTGAGCTTCAAAGGATATCTGTTTTGTTCCATGCGGATATCCGCTGCCGTCTAATCGTTCATGGTGTTCAAGAGCGGTTATGCCCACGGATTTATCAAATGTCGGATATAATCCTACCTCCCTGCAACCTTTAATTGTATGCATCTTATAAATTGAATACTCTTTATCTGTAAGCTTTTCTTTTGTTTCTATGATTTTTTTATCAATTTTGGAAGTGCCGACATCGTGCAACAATGCGCAAAGACAAAACGTTTTAATTTGTTCTTCAGGATATTTCTTAAAAAAACAATATTGCGCAGTAAGAGCTAAAACATTAACAGAATGCTCAACGATTTTAGAACTTTTATTTTTTATAGTGATTAATGCTTCTAATAAATCCGATTTTTTTTTTGCGCCATAAAACAAAATTTCTATGGTCTCAGGCAAGGATGCTAAAGTGTTTTCCAACGGGCCTGACAGTGCTTCTTCAACAATTTCACAAAGAGTTTTTTTTATTGCATGCAGCCCTTTTGAAGATATGGTGCTTGCTAATTTTATATTTAAGACCCCTTGCAGTTTTTCAACAACAGCAACTTCATCTTCCTTTTGGATAAAAAATTGTGGGTACTGGTTTCTTTCAAGCAGCTCTTTATCCAGTTTCTTATCTGCTTTTTTATAAAGAAGAGCTTCGCCATTTTTTGAAATATAATATAAAGGAAATTTATTATAGTATCTTATATGTGATTTTTTAATCGGTATTAAAGCAGGCATATTATTTAAAAATTTTTCTACAAATATTGTTCCATATAAACATGCATGGCAGATTTAGCTGCCACAACAAAAAAAAATAAAAACCCTATCATTACAGTATGTTGGGTTTAGTTTCATATAAATGATTTTAGATGAAAGTCTTAAAAATTCACACAGATACTTTCGATCTTTGTTATGGACAAATCTTAAATGAAAGACCAAATATGCCTATAGCAGCTATCGTAAATACTCTTTTTTGAAATTTTTGTAAAGTCGAAATTGCCAACTAAAAAACCCACCCATAACAGTAAAAGGTAAACTTAGAGTGCTGTCGTGCGGACTTTTCAGGTTTACAAATATCCCATGATTTTTTGATTACGGGAAGTAAAATTAAAAGTGTTATTAGTTTTTATCATACCTCTATTGACAAACAGCAAAGCCCTGCCCTATCATTGAAAATTTCAACACTGATAAGTATTGGGGTTGATTTAATATGATTGGAGTAAAAGCAATGAATTCAAAAGATTACTACAGCCTGTTGAAAATCGACAGAAACGCTACAGAGAATGATATCAAAAAAGCCTATAAAAAACTTGCCATGGAATTTCACCCGGATGTTAATACGGAAGAAAATGCGGAAGAAAAATTCAAAGTAATCAGTGAAGCCTATGCTGTTTTAAAAGACAATCAAAAACGGCAGCTTTATGACCAGACAGGAAGCACTGATTTTAATGGATTTGGCAGCATGGTAAACCGCCAGGGACGTGGCCAGGGACGTGGCATGGGACGATGCATGGGCCGGGGTATGGGCATGGGGAAATGCAGCGGTATAGATGCTCTTTTCCAGAAGCGCTCCAGGTACAGCAAAAGAAGACCGGCAACACCAGGTGTCATACCTGAATAATAATTCAAACGGCAGGTAATTCATATTCATAGGGAGATTGTAAAAGCATGTCGTCCTCATATCAAATACTTCAACACTGTTTTATTTGAAAAAGGGTTAAACTATTGTGATAAACTAATGGATTTTTCGTGGTATCTGTGATGGCATTTTCTCTTTATTTAATGGCTGCGGTGTGTTTTTATGCAGGCCTGTATCATTTTATATTTTTTTTAAGGAGAAGAACCTACGGATTAAACAGTTTGTTTTCCTTTTTTTGTTTCACCCATGTTCTTTATTTTGTGGCCCAGGGCCAATGGTATTCTTCTGAAACTGTCGAACGTGCCCTGATTTGCGTTCAATTTGCTTATGGATCGATATCCCTTATATTGATTTTGCAACTGTGGTTTTTCTACTATTATTGCGAAAAACCATTTTCCCAATTTATAAACATTTTAAGCACTGCATTATTTAGTATCTTTTTGATTGCAAGTTTTACCACAAGTGACCTGACATTATCTGCTGATAAAGCCTATATAAAAGAATTTGAGTTATTCGGAACAGCAAAATTCACAGCATATGAATTTTCTCCGGGGATATTGTTTGAATTGTTTATGTTGTTGGGTTTTGCTGAAACTATTTTTCTGTTTGTCATTATTTTGAGGTATTATCACAACCGTTACGGCACGGTACTTAAACCCATGCCAATTGTTTTCAGCATCCTGCTTTTGGCCGGAGGATATGACATTTTTTCTGCTCTGGGTTTGACAAATTCCATCTATATGAGTGAATTTGCTTTTATGATATTGCTTCTAACCATGGCCTACAGACTAACAAGTAATTTTATTGATGCAATAGATGAAGTAGAACGCCTTAACCTATATCTTGATACCATAGTAAAAGCAAGAACCCGCGAACTGGAAGAAAAAAACAATACACTTCAAATGTTATCCACCACAGATCCTCTGACAAAACTGTTTAATCGCCGCTATCTGGAAGATAAATTGAAAAAAAAAGTTGTTCACAGTGAGCGGCACGGCACCCCTTTTTCCGTGATCCTTATGGATATAGACAAGTTCAAATCCGTTAACGACAACTATGGCCATGATTTGGGGGATCAAGTTTTGATCAGCATATCAAAAACCTTATTGGATAACATACGTGAAACAGATGTTGCAGGACGCTGGGGTGGTGAAGAATTTTTAATCTTGACCCCGGAAACAGATATTGTAGTTTGCAAAACATTGGCAGAACGGCTGAGAATTCAAATACAAAACAAATCCCACGCATCCATTGATCAGATAACTGCAAGTTTTGGCATTGCCCAGTTCAAGCCCGATGATTCGATCAACTCTCTTATCAAAAGATCTGACAACAGGTTGTATAAAGCCAAAGACAGTGGACGCAACCAGGTTATAGCAGGGTAGCGCTTCCATCTTCTGTATTGTGCCGTACTGAAATTTTTATCAAAAGATAAAAGTTGACATACATTTTTAAATATTCTAATGAAACATCTAACTAAGCCACGAAGGCTGTTTTGCTTAAAATATAAAAATTAATTATTATTTATAAATAAACCACGAAGGTAACCAAAGTCAGAAGACTTGAAAATTCCTTGTGGTTTTTTGTTTTTTATAACTGCCAATAACAGACCCGGCATTTTTCCTGGGTTTGTTCAAAACAAATATTGAAAGTTAATGCTTGGATTGGCAATCGCTTTCATAATAATGAGGTGGGCAAAATGGTCAATAAAAAATATGAATTTTTATGTGTGACATATGTGTTCTCAGTTCTTTTTTTCATTATTCTCTTATCCGGTTCCATAGTTCTTTTATCCGATTCAATTGTTTATGCTCAAGATCAGATCAAAGAAATCCGAATCGCCGACGCCAAAGGAGACTGGGGATACCCAAATCCCTACAGGCATTATCCAAGGGGGCCGGGCTATATTCGTATGAGCTGGGTGTTTGACACCCTTGTGTGGAAAGACAAAGACAACTATATTCCCGCACTGGCAAATTCCTGGAAATTCGATAAAAAATCAATGTCATATGTGTTTGAACTGAACAAACAAGCCAGGTGGCACGACGGGCAGCCGGTCACAGGTGAAGATGTTGTTTTTACCATTGACTATATGAAAAAGCATCCCTACCGCTGGATTGACTTAAGCCGCATTGCCGGTGCAAAACTGCTAAAAAAACATACTGTGGCTGTTTTGCTTAAAAAAGGCTATGCACCGTTTCTTTCGGATATCGGCGGAACAATGCCCATATTGCCCAGACATATCTGGAAAGACATTAAAAATCCCAAGGCCTTTGATGAACCCCTGGCCTATATCGGTTCCGGGCCTTACCGGTTTAAAGATTATGACCGGGCAAACAAGACATATTTGTATGAATCCTTTGATACCTATTATCTGGGAAAGCCAAAGGTTCATAAACTGATCTATATCAAAACAGGCAATCCCATTATGGCCCTTTCAACCCGTCAGGCATCCCTGTCAGCTATCCAGCCGGATATGGCGACCTTTTTGAAACAAAAAGGCTTTACCATTCTTGCAAATCAATACGGATGGAATAAAAAGCTGATGATCAATCATACCACAGCTCCTTTCAATAACGTAAAATTCAGGCAGGCCCTGGCTTTTATGATCAACCGCCAGGAAATCATCGACAAGGCGCACAGGGGATTTGGCAAGATTGCTTCCTGCGGACTTTTGTCCATGGATCATGATATGTATAACCCTGATACAGCTAAATATCCTTTTAACCCGTCAAAGGGACACGATTTGATAAAATCCCTCGGGTATAAAAAGAATGATCATGGATACTATGAAAAAGACGGAGCGATTTTAACCATTGAACTGCTTTCCTCCAATATCACGGTGGCAGGCGGCACTGCCAATGACCGGGATGGAGAGATTATAAAAAAACAGCTTGATGACGAAGGCATTAAAACACAATTGATCCATATGGAACAAACCACAGTTGACTCAAAGATCAAAAACTGGGATTTCATGCTGGCTGTTTCCGGGCACGGTGGAATCATGGGTGATCCCAAAGTGTTGAATGAAATGATAGGATCAAAATATGGGGCAGGATCTGTTAACAGTGCCAGGTTTGATACAGACACCCGGCTGAACAGCCTGATGGAACAGCAGATGGAAACAATGGACCCGGAAAAAAGAAAGGCCGTGGTATTTCAAATCCAGGAACTGCACGCACAGCTTTTACCGGCAATCCCTCTGTACTGCCCGGATACTTACAGTGCATTTGATCCGTCTGCCAAAATTGACTGGTTTTACACAAAAGGCGGCATTTCAAAAGGAATTCCCATTTCTCAAAACAAAATGTCATTGGTCAGATAGATGAAACAAAAAAGCTTAACTGTTATTGCATACACAACAGCTCTTTTGATTTTAATCTACTTGAGCTATGCACTCCCCAAATGCCTTCCCGGAGATTTTGTTACAGCCATGTATTCGTGTTCCAATGTGATTTTAACCCAGCAGCAGGAGACTCAGCTAAAAGAATTTTATTCTGATAATGAAGATTTCAAAACTTATCTGTTCCGGGTTATAACGCTTGACTTGGGCTATTCCCATGCGTTTTTGGCCCCCATCTGGACATTAATCAAAGAATCTCTGCCCTGGACCATTCTTCTTTTGGGCGGTGCCAATGTCATTTCCCTGGTGACAGGATTTATCATCGGTGTTGAAACAGCCTGGCGAAAAGGCAGCCGGTTTGAAAAAAATACCGTGGGATCAATGACTGTGCTGGAGGGATTTCCTGAAATTGCAACCGGTGTGATTTTGCTGGCTGTTTTTGCCCTTCACCTGCAATGGTTTCCGTCATCAGGTGCCCAGGTTGCCTATTCAGATTTTACCATGGGTGAAAGACTGACCGATATTCTTTACCATCTGGCACTCCCCCTTTTAACCCTTGTGATTGCCTATATCCCCGGAACTGCGCTTCTGGTCAGAAACACCATGATAATGGTGCTGGGAGAAAAGTATATTCTGACGGCAAAATCAAAAGGCCTGCCCAATATCAGGATTAGATATCACCATGCTGCACGAAATGCCATCCTTCCGCTTGTCACCAGAATAGGCCTGAGAATGGCTTTTATGATAACAGGCGCCCTTGTGGTGGAAACGATTCACTCTTATCCGGGAATCGGCACCCTTCTTTTCACTGCCATTGGTACACGGGATCTGCCTTTGATCCGGGCCATTGTGCTGTATTCGTCAATGGGGGTGTTGATGATCAATCTGCTGCTTGAATTTGTTTACCCAATCATTGATCCAAGGATAAAAGATGCATAAAAACGGTCTAAAAGAAACAATTCGTGATCCCTTGTTTATTACCGGATTTTTTTTGTTGGGATTTGTTGTGGTCACCCTGGCTGTCGGCCGTTGCCTTACGCCTTTTTCACCGGATGACATCTCTTTTACACCGCTTTCACCGCCGTCATGGGAACATCTTCTGGGTATAAATGACGGGGGCCAGGATATTTTTTCAGAACTTGTTTTTGCCGTGGGAAATTCCCTTGGGTTTGGATTGCTTTGCGGAGGCACAACTCTTTTTATTGCAATTTTTGCAGGGCTTTTTGCCGCCTGGTATCAAGGGATAGTTGATCAGGTGATCATGCGGGTTTGTGATATTCTGCTCTCCATTCCATCAATTATGATTCTTATCTTTATTGCGGCACTGTTTCGTCCGCCTCCTTTTGTTCTTGCATTGGTTCTATCCTTTATGTCATGGCCAACCCTTGCCAGAAGTTTTAGGGCACAGGGATTGACACTCAGAAAAAGCCTTCATGTTCAGGCAGCCTCCCAGATGGGGGCAGGTGCTTTTTATATCATAAAAAACCACCTGGTTCCGGAATTGTTTCCTTTGTATCTTATCGGTTTTGCAGGAAAAATGAGAATGGCCATGTTTATGGAGGCAACGCTGGCTTTTCTGGGATTGTTTGATCCATCCAGAAAATCCCTTGGAATGATGATCAGTTACGCACTCAAGTACTATTATATGGATATCTGGTGGAACTGGTTTGCACCGCCGGTTGCTTTTTTATCAATCATGATCATGTCGGTTACGTTTATGGCGATTTCAATGGAAAAAGCCTTTGATCCGCGTATCCAAAACACAATGGGGTAACACCATGAATTTAAGGATAAACAATCTGTTTGTTTCATACACAGACCATGACCATGTTCTTTCAGCTTTGAACGGCGTTGACTTTAAAGTTGAAAAAGGACAAATCACCGCTCTGGTGGGAGAATCTGGTTCCGGAAAAACCACCCTTGGTCTTGCCTGTATGGGGCTGTTGCCGGAAAATGCCGAACAAAACGGCCGGATATGGCTTGGCACACAAATGCTGACCGGCCTGGATAATGAAAGTTTGAATGCATTGCGCCACAACACCATTGCCATGGTGTTTCAAAACGGCGGAGCTAATTTCAATCCGGTGATCCGTGTGATTGATCAGGTGGCAGAACCACTTGTGAGCAGAGGAACAAAGAAAAAAGAGGCCAGGCAAAAAGCAAGCGCAATGTTAAACCGCATGGGTCTTGCAGCCCCCCTTCATGACCGCTATGCACACCAGTTGAGCGGTGGTCAGATTCAACGTGCATTGATGGCAATGGCATTGATTCTTGATCCCAAAATATTGATTCTTGACGAACCCACAGCCTCACTGGACAGCGTCACAAAATCCTTTGTCAAAACCATCATCCAAGAGGAAGCCGCATCAGGAAAGGCTATTCTGCTGATTACCCATGATCTTGGCCTGGCTCAGGATCTGGCCGATAAAACCATTGTCCTCTATCTTGGGCAGGTAATGGAAGAAACTTGTGAAAAAATCATTGAAAATCCGGGCCACCCCTACACCCATGCCCTGGTACGTTCTTTTCCAACCCTGGATACCACACGTGATCTTGGCGGTATACGGGGCACGGCATTTTACAGGTATACCCATTGCCATAAGCAGGGAGACGGCAATCACAACCATATTCAGACGGACAGCTTCCATGATGACGGTCATGTGCCGGTATCAGGCTGTATTTTCAGGCCAAGATGTACCCAGGTGATTGACCGGTGTTACAATAGCATTGAAATCGTTCAAACCGAATCACAAAAAATCAGATGTGTCCGGGGCGGCATCACCCGGATGATCCGTTTTAAAGGGGTTTCAAAAAAATATCACAAAAAAACCGCCTTAGCTTCCCTTGATCTGGATCTATACGCAGGAGAGTTGTTCTGCCTGGTGGGAGAGACAGGTTCAGGTAAAACGACATTGGCAATGATTGCATCCGGTGCAATCAAACCCGATACAGGCAGTTTTGACTTTAATCCGGAAGACATAAAAGGAAAATCAATTTCACAAATTACCGGTGTTGTTTACCAGTCCCCAATGGAATCAGTGAGTCACAGGCTCAATGTTTTTGATATTGTGGCTGAACCCTTAAGAATTGCCAAAATTGAAAAAGACCGGGTCAATGAAATGGTGGTCAGAGCATTGAAAAGAGCCCAGGTTTCCACGGCTTCCGATTTTTTGTTGAGATACCCTCATGAGCTTAACATGGGAGCGGTTCAAAGGGTCTGCATTGCAAGGGCAATTGTTAACGAACCGCTATTTCTTGTTGCTGATGAACCCACAAGCGCACTTGATCCCAGTGTTCAGGCAAAAGTTTTAAAGATGCTGCTTGACTTGCAGACGCAACTGGGACTGACCCTGCTGTTTATTACCCATAATATCGGTCTTGCAAAAAAAATCGGAGACCGGGTTGGGGTGATGTTGTCAGGCCATATGATGGAACAAGGTCCGGCAAAACAGATATTTAATTCCCCCTGTCATCCCTATACCCGTCTTTTGCTTGAAGACGGTGAAGAATATCAGCCAACAAATTCTGAAAGCCGCGTTGAAAATTCAAAAGAACACATCTGTCCTTTTATATCCAGATGCGCTTTGGCACAGCCTCAGTGTTTTAAAACAATGCCGTTAAAAACAATCAATGGCAAAGGGTTTGTAAGCTGTCATCAATTTGAAAAAAAATTGGAACCCTTTGTTCATGGTTGTATAAATTGATCAAGGATCGTGATTGAATCAGCATAAGAAAAAAAAATTGTGCATAACTGCCATGGCAGACCTGGTCTTTCGCTCAGATTTGCCCACAACAAAACATGAAAGTCACTGTTGGAATTTTTTAAGACTTTCATATAAAAAAAACAATAAAAAGGTACAAGGAGAAAATAATGGAAATTATTTTAAAACCCACGGGAATTGTCAAAAGTTCAATCAAAGCACCTAGTTTAAAAGCTGACCATAAAGATATAAACCCGGCAAAAGCTAAAGAAGAGATGAAACAACAGCACAGGGAGTTAAAAGAGCATATTTCACAAATTATAATTGACAAAAAATTTGAAGAAATCCTGGAGGGTATTGAGGAATTTTCCCATATTCTTGTGCTTTACTGGCCTCATTTGGTGCCTGAAAAGAGCCGCGAACTTTTAAAAGTTCATCCCATGGGCAGAAAAGATCTGCCCCAAAAGGGGATTTATGCCACCTGCAGCCCGGCAAGACCCAACCCTATCCTTGTGACAGCCGTTAAGTTATTATCACGGAAAGACAATGTGCTGGAAGTAAAAGGGTTTGAGGCGGTTGACGGCAGTCCTGTAATTGATATTAAACCTTATGTGAGTCACTATTACAGCCCGGAAGATGTCACTGTTTCAGGCTGGATGCAGGACTTGACAGAAGAGCTTGAAACAGAAGAAATTGAAAACAATTGCTGAATAACCGCCACGGGCAGACCTTGTATCTTTTCTTTTTAAAGTCCACACCTTGGTTTGCCCACAACCGGTTTGCCCGCAAAAAAGATTAAAAACCTCTAAAAAAAGACCGTATAAATTCATTCATTTCATTAAAGCTGATCTTGTCAACCCGTGCTTTTCCAATCTGTTCAAGAAAAACATAAAAAAGGTCAGTGCCCTGTTTTTTTTTATCTTTACCGGCAGCGCTGACAATCTCTTGTGCATTGTAATTTAATGTTGTGGGAAGGTTAAGATCATTTAAAAGCGATTGGATTCGTAAAACATCGCCCCGGGAAATCAATTGCCTGGCCTGTGAAAATTCGGCTGCCGCCACCATCCCCATTGCCACTGCTCTTCCATGACCGGCTTTTTCAATTTTTTCAATTGCATGGCCAATGGTGTGGCCGAAATTGAGTTTGCGTCTTTCTCCGGACTCTTTTTCATCCTGCTGGACCACTTGGGATTTGATGCTTACGGAATCTGCAACAAGCCGGAAAATCGTATCATAATCAAGATTCAAAGCTTGTTGTTTGTTTGATTCAATAAAATCAAACAGATTGGCATCGCAAATCAGTGCATGCTTGACGATTTCAGCAAGACCGTTTGAAATTTCTTTTTCAGGAAGGGTATTTAAAAGCTCAATGTCACAAATGACGAATTCAGGCTGGTTGAAAACCCCCACCATATTTTTATAGGACTCCAGGTTGACACCATTTTTGCCCCCCACACTGGCATCCACCTGGGAAAGAAGAGATGTGGAGACAAACCCGAAGTCGACTCCACGAAGAAAAGTAGAGGCTGCAAACCCCGTAATATCACAGACAATGCCGCCGCCGATTCCCACAATAAAGCTTGAGCGGTCACAAGAATAATGGATCAGCTCTTTTAATATGGTTTCAATGGTTGCAAGGGTTTTAATTTTTTCTCCTGTCCCGATGGTGATAACGGGAACATCCGGAAAATCTTTTTGATAATATTTTTTCAGGTTCTCGTCCGTGACAATGACAACCTGACTGGACGGCAAATAGTTTTCCAGATTTTTAAGACGTTCTCCCACATATATGGAAGAACGTTTTGATTGACCGTTAACATGGAAGGTTTCCATTATTTTTCCCCAACAATTGCATGAATCGCATTCATTTTTTTCATGAGATCAAAAAACTGATCCGGGTATAAAGACTGGGCTCCATCACTCAAGGCCTCATCCGGGTTATTGTGAACCTCAATCATCACGCCGTCCGCACCCAGAGCTGCCGAGGCATAGGAAAGGGCTACAACCTGATCCCTGACACCGGCTGCATGGCTGGGATCGACAATGATGGGAAGATGGCTTTCTTTTTTTGCGGCAGGCACAACGGAAAGATCCAGCGTATTTCTGCTGTGTCTCACAAAGGTTCTTACCCCTCTTTCACACAAAATAACATTGTTATTGCCCTCTTCCATAATATATTCAGCAGCCATCAACCACTCCTGAAGCATGGCAGACATCCCTCTTTTTAAAATCACAGGTCTGTAGGATTTTCCAGCACGCCTTAAAAGGCTGAAATTCTGCATATTCCTGGTGCCGATCTGGACAATATCGGCATATTCTTCAACAACATCAAAATTCTCAACATCCATAACTTCCGTTACAACAGGCAATCCTGTTTCTTCCCGTACTTTTGCCAAAAGTTTGAGGCCTTGTTTCCCAAGCCCCTGGAAAGAATATGGAGAAGTCCTCGGCTTAAATGCACCGCCTCGAAATATTTTTGCCCCGGCATCTTTAACGGATTTTGCAATGGACATAACCTGTTTTTCGCTTTCAACAGCACAGGGACCGGCAATGACGGGTAAGCTCCCATTGCCGAAAACAGCATCACCAACTTTAACGTGGGTATTTTCCTGTTGAAATTCCCGGCTGACGAGTTTATACGGTTTTGTCACCGGAATAACCTCCTTTACACCGTCAAGCCCCAGAAAATGAGCGGCATCAACAGAACCCTTGTTGTGCAGAATTCCAATGGATACCCTGTCTCCTCCGGGTATGGGCCGGGCTGTGTAACCTCTTTTTTCAATTGCGTTTACTGCAGCTTGAATTTTTTCTTCAGTTGTGCCTTTTTCCATCACTACTAACATTGTTTTCCTCCGTTTGATTTTGTATCAGTATTCAATCGTTTGAGCAATAAAAAAGGCTGCAGATTTTTTACAGCCCAAAAAACAAAAAAAAGGCTGCAATGTTTGACTGCAGCCTTTTTAAATTTTAGTGTCTAATTTTTATTTCAGACCGCTGCCGCAGAAAGTTATGCGCCACCATCGCCAAAGCGGGTAACCTGCCGCAGCTTTTCTATCGGCATGTTGTTTGTTTGTGTTTGTTTCTGTACATAAGAACATCATAATAGAACTGATTATAGATAATAAATGACGTTTGTCAATAAAAACATTTGAAACTTATAACTTAGTGTTTGCTTTTCCACAGCTATCACGGTAATCTTTAATCGTTTATATGAAAGAATTTCTAATTTCGTTGACATCATACTTCTTTCATTTTTTTGTTGTGGCAGATTGATCTGCCATGTCCATTATTCAAAGTAATATTTTTTTTTCTTAATAGATATGAAAACACGAGTAATTATTGCAGATGATCATGCCATACTTCTGGAAGGATTGAAAAACCTTCTTGAAAAAAAAGGGATAATTGTTGTTGCGACAGCAAAAAATGGGCGTGAAGCCTGTGATTTGGCAATCCGGTTTCAACCCGATGTTGTTATTATGGATATTTCCATGCCAAGGCTCAATGGTGTGGAAGCAACGGAAATCATACGGCAGAAAATTCCAAATACCAAGGTAATTGCGCTTTCCATGCATTCCAACAAACAGAGCATAGATAAAATGTTTGCATCCGGTGCATCCGGGTATATCCTGAAAGAATCTGCATTTGATGAATTGTATGATGCAATACAGGAAGTTAAAAATGACAAATTTTACTTAACCCCTTCCATTGGCAGATTATATGTCGATAAAAAGGGAAAAATGCCTAATGGCATCAGTAACCATTCGAAATTCAACAAAATATCAAAAAAAGAACGCGAAGTCCTTCAACTGGTTGCAGAGGGACAAAGAAACCGGGCAATCGCTGAAAAACTTGGCCTCAGCATCAAAACCGTAGAGACCCATCGCAGAAATATCATGAAAAAACTTGGTATTTTCAATGTTGCAGGGCTTACAAAATTTGCAATCAAAGAGGGAATTATTTTTCTAGAGTAACTGCCACCGGCAGACCTGGTACCTCACCTTGATTTGACAACAACAAAACATAAAAATCACTGTTTGGATTTTTAAAGATTGTCATAACAGAAAAAAATGTTTAAAAAAATAAAAATTTTCCATGATTGTAATACCTTTGATATTTTAATATATTATGATGAATATTAATTTGGTTTAGGGGTGAGGTGGGTAAAATGGAACATATACGATTAAACAATGAGGATCCGGATGTGGTAAAAACCCTTGCCGGAGGAATCGCTCATGATTTTAACAACCTATTGACCGCAATTAAAGGCAGGGCATCACTGATGATAAACAGCATGAAATCCTCTGATCCTATGTATAAACATGTCACGGAAATCATCAAGTGCATTGATAAAGGCTCTGAAATGACAAACCAGCTGCTTGGCTTTGCCAAAGCCAATGAGTATTACCTGCGGCCTATTGATATAAACCGGCTGGTTCGAAACGTAGTTGAAAGCCTTGATTTCAGGCGTAAAAGAATTATTCTGGATGTGGATCTAAACCCAAAACCTCTGATCGTTGATGCTGATCCTGATAAAATTACCCAGGTACTGATGGCAATTATTGATAATGCCCTGCTTGCCATGCCCAAAGAGGGAAAGCTTTCCCTTGTAACGGAATCTGCAGCTATTGTAAATGGAAACGCAGATTCTTACGGGCTGAACAGCGGATTTTTTGTTAAAATTACCATTGCAGATACAGGGATAGGTATGGAAAAAGATGTGCTGGAGAATATTTTCACCTCTTTTTATTCTCTAGACCCTGAACGTTATCCTGATAAAAAGGGCTTGGGGCTAACTTTTGCCAAAGAAATTGTTCAAAATCATAATGGGGTCATTGATGTATGGAGTTCTCCAAATACAGGATCTTCTTTTTCTGTTATTTTACCCTTAAAAGAAAAACCGGATAACATAGATATCCCGTCAGAAGATGAAAAATTGATTATGGGCAATGGATTGGTTCTTCTGGTAGATGACGAGGAACGAATTCTGACGGTTGGACGGGAAATCTGTAAGGTGCTTGGGTATAGTGTTATAACGACTGCTTCCGGAAAAGAGGCATTAAACATCTACAGAAAAAGAAAAGATGAAATAAATCTTGTTATTCTTGATATGATTATGCCGGAAATGAATGGACTTGAGACATTCATTGAGCTCAAGAAACAAAATCCTGAAATAAAGGTACTGCTTTCAACCGGGTATTCCATTGATGAAAAGGCCCAGGAGATGCTCAGACAGGGATGCAAGGGATATATTCTGAAACCTTACAGCGTGGTCGATTTTTCTCATAAAGTAAGAGATGTTTTGGAATTGTAAATTTGTCAAACTGCCTGCAGAAAAATATTGTCAAAGGAATCTGAAGACTTCAGGAATACTGACGTGTATTCAATCCTTGACACTTAACTTGTGATTTTTTATAGTCCTTGGAACTTATTTGAATAAATACAAGCTTTTGCTAAAGATGCACTAATGATTAATTTTGATAATTCTGCGCCGGTAAGATTAAAAGGGGTTGGGGATGGTTTCTGGATAACGCTTGACCCGTCTCAACCTGAAAATGTGCTTAAATCGGAAATAGACAAATTATTTAAAAATTTAAGGCACCTGATCATAAACTCAAGTGTTATAATTGACATTAAAGATGCCAGGGGACACGATGATTTGATAGAGAATATCAAATCATATTTGATAAATACATTTGAGGTCGCAAGAGTATCTAAACCATCTGAAAAGAGATCCATTCCAACAGAACGAATCCGTCAAAGGGATCTTTCAAAGGGCTGGAATCATCATAAAAGCGACGTGTTAATGCTCAGGGGACGGGTTAGGTCCGGTCAGAAAGTTGAATCAAAAAAGCATATTGTGATAGCAGGAGATGTGAATCCAGGATCGGAAATTATTGCCGGAGGAGATGTGATTGTCCTTGGCAGGCTGGCAGGAAAAGTTCAGGCCGGCTGCCCTAATGATGAAACCGCCATTATTTTTGCACTTGATTTCAATCCAAACCAGATTGAAATCGCGGGATTTTTCGCTCCGGGAATCAATAAAAAAGACAGTGCAAAGCCGGAATATGCCTGTGTTGAAGATCGTTGTATCGTTGTAAAGGATTATATGGAGGCAAATCCTTTCCGGAAATTGCCTTGGCCGGAAGCCATTTAAGAAAAACTTAAGAATAGAGGTGTGAATTGGAAGGTAAAGTAATCGTCATAACATCCGGAAAAGGCGGTGTTGGAAAAACAACCGCCACTTCTTCTATTGGTGCCGCCCTTGCCCTTGAAGGCAAACGAGTGGCAATTGTTGATATGGATATCGGCTTAAGAAACCTTGATGTTGTTATGGGCCTGGAAAACAGGATCGTATTTAATATTGTTGATGTTGTCCAGGGGAAATGCAAAATAAGCCAGGCTGCCATCAGGGATAGACGGATAGAAAATCTTTTCCTTATTCCGGCATCACAAAGTGACAACAAAGATGTGCTAACGACTTCAGGTGTGGAACGGGTGGCAAATCAGCTCAGAAAAGAGTTTGATTATGTGATCATGGATTCACCGGCCGGTATTGAAAAGGGATTTGAAAATTCAATTGTGGGTGCCAATGAGGCCCTTGTTATATGCACCCCTGATGTATCTGCTGTCAGGGATGCGGATCGCGTTATCGGAATTTTATATTCAAGGTCGTTAACCCCGAAACTGATCGTGAACAGGATTGAACCCAGCCGGGTGGCAAAGGGTGAAATGCTAAGTCATGAAGATGTTCTTGACGTTCTTTCCATTGATCTTGCAGGGCTTGTCCCCATGGATGAGCTTGTATTGATTTCTTCCAATACAGGAACCCCTCTTGTTTTACAAAATGAATCAACAGCAGGCCAGGCATTTAAACGGATTGCCAGACGACTCAATGGTGAAGCAGATTTGCCCATAGAAGTTCCGAATCATAAAACCAGCATGTGGGGCAAACTCAGCAAAACCTTTGGGTTTAAAAAATAAGGAGATATGAATGTTCAGCGGATTATTAAAAAAATTTGCCAGTCAGAAACCAAGTAAAGATGCTGCAAAAAAAAGACTTCAATTCTCCTTAATATATGACAAGCTTGAGATAGACGATACAACATTAACCAATCTTCAAAGGGATATTGTCGAAGTGATTTCAAATTATTTTGAGATTGATACAAGCTCTCTTGAACTCAAGGTCAAAAGGGGTGAAGAGGTGTCAGCACTGGTCTTTAACACACCCATTCTTCATATAAAACGAAAAACCGTATAAGTTAGATCTTAAATTTAACTAACGGCCATGGCAGGTTGAGCTTTCACAACAAAACGTGAAAGACATTTGATTTCAACTACTTAAAAGTTCTTTCATATAACTGCCACGGGCAGACTTGCTCTTTAGCTCAGATTTGCCCACAACAAAACATGCAAGTCACTGTTTGGATTTTTAAAGACTTTCATATAAAAAAGCACCAAAATGAGCTTGCAGCCTTGTTTTGGTTCTTTCTTTTTTTTCTTCCAAGTACCCTCTCTATTTAAGACACCCAATCTTTTTTTGTTTTATGATCAATTCGTGATTATTTTAATAATTAATCGGTGAATTTCAGCATCGTTAATTTAATGAACCGTCAAGGATTTCAAATTATTTCATTTGAGATCCTAAGCAATCTTAAAAAAAAGGAGATGCAACATGAAACAAAAAATGATCCTGTTTCTGATGGTTATGACAGTTATTTTGATTTTCGGAGAGTATCTTTTTGCCGACAAACAGACTGCCGTAAAAAATAAAACAAAACAAGTCTCGGAGAATATGATGATATCAGACAAAAACGAAATAAAAAAAAATATGGAAAAGCTTGCAATTGCCACCTTTGCCGGAGGATGTTTCTGGTGTACGGAATCTGATTTTGAGAAACTCAAAGGAGTTAATCAAGTAATTTCCGGATATACCGGCGGGCAAGAAACAAACCCGACCTACAAGGAAGTGTCCGGAGGCAACACCGGTCATGCCGAGGCGATACAGGTTTATTATGACCCCGATGTTGTGACCTATGATGAACTTTTGGATGTGTTCTGGCGGCATATCAACCCGACAGATCCGGGCGGGCAGTTTGTGGACAGGGGGTCACAGTACCGGTCGGAAATTTTTTACCATACCGAGACTCAAAAAAGAAAGGCAATGGCTTCCAAGCAGGCATTGGAAGAATCAAAGATTTTTGATACGCCTGTTGTCACCCCCATTACAAAATTTGAAAAATTTTATGAAGCTGAAGCATACCACCAGGATTATTATAAGAAAAATTCATATCGGTATAAATATTACCGCTGGGGGTCCGGCAGGGATCAGTTTTTAGACAAAGTATGGAAGGATAAGAATATGGATAAAATGGACAAAAAGAAAAATCTGCCGGAGAAGAAAAACACAGTGAACCTGTCACCCTGGTCAAAACCGGAAGATCCGGAGATCAAAAGAAAACTTACACCTCTGCAGTACAAGGTCACTCAGAATAACGGAACAGAACAGCCTTTTAACAATGAATACTGGGACAACACCAAAGATGGGATTTATGTGGATATTGTTTCAGGAGAACCTCTGTTCAGTTCCAAAGACAAATTCAAATCAGGTACTGGGTGGCCAAGCTTTACAAAAGTTCTTGAGCCGGATCATGTTATTGAGAAGACAGATAAAAGCCTGTTCACGGTCCGGACAGAGGTGAGAAGCAGATATGCGGATTCCCACCTGGGACATCTGTTTGATGACGGTCCCCAACCCACGGGCATGCGATATTGCATTAACTCTGCGGCATTGAGATTTATCCCCAAGAACGAACTTGAAACTCAAGGATATGGCAAATACATGGAAATGTTTTGACAAATAAAGACTTTTGATACGAAAGGTGTCTTCTATGCTATGGGAAAGGCACCTTTCCAAGTTTCAGTCCTTGTTTTTGACTGATTGTTATGGTACTGGTGATCATGTTCCTGAGAAACAATCAAATGCAGCTTGCCATTAAGTTAAAAGACGCTATTCTGGATGCCTATGATCCTGAAGCCGTCATATTATTCGGATCTCTAGGGCGTGGTGATGCCGATGAGTTCAGTGATATAGACCTTTTAGTGATTATGGAAACGGTTCAAGATTCAAAAGAAGTGAGAAACAAGATATCCGAATCTCTGAACCATATCACAACCAACAAACATATTATCGTTAAAAAGGTTAACGAGTTTATTCATCAATTTGATATCCCCGGAACCCTTGTTTTCCCGGCAATGAATGAAGGACAAATACTGTTCGAAAAAACCGATATTTTGCAACAATTTCCGACAACAGATTCATATATCACAAGAAAGCAGAAGGTGATTAAAACCGAATACCTTCAAAAAGCCCATGAATATTTGACCCTGGCTGAAGCATCGCTCAAGACGAATCATATGTTCAGGTGCAGGGATTTTGCAAAATTTGCCGCGATACGGGCGACAAAAGGCCTTTTTGTCAGACATGATATTCATCCGCCAAGGGATACTGATTTGGTTCAACTTTTTCACAGTATCAAAAAATTCGAACCAGGCTTGATGAAATATAACGAATTTTTGAGAAAATTAAACACCTATTGTCCTGAAAAGACAGGTGATGAGGCAGATCTGAAAAGTGCTGCTGTTCTCCAAAGCACAAGCGATTTCATTGAGCATGTTAAAGATACATGCTTGGATGATAATCAAAAAAGCAATGGGCCTTCCATGACTTGATGCCTACATCAATTCAGACGATTTCTCCAAATTTTCTTTACACACAGGCCAGATACTGATACGGATTGATCTGAATTTTCAATCCTTTCCGGTCGGACATAATTTAATTCTACATGATGTCCGGTTTTGTACAATAAAAGAATTGAAAATTGGAAAATATAATTTTTCATTAAAAAAAGGAGGTATCATAATGGCGGAAATGACGGAAAAAATCAAAAACTTGTTTGAACAGGTTCCCATTGCTTCTCTTTCAACTGCAACAACGGATGGCATTCCAAACAGTGTTCCTGTTGGGGCAAAAAAAGTAATTGACAACGAAACTTTGCTCATCTCAAATCAGTATTTTAACAAAACACTTGAAAACATAAAAGCAAATCCCAAGGTAGCCGTCACTTTCTGGGAAGGAAAGGAAGGCTACCAGATCAAGGGCACGACAACCATAGAAACGGAAGGTCCTCGTTTTGAAAAGACATGTGCATGGATTAAAGAAAAGGGACATACCTGCAAGGGTGTTTTAATTATTAAAATAGATGAAATATTCGGTGTCTCCCCCGGACCGGGTGCAGGCAGAAAACTTGCATAGTTTAGCCAACTGCCTCTTACGGGTTCTACAGAATGTTAAAAAGTACCATTGATGCAAATATGATGACCGGTTATCATGAGTTTTATCTCATATTAATGACTCAGGACATTGATTTTTAAGGAAAAACTCGATAAGAAAAAGAGAATGTTGATCAGATAATATCCTGGAGTTATGAATGCGTCTTGAATGTAACAGTCTGAATTTTACCTACCCCGGCAGTGAGATTGCCGTCATTAAGAACCTTTCTTTTTCCATGGAAAACCCGGGATTCAATGCTTTGTTCGGACCATCCGGGGTTGGGAAAACATCTTTGGCAAAAATAATTGCCAATATTAATGGGAGAAATATTCGATGTGGCGGTGATCTCTTGATCAACAACATGGATACTATTCTTTATTCATATAACCTGGAAAGGCTTCCGGGATGGTCGAGTACGGGCAATCATCTGAACAAGGTAACACCGCCAGGAAAAGAGGCATTAAAAAAACAATTAATCAATATTTTTGAATTAAATGATGTGCTGGGCTCAAGATTTTCCCAGCTTTCCATGGGTCAGCAGAACCGTATCAATCTCATTCGATACCTGTTACAAAAATTTGATCTTCTGATTCTGGATGAAAGCCTTGCCAATGTTGATGAAAAATTGAGGGAATCAATCATCCTTGCTATCAAAGAATTATTTGCCGATAAAATGTTTTTATATATTTCCCACAACCTCATGGAGGTATCAAAGTTTTGCAACCAGATTCTTGTTTTCGGAAAACAATCAGAAAACAAGGGCTGTTTTATGGTAAACGGGCAGGATTACAGAGCCGACTATCAACTGGACAAAAAAAAGCTGGATCTCACCATGCTGGAGATTATGAATGCTTTTTAGACGAATTTATCAGTTTTTGATCGTATATGCTATTGGCATTGCTTTTTTATTGATGATAAAGATGGTATTATCATTGTCCGATTATGTGATCCCGGGTGTTCCGTTAATCATTGAAACAGCAGGCCATGTAATTAAAACCTATTTTTTTGACGTTATGAACACCTTGTCAGTAACCGTGCTGGGCCAGTGCATGTCGATTATCATGGCCTTTACCGTGGGGATTGCCGGCCGGAAGTCATCCTGGATCGGTTCTTTTATTAAGGTGACGGCCTATAATATACAGGCATATCCAATTGTTGCCCTGGCCCCAATTATTTTCATTCTTCTGGGGGATGGATTTCTTCCAAGGCTTTTGATTGCGTCCATGATCTGCTATTTTCCACTTCTTTTATCCGTGCTGGGTATCATGGCAACCCCGGTAGAAGATATTGAACATTTTTATATTGTCACAGGCCGGATGAGGTGGCAGCTTGAGGTAAAAATAAGAGCATTTGAAAATTTAAGCAAGCTGACGACCGTTATATCGGGAAGCGCAACCCTTGCCATGGCCGGAACCATTGTGGCGGAATTCATTGCTGCCAATGCCGGGATCGGGTACAGTATCAAGATTGCTCTGTATCAAAGCGATCTGGCTAAAATTCTGATCGCGTTATTTATGATCGGCATAATTATATCCATATACCAGGGAATGTTGGAAACAATGGGAGAACAAATTAAAACCAAATGGTCTATTTCAAAAAAAGGAGAGGTCTTATGAAAAAAAGCCATTTCATAGTACTGGTGCTTTTATTGTTTCTGATCTCTGCAACATCCGTACATGCAAAGCAAATCAAATTGAATTACAGGCTTAAATGGCTGTTTAACGCCAGTGTTGCAGGGGACATTTATGCTGATGCCAAAGGCTATTTTGCTGATGCCGGTTTAACCGTCAAGGTCAAGGAGGGAAGTCCTGAAAAAAACGCCATTAACGAATTGGAACTGGGACATGCCGATTTTGGCGTGGCGTCCGCAGACCAAGTGATTCGTGCCATTGACAAGGGGGCTAAAATCGTCGTTATCGCACAAATTTTCCAGGTCAATCCCATGCAATGGATTTACAGGGCGGACCAACCTGAAATCAAAACACTTGAGGATCTTAAAGGACGCAATATCGGCATCACGTTTGGCGGAAATGATGAAACCATTATGAATACCGTTTTTGCCAGGGCGGGCATTACAAAAAAAGATGTCACCATTACAGGGGTCAGGTTTGACTTTACCCCCTTTTTCAGGCAAAAAGTGGATGTCTGGCCGGTATACAGAAATTCCCAGGGAGTCATACTCAAAGATAAGCTGGACAAAGAGGGAGAAACCGTTTATTTTTTCAATCCAGCTGATTTTGGTGTAAATTTTGTGGCCAATTCCGTGATTACCTCGGAAACGATGCTGAAAAACAGGCCCGAAATGGTTGAAAAATTTTTAGAAGCTTTGCTCAAAGGCTGGGAAGCCGCCATGAATCCGGCAAACGAAGCCTCAGTTCTCCAAGAGATCAAAAAACTGGATCAGGGAACCAATGATGAAATCAGGCAACAGCAGCTTGTCGCCACAAGAACCCTGATCAAACCATCCGTATCAATCAAAATAGGCACCATTGATATCAATGCCTGGAAGCAGACCGAGCATATCATGTTCAAAGAAAAACAGATAAAAAACAAGGTCAATATTGCAACTCGTCTGATCCAAAACATTCGCAAACCAGTTGAATTTAAAAAATTTAATTAGTGAGTAATGATAATGAATCATCTCTTATGATGATCTGAACAGCATAATTTTATTTATGGTTATTTAATAAATAAGGAGTTCCATGAAAGTAGATATTGGTCCGGTAACCCGGTTGGAAGGTCATCTGAGTATCCATACAACGGTTGAAAATAATGTTATTACAGAGGCAAAAAGCATGGGAGAAATGTTCAGAGGCTTTGAAGCATTTCTCCGGGGCCGGGATCCCCTGGATGCACAGCAAATCACTCAAAGAATCTGTGGTGTCTGCTGCTATGCACATGCTGTAGCATCCTCTTATGCTCAGGAATCTGCATATAATCTTAACGTACCGCCAAACGGCCGTATTTTGCACAACCTGATACAAGGAGCAAACCATCTGTATGATTATTTGTTGCACTTTTATCAATTGTCTGCATTGGATTTTGTAGATGTTACGGCAATCCTTGAATATAAAGGATCGGATTCCGACCTTACAGTTCTCAGGGATTGGGTAAAAACAGAACTTAATTCAAAAACAGCTTTTCCGGCAGCACCCTTTTTGCCAAGACTGTCAGGGCGCTATCTTTCCGATGCACAAGTAAACATAGGGGCTTTGAAACATTATATTGAATCGCTTGAAATCCAAAAAAAGGCCAACAGGGCCTCAGCTATTTTCGGCGGCAAATTTCCACATGCCACTGCCATCTTTCCAGGCGGATGCACCCAGTCTCCAACTATTGACAATATTGCATCATACAGGTCATTAATTTTTGAAGTTCGAAATTTTATCCATCAAAAATATATCCCAGACATACTGGCTGTTGCCAAAGAATTTCCCGATTACTGGAATATCGGAAAAAGCCGGGGCGGTTTTCTGTCATATGGACTGCTGCCCCTTGGGCCGCAATTGGACAGCAAACGATTGTTTGCGCCAGGCGTCTTGTTTCAAGACAATTTTGCCCGTGTTGACTTTGATGCCATTCAGGAAGATGTAAAATATTCCAAATATTCATCCCCTTCAGGCTTAAAGGTAAGAAATGGGGAATTAACCCCATCCTCCCATAAAACAGGAGCATATTCATGGGTTAAAGCACCAAGATATCAGGAAAAAATGGTGGAGGTCGGCCCGGCAGCCAGGATATTGGTGGATTATCATCAAAACAACAACCCGGAAATCAAACAATTGGTGGATAAATTTGCCGGTTTGGCGGGCATCAAGGCCGAAAACCTGAACTCAGTACTGGGAAGACATCTGTGCCGTGCTATATCTGCCGCAGTTATTGCTGATTTTCTGCTGGAGGAGACGGAGCGTATTGATCTTAAAGGACAACACATGGCCCAATATAATCTTCCAAAATCAGGTGAAGGATTTGGTGCCACAGAAGCTTCACGGGGTGCCCTTCTCCATTATATTAAAGTTAAAGATTACAAAATAGAAAAATATGAGTGCGTTGTTCCAACCACATGGAACTGTTCGCCCAAAGATGATAATGATCAGCCCGGAGCGCTTGAGTCGGCTTTGATCGGAACCCGGGTTGAGAATCCTGATGAACAGATTGAGGCCAACAGAATTGTACATTCTTTTGATCCGTGCTTAGCCTGTGCCGTACATTAATAACCAGACAGATAATTACAACAGGCTGAAACTTTTTAATTTTTCGTTGAGGACAAATTTATGATAGATAGACGAGAATTTCTGAAAATGGCTGCATGTTTAAGTGCCTCCTTTGGTATTTCCAACTTCCCCGGAATTGTTAATGCGGCCTTGAAAAAGATCACTCCTGCAAATACTCCCCAACTTATTTACTTACAGGGCCAGTCATGCACCGGCTGTTCTATTTCCTTGCTGCAGGCAGAATCTCCTGATGCGGTTTCCATGGTGACCCAATATTCAAAACTTTCGTTTCATGCTGATCTGTCTGCCGCATCAGGCAAACAGGCTTTGAAACTCATTGAAGAATACATTTCAGGCAATGCCGGAGAATATTTTCTTGCAGTGGAAGGAGCCATCCCCTGGGCAATGCCCGAAGCTTGTGTGATAGGAGACAAGCCGTTTGCCGATTATTTGACGGCGGCTGCAAAAACCATGAACGGTGCCGTAGCAGTCGGCACATGCGCTGTACATGGCGGTATTCCTGCTGCCGAAGGAAATTTAACCGATGCCGTCAGTCTCAAAGAATTTTATAAACGAAAAGGCATTAACCCTTTGCTGATTGATATTCCGGGATGCCCGGTTCATCCTGACTGGGTATGGAAAACCATCATTCACCTTGCACAGGTAGGGTTGCCGGAGTTAATCAATGGCCGGCCCAAATTATTTTTTCAGCGCAAAGTCCATGAGCTTTGTCCAAGATATCATGATTTTCAACAGGAGATCTTTGCCGAAAAACTTGGTGATAAAGGATGTTTATTCAAGTTGGGCTGCCTTGGTCCCGACACCTATGCCGATTGTCCGACACGTTGGTGGAACGGTGGACAAACCTGGTGCATTGATGCAAATGCACCCTGTATAGGCTGTGCCTCATCTCAGTTTGCATCAAAAAAGAATTTTCCATTTTACAGATCATTTGAACAGGCGATGATAAAAAATTCGGAGGATAATAAATGAATCAGAAATTCTTTTCTCATCTCTCGGTAACTCACAGAGTTCTCTTTGTCGTACTTTTTGTTCTTTTTATTTCCCTTATTATAACTGTTTTATTGCTGAATGGATTTGTTGAAAGGCAAATGCGTCTCACATATACTGATTCGGTTCAAACACTTTTTAATGCATTTGAAGATGGCGTAAAGGGCTCTCTTGAAAGAGGGCAGATGAAAAATTTTCAAAAACTGTTGCATCATCAAAAAGAGATAAAAGGGGTGCTTGGAGTTAACCTGTATGATAAACAAGGCGACATAAACTTATCTTCAAATAATATTGCCAATGAAACACGGTTGTCTTCTGAACTGCTTGATCAGATTGATCGCTCCAAAACAGAACAGCTTATCTTTCAAACCGACTCAAGGCTTACTGTATATGCCCCGCAATGGGTGGTTCCCGATTGTATCCGGTGTCATCCTACCTGGAAAAACGGAGATATCGGAGGGGTATTGTCTCTTACATATAATCTGGATTCACTCAACAATGTTATTGACCGTCTGAAATATTTTACTGCCGGTGGATCTTTGATTCTCCTGTTTATTGTCAGTATTATCATATTTTTAGTGATGCGCAAAATGGTCAGCAATCCCATTAATAGCATCATTAACAACTTAAGCACCAGTGCAAAAAGTGTTGGTGAAGCCTCCCATATGACAGCTTCAAGCAGTGAATCTTTATCTAAAAATGCATCTCTCCAGGCATCCTCACTGGAACAAACCTCGGCATCTTTGAAAAAACTGGCTGAAATGACGCATATGAATACTGAAAATGCAGCCTTGGCTGATAATATAATGAGTGAAACAAGCCAGGTCATGATTGACTCAAATCAAACCATGGACGGCCTGAACAATGCCATGAAAAAAATTGAAGAAGCCAACAAAGAAACTGCATCGACTCTCAAGCTCATAGATGAAATAGCTTTTCAAACAAATCTGCTTGCGCTCAATGCCGCTGTTGAAGCAGCCAGGGCAGGTGAGGCCGGTGCGGGTTTTGCCGTGGTGGCGGATGAAGTCAGAAATCTGGCGTTACGGTCTTCAAAGGCAGCCAATACGATTAATGTGCTGATCAAAGGGTCTAATTCCAGGGTATCCAAAGGGGTTGAGTTTGCACAAAAAGCAGGGGAATCATTTGGCACTTCGGAAAAAAAGACCGGAGAAGCTGTTGCTTTGATAAATCAAATTGCTTGTGCATCAAAAGATCAATCCGCTGATATTTCTCAATTGTCCATTGCCGTCACTGAACTTGGAAAGGTGACTCAAAATAATTTGGGGGATTCAAACAAGGCATCTTCGGTTTCCAGTGAAATGGAATTACAGTTTAAAAAGTTAAGTCAAGATGTTGACAGCCTGATCAAATTAATAAGAGGAGAATCTGTTTTCAGGGAAGCAAATTTGAAATAAAAAACAGCATTAATGAAACTGCAAAAATGTTAAAATATGCGGATGATTTGTTTGCTTTTTGCATTAAACCGGATCATCATAAAAAATGCAGATGCAGTCAAACTGATGAGAAGGCCGTACCAGACGCCATATATACCCATATTGCATGTAAATGCCAGAAAATACCCTGAAGGAAGCCCTATCACCCAGTAAGCAACAAGGGTGATCAGTGTGGGTATTTTCATGTCGGTTATACCGCGTAAAATACCAAGCCCCACCGCCTGGGTCCCGTCGGAAATCTGGAAAAAAGCAACAATCACCAACAATGCTGCACTGATATCAATGACCTCTTTTTCGGAAATATAGAGAGTGGGCAAAAAAAAGCGGAATAATATAAAAATCAATCCGGCTGATGCCATAAAAACGGCACACAACAGTGTAGCTGAAAATCCTGCGATCCGTGTTGCGTGAATATTTTTTTGTCCCACAGCATTGCTTACCCGGATTGTGGCGGCAGAAGATATGCCCATGGCAATCATGAATGAAATGGAGGCAAGATTCAATGCAATCTGGTGGGCCGCGAGTTCAACCGTTCCCATCCAGCCGATCATGATTGATGAGGCCGTAAATGCACTGACTTCAAAAAAATACTGGAATCCTGCCGGAATACCTATGGCCAGAAGCCGCCGCATCATGGAAAAATCAATTTTCCTGTAATTCAAGGTGGGGTCAAACCTCTTCATTTTCGAAGATTTTCTGATGACAACCATCAGCACAATCGCCATGAATGTTCTGGAACTGATGGTGGCAATACCTGCACCTGTAAGGCCAAGGGACGGCATGCCAAGATGGCCGTATATAAAGATCCAGTTTGCCAGGATATTCACAATATTGGCTAACAAAGTGATAAACATGGCGGGTTTCAGATAGCTCACCCCTTCGGCAAATTGCCGATAGCTTTGAAACAGCATTAACGGTATCATGGAACCGCCCAGCACTTTCATGTAAAGAGATGCCGGACCCACAATTTCTTTTGGCTGATTTAAAAACTGAATAAATTCTGATAGAAGAATGGTGACACCGCAAAGCAGAATACCAAAAAAAACATTCACAATAAGGCCCTGTCTTAAGATAACACCGCATTGTTTGTCATTGCCTGCACCGTATGCCATTGCGGTTAAGGGGGTGACCGCCACGGTCAGTCCGAATCCGACAACCATAATCAATATAAACATGGCATTTGCAATGGATGCAGCAGCAAGAGCCTGGACACCTAATTTTCCCACCATGACGTTGTCCACAACCGACATTAACAATTGCCCTACCTGACCCACAACAATGGGCAGAGACAAAACAAGAATTTTTTTTATTTCATTTTGAAGCATGGTCTAATTCTCAAACAGCTTCAATGCTTGTTTGTCATTCATGCTCAAGGCACCATTTTTCGCGATTCATGCCGCTGATCTGTCCAATAATTTTCAAGGGTTTAGATTTCACCGATACACTTTAATTGAGTTGGATTTACAGGTCAAGCAGTTGAATAAAACTTCCAGTTGAAAGTCCATCGTCCACTGGAAGTTTTATTTTGTTTTTTTCTCTTATCAATCAGATTGGTTAAATCAGATTGGTTAAATAGATTTAAATTTCATGACTGATAATTCTCAACCCCTCCAGGGTGAGAGATTGTTCTACTTTTTCAATGGTTTTGGATAATCCTGATATCAAGGGTGCCAGGCCTCCCGTGGCAAGAACCAGGGGGGTGGACGACATTTCTTTGGTCATTCTTTCAACCATTCCGTCCACCATTGATGCATTACCGTGAATTATACCGGATTTAATACTGTCAATGGTGTCCTTGCCAATTACCTTTTCAGGGGCCTTGAATATTTCCACCCTGGGCAATCTGGACGCTTTCTGAAAAAGGGCATCGGCAGAGATCATAACCCCAGGTACAATTGCGCCGCCAAGATATTCTCCTTGCTCGGAAATAATATCAAATGTGGTGGCAGTCCCGAAATCAATAATAATGAGAGCTGTCTTATATTTGTTATAGGCAGCCACGGCATTGACGATCCGATCCGCCCCGACTTCGTTGGGGTTATTATAAAGAATAGGCATAAGTTTTTTTACGGAATCAGGATTTATCCATACAGGTGTTAAACCCAAATACCTTTCACAAAATGCATTCAGGATAGGAACGGCGGACGGAACAACCGAGGAAATAACAATTTTTTCAATTTTGGTGCGATTCACACCCTTATCTGAAAAAAGTGCGTTGGCCAGGACATTGAATTCATCTGCGGTTGCATCCCTTACGGTTCGAATCCTCCAGTCATGCTTGAGATTCTCACCGTCATAAACACCGATAACGGTATTTGTATTTCCTACGTCAATCACAAGAAGCATTGCTTTCTCCTTTATTCTATTTTTACTGTAAACACATGTGGAACCGCATCTGTCATCACCAGGCCAACCGGTATGTTAATATATGCATGCCGGGCATATACCCCTGGTTTTAAGTTCTTAAGGTCAATAAACGAATGTATTTGACCCATAATTTCGATATTATTTAAAGTTTCAAATGGACCCTTAACCCGAATCGTTATAAAAGACGGCTCAATAGTTACTCTGGATGTACAATTCCATACCTGGACAGGTATGTTTTCAATTGATTTTGAAACCAGCTGCTGCTGAATCGGAATGGTAACAATAATAATAGGATCTGACGAAGAAATAATGGATGAATTGTCCAGATCCAGAGGAATATTTTTTTTAAAATCTTCTTTGGCATTGTTAAGATCAATGGGTTTTGTCTTTAATTCCTTAATCGACAAAATCAAGGAAGCTGCACCGGTTAATTCCACACTGGCAGGTTCTGTGGCAGCATCCAGCGCCATATACCCTTTGGCAGGTTCTCCTGTGTAAGGGACCGATATTGTAAATTTTTTTTTTATTTTTTTTTCAATTTGAACACTTAAATACGAGGGATTAATCGCCAGGATTTTTATGGCCGGGTTCATGGGAATTCGTTTTTTTTCAACAGGAATCAAATACACTCCAGGTTCAATGGAATCTGAATCACCTGCCGGATCGAATTCAAGGTCAGTATACAGATCCACAGGGTAGCGTGTACTCTCCTTGTTGATACGTTCGATCAATTTCGGGTCAGCCTGGATTCTGATCTCTATTTTATCTGTATGAAAGTAGGTCAGCACCATATTGTCAGGTATATTGGAAAAATCCACAGGCAATAGAAGATCAGTCTGAACCGGGTCTGTGGTACAGCCGGAAATATCAAAAAAAACAGATATTAAAAAAAGAACAGATATTAAAAAAAGAACACGCGTGTTGCAAGATTGCTTATGCATTCCTGATCGAATCTATAATACGGGTAAAAGAGTTGACTTTTTCAACATCATGGACTCTGACAATGTGTGCCCCTTTCAGGATAGATGCTGCAACAGCCGCCAGGGTGCCATATTCGGTCTTTATATTATCCGGGCCAACCTGTACTTTTTCTTTTTGACTCAAAATATTTTGAATAAAAGACTTGCGGGACGGTCCCATGAGAACAGGATACCCCAACGCCGTAATCTTATCCAGATGGTTGAGGATGACCAGATTATGTTCAACGGTTTTTCCAAACCCAATGCCCGGATCAAGGATTATATTTTTCTTTTGTATTCCTTTTTCCATGGCATGGGCCGCTCTTGACTCAAGGTAGCGCGTTATTTCAAGCATCAAATCATCATAATTGGGGTCCACCTGCATGGTTTCCGGGGTTCCCTTCATGTGCATCAGCACCACGGGAACCCCTTGCCTGGCAGCAAGGTCGGCCATGGCAGGGTCTTTTTCAAATGCGGAGATATCATTGATTATGGCGGCTCCGGCATCCAGAGCCTCTTTGGCAACAACAGATTTCACCGTATCAATGGAAATAGGCACGTCAATTTGTTTTGCCAAAGCTTCAATGACCGGAATGACCCGGTCAAGTTCTTCTTGTTCCGATACCGGCTCGGAAAATGGCCTTGTTGATTCTCCGCCGATATCAAGGATATGTGCCCCGTCTTCAACCAGTTTGATGCCCTGAGTTACTGCTTTGTCAACAGTGTTGAAACGACCGCCGTCGGAAAAAGAATCCGGTGTGGCATTTAAGATTCCCATAATACAGGTATCAGAACCCAGTTTGAGATGAAATCGGTCAAAGTCAAGTGTGAATGGCTTCATGATACTCCCCTACTACGATTCACGTTTATCAGTGTCATCCGTATCATCCGAAGTCTTGTCATCTGCTTTGGAAGAATCCTGATTATCAGATGTTTCAGCTTCGTCATCCCTCTCAATGCCGTCCGTGCCATCTTTCCCGGAGGTCTCCTGATTTTCAGGCTCAATATGCTGTTTCGGCTGGATATAAATATTTTTTTTGCCAAAAAAATCAAACTCAGGCCGCATGGAGGCAATCATATTATCCAGCTCAGGCCCTAAAATAGTTTCTTTTTCAATGAGCAGTTCCGTCAATGCGTGGAGAATATCAATATTTTCTTCAAGGACTTTTTTCGCAGTTTTATAAGCCTTGTCAATGATCAAGGAAACCTCTGCATCAATTTTTCTGGCGGTTTCTTCTGAGTAGGCTTTGGCCTGGGTCATTTCACGACCGATAAAAATATTGTCATCATGATTCTCATAGGACAGGGGGGCCAGATTATCACTCATGCCAAATGTTCTGACCATGCTGTTGGCAAGCTTTGTGGCCTGTTTGATATCATTGGATGCACCCGTACTGATGCGTTTAAAAATAAGATCTTCCGCCACACGTCCGCCAAAGGCAATGGCAAGCTCATTTTCAAGCTGGTCCTTATATTTAAAATCCCCTTCTTCAGGAAGAAACCAGGTAACCCCGGCAGCCCTGCCCCTGGGAATAATGGTAATCTTGTTAACGGCATCTGTATTGGGCAAAAACCTTGCCACAAGGGCATGCCCGCCTTCATGATATGCAGTTGTTTTTTTGTCTTCGTCCTTGATGACCTTGGATTTTCTTTCAAGACCCATGTAAACCTTGTCTTTTGAATCTTCAAAATCTTTCATGGTCAGTTTTTCATGGTCCTGTTTGGCAGCCAGGAGTGCGGCTTCATTCACAAGGTTTTCAAGGTCTGCACCGGAAAAACCAGGGGTGCCTTTTGCCAGAATCACCGGATCCACATCATTGTCCAGGGGGGTTTTTTTCATGTGAACCCTTAAAATGCCTTCACGGCCTTTAATATCAGGCATGTCCACCACGACCTGACGGTCAAACCGCCCCGGACGAAGCAGGGCCGGGTCCAGAACATCCGCCCTGTTGGTGGCTGCCATGAGAATAACGCCTTCATTGGATTCAAACCCGTCCATTTCCACCAGCAGCTGGTTCAGGGTCTGTTCTCTTTCATCGTGGCCTCCGCCCAGGCCTGCGCCTCTCTGGCGTCCAACCGCATCAATCTCATCTATGAATATAATACAGGGAGCATTTTTTTTACCCTGGGCAAAAAGATCCCTCACCCTGGAAGCACCAACTCCCACAAACATTTCAACAAAATCAGACCCGCTGATGGTAAAAAAGGGAACCCCTGCCTCACCTGCAACAGCCCTTGATAAAAGTGTTTTTCCGGTTCCTGGATTTCCAACCAGTAAAACACCTTTTGGAATCCGTCCGCCAAGCCTTGTATATTTTGAAGGGTTTTTTAAAAAATCAACAACCTCGGTCAATTCTTCTTTGGCCTCATCAATTCCCTGGACATTGGCAAAGGTGACTTTTTCTCCCTTATCATCTATGAGTCTTGCCCGGCTTTTTCCAAAGGACATGGCTTTTCCGCCACCTGCCCCCCCCTGCATCTGGCGCATAAAAAAGATCCACACACCAATGAGTACAATCATGGGCAACCAGGATACGATAATTGACATAAACCAGGAGTTCTCAGCCGGTGGTTTTGCTTTAATGGCAACCCCTTTGGAACGCAGAAAACTGATCAGTTCTCCATCGTCCGGCGCAAAACTTTTATACCTGGCACCGCTTCCATCGGTCAGATATAAATCCCGGCCCTGGATCACCACACTCTGGACGCGTCCGTCTTCAACCATTGCAAGGAACTCTGAATACCCAACTTCCACCTGCCCGGTCTGTTGCTGATTGAAAATATTGTAAAGCATGACCATCATCAGAACAATCACCAGCCACAGGGAAATATTTTTATAAAATTGATTCAAGATTTTTCCTTTCCTTAATTCTTAAATAACCCAATCATTTTTCAGAAGCCGGTTCGGCCTGTTTTGATTTCAAGGTTCCTGCGCTTAACCGACAACTGTTTTTATCATTAAAAAACACCCTGATCCATAAACATAAATCAAAGTATACAAGCACATATTAAACATGAAATATGAATATACAAGAAAAATCTTAGCCTTAATGACCTTGTTTTTCCCTTGCTGTTCGCCTTGATTGCTTCTCTTTGTTTCCGATTTGCCTTAAGGGTTTATCTTCTTTTTTGATTATAATGCTATCCTTGTTTTTGTAAACCCTTATCTGACCGGGCAAATCCAGGCTGATGCCCGAGGGACGATCAAAGCAAAAATGTATCATATCCTCTATATGGACAAGACAAATCCGCTTTAAATCTTTTTTAACCTTCCATATTGCCTTTCTGAAGACACGGTTTAAAATCGCCGGATGAAGCTCTGACATTAAGTTTTTTGACAAGGCAACAGCATGATTGTCTGTTTTGATCAAACACCTGTTAAACTGCCTGTCGGTTTCCATGTCCCAAAAATCTTCTTCCTGTCTTAATATCCGGCTCAGCCTGTCAAGGGCATCAATGATTTCAGGATTGTATTCCGACTGGAGCCGGGGAAGCAACCGGTGGCGGATATTATTTCTTAAATAGGCCATATCCGTATTGGACGAATCAACCCTGTAAGCCTGTTTTTTATCTGTTAAAAAATCAAGGATCTGGATTTTTAAAACCCGGATCAAGGGCCGGATATATCTGTTGTTGCGTATGGCCGGGATTCCTGAAAGCCCTTTGGAGCCTGCTCCCCTTAGCAGGTTCATCAATACCAGTTCAACGTTATCGTCTTTGGTGTGACCGGTGGCAATTTTTGTATACCCATGAAGTTTGGCTGTTTGTTCAAAAAAACGGTATCTGACATCCCGGCCAGCCTCTTCAATTGATAGACGATGCTGTTTGGCATACTTTTTTACATCTGTTTGCTCACCATGAAACAACAGGTCAAGATTGTGTGCAAAACTTTTTACAAAAATTTCGTCTGCTAAAGATTCATCTTCTCGAAGCATGTGATTCATATGGGCAATGCCGATATTTAAGCTGTATTTTTTTTTAACGGCCAGCAACGACAACACCAGGGCAACGGAATCAGGGCCGCCTGATACGGCAACCAATACCTTGTCTTCCTGTTCAAGCAGGTTAAATTCATGAACAGTCTCTGCAATGATGTCAATAAATTCTTTTTTCATACACATCCTGGTGGTTGCGTCAGCATGCAAACAAAGGCATCCTGGAGTTTTCAATCAATCCTGATGCCCATGCTTTTTCAAAAAAGGTTATGATGGCGGCTTCCCCGTTTTTCCCAATATCTTTTGAAAAATCATTTACATAAAGTTCGATATGCTGTTGGATCACATCTTCATCCAGCTCCTGGGCATGAGTTTTAATATAATCATAGGCCATGGCAGGATTTAAAAAAGCATGGTCAATGCTTTGGCGAATCAGTTGTTGAATCGTGCAGACCACCTTGGGGTCCATGTCTCGCTTGACGGCAATACAGCCAAGAGGGATGGGAAGGGAGGTTTTATCTTCCCACCACTGACCCAGGTCTGCTTTTAATTCAAGCCCCATATTTTGATAAACAAACCTGCCTTCATGGATAATAACCCCGAAATCAGCTTTGTTTTCCATGACTGCGGGCATGACTTTTTCAAAAGGCATGGGCATGACCTGCATGTCTTGGCCCTTAAAGAGATCGTCCATATAAAATTTGAAAAGATGGTAAGCTGTTGTGCCAAGACCGGGCACGGCAATCACGGGCCTGGCCTTATCATCCAGGGACCTGCCGGGATTTGATATGATCAGCGGGCCGCAGCCCATGCCCAGGGCAGACCCGGTTCGCAGCAGGGCATATTTGTCCATGAGGCTGCCAAATGCGGCAAAGGACAGTTTGGTAATATCATATGCCCCTTTGGCTGCATTCTGGTTCAAAGTTTCCACATCCTCAAGCACGATGTCAAATGCGTATCCTTGAAGATCAATCAATTGTCCGGCAATAGCCTTGAAAATAAAAGTGTCGTTGGGACAGCTTGAATAGGCCAGGCTGTATGTCTTGTTTGGTTTCATTCTTTTCTTATTATCAAAACAAGCACCATAAAAGCAATTTGATTTTTAATATTGACCTAACTTTACTTTTATCTCTGCCATGATTATCGTTTCTGGACATGGGATGAATCAAAACAGCAGATCAGGAGTATATAGAGTCTTATGAAAAACAGCGGTTCAATATGTGTATCACTGATTGAGACAGAAGATGCAGATGAAAGCATCTTGGGTTCAACTTCCAAGGAGCTTGACAGGATTATAGTCAAAGGAGCCAGGGAACATAACCTTAAAACCATTGATGTGGACATCCCCAAAAAAAAGATGGTGGTGTTTACCGGGGTATCCGGGTCCGGCAAATCCAGTCTTGCATTTGACACCATTTTTGCCGAAGGTCAGCGAAGGTATGTTGAATCGCTTTCCTCCTATGCCAGACAGTTTATCGGACAGATGGAAAAACCCAAGTACGACACCATCCGGGGGCTTTCCCCCACCATTGCCATTGAACAAAAGGCGGCCAGCAAGAACCCCAGATCCACTGTGGGAACCATTACGGAAATTTACGATTACCTCAGAGTGCTGTTTGCCCGGGTCGGGACCCAGTACTGCTGTACATGCGGACAAAAGGTGGGCAGGGGCCATGCCCAGAGCATGGTGTCCCAGATCCTTTCTCTGCCCGACGCCTCAAAAATCCTGATACTTTCTCCAATTGTGGAAAACCGGAAAGGTGAACATAAAGAGCGGCTTGAAGAGCTGAAAAAACAAGGATATGCCAGGGTCAGGGTGGACGGGGTGGTGCAGGATCTTGAAAATGTCCAGACCCTTGCAAAAAATAAAAAGCACCACATAGAAGTGGTGGTGGACCGCCTCAAGGTGACCAATACCCAGGCGTTTGAGAAGCGCTTGACCGATTCGGTGGAGAACGCCCTCAAGCTGGGCAGTGGCCAGATCATTGTTCATATGCTGGGACGCGAAGACCTTAAAATGAGCGAGGCCAGATCCTGTTGCGGTATTGCATACCCGGAACTTGCTCCCCAGATTTTTTCTTTTAACTCCCCTCTTGGCATGTGCCAGGAGTGCAATGGGATTGGAACGCTTCTGTCCATGGACCCGGATAAGATTGTCCCGGACAAAAACTTGAGTATCAGGCAGGGCGCAGTTATACCTTGGAAAAATTATTTTATCAAAAATCCCCGGTATGCCAATGACAATTCCTGGGGAATGAGCCAGCTTACGGCCATGGAGCAGCAATGGGGCATCAACTTTGATATTCCCTGGAAAAAACTGCCCAAAAAAGACCGTGATCTTCTTTTGTACGGTTCCAAGAACAAAGAGATGACCGTCAACTGGAATTCACACAAGATCCAGGGTGAATTCACAAGAACCCATGAAGGATTGATCCATACCCTGATCCGGCGGTACAAAACCACTCAGTCGGAAGGACAAAAAAAATATTACGCAAAGTTTATGACGGCCAGCACCTGTCCTGCCTGCCATGGTAGACGCCTGAAAGACGAGGTTCTTAATGTCCATATCCAAGGGCAGTCAATCATGGATGTGACCGCCATGACCGTCAAACAAGCTTATGAGTTTATAAACACACTGAACATGACCGGAAACAAGAGGCTGATTGCCCAGGAACTGCTCAAAGAGATCTCGGACCGGCTGGGGTTCCTGGTAAATGTAGGTCTTGATTACCTGTCCCTTGACCGGAGCGGCCCGACTTTGTCCGGTGGCGAATCCCAAAGAATTCGGCTGGCTTCCCAGGTTGGATCGGAACTGACCGGGGTTCTCTATATTCTGGATGAACCGTCCATTGGCCTGCACCAGCGGGATAATATCAAGCTTTTGCAAACCCTTCATCATCTGCGGGATATCGGTAACACTCTGATTATTGTAGAGCATGACCAGGAAACCATGGAAGAATCAGACTGGATCGTGGATATCGGCCCGGGCGCAGGACACCTTGGCGGCCAGATTGTGGCTCAGGGAACTCCGGAACAGATCCGGCGCAACCCTGCCTCCATAACAGGTAGGTTTTTAACGGGAAAAGAACGGATCAATATCCCTAAAAAAAGAAAAAGCCCTGAAGCCAGAGGCGGCAAATGGATCTCCATTGTCAAGGCGGAAGAAAACAATTTAAAACAGATAACGGCAAATATCCCCCTGGGGCTGCTTGTTGCGGTTACAGGAGTGTCTGGTGCGGGAAAATCAACCTTGATCAATCAGATTCTGTACCCTGCCCTGGCTGTCAAGCTGCACAATTCTCAAATGACAGTGGGCCGACATGGCAAGATCAAGGGGCTGGCCCATTTGAACAAGATTATCAATATCGACCAGAAGCCAATCGGCAGAACTCCCAGGAGCAATCCTGCAACCTATACCAAGGTGTTTGATCATATCAGGGAATTTTTTGCTCTGCTGCCCGAATCCAAGGCGCGCGGGTACAAAAAGGGACGATATTCTTTTAATGTCAAAGGCGGCCGGTGCGAAGCCTGTAAAGGCGACGGATATATCAAGGTGGAAATGCATTTTCTGGCCGATGTATTTGTTCCATGTGACGTGTGTTGCGCAAAGCGATTCAACCGGGCTACACTTGAAATTGCCTATAAGGATCATTCCATTTCAGATATTCTTGACCTGTCTGTGCTGCAGGCAAGGGATTTGTTTGCAAGTCACCCGAAAATCACAAACATACTGGATACCCTGATGGATGTGGGGCTGTCCTACATTAAGCTGGGACAGGCAGCCACCACCCTTTCCGGCGGGGAAGCCCAGAGGATCAAGCTTGCCAGGGAACTTGCCAAACGGGATACCGGGGACACTCTCTATATCCTTGACGAACCCACAACAGGCCTGCATTTCCAGGACATAAGGCTGTTATTGAAGGTTTTGTCCCGCCTGACAGTCTCGGGCAACACCGTGATCATTATTGAACACAACATGGACGTTATTAAAACTGCCGACTGGATTATTGATCTTGGGCCGGAAGGGGGCAGCAGCGGGGGAGAAATCATTGCTGAAGGTCCGCCTGAAAAAATTGCACAATCCTCTAAAAGCCATACCGGCAAGTATTTGAAACAAATATTAAACAATTATAAAAGCTGAAAGAATCTCATGTCTCTTTTTAGATGGGTCATCCGCCCGTATCTGTATAGCCAGTATATGTTTCAGAAGCTTGCCCGGAAAGGCACGTTTGGTGGAGATCAGGCAATTTATATTAAAACCGCATACAAAAATACTGGTAATGGTTTGAAAGACGGATTGTTCCGTCACCATGTCAAGCAGTTCCATGAAGCCTCCTGCTCGGTGGCATCGGTTGTGTCTGTGGTGAACACCCTTCTTGACAGACAAGGCCATTTGAACGGAACACCGTTATGCCAGCAGAATTTGCTCGAATCTGTTAGAACCGCGCACTGGAAGGAGCGGATGAGTGACAACGGCTATAACGGGCGAAGAGGGCTTCCGCTCCAGACCCTGGGCCAGGTGGTCGAAACCAGCCTCAAAGTATATGGAATTTCATATCAATCACTTGAGACGGTCCAGGCAAGTCGTGATCCAATCAAGTCAAGAAAAATCAAAGACCGTCTGCGCGCCAGGCTTGAACAGTTTGAAACAGCGGGCAATTGCCTGATCATTTCCCATTTTGACCAGGGATGCTTTGTCCGGGATCTTCACATCCCCCATATTTCACCTGTGGGCGGATTTGACCCTGAATCCGGAACCGTGACCCTCCTTGATGTTGATCCGTCCCAAGAATGTCCCTACCAGGTTTCCTTTGATCTGTTTTACAAAGGATTGTCCAGCAATTATAATCCCATCTTCAGAAGATTCGGATATGGAGAAGGCGGATATGTTTTTATCCGGGTTTAAGGCTTATTGTATGAAAATACATTTTTAATGTTTTAAAATCAAACTGTTTTCATGCTTATAGTGGCAGGATAATCAGCTATAGAGAGATATGCAAAAAGATCAACATAAAATGCACTGCTGCATATTTTCTAATCTCAATATGCGATTTTTGCGATCTTAGTAGTCTAAGATTAAAGGGTTTTTGGATGTATTATGCATTACTGCATGCATAATGCACATATGCATGAAGCATTTGTTGTTTCAAACAAATTAATTTTCACGCCATCCCTGTCTTTAAAGGTTTTAAGACTAATACAACCATTCCATTAAAAAACAATCCAAGGCATATAATTTGCTTTATTAATAAAGTTGCCATTGGAGTTGATAAGACTTTCATATCAATGCCACAGCCAGACCGCATGTTTGGCGGTTTTGCCCACAGACATAATGAAAGTCGGGGGGTTTTGTTTGCAAAATTTTTTCTATAAAAAGGAGAATTCATTTGTCTGAAGAATATCTTAACAAAAAAATTTATGTAAACGGCATTCCCCGGACCATAATCGCAGATGCAAAGGCCGGCCTTGCCGAAGTAATCCGTCAGAATCTCGGGCTTACCGGCACAAAAGTGGGCTGCAACAAAGGACAATGCGGTGCATGCAATATTATTCTTAACGGTAAACTGGTACGTTCATGTATTACCAACTGGGATAGAGTTCCAAATAATTCTGTAATTGTTACTATTGAAGGTTTAGGTGATGCAAACAAGCTTCATCCCCTTCAATGGGCTTTTGCAGTGACCGGTGCCATACAATGCGGTTTCTGTACCCCGGGTTTTATTATGAGTGCAAAAGCGCTTCTGGATAAAAATCTTGAGCCGACAAGGCAGGAAGTTCGAACATGGTTTCAAAAACACCGCAATGCTTGCCGCTGCACTGGATACAAACAGATTGTTGATGCTGTCATAGATGCTGCAAAGGTTATCAGGGGCGAGCTTGAAATGAAAGAATTTTCATCTCTTTTAGGTAAAAAAGGCGAAGTATGGGGAACCTCTTATCCAAGACCCAGTGCGGTTTATAAAGCAACCGGCACCTGGGATTTTGGCGAAGATTTCAGGAATAAACTCCCTGATGACACACTTTATGGCGCAATGGTACAATCTAAACTTTCCCATGCCGTCATAAAAAAAATCGACCTGTCAAGGGCTGAAAAAATGCCCGGAGTTTATAAGGTTGTTACGGCAAAGGATGTTAAAGGCACCAATAGAATTACAGGACAGCCGACCTTTTGCCAGGATGGATTTGACCGGCCCATATTTTGTGATGAAAAAATTTTCATGTATGGCGATGTGGTTGCCCTTGTGTGTGCCGACACTCAGAAACATGCGGATGCAGCAGCCAAAGCCGTCATACTTGAGCTTGAAGAACTGCCGGCCTACATGTCCGCCATGGATGCCATTGCAGAGGATTCCATACAAATTCATCCGGGAACCCCAAACCTCTATAATGAAAAAAGAATCGCAAAAGGCGAAGAGACCGCACCCCTCATGGAAAAATCCGCCCATGTAGTGGAAGGGGATTATTATCTTCAGCGCCAGCCACACCTTGTTATGGAGCCTGATGTCGGATTTGGTTATATTGATGAAAAAGGGCGTCTGACCATTCAGTCAAAAAGTATATGGATCTATTTTCACCAGGCCCAGATGGCTCCGGGGCTTGGACTTGAGGCAAAGAATATCAGAATAATACAGAACAATTCAGGCGGGTCATTTGGATATAAATTAAGTATCACCTGCGAGGCAATCATCGGCGCTGCAGTACTGGCAACGGGAAAACCGGTATTCCTGGCCTATAACATGGCCCAGACCATCAGCTACACCCCCAATCGTTCCCCTTTTGACATGCACATGAAATTAGGTGTGGATAAAAATGGGAAAATCATCGCAATGGAGACAAAATATTATGTGGATCACGGCCCCTATTCTGAGTTCTCAGAGCGCCTCACACAGCGTGGAACACAGTTCATGGGTGCAAACTATGCAATTCCCAATATCCGCGGTATAGGCCATACCGTCTGCACAAACCAGACCTGGGGTTCTGCATTCAGGGCTTTTGGAGCGCCCCAGGCCTATACTGCAACTGAAATTTTAATGGATGAGATGGCAAAAAAGATCGGCATTGATCCCCTTGAGTTTCGCTATATGAATGTGATCCGTGAGGGAGATACCTTTCCTTTTGGGCAAAAACCGGATGTCTATGTTTACCCCCTTATGATAGAAACCATACGGCCAAAATATCAGGCTGCCCTTGAAAAAGCAGAACAAGAATCCACTGAAACGGTTAAAAAAGGCGTGGGCATTGCCCTTGGTGTGTTTGGCGCAACCCATGACGGACCGGATACAGCGGATATTATAATTGAGTTGACCCAAGAGGGCATCACACTTTACAACAACTGGGAAGACCATGGCCAGGGAGCTGATATTGGCGCGCTTGGAACGGCTCATGAAGCTTTACGGGAACTTGGGTTAAAACCCGAACAGATTAAACTTGTGATGAACGATACTGCCCTGGCTCCGAATGCGGGTGCAGCATCGGGAAGCAGTTCCCAGGTTGTAAAAGGCAATGCTATTTTAAACGGGTGTGAGATTCTGCTTGATGCCATGAAAAAAGAAGATGGAAGTTTCAGAACCTATGATCAGATGATTGCCGAAAAAATTCCGGTCCGATATACCGGGACATGGACAAACACCGGCGGCACCATGTGCGATGAAAACTGCCAGGGAAACCCATTTGGGGCATTGATGTACGGCCTGTTTATGCCGGAGGTGGCCGTGGATATTACAACGGGAAAAGTCAAGGTTGAAAAATTCACTTTTGTTTCAGATATCGGAAAAATAAATAACATTGCCAATGTGGAAGGACAGATGTACGGAGGCCTTGCCCAGGGCATCGGCCTTGCTCTGTCTGAAAATTTTGAAAATATTAAAAAGCACTCGTCTTTGAGTGGAGCGGGACTGCCTTATATTGAAGATATTCCAGATGACATGGAACTGATACACCTGGCCGTGCCCAGAAAACAAGGCGGGCCTTTCGGCTCCTCCGGTGTTGGTGAGCTTCCCCTTACAGCGCCCCATCCCGCAATTATAAATGCCATATATAATGCATGCGGCGTTCGCATTCGAAAACTTCCTGCATTACCTGAAAAGATACTCAAAAAATTAAAATCAATGTAAGCAAAGAAATTGTCCGGTTTTTTAATTTTCAACATTGAGTGTCGGTTTTGCGGCAATTTGCATTACCTGCCGGGTTGTAAGCATTAGAAGAATAAAGCTTATAACCCGTCAGAAATCAGGCAAACATTATATGCTGAAATTAATAATCTTGATTTTTTTGAAATTTTCAGTGTCATTGTTCTATAAGAAGGGTTAAAATAAATAATATTTTAAACACGAAGGAGATCAGACAGATGAAAAACAGTGGGCATGATAAAGGCAAAAGCAAGCAGGACTATTGAGTCTCATGAGAATTTTATAGAAAGGACATCGTATTATGGAACAACTTGACCAGATCATTAAAACACTTTCATTGACCATGGGTGCGGCCTGGGCAAGCGGGATCAATTTGTATGCTACAATTCTTGTGCTGGGCTTTCTGGGCTTAACAGACAATATTGTTTTGCCTCAAAAACTTGAAATTCTAATGAACCCCATGGTTATGAGTGCTGCAGGACTCATGTACTGTGTTGAATTTTTTGCAGACAAAGTTCCGGGTGTGGATACGGGATGGGATACGCTTCATACCTTTATCCGTATTCCTGCGGGTGTGCTTTTGGCAGCAGGTGCCGTGGGGGATGTAAACCCTGCGGTTGCAATGGCGGCAGCGATTATGGGCGGCGGCCTTGCAGCCGGCAGTCATGTGACCAAGTCAGGCACCCGTTTGCTGATCAACACCTCGCCGGAACCCTTCAGCAACTGGACCGCATCAATAGTTGAAGATGTCGCTGTTATTGCCGGTGTCTGGGCTGCGTTACAGCACCCCGTAATTTTCCTAGTGCTGCTGGCTGTTTTTATCTGTCTTGCTCTCTGGCTTCTTCCAAAAATCTGGAGCGGAATAAAAAAAATTTTTCGTTTTCTGGGATCTATTTTCAAAAAAAAAACAACACTTGGTACAATTTCCTCTGATGACAGAACTGCAAAAAAGTCCGGTCAGGTATAAAAACCGGAATATCCGGATGGATCTTGCGTCTTTTGCAATATTCCGATACCCATCCATATGAATGGGTCATGTGAAAAAAAAAGATAAAGAAAACAAAAATGAAAAAATGGTGTCTGATTTTAGTTGTGTGCCTTCTATGCTTTGGTCTTATAGGCTTGGCTCTTGGGGGAGTAATCTATGGTCGTTTTTCTCAATTCAATACAGTAGTACAAAAAAAATTTGAGGGCAGGTTATGGGAATTGCCGGCCTGGGTTTATGCCCGTCCCCTGGAACTATATCCTGGCATGCCCCTGGCCCCGGATCTGTTTGAAAAAGAGTTGATCCTCATGGGATACCAGCATGCCGGGAGCGTGAATGATTTGGATGCCCCGGGCAAATATGTCCGCACAGCAAACAGGTTTGAACTTTTTTGCCGGTCGTTTGATTTTGGTGATGAAAAACTTCCGGAGCGCAGGTTTAGCATTACAATTGAAAACAACCGGGTGGTGAACTTACAAACTTTCCAGGACCTTACCGACAAAACAATACAGCGCCTGGACCCGGTCATTGTCGGAGGTTTTTATCCGTCATCCATGGAAGACCGCATCCTGGTGACGCTTGACCAGACCCCGCCGTTACTGGGAAATACTATCGTTTGTGTCGAAGACAAGACCTTTTACTCCCACTACGGAATTGATCCCAAATCAATTTTCAGGGCCATGCTGGTCAATTTAAAAAACAGGCGCATGTCCCAGGGTGCCAGCACCCTTACCCAGCAATTGGCCAGGAATTTCTTTTTAACCAAAGAAAAAACCTTGATCCGCAAGATCAATGAGATGATCATGGCTGCCGCGCTGGAACTTAATTACAGCAAAGCCGATATCCTGGAAGCATACATGAACGAGGTCTACCTTGGTCAGGACGGCAACCGGGCCATTCACGGATTCGGGCTGGCCGCTGATTTTTATTTTGGAAAATCCCTGTCGGATCTGAGGCCCCATGAAATCGCTTTACTGGTCGGAATGCTGAAGGGGCCTTCGGTTTATAATCCCAGGCGATATCCTGACCGGTCCATAGACCGCCGCAATCTTATTCTGGAAATGATGGAAAAACAGGGACTTGTCTCCCAACCCCTGCTGCAACAATCTCTGGCAGCCCCTCTGGATATTATTGACAACCCTGTCCGGGGTCATTCCCCGTTTCCGTTTTACCTGGATCTGGTCAAACGGCAGTTGCTCAGGGAATACAAGGAGGCCGATCTTAAAACCATGGGCATAAGGATTTTCACCACCCTGGACCCCCAGGTTCAACTGGCCGCAGAACAGAGCGTGGCTGATTTTTTAAAACAAACCACGGACAGGGGCAACCTTGAAGCCGGTGTCGTGGTCACTTCCAGGGCCAGCAACGAAGTACAGGCCCTGGTGGGAGGAAAGGACTTCAGATACAAGGGTTTTAACCGTGCCCTGGATGCAAAACGACCCATTGGCTCCCTGATAAAACCGGCGGTATTTCTTACGGCACTGGAACGTCCCGGCACCTATACCCTTGTCACACCGATTGATGACAGCCCTGTCAAGATGCCGAACCCGGACGGCAGTTACTGGAGCCCTGAAAATTTTGATAAAACATACCACGGACAGGTTAAGCTGTATAAGGCCCTGGTTCATTCCTTTAATGTATCCACCGTAAGACTGGGCATGGAACTGGGGGTTGAATCTGTTTTAGACACGCTTGGAAAAATGGGTCTTGACCATAAAGTCCCTGTCTTTCCTTCGGTTCTTCTGGGCAGCCTTGAGATGTCACCGGTCCAGGTGGTCCAAACTTACCATACCCTTGCATCCGGCGGTTTTTTTACACCGATCAAATGCATCCGTTCTATTTACAGACCGGACGGTCAGGTACTTCAACGATATCCGCTGACCATTGAACAACGTCTTGATCCGGGAGCTGTTTTTTTATTAAACAAAATGCTTCAGGCTGTCGTAAAGGAAGGCACCGGCAAATCCCTGAAAAAATGGGTATCCGATGATCTGGGCATAGCCGGAAAAACCGGAACCACCAATGATCTTAAGGACAGCTGGTTTGCCGGTTTTTCAGGGAACCGGCTGGCGGTCGTATGGATAGGCCGAGATGATAACCGGTCTGCCGGACTTACCGGATCATCCGGGGCTTTGCAGGTTTTCGGGCGTCTCATGAGTTGGATTCCGAATGTTCCCCTGGATCTGCCGGTACCTGGAAATGTGGAGTGGGCTGTCATTGATGCCCAAACAGGTTATCTAACCCAAAAGACATGCCCCGATGCCATGGCGGTTCCTTTTCTCAAAGGGTCAACGCCAACCCTTTTGCATTCATGCACTTCAGACGCCCCCCCCCGGTATAATGATCAAGAAACAGCAAAAAAGCCAAACATTTTGATGGACTGGCTGAAAGAGATTTTTAAATGAAACAAAATCCTTGTTTTGAATGGGTACTCTGTATTTTTATGACTCTTTTTATGATTTCCTGTGCACAACATCGGGCCTTAGAACCGCCCTCAACCCTTCCGGCTGAAAATTTGCCTCAAATCGGAACCCGGCAGCCCGCGTCCCCCCGGAACACCCCCCGGCCAGCCGTTCTTTCAAAAATGATTCATACGGCTGAAAATCAACTTCGATCCAATAAACCCGAAGCTGCGTTTCAAACACTGGAACGCGCCCTTGATATTGACGGCCAGGACCCTATCATCTGGCATCTTATGGCCAAAGCTCAACAGATGCAGAACAATTTTCAGCAGGCAAAATATTTTGCCGGAAAATCCAATGCCATGGCCGCACGCATGCCTTTCCTAAAAAAAAGAAACTGGCGGATCATAGGTGATGCGCTGAAAAAACAGGGCCGGATTCAGGAAGCTGAAGCCGCCTATGAAAATGCACGGTAAAACAGGATACACAGGCACCTGAAATGTTTTTTAAATCCCCTTATTTTTCAATTCCTTTTGAAAAATAAAAAACAGTTTTTGACGGCAGTTTATTTGTTCTGAGTTTAAACATTAGATCCCTTTTAACATGTGCAATGGATATAAATCCCTGATCAGCAAAAAAGGATTTACAAAAAACTTCATTCCAGTCATTCACATAGAGAGCAGTGTAATGTATAATTTTTTTCTGCTTTTCAGGCACATAAAAATTAACCGACACAAAAAGGGCTTTTTTATTTGGGTATGCAAGCAGTTGGTCAAACCCGACAGCTGATTTTATCAGAGGATAGAAAAAATCATGGATATTTTCATACAGATTCTTAATTTCATCAAAGGTAACATAGCAGGGATTGGGAACAAGGTTAATAATAGTATTTTTTGAATACAACCCGTTTACAATCAGCCATGCCCCTATTTCTTCAATAGTTTTGGCTCTAATCAAAGTTTCTTCATTATCATGCAAAGCTTTAGGATTTTTATTGAACAAAAGCCATTCACCATTAGAGGAATCATTATTAATGAATTTCAAATAGAGCCCATAAAAATGCCTGTCACTCCTGGAAACAAGCAGTATTTTCCGCACTTTCATTGGCTGGTCTGAAAATTCGATTTTAACCTTGTGTTCCAAGACTGTCCGGTCTTCATGGGAAATCATTGAGCTTTCGCGGATGTTATGTTCAAATGATTTTTTAACTTTTTTGTATTTTTGAAGAATATATTTTTCAAGGGAGTTTGAAAGCCTGACAATATTTTTATAGGGCCACTTTCTAAAATTACCAACCTCAAAAATTTTGTTGATATCCCAATTCCATGTATCCATACATTTTAGAAACAAAATTTTTCTTAAACCAAAAACCGTATTTTCAATCTGATTTTTTTTTGCAACACCCAGTTTAAGGAAAAAACAGGTCAGTAAAAGATTGACGGAATGTTTGTCATCAATTTTTTGGTAAAACGCCACAAGATGTTTCATTAAAAAATAATAAGAATCGTTCTGCGCAAGTCTCAAATAGGAACCGGTATTCATCCATTCGTTCTTATATCGGTTGCACAATAAAAGTTCTTGGCCGGAATCAAAAATATATTTTTCCAAAAGGGCCATTTTGATAACGGATTTGAATGGACTTTTAAGCCATTTGAACATTTGCCATATTGACGCGCCAAAGTATTCACCCGGTGAAATCTCATGGATATCTCCAAGATCAACATACCTGTCCTGGGGATCATTTGTGGAAATTTTACCTCCAATATCAGCGTAATAATTAAGGCTTACGGCAGTAGGCAATACCGACCAGAGTGGAATCTTTCCGGCTAAATAAATCATGGTCCTGTAAAATTCTTCTTTTAACAGGCCGGCTTGTGCTGATCCTGAACTTTCTATGGTGGAATCTCCAAAATCATTGTTTTTAACCTTTGTTACATCCACGATAAAAAAAGTTACCTGAATATTGAATTTATCCCATGCCATTTTTTCAAGCATCAGCAGTTTTTTTTCTAATAGTTTTATTTGAGCCGGCGTTAGAACTGATTCTTGAATGCAAACCCAGTAATCAATATCCGATTCAGAAGTTTGGGCAATGGACCCTACACTGCCGATTGTAAAAAGGCCCTGGATGGCTGGTTCTGAATGCCGCCTCACGATCAGCTTTGCATTGTTCATATAACTTGTACAGACCGACTGGGCTTCAAGGGACGGCACATAATCTGAAATGCCACACGGCGTCTGCTCAGGAACAATATCGAGCAGGGGAAAATCAATGTTTTCATGGATCAGAATCGGGATAATCCTGAACAGGTCTGCCTGTTTTGGTTTGAATATGTCATAAGCCGTCAACAGGCTGAGCTTGTTCTGTTTTAGAAATTTTAATTCACCATAATGCGTAAATTCACAGAAAATCAGCAGATTAATTTGAGATAAGATCGTATCATTAATTTGGGGGATATCCTCAAATGTGAGTTGATATTTTCGTGCATTATAATCTATGGCTTCCGTCGTTGTAACGGTTCGGTTGCTGTGAGGAAAACGGGAAAACCTGGCCTTGACACCGGAAAAATCAACCTGGTTAATATTGGCTGTTGAAAACGACACCCAGGAGATTTTTGAATATGCAAAACACGAATACGACAAGTCGGTATTATTAAAAAAAGACTTTGATATAACAGCTTCTATAAAAATACCGTCTTTGATCTTGGCATTGTTAAAATTAGAATTAAAAATTGAAGCGGCATGAAAGCTGCAATTTTTAAATACCGCCCCTTCTGCATCGACATTGATCAAAACAGCGTTATCAAATGAAACATTTTCAAAGGTTGTATTTCGCATGTCGACATCATAAATCACACAGCTATTAAAAAAGGCAAAAGAAAAACACGCATCAGACAGGTCACAATTTTGAATCGTGCTTTTATTAAAAAATATGGGAGAAGATTTAAAGATTTTTTCCGACAAGTTTTGAAACGATATTTTGCCCCCTTGAAAATCAATACTCTTGGAAGATATATTTTGTTTTAAAATTCCAAGTTTCTTCTCAACCGGATCTTTAAAGAATTTATGAAACAGACGTTTGTTGTTTAATGTTTGTTTTTCATTGGAAACAGTTGAAATGACCTGTAAGAAATCCGACTCCATATTTTTTTTTTCATTTGACAACAGGGTTTTAATTTTATTGACAAATCTGATCACTTCTGTTTTCGAGATATCTTTTGAGTCAGTGGCAGCCTTTTGAAAAATTCCCACCATTCTTTCCGGCCGTTTTTTAATCATGCCGAAAACACAGGCAAGATTTATGTCAAGATTTACTCCTTTGGTATAGTGTTCTTTGTTCAGCGCAATATCCTGGATAAAAAGAAAAGACATTTTTGACAAGGTGGAAATTTCATTCTTAATAACAGGAAGCAAGGAAGGATAAAGCTCTTTGACTTTTTCCAGCAACTTGTATATTGGCAGTTTGCCGGTCGCTACCATTGCCTTGAATGCGTGCATTGTTTCATCTGCTTTGGACTGCGCAAATAATTTCAATATTGAATCAAAAAGATCTGAGTATGTCCCTATGGATGAATTTTCAACAATGTTATAAATAGCAATTCTGACATCAATTTTTTCTTCCGGGTTCAAATAAACCAGCAATATTTTTGAAGGAACCCTGTTTAACAGCATGGACAATGCTTTGAGACCCTGTATTTTTTTTGTTGACTCTTTTGAAACCATTTCTTTTTCCATTATGGTTTTAGGATTTCTCAAAGGTATTTGAATGTTTTGTAAAAAAGGGTCTGCATCCTGATGCCGGTCAAATAATGACGCATAAAATTCAACCACAGAAGATCTTGATGTAATGGAATTTAAAATATTTTTAAAGGCCTCTCCATACTTCAACCTCACTGACGGTCGAGCCTGCAGGTACTGGTCTACAAAAGCGAAGCGGTCGGTTTCCGAAACATCTGCAATACTTTTTTCCATGGAATTAAAATTAATATACCCTTTATACAATGCCTTAAAAGCAAAGCTTGGACCCTTTCCACCCAACTCCAATAATATTTTGAAAAAGGAATTCAACTCTTTGGAAGGTGTTTCAGGCGACATCCGAGCGTAAATCCTTGCACTGACAAGAGCAGATTCTTTCATACCTTCTTTATAACGGGACGGACTTGCTTGATCAGACAGAAGTATCCCAATTTTTTTCAGCAGGAATTCAAGATTGGTTACTGCATAATTTCTTATCAGGACGGAATTGGAAAAAAAACCGGCCAATACCGGAACGATTACAATTGAGGGATTGAAATATCTGGATTGTTTAATAATTTGAACCTTCTGCTTTTCATTTGAATGCTCCCATTGGGCTTCAAAATTCTCAACATCAAAATAAGTGGCAGAAGATTCCATAGAAGTGCTTTTCCTAATCAAGCTTGCCTTTTAATAAATCTCCCAGTCCGGCAAACGGATTGGTGGTGCCCCCTTTTTCAGATGACCTGTCAGACGGTTCGTCTGCATAAGCATCGGCAACCTGGTCCCGGGAATGTTCATTGTCATGGCAGTAAATGCACAACAGCTCCCAATTGCTGCCGTCCGGAGGATTATTGTCATGATTATGGTCTTTATGGTGTACGGTCAGCTCTCGCAGGCGTTTCCCTTCGAACTCGCGACCACAATGAGCGCAAATCCAGGGGTACATTTTAAGCGCACGCTCCCTATAAGTTTTTTCACGCTCAAGCCGGCTTGTTTGAACCTCTGAAATAATACGTTTGATATTGTTATCATCTTTTGACATATATGGGGTTCTCCTATTTTTTGATCCCAAATTACCTGAAAAAATATCATCAATTTTTTATTTGTCGCTCATGCTCTTCATAATGAGTTGTTCTAATTTTTTTAAGGATTTGGAAGATTTCCCGGTTATTTTCTCATTTTTGGCATTTCTCATAAGTTGCCTCAACCTCTGACGATCCAGTCCCGGACAGGCACAAATAAACTCTTCCATGACAGCCGGGTCATCCGTTAATAGCCTGTCCAGCCACCTCCGGGTCTTTTTGACAATTTCAGATTCAATGGGAAGGTCGGAATCTGTTTGCAGCAATGCATGACGGATTGGTTCCGGGTCAACATCCCGCATCAAGGTTCCGATAAATTGCCTCTGCCTTCTGCCTGCAATCTTCGATTTAATAGATCTGGCTTCTATCAGTGCATCCCGCAGATCATCGGGAAGCTCCATGCGTTCCAATTGCCGTATAGGAAGTTTGATGAGCTGTTCTCCTAGTTTCTGGAGTTTTTCAGCCTCTTTTTTTATCTGTGTTCTACTCTTGTCTTGAATATCTTTTTCCATGGTTTCCGCCGATAATAAAAGCCTGAAATATCAGGCTGTAAAATTATAAAATATAGGACAGGACATCCGTTTTTGTCAAGGAAACTACGATGGTATTGCAAGCTGCCAACAAGTAAATGGTGGATCTGTATATCATTCTCAAGCAGGCCTTGTAAGCCCATTTGAAAAGAGTTGTCAATCATTGACATATACTTTTCTTGCTCTCTTGAGTCTTTTACTGACATATCCGGCGATTTTTTTTTCATATTCTGCAACGATTTTGCGGATCAGAGGAATGTTCGGTGAATCAAGTTGAGTATTACCAATAGAGCGTACCGGGGTGACATCCACTGTCGTGCCGGTAATAAAGGCTCCCTGGATATCGGCAAGATTCCTGGTATGGACTGTTTTTTCCAACACTTCCAATCCAAGCCGGCTGCAGATTTGCATCACATGAGTTCGTGTCACACCCTTTAGTACGCTTCCGGCAGGTGAGGTGTAGAGTTTGTTGTCTTTTCCCATAAAAAAAACATTGGAGCGTGAGCCTTCAGTGATGTGCCCGGATTCATTAACGAGCAGGGCTTCATAAGCGTTTGACGACTCTCTAACCGCCTTAACCTGCTCTCTAAAAGAGCCTTTTATGGTCTTAATGTTTGGACAGATCCGTTCTCCTGAGAATAAAATGGTATGAACGCCTTCCAAACGGGCCTTGCTGTCCAAAAATTCAGCAGGGATAAAATAAACCAGAAATATTTCTTTTTCGTTCATCAAGGCTGATACCAGCTTAACGTTGCCATGGTCGCATTTGTTTTTTTCGACCAGGTCTGCAATATTATGCAGAATCTCTGCTTCTTTTTTTGGAATCCGGGTTCCGACAAGGGAGGCTGACATCACAAATCTTTCCAAATGCGCCTCGAAAAAAAGAGGTATACCCTGGCGAATCTGCATCACTTCATAGATGGCCGTGGCTGGAACCTTGTCAAAAATCGCCATATCCGCAGTGGACTGTATGGTTTGGTCTGCAACAAAAAAATTGTGAATCGCTTCTCTTTTCATAACCGTTTCTCGCTTTCAACCTATTGATTTTTTTTAATATTATTTGCCCTGACAGTGGATTGCCAAATTCATGCCAATGCTAACCCACCGTATATTGCCAGGCGGCAATCCACAATGGCATCATCAGTATGCAGATTAAATACTGTATAAACATCATGCTGCTTATGGATTGAGTGTCACCTCCATAATTTTTAACTATTAAAATCAGATTGGTTGCCGGAGGTGCTGCAGCCTGTATCATCATCAGACTGCAAAACAAGGGCATTGAAATATAAAATTTTCCATAATAAAGAATTGCAAAAACAGTTGAAGGCACCAGAACAAATTTTACAGCTGTCACAATTAAAATATCTCTTAATGGCGGCATATCTTTAAATGAAATTGATCCAATGGTGGCTCCCAGAATAAAAACAGCCAAGGGGACTGTGGCCTGGCCGAGCAAATCTATTGATGCAATTACAGATTTTGGTATAAAAGTGGAAAGATGTGTAAAAACGGCTGCAACGGAAATAAAAATAGCAACAAAAGGGGGAGTGATAAAATCCTTCCAATGAATTCTGCTCTCTTTTTTTCCTGAGATCATAACCTTTCCTATACTCCACATGACGGGAGTTAAACCCAGCACAAGAAGAAAACAATACAAAGCAAACAGATCGAACTGATCTGCAAAAAGAATCTGACCGATGGGGAGAACTATATAAACGGCATTCTGCATGCTGGACAGTATCATTAAAGGTTTCTTCTCCGGTTTCAGTTGAAAAGCAAGTCCACTGAAAGCAAGCCCGATCATAACAATTAAAATTCCCGATACAGGCAGAATCCACCAGTTTGTAAAGTTTTCAGGATGAAACCGGATTAATGTTTTAGCAATGATCAGGCAGGGAAGAAAAATATTTACAGTAACAACTGATAAAGCTTGGATCTGTGATTTTGAGATAATATTCCTTCTGACCAGAATGCCTGCGGCAAATGAAATAAGAAACAATTGAAAAATTGCACTAAAAACGGTTATTCCTGTTTGTATAAACATGTATCCGCCTGTTTGCATGTGTTTTATCACACAAAATTTATTTTGAAACTTTTGTCGGACAAATCCATAAAAGCACTCATAAAGCGCAACTGCTGTATGAGGCTATATGTTTTAAGTCTTTATGATTGTCATTCATAGTGCATATTTCCATCCAGAATGATTATTATTTGTCCGCAGTCCGTTATTATATAATATTTAAGTTGGAAAATCTTTGTTTTTAAAGCAAGTATGTCTTTGTTTCTTTTATTTAAACATCAAAATCACAACCATAACAATCTTTTTGTATGGCTGATGGTCATCTCCAATGTAATACGAGCATCAATAACGGTCTCTTTGTTATAAAATTTTAAATTTTTGTTGTTTTTTAATTTTATTTTTAATTCTATTGTTTGACAATATGAGTTCAAATCGATATATTCTATTCTAACGATTCAATAAAGAGGTTTTATGCAAAGCATTATACGAATCAAATTCAAAAAACATAAAACCTTTATTGCAGGGTTTGAAAACACCTTAAAAGAATCAGGCCCTAACAGAATCAGCAATTGACAGGCAGGAGATAATCATGAAAACGTTCATTAGAGTTATGAAAGCATTATCAGATCCTAACCGGGTTAAAATGATGAAAATGCTTCAAACACGTCCCTTATGCGTATGTGAAATAAAAGAAGCACTCGGCATTGCACAGTCCACCGCCAGCAAACATTTAAAAATTCTTGAAGATGCTGAACTGGTAAGAAGCTTTAAGGATGGTTTGTGGGTGAACTATTCTCTTTCCGACGGAAGTAAATCGCCCTATTCAGCCAGCATGATTGGAAACTTGAAACATTGGCTGGATAATGAATCGGAAATAAAGGAGTTGAATCAAATCCTGCCGGGTATTGATCGTCATGAAATTGTTGGAAAATAATTGAATATCAAAAACTATACATTTATATAGTATCGTTAAATGACCACATATAATAAAGATAGGATGGAAGAAATCATGAATTTAAAAGTTGCCAAAACCCCTTCGGCTGGGAAAAAAGAAAATATAATGATGGGTCTGAATTTGATGATGGGGGCAGCAGGTGTATACCTGTGGTGGCTTATTTACAAAGCTCTCCCCGGCTTGTCCAAATGGCTCTCATACAATCTGTTGAACATTGAACAAGGCTCCCACCTGGGCGCTTCTGTTGAATTTTTTCTTTATGACACGCCAAAAGTCATGATGCTGTTATTTTTGGTCGTTTTCGGTGTCGGAATTATCAGAAGTTTTTTTACACCGGAAAAAACCAGGGCATTTCTTTCAGGGAAAAGTGAGTTTGCCGGCAATGTTTTTGCCGCGTTATTAGGGATTATCACACCTTTTTGTTCATGTTCCGCTGTTCCGCTATTTATTGGTTTTGTTACGGCTGGAGTTCCCTTAGGCGTTACTTTTTCTTTTTTGATTGCCGCACCCATGGTCAATGAAATCGCCCTGGGACTTCTTTATGGTCTTTTAGGCTGGAAAGTGGCGGTCATCTATATGGGGACGGGTCTTTTTATCGCCATCATTGCCGGTTGGGTGATCGGCCGTTTAAAACTTGAACATCATATTGAGGATTGGGTCACTCAGGCCAATATGGCCGACATTAATATGGAAGATGAAAAAATGACCTGGAACGACCGGTTTGTATATGGATGGGATGCCGTAAAAGAGATCATCGGAAGGGTCTGGATTTATGTGATTATTGGTATTGGCGTAGGAGCCGGAATTCACGGGTTTGTCCCTGAAGGGGTGATGGCCTCAATTATGGGCAAAAGCTCCTGGTGGTCTGTTCCCCTGTCTGTTCTTATCGGTGTTCCGATGTACTCAAATGCTGCCGGCGTCATCCCGGTTGTTGAGGCACTTTTAGGCAAAGGAGCCGCCCTGGGTTCTGTCCTGGCGTTCATGATGAGTGTCATTGCACTGTCCTTACCTGAAATGGTGATTTTGCGGAAAGTATTAAAGCCTAAACTTATTGCCGTATTCATAAGTGTTGTTGCTTGCGGCATCCTTTTTGTAGGGTATTTATTTAATTTGATTTTATAAAAAATACAACTGAACAACTGCCACGGGCAGACCTGGTCTTTCGCTCAGATTTGCCCACAACAAAACATGAAAGTTGCTGTTTGGATTTTTTGAAGACTTTCATATAAAAATTGAAACAATCATAAATTTAAAAGGAGTTTTATCATGGAAATAAAAGTATTAGGTCCTGGCTGTGCCAAATGCAACAAAACTGAAAAACTGGTTCAAGAAGTGATCAAAGAAACCGGAGCAGATGCAAGTGTAGAAAAAGTCACCGATATGATGCAGATTGCTTCTTACGGTGTGTTTGGCACACCGTCGGTCATTGTGGACGGAGAGGTCAAATGCAGTGGCAAAGTGCCCAAAAAAAAGGATATCAAAACCTGGATCGGAAAATAGATCAAAAAAAATATGAAAAACATACGCAATTGCTTAACATCGTGTGTGTTTAATATGTTTTTTAAAAGAAAACAAAATTCTTTGGTAAAGGAGATAAATCATGTCCCAGGAAAACTGTGCTTGTTCAAAAGACATCATGATTTTTGCTTGCTCCGGAGCGTCCAATCTTGGGCAACTTGCGAACCAAGCCGCTGTTGAATTGACTCAGGAAGGCTTTGGAAAAATGTTTTGCCTTGCTCAAATCGGGGCAAATATTGGCAAATATGTCCAGTCCGCTAAGGTTATGGATGAAATAGTTGTCATTGACGGGTGTGAAAAAGCATGTGGAAAAACTGTTCTTGAAAATGCCTTGATGCACATGAAAAAACATATAGTGATCTCCCGGTTGGGAATTAAAGAAAAAAACAATTTTTTTAATAATCCTGATGACCTGGCGGCAGTAAAACACAAGGTAAAACTTGCTTTTCCATATCCTATTAAAGTTACTTTTCCATCGTCAACACCGCTTTCACCAGGAGACAGGGCAAAATCAAGACAGTTAGGCGGCAAGTGCTGCTGACAATTATTACCGATCCTGAAATCGAAAAAAAATAAAAATTTAAATATAGACAGCCAGGACCTTGAAAAGATTAAAGACAATGGCAGCTTTAGCTGCCACAACAAAAAACAAAAGAATCTGTAAGATAATTACAGCGATTTTACCAAAGGAAAACAAACAATGATACAGATCCCTAAACAATTGAGTCTGCTGTGTATTATTCTGATACTATGCTTTACCTTCCATACAGGTGTGTTTGCAGAAGATTTTTCAAATGTGCCTGCCAAAGGAAAAGTGACAATGATTGATCTGGGTGCAAAAACATGTATTCCATGTAAAATGATGGCTCCAATTCTTGTCAAACTTGAAAAGGCATACAAAGGCAAAGCGGATATCGTTTTCATTGATATACGAAAAAATCGTCAGCAGGCATCAAGGTTCAAAATCCGGGCGATTCCAACCCAGATTTTCTTTAATGAGCAAGGAGAAGAAGTTTACCGTCATGTGGGATTTTTAAATGAAAAATCCATAATCGAACAAATGGCACAAATGGGTATAGAAAAACCAGACCCGGCAAGCAAAGGATAATTTAATGCTGGATACGTTATTTTTAACGATTAACCAATGGATGACCGGCGGGACTGCCTTTGCCGCATTTGGATGCTTTTTATGGGGCTTGATCAGCGTGCTGTTCAGTCCATGCCACCTTGCTTCAATTCCCCTGATAGTCGGATATGTCGGTGGCCAGGAAAAAATGGTCAATCCCAGGCAGGCAGGATTGTATTCAGTCTTGTTCACATCGGGTCTTTTTCTTACAATCGCCTTGATCGGTTTTATTTGTGCCTTGCTTGGAAGAATGCTGGGCGATGTGGGAAACTATTGGCAGATTCTGATCGGTATTATTCTGATTTGGGTTGCACTGGGAATATTAGGCGTTGAAAAATGTTCAATGTCCGGAAGTCTGCTATACAAAATGAATCTGAAAGGTAGGTTTGGTGCCTTTGCACTGGGCCTTGCTTATGGCGTTCTGTCAGGATCTTGCACCTTTGGTTTCATTGCTCCTATTTTGGCTATAATCACTGTACAGGAAAAAATAGCTACTGGTGTTCTCTATATTATCCTCTTTGCATTGGGACACTGCCTTCCCATTGTCATTGCAGGAAGCTCGACAGCCGCCGTAAAGAAGCTGCTTGAAAACAGTGCATGGAACGGGATCGGAATGTGGTTTAGAAAAATTTCCGGATCAACCATAGCGGTTTTAGGAGTTTATTTTATTATCACCCCTTTTTTCAAATAACGGCCATGGCAGATTGATCTGCCACAGCAAAGCATGAAAAATATTTGATTCCAGCAGGTTAAAAATTCTTTAATATAACTGCCACGGGCAGACTTGGTCTTTCAGATTGGTTTGCCCACAACAAAGATTGAAAGTAACTGTTTTTATTTTTGAAGACTTTCATATAAAATTATTCAACATTCAAGAAACAGGAGGAAGACAGCATCATGCTTTTAAAAAAATATACTTTGGAAATATTCAAATCAAAATGTCAGGCCGATGCAAAAGGTGTGCATTGCTTTGCACACCTGGAACAGGATGTAAGTGATACTATCCCGTATCTGAACACAGTTCTCGGCGGATTTGAATACCTGTCCGATCCACCGGCGGTTACATTCAAAGCTCAAGGCAAGCTGATTACGGTCCACGGACGAAAGATTGCAGTTAATGCACTCAAAGATGAAAAAGAAGCAAGAAAAATTGTTGAGTGGCTGAAAAATGAAATCAACACTGTCTGGGAGACAAAAGATGATATTGAACCATGCTACACAGGAATGCCAAGGCCGGGTATCATTGAAATCCTGAAGCTGTTGCCAAAAACCAACTGTAGAGAATGCAATGAAGCCACATGCATGGTTTTTGCCACAAAAATCGCCGAAGGTGCCAAAGGGCCTGAGGACTGTCCCCGGTTGGGAGAAGATGAAAATAAAAAATTAACTGAATATATGAGCCAATTCAATTTAGATCTGTAAACAAACGTTGATTATAGATATTTTCAATACATTTTGATTTTCGCAGTCTTATTAACGATTTGATTTACTGTTTAAACCTTATTAAAGGAGTGTAAAAAATGTAATCTATCGAAAAAAGGAAAACTGTTATGAGCAACGAATATATTTCCATGTGGAAGGATTTGGGATTGAATCTTGAATCTCATGATGCTTTGTTGAGCGTTTTGGGAAATGCCTATACAGACATTTATCTGGCCCAGAAAGACCGCCCCGAAGGAATGGGATACTTTGATTTTGTGATGAGTGAGGTGCATGGCCTCAGGATCAAGGAACTGCTGGATGAAAAAAAACAGGGCCGTAAAATCATTGGCTCCTATTGTGTATTTGTTCCCGAAGAAATCGTTCTGGCAGCCAATGCAACCCTTGTGGGGCTGTGTTCAGGTGCGGATTTTGCCATGGAAGAAGTTGAAAAATATTTGCCGAGAAACACATGCGCCCTGATCAAATCCGCATTCGGGTTCAAGCTGGGACAGGTATGCCCCTACCTTGAGGGGGCGGACATGGTTGTGGGCGAAAACACTTGTGACGGAAAGAAAAAAGCCTATGAAACCTTGGGAAGCCTTATTGACAACCTGTATGTGATGGATCTGCCCCAGATGAAATCAGTCAATGGACGCGAACTTCTGAGATCTGAATATGATCGATTTAAGACAGCCGTTGAAAAGCTTACAGGGGTCGCCATTACCTTTGACTCTTTAAAAACCGCCATTCAAACCGTTAACGCAAAACGATCTGCTCTTCACCGTCTGTATACCTTGAGAAACAATGATCCTGCACCCATTTCAGGACTGGACGCCCTTCTGGCAAACCAGGTTTCCTTTTATGATAATCCGGTCAGATTCACGCAGTCTCTTCATAAAATCTGCGATGAACTGGAAACAAGGATAGAAGAAAAAAAGGGTGTCATGCAGGAAAAGACGCCCCGTATACTATTGTCAGGCTGCCCCATGGCCGTTCCCAATTGGAAACTGCCATGGATTGTTGAAACATCGGGCGCAGTGATTGTGGGAGAAGAATCATGCGTGGGAGAGCGGGGAACAAGAAACCTGACAGATGATTCCGGTGACACAATTGACGCCCTCATGGATGCCGTTACCGACAGGTATTTCCAGGTGGACTGCGCGATCTTTACACCCAATTCGGACCGGCTGGAAAATATTATGCAAATGGCCCAGGCCTATAATGCCGATGGGGTTATCCATTACGGACTCCAATTTTGTCAGCCATATCTGATGGAATCCATACCCGTGGAAAAAATGCTGGAAGACAAAGATATTCCATGCCTGCGCATTGAAACCGATTATGGAATGGAAGATGCCGGACAACTCAAAACACGGGTGGAAGCATTTATTGAGCTGCTTAAAGGATAAACAAAAGGAAATGGATGAATGAAATGTGCAGGAATTGATATCGGTTCGCGTACCATTGAACTGGTTGTCGTGGAAAATGGCCGGATACTTGAAACCCGGAAAACAGATACCGGGTTTGATCCGATCACTCAAGCAAAAAAAATCCTTGACGGGGTTTGTTACGACGACATCATGGCTACCGGATACGGACGAGGCCTGTTTGAAACCGTTTTTGACCATGTAAAAACCGTTACGGAAATCAAGGCACATGCAAGGGGAGTGCAGGCCTTTTTTGATACGGCAACAACCATCCTGGATATCGGCGGCCAGGACAGCAAGGCGATTGCCCTCAACAAAAAAGGACGTGTGAAAAAGTTTGAAATGAATGACCGCTGTGCCGCAGGAACCGGCAAGTTTCTGGAAATCATGGCCACAAATCTCGGGTTTGAGATCGACCGGTTTGGCCCGGCAGCGCTTTGTGCTGAAAATGCCATGAGCATCAACAGCATGTGTACGGTGTTTGCAGAATCAGAAGTCACATCACTTATTGCAAAGGGAGCAGACAGACAAGAAATTGCCCGGGGCCTTCATCTGAGCGTCGTTAAAAGGGCCTCGGCAATGATCGCAAGAGTTTCTTCCCAAGGGCCGATTGTTTTTTCAGGTGGTGTGGCGCAAAATCCATGCATACGCGAATTGATATCTGAAAATCTTGACAGGCAAGTTGTCGTCCCGGACAATCCCCAGATGATGGGGGCTTTGGGAGCAGCGCTTATACTTGAAAAGGAAAACTTCTGAATTACCTTTCAATTGTTTGGCATGAGGCGGTATACCTTCTGGTTAAATGCATTTAGCCGTTTTACGAACATCAATGCGAACTAGCCTGATTGTTCAGATCAGATATCGGTATTGAGTTTTTACACAACTAATGGCGTTGGCCTTGAATTTAAGCGTAAGTGCATAGAATAATCATATAGCACAATTTTTACTGCTGTCCAATTTTTCTATTATAGTTATAATCTCTTTACAATACCTTCACCAACTCAATTTTTGATCAAATACCAATCTATATAATGTGTTTAATTCAATCAGGACAAGCAATATATAGCATGGTATTGATTTATTCAAAAACCAGTTTGAAAATTTGGTAAAGGTATTGTCTTTAATATTCAAATATTTATTCAAAAAAAGCAGAATAAAACTACGATACCTGGGTTGCTATAGGATATTTCTATAGTTTTACCATGATATTATCAATATTATAATTTTGACTTCTATATCACTACCTTGTAATCAACACCTGGCATTGCCAATTGTTTATAATTATTATGACTGATTTTGCTAAAGGAGTAAAATGTTTATCGGAATTGATATCGGTTCAAGAACAGCCAAAGGAATTGTGTTTGATGGAAAATCAATTGTCGGCAGCTCTGTTTGCGACACTGGTATTCGTCCCAAGGATTCAGGTGAAAAAATACTCGGGCAACTCCTGAAAACAACCGGATCAAAAGAATCAGACATTAAGAAAATTGTCGGGACCGGTTATGGCAGGGTTTCTCTGACCATTGCAGATAAAACAATAACCGAGCTTTCCTGCCATGCAAAGGGCGCTCATTTTATCTGTCCTTCCGCACGCACAGTTATTGATATCGGCGGACAGGACAGCAAGGTGATCCATGTCAATGAAACCGGCGGTATGAAAGATTTTTCCATGAATGACAAATGTGCTGCAGGTACGGGCCGTTTTTTTGAAATTGCAGCAAGGGCTCTTGAAATGGATCTGGATTCATTTTGCAATATTGGTCCGGCAGTGGCGAAGTCCTGTCAAATTAATAATATGTGCGCGGTATTTGCAGAAACAGAGATCATCTCATTGCTGGCAAAGGAAATCCCTGTGGAAGAAATTGCTTCAGGAATCAACCAGGCCTTTGCAAAACGAATTGCAGGTCTGGCCAAAAGGTTGGGTGTCTCCAATGATGTTTTGTTTGTAGGGGGTGTTGCAAAAAATGAAGCTTTGAAAAAAGCGGTTTCCCATGCCCTTGATATTGAATTTTATCCGTTCACAACAGATCCCCAGCTGATGGGGGCTTTGGGCGCAGCTATTTTTGCCAGTCAACTTTAAAAAAAGGAATCAAACCAATGGAATTAAGCGTAACACAAACCATACAGGATCTGAGAACAGACCTGGCCATGGAACTTGAGATGGCAAAAGATGAAGGCAAAAAAGTTGTTGGCTGCCTATGTTCTTATACCCCCATCGAACTTATACTGGCTGCCGGTGCAATTCCGGTGGGACTGTGCGGTTCCACCCAGACTCCCATCCTTGCTGCAGAAGAAGTCCTTTCCCCTGACCAGTGTCCAAAGGTGAAAGCAACCTATGGCAGGGCAATTTCCGGAACCTGCCCTCTTTTTCCCCTGGCAGACTGCATTATATCGGAAACCACCTGTGACGGCAGGAAAAAAATGTATGAGCTTCTGGCCAGGGAAGTGCCGCTTCTGGTAATGGATCTGCCTCAAAAACCGGATGAACAAGAAGCATTGACCCACTGGATCGCTGAAGTTGACAAGGCAAAATCATTTCTTGAACATCAGCTGGATGTTGTTATTACATCAGAGAATTTGAGAGATGCCATCCAACGGGGTAATCGGAGAAGACATAGCCTTACCCGGCTGTTCATGGCAATGGGATCAACGCCGCCGCCGGTCACAGGCGTTGAGTTTATGGAAATCATGTCCAAGATCGGCCATTATGTGGATTATGACAAACATATCAACTTGTTGAGCCAGCTTTTACAAACACTTGAAAACACAGTGACAGATAAAATATCACAAGTTTCAACCAAGCGCCATAGAATTCTCTGGACAGGACTTGGCAACAGCCTGGGCTGCAGCAAGGTGCTTGAACTGGTGGAAGAAAGCGGTGGTGTGGTGGTTTGTCAGGAAGGGTGCGGTGGCATTACACGGACCGAAGATTTAATTGATGAAACAAAAGATCCCCTCCACGCGATTGCCGAACGGTATTTGCGGGTGACCTGTGCCTGTATGACCCCAAACGCTCAACGATTTAAAGATCTAAAAAGACTGATTCAAGAATTTAAAATCGATGGGGTGATTGATCTGGCCTGGCAATTTTGCCAGCCCTTTGAAATCGAATCTTACAGAGTGGGCGAGCTTGTCAAAAAAGAAATGGGACTGCCTTTTTTACATATTGTTACCGATTTTTCCCAATCTGATGTCGAACAACTCAGGGTTCGTATTGAAGGGTTTATTGAGCAGATCAGCGAGAATAAAAAATATGCCCGTCATTAAAGCAAAACATCTCAGAAAGATCTTTAATGAAAACCAAACCAATTCCCAGGTTGTTGCAATTGATGATTTCAGCCTTGATATAAAAAAGAATGAATTCGTTGCCATTGTAGGACCCAGCGGCTGCGGCAAATCAACCTTTTTACTAATGGTTGCAGGGCTTGAGAAAGCAACATCCGGGACCCTGCTGCTCCATGACAAGCCTGTGGGAAAACCGGAAGCCAGCCGGGCTATAGTTTTTCAGGAATATCTGCTGTTTCCCTGGAAAACGGTCAAGTCAAACATTGAATTCGGTCCTTCCTTACAGAAGATACCTAAAAAAGACCTTGAGAAAATAGGTCGTCATTATATTGATATGGTTGGTTTAAACGGGTTTGAAAATCGTTTTCCCCATGAGCTTTCCGGGGGAATGAAGCAGCGTGTGGCCATCGCCCGCGCCCTTGCCAATGAACCTGACATACTTTTAATGGACGAACCTTTCGGCGCACTTGATTCGCTGACACGGGAAAGCCTTCAAATGGAACTTTTAACTATCTGGCAGCAGACCACATGTACAGTTCTTTTTGTTACCCACAGCATCACCGAAGCCGTCTATCTGGCGGACAGAGTGGTGGTCATGAGCAAACGGCCTGGAAGAATAAAAGATATCATTCCAATTAATCTGGAACGCCCGCGTTACAGGGAAATGTACGTTTCTAACGAATTCAGGGAATATGAAAACATGCTGAAAGAAATTGTTTGGAAAGAAGTTGGAGACACGGTTTTATGAAACACATAAATATCAAGAAACTCATCTCCCCTATTATCCTTCTTCTCTTATGGGAATTGATTGCCAGAATCGGGTGGATACCGAACTGGTTTTTACCGGTGCCGTCAACGGTTTTACAGGTGCTGTGGGAAATGATTTTATCCGGTGAGGTTCCAAAACATACCGGCATCAGTCTTTTAAGGGGTTTTACCGGGTATGGGTTTGCCGCAGTATTTGGTATTGGTCTGGGGCTGTTGATTGCCTGGTCAAAAATTATTGAAAATATTTTTGACCCGCTCATTGAGTTGATTCGCCCCCTTTCAACATTTGCATTAATCCCGATTTTTTTTCTCTGGTTCGGCATCGGCAATACCTCAAAAATAATAATTATTTTCAAAGCCTGTTTTTTCCCCATCGTGATCAACACAATATCGGGTATTAAAGGTGTGGACAGCAAACTGATTCAGGCTGCCCGCTCCCTTGGAGCTACGGAACGGCAATTGTGGACAAAGGTATTCATTCCTTCGGCTCTTCCCATGATTATCACGGGCATGAGAATATCCACGGCTATTTCAATCATGGCCCTGGTGGGTGTAGAAATGCTGGCCGGTGATTCAGGTATAGGATTTTTGGTGATTGATGCCCAACGTACCTTTGACACTGAGCGCGTTTTTGCCGGCATTATCGTTTTATCAATTCTTGGGTTTTCTCTGGATCGAATTGCAAGGATGATCCAGTATAGAATCCTTTCCTGGCATACACAGACGTCTTTGGAGGGAGGACGAACATGACCGGGTTACCAAAAACTATTTTAAACATAAAAAACATAAAAGGAAAACAGATGATAAAGATTGTTAGATTGATTTTCCCGTTGCTGCTGATGGTATGCCTTTTATGGCCACCGATAGCCGGCTCAGAACCGATGAATCCAGACAAAGAAAATTGTCCGGATTGCCAAAAGACCGAGCCCATTAACATAGGCGATGTGCTTGTCACCGCATTTCACGGTGGTGCCGTTACAATTACGCCCACAAAAACAGTTATAGACATCGAAAAATTCAACAAAAGCGGAACTGTGGACCGTGTGGAAGATATTTTGATGCATTTGACAGGTATTGATGTATTGCGAGGGACGGCAGGCGCTGATCCACAGCAGATGATCATGATGCGTGGATTTGATGACAGCCGATTTACCATTGCCATTGACGGCAGAACAATTACTGCTCCAACGGCAGGTGCTGACACCTATGTTGACTGGTCAAGCCTGACCACGGGTGATATGAAAAAAATTGAAATCATCCGAGGTGCAGCATCAGTCCAATATGAAAATTCCCAGGGCGGTATCATCAATATCATTACCCAAAAGGGAAAGAAACAAACCACCCTTGTTCCCCAACTGACAGTCTCTTCCGAATATGCCAGATACAATACATGGGCACACCGGGCAACAGCAGACGGCGGTATTGGCGACTTAACCTATTTTTTAAACTATGGAGACAAGGAGTCGGACGGCTATTTAAGAAACAATGATTATAACGGGAACGATTATTCAGCCAGATTTGCTTATACCTTTGCATCTGATGGCATCCTGACGCTTTCCGCAAAAGGATCGAACCTTACTATGGGATATACAGTTGCCAATGATCCTGACGGCATATATTCCGACTATGACCCTTCCTACCCGGTTGTACCTGAAGATGCAGATACCCTCCGACGTTACAGGGACATGTCCTTTGCCGGGGGGGACAATTACAAAGAAAAAGAATCTCTGCATAAAGACATCAGCTTTGAACAACCATTTGGCAAAAATACCTTAAAAGTCCAATTATATGAAACAACAGGCGAGGAAAGCAGTTATTATTACACCCTTGTCAAAAACAAAGCATATGACTCGACCATCGACCCACCTGAAGATCAATATAAACTGACCCAGAAATTTTCCGGTGATGATGGCCGCAAGGAGAGACATATCGGCGGAAGGCTCCAGTATCGTATGGAGCTGTGGGATGACCACTCCCTGGTAATGGGGTATGACCAGAGACGGATGGAGGTTGACTCCATTAAGGATATCTGGCGGATGCAGGCAGGTTATCTTGAAGACAACTGGCAAATCACCTCGAAACTATCTGTGCTTCTCGGTATGCGGTATGCCCATATTCTTGAAAATACCTATCCCTATGCAGATCCAGGTACAATTGAAAAATACAGACACAAACTGACAACACAGCTTTGGTTGCCCAAATCCACACTGACCTACCAGTTCACACCAGACACATCAGCCTTTGTTTCTGTCAACAAGGACTACCATGTCCCTGGCTGTTGAGATCGATCTGCTTGGGCCAGTTTTGGCTCTGATGAAAAAGGAAATGAGATTGAAACAGAAACCAGTATGCACTACGACACAGGGCTTTTCCATAAATTAAACGAGAAGATCGATACCCGGTTGTCAATATATTACATCGCCATAGACAATTATATTGTAGCAAATTCAGGTGATTCCCACCATGCATCAAGCAGTTACGGCTACAATGTCGATAAAATTGCTTTTTACGGTTTTGAAGCGGAATTCAACGCGGCACTGTCTAAAAAGGTGACACTTTTCGGTAACTACACTTTTAGACAAATCAATTATGACCAGGAAGATATCCTGGCAGATGCCATCCTGCTGGAACTATCTCCAGAGCATAAAGCCAATCTGAGTATCCGCTACAAAATGTTTGAAAACACTCGTTTGACATCGGATATCAGGTATGTCGGGGAGCGTAAAACTGAAGGCAATGTTTACAACCTGGATGATTTCATCACGGTGGATGTGGGAATTGAACAAACCCTGTTCAAAAAAATTGCCCTGCGCGCCTATATTAGTAACCTTTTTGGAGAAAAGTACCAGGAAGTATATGGCTATCCATTGCCTGAGCAGACCTTTGGTATTCGTGTAAAAGTTACATTTTAACAATACACAGGAGTAAAAAAAAATGAAGTTGTTCTTCAGATCAAGTGTAGCCACATTCGTTCTGTTATTCATATTTTTACCGTCCCAGTTGCTTGCGGATTCGCAAGCAACTGAAAAAAGGCCGACGGTCAAATTAACCTATTGGAAAAGCATTGACGACCTTCCCTTGTATGTGGCCAAGGAAAAAGGCTATTTTGAAGAATCCGGTGTCAATGTAGAACTTCTGCACATTAAAGGAGAACAAAATGCGCTTGCCGCAGCATTGAGAGGAGATGTAAATGGCGGATATATTTCGCTTGCTTCACTGATCAAGCTGGCTGAAAAAAAAGTACCGATAAAAGTGGTAATATGGATGGGACATGCCCATAAAGGAACCAAATGCGGTATACACGTAGGTACACAGACAACGTATCAGCAATTGACTGACCTTAAAGGTATCCGCCTGGCAACCGGTGGCAGCATCAACACAAAGACCATGCTGACCCATGCTCTTTACAAGGGAAATCTAGGATTAAAAGATATCCGAACATTATGGGGAGGCACACCGGATAATCCCATGCAATATGAAGCAGCTCTCAGGTCAGGCGGTGTTGACGCATTTATTGTTTGAGACCCCCTTGCAGCCATGCTGGAATTGCATGGAGCAAGTAGGATATTAGCTTCTTTTCATGATATTGTACCCAATTGGATTTTTGCAGGCTTATATTTTTCAGACACCTTTTTAAAAAAGAATAAAGAAAGTGTAAAAAAAGTGCTGCAGGCTATTGAAAAAGCATTTGTCTTTATCAAAGAAAATGAAATTCAGGCAAGAGAGTATCTGCCAAAATATACCGGAATCAAAAGGGATATCTGCATGATAGCGGCATTAAGGGAATATGGTGCAGCAAAAGAACCCATAGAACGCATCAACTTTCAACGAAACTTGATGATTAAATACGGGTATATTAAAACAAATACCCCAATAGAACACATGATCGATTATCAATATTTATCTCAATAGGGGATTATCTTATGAAAAAGTATCTGTTTCTAATGCTGCTGGGTTTATTGTTTTTCAGCCCAGCCTCCTGCTTTGCAGGTGATGCCACCTCCCTTTTTTCAGATGGGTTCAAAAGAATCCCCAAACAAAGCACTTCCAAATTACTTTTTATACAACTATGTATGATTATTATATGTGTTTTTTTTGCTGTACCTCTGCGGGCAGAACAGAGGATCGAAAAAGATCTGGATGAAGACGGAATAGTGGATCAGGTGCTTATCTATAATGATAAGGGTACCATTATAAAGGTAGAGACAGATCAGGATCAGGATGGTTTTGCCGAACGACTTCTAATTTATACCGACGGCAACTTGGCCCGCATTGAACGGGATACTGACAAGAATCAAAAAATGGACAGCCTGGATTATATTGAAAATAACCGGCGACTGCGGCAAGAAAGGTTCGATCCTGAAGGCCGTTTGTTTCAAGTAGTCATATTTGACGAGGATGAACGTATTTTAAAAATGAAAAAAGACACCACCGGAAACCAGCAGTTTGATACACACTATCAGTTTTCAAACGGCAATCTGGTATCATCCACCAGAGATACGGACAACAATAAACAGATCAATGTCTGGACAAACTATAAGAATCAGCTGCCTGTTCAGCAACAAGAAGATAAAAATGAAGACGGGATTATGGACCGGGTATTGACCTTTGATGACCAGGGTCAGATACAAAAGATGCTAAAAGATCCCTTTGCAAAAGGTCAGTTCCAGACCATTGATTTTTTTGAAAATGGTCGGATCAAGACCCGGCATAAGGATAAGAACCAAGACTTAAAGATTGATGAGATTACCCTATTTGACAACGACAACCCCATTGAACAGCAAAAAGACAGAAATTTTGACGGCAAGTTTGATGCCATTACCCTGTTTAAAAACGGTCATTCCAAATCACAAAAAAAAGATAAAAATTTTGACGGCACCTGGGATTATTTTGCTGATTTTGATGCAAAAGGGGAACTGCTTAAAACCAGAGAAGACACCTCTGGCAATGGAAAAGTAGACCGGATACGATTTTTCAGGGCATCAGAGCCCTATAAGGTACAGACAGATACAAATGGGGATGGTTTTTTTGAAACCGTATCATTGTTGAAAAATCAAAAAATTGTAAAAAATATGATTGATAAAAATCAGGATGGGAAGACCGATGTAACAGTCTTTTTCAATAAAGATGAGGAAAAAGAAAAACTGATCAGTGATACAAATCTGGATGGTAAAAAAGATTTATGGCAGTTTTATGCCAATAATCATTTAAGCCGCCTTCTAAAAGATGAGAATCATGATGACCGGGTAGACCTGAAAGTAACCTATAAAAATGGAATCAAAGCCATATTGGAAAAGGATTCGGACTACGACTGTGTTTTTGAAATAACACAAGTTTACACAGATCCTGCCTGGACACTTATCGTTTCACACGATTTCAATGCAGATGGGAAAATGGATATTCAATCCTTTTATACTGGCAAGGTCTTGCGAAAAAAGCAAATGGATGAAGACCTGGACGGCCTTTTCGATATTGTGGAATATTATTCACAACAGGCCGCCCTTGAAAAAATAGAAGAAAAAAAAGAAGGCAAACCATGGATGATCTGGTTTTATGGTGCAAATGAAGAGTTGATTCGCGGTGAAGAAGATAAAAACCAGGATGGCAAAAGTGATGTCTGGTATCTGTATGACAAGGGGGCACTTGTTGAGGTGCAGGAAGATACCAACCATGATAGTAAGGCCGATTTGTGGGAATACTATGATGAAACACAGACTGTGGTCAAACGCCGGAAGGATCTGGATTTTGACGGCATGTCTGATTTTACGGATCAAATAAATCACGCTGAAACAGACAGCTGAAGAACTGGAGGAAGAGATGCTCGATTTTTTATCAAAAGGTGGAATGCTGGTTATACCAATCATATTTTGTTCTGTCATTGTCCTGGCAATTTTTTTTGAACGGATCATTCGATATGCAGTCAATCGCAATCGGGGGAAAAACATTGAACATCAGGTGACTCAATTGATGAAACTGGGAGATACAGACCAAGCGCTGGCCGTCTCAAAAAAAAGCCGATCGCCCATGGGCCGGGTGTTGGAAAAAGCCATTGATGCAAGAGATATGGAAAGCGACGTACTGGAATCGGTTATTGCAAATGCCACGGAAAATGAGGTCAGGGGACTGTCTTCATATCTTCAAGCCCTGGCAACTATTGGTAATATAGCACCGCTGCTCGGGCTTTTGGGTACGATTATCGGCATGATAAAGGCTTTTATGGTCATCCAGCAGATGGGGGGCAAGGTCAATGCCGCCGTGCTGGCCGGAGGGATATGGGAAGCCATGCTTACCACTGCGTTAGGATTAGCCGTGGCACTGCCCACCATGGTGGCGCATTCATATTTAATTGCCAAGGTGGACATGTATGAAGCACGGCTTCAAAACGGTTCCATCCTTTTTTTAAAAGCAATTTCAAAAAAGGTGGCGTAAGATGCCGGTGTTTAAAAAAAAAAGAGACCGATACCAGATTCAGCCGCCCATGACCTCATTGATTGATATCGTGTTTTTATTGCTCATCTATTTTATGTTGACCACCAATTTTATTGTGGAAGAGGGTATTAATATCAAACTTCCCAATGCCAAAGCCTCTGCCCCCCAAGTAAAACAGGAAATCACCATTTATATAGATAAAAGAGGAACCATCTACATGATGGAAAAAGAAATTCCTTTAGATATGCTCTATGCACAGATCAAAGAGATGATTGGCGGGGCGACAGATCGCCTGGTTGTGGTAAAAGCTGACAAGACAATTGTCTTAAATAAAGCGGTCCGGGTAATGGATATCGCAAAAGCGGCCGGTGCATCCCGGCTGTGCCTGGCTACTGAAAAAGGATTATAAATCGTGACAGCACAAGAACAAAATACATCCAATTGGCTGCTGCGCGGATTTATATGTTTGTCAATGGTGATCCATTTTTTTATTTTTCTCCACATGGCAGGTATTTATAAAAACAATGCCATGTCATATATTGAATTCACCATGCACGAGTTTTCCAAACCCAATATTCGACATATTCCAACCCCGCGGATGCGACAGAAAAATCCGGATATTTCCAAAGTTCAACAAATTAAAACCAGAAAATTGATCATCCCCCAATTTAAAATGGAAAAGGTCCAAACTCACCAGATGGACAATAGTTATGAAAAAATAAGCATGCCGGGCTTTACAGACACGATAAAAATCAGTGATATGACTATTAACAGCATTGCAGATATCAATGCCTTTCAAGAACCGGTTAAATTCACCACTGCAAAAGAATATTTTGAGATGCTGAATCTGCGTATAAACAGTGCAAAAGAATATCCGGAATATGCAAAATCCCGCCATTTAGAAGGCCGTGTTACAGTGGAATTTGTGTTGCAAAAGGACGGGGTACTGAACAATATCAAAGTTGCAAAAAGTTCCCGCCACGAGCGCCTGGATAATGCCGCCATTGAGGCTGTAAAGCGTGCATCACCCTTTCCCAGACCCCCTTCATTTTTATTCAAGACACCAATAACTCTTCAGGTTAATATTATGTTTGAAATGGCATAAAACTAAGATGCATTGATAATTATTGAAAAATAAAACAGAATAAAAATGAACTATTGTTTCAGATTGAGCTTTGAAGCAATCATTTGAACAGGTCCGGCTTCTTGCCCCGGAAATCCGGGACAAGTGGATCTAAAGCCTATAGGGTATAAAGGTTTTTTGATGCAAAGACCGGATCTGTTGTAAGATTCACCCCAAGGCGTCTGAGTCCCTCTTCATCGCCCCTGGAGGGCATATGGGTCATATGCATTTCACAGCCCCGGAACGATTTGAGCCCTTCCATGGCCAGTTGGACGGCATGGTTGCCGGTGGCGCTGATGGCAAGGGCAATCAGGGTTTCCTGGAGATCCAGGCTAAGGCTTTTTTCGCCCAGAACCTCGGTTTTCATCCGGGTCACGGAATCACAGATATTTGCCGGCATAATATTGATCTTGTTGGGAATACCGGCCAGATGCTTGATGGCCCGGACAATGGCGCTGGATGCGGCATGCATGCGGGGAGAGTTGCTGCCCGTGATAATTGTTTTATCTTTGAGTTCAATTGCAGCACCAAAGAAAACCCCGTTTATTCCCAGGCGGGGATCATTTTGGGCTTCTTGTGCTGCCTGACGGGCCGGAAGAACCACAGCCCTGTCCTCTTGTGTCAGATCAAACTCCTTCATCAGCAGTTCCGAGCGCTGGACAGTCTCCTTGTCCGTAAGGCCCAGGATGTATTCGCAACGATATCTCAAGTATCTTCTGATCAGCTCCTGTTTGGCTGCCATCCTTGCCCCCTTGTCATCGGTAATGGCAAATCCCACCCGGTTGACCCCCATGTCCGTGGGTGAGAGGTAACACGATTCATTTCCGGTGATTTTTTCAAGAATCCGCTTTAAAACAGGAAAAATATCCACATCCCGGTTGTAGTTCACTGATTTGGTGTTATAGGCTTCCAGGTGAAACGGGTCGATCATGTTGATATCCCCCAGATCTGCAGTGGCTGCTTCATAAGCCGCGTTCACCGGATGCTTTAAGGGAATGTTCCATACGGGGAAGGTTTCAAACTTGGCATAACCCGACTGGATACCGTGGCGGTGGTCATGGTAGAGCTGGGAAAGGCAGGTTGCCATCTTGCCGCTTCCCGGTCCGGGTCCGGTAACGACCACCAATGGCTTTTCAGTCTTGATGTAATCGTTTGCCCCGTATCCCTCTTTGCTGACAATTAGTCCCACATCAGTGGGATACCCTTTGGTGTAGTAATGGGTGTAAACATTGATGTTGCGCCGTTTCAGTTTGTTTTTAAAAATCACTGCCGCAGGCTGGTTTTCAAAACGGGTGATGATGACCCCCCTGACACTGATCTCCCAGCTTTTCAGGTCATCAATGATTTTCAAAATATCTGTCTCGTATGTGATACCAAAGTCGGCCCGGATTTTCTTTCGCTCAATGTCACCGGCATAGATGCAGATGAGTACCTCGGCCTGATCCCTGAGTTCATGGAGAAGACGGATTTTTATATTGGGGTCATACCCCGGCAGAACCCGTTCCGCATGATAGTCAAAGAGAAGTTTTCCCCCGAATTCAAGATAGAGTTTATTGTTAAAGCGATTAATGCGTTTCGTGATTTCAGCAGCCTGTTCCTTTAGGTAGCGTTCATTGTCAAAAATTTTCTTTTCCTGCATATTCTTCCCCTGATCAAAAAAAATCAGCATCCTTTTAAATTTTTAAGCGATTATTCCAGGTTGCCGTGTCATAATAGATGCAAAAAACTTCACACATACGCCATTTACCACAACTTGCTCTCTGTGACAAATACTGCTTTATATGCGGACTGTAAAAAAATATGAGTTTGCTCTTGTAAATTCCATTGTTTCTTACGATACTTCCAGGCATGAAAAAAAACACATATAATATTGACCATGCTTTGAAATTTAAGGGCTTGACTGTTTTGAGTTGCCTGTATTTGCCATGAAACCCAATGTGAAAATTATTTTATTTTTTCTGCTGACGGCTTTTGTTGCCGTGCTTGGAATTCTTCACACCCTTACACCGGGGCACATGATTTTTTTTCATGATACCTACCGGCGGCTGAGCTATTTTCCCATTACCATTGGTGCCATACTTTTTGGAATCCGGGGAGGTATTGTTCTGGCTGTCCTGTCCTGCATGGCCTTTGTCCCTCATCTTTACATGTTCTGGGCAAGGGGACCGCAAGCTTATTACAGCGAATTATCGGAAATTGTCTTTTACCTTGCTGCCGGGGGGGTGGTCGGGCTTATTTCAAGCCGGGAAAACAAATTAAGAGAAAAATATAAAACGCTTTCGGAAAAACTGGCCGGATCATATAAACGCCTTCATGAACAGGCATTCCAGCTTGTGAAAGCCGAACAGCAATTGGGTCAAAGCCAAAAACTTTCCATGCTTGGGCATGTATCGGCATCCCTTGCCCATGAAATCAAAAATCCCCTGGCATCCATCAAAGGGGCGGCTGAAATCCTGGCGGATGAAGTCCCCCAAGGCCATCCCAAACATAAATTTATCGAAATCATGCGCCTGGAAATTGCAAGGCTTAATAATTCAGTGGAAGATGTCCTGACATATTGCCGGGGCAGGCAGCATCAAGACAGAGGCAAAAAACAAACCGTTGAAAAGATTGTCAACCGGGTGGTTACGTTGCTTGAAGCAAACATTAAGGAAAAATTCATAGGCGTTGATATCCGTCCGAAACCCAGCATTCGTCCATTTTTGACAAACGAAGCTGCCATGATTCAAGTGTTGATGAACATTATTATTAATGCAATTGATGCTGTTGAAAAAAACGGCAGAATCCTCGTTGACATTGGCGACTATGAAAACGGCTGTCTCATCAAGATTTCCGACGACGGCCCAGGCATAGATGAAGCCATGGTTACCAAAGTGTTTGAGTCCTTTGTCTCCTTCAAGGAAGGCGGGACAGGCCTTGGACTTTCCATTTCAAAACGGATAGTTGAAAGCCTGGGTGGAAAAATCAGTGTTGAAAAATCAGAACTTGGCGGTGCAGGGTTTTTAATATTTTTACCTGAAAAAACATTTTTAAATAACGGCCATGGCTGATTGACCTGCCACAACAAAAAAATGAAAGATATCTGATTCCAAGAAGTTAGAAATTCTTTCACATAAATGAAAGTATAAAACATGTCTGATCTAATATTATTGATTGATGATGATCAAAGCTTGAGAAGGGTTACCGAATACAATCTGGGCGCAAAAGGGTTTATAGTCGTGACTGCTGCATCAGGCAAAGAGGGGCTTGAATCATTTGAGACAAACACACCTGATCTTGTGGTGACGGATGTTAAATTAGGGGACATGAGCGGGCTTGATATTCTTGCAACCATAAAAGAAAAAGCCCCTGATATACCCGTGATTATCATGACGGCATTCGGTTCCATTGAAATGGCTGTCAAGGCCATGCACAAAGGCGCGTTTAATTTTATCACCAAACCCTTTGACCGGGAAACCCTGATTCAATCTTGCAAAAAGGCATTAGAGCTTAGCAAATTACAGTCCCGGACAAAACTTTTGTCTAATGAAGTGAACCGGCTGACCGGCACACAAGGCATTGTGTCTGCAAGTTCCGTCATGAAAGAATTGTTGGAAACTGCGTCCAGGGCTGCAAACAGTGAAGCAACAATTTTGATATCCGGAGAGTCGGGCACAGGCAAAGAGGTGCTGGCAAGGCTGATACACCAGAACAGCCCCAAAAGAAACGGTCCCATGGTTGCTGTCAATTGCGCGGCCATTCCTGCCGGACTGATAGAAAGCGAGTTGTTCGGCCATGTAAAAGGGTCTTTTACCGGAGCCATAAAAGACAGAAAAGGACATTTTCAAACAGCTGCCGGCGGAACCCTTTTTCTGGATGAAATCGGCGAACTGACAACGGATATACAGGTCAAGCTGTTGCGGGCAATCCAGGAAAAAGAGGTGCAGGCCGTGGGGTCGGAACGGGTGAAGCGTGTTGATATCAGAATTATTGCCGCCACCAATCTTGATCTTAAACAACAAATTACCCAAGGCAAATTCAGGGAAGATTTATATTACAGGTTGAGCGTCATTCCGCTGTTTATTCCGCCATTAAGGGAGCGAACCGAAGACATTCCAGCCCTGGTAAAACATTTTTTAAAAAAATTTGATGCCCCACGGGATGTTGGGTTCTCTTCACAGGCCCTGGCAATATTAAAAACCTATCACTGGCCAGGAAACATAAGGGAAATGCAAAATATTATTGAAAGATGCATTATCTTACGCAAACAAAGTGTGATTGAGCCTGAAGACCTTCAATTGCTCGTTAACAAACCCTCATCTTCAGCACTTACACCGGTTATTCCTGATGAAGGAATTGCACTTGAGGATATTGAAAAAAGCTATATTTTAAAAGCCCTTGAAAAGGCAAACCAGAACCGTTCAAAAGCTGCCAGATTGTTAAAAATACCTCGGCACGTTCTGTTATACCGGCTGGAAAAATATGGCTTGTAAACTTGTAGAGTATTCTACACCTCTTTGTTGAATACTCTTTAACTTCCTTTCTTTTTAATCAACTCTTTCTTTTTATTCAACTCTTTCTTTTTTCACAATCAAATATTTATCTTGTATTTTAAAGCTATTAGAAGCTAATTCACTCAAACGCAACCTATTGGCACAACTTTTGAAATATCAAGTTAAAAATATTAAGTTGAAAATATCAACGCAAGCAGTGTCAAAAAATCAAAACAGGAGAATACTGTGAAAAAAACAAAGCATATCATTTGGGGTTCTATTGGACTCATAGGCTTGTTGCTGCTGATAACGGCAGTAGCGGTTATGGCTGAAAAACCAGAAACCCGAACCCTCAGCCGGGCGGTTTTAAAAATAGACAGTTTATCCTGCGGAGGATGCTTTTCCACGATCAGTTCAGGATTTGCACCCCTCAAAGGATATTCAGGCATGGGAACCAATTTATTCAGAAAATTGATTGCAATTGATTTTGCCGAACCATTAACAATTGAAAAAATATCCAGCAAACTTGCTCAAGTCGGATATCCTGGAAAACTCAAATATGTTGATAATATTTCACAAAAAGAATCCTTTGCATATATTGACGCAAAAAAAAACAGGGGTTCATCAAATAGTGGCAGTTGCTGCAGCAGTGGTGCAATCCCCGACAGCCGCAGCATTGACCCTGGATCATCCGGCCTGGCAGAACCACCGTCGGGCGGGTCATGCTGCACACTGCCGGATGTTTCTCAATCGACAAAAGCACTTTAATTTTTATAAAGGAAACTATAATGAAAGTATTTCAGAAAACAATCATCGCCATCACCCTTTTTTCGATCCTGCTTTTGGCAGGTTCCAACGCATATGCGCTGTTTGGGGGCAAATTTAAAACTTTGACGCCCAAAGACGGGCATCTTCAGATTCCCATCAAACAAGTGAATGACGGCAAAGCCCATTATTTTCAGACAACGGCTGATGACGGACCCGATGCTGGAACCAGGGTGAATTTTTTCCTGGTTCAAAGTATGGATGGTGTGATCCGCGCCGCCATAGATTCTTGTGATGTCTGTTACCGCTCCGGTAAAGGTTATGTTCAGAATAACAACGTCATGGTCTGCACCAACTGCGGCCGTCAGTTTGCCACTGACCGGATCAATGAGATCAAAGGCGGATGCAATCCTGCTCCTTTAACCAGGATGATCAACGGAAAAAATATTGTGATTTCCATGCAGGATATCAATGCCAATGCCTGGTATTGCAAGTTTAAGTAGGAGGCAGTGTCCATGTCATATGATCCTGAAAAATACCGGAAAAAAAGAGAAAAAGTCCTTGGCATAAAAAAAAGGGGGGTGGGATTTGGAACCCTTGCAACGCTTGTATCATTGGTTATCGTAACAGTTTTAAGCATTGTGACGATTCCCCAGGCCATATCGTACATGGCCACACGCCATCTGGATGATGCGATTTTCAAGCTGGAATCAAATCCAGCCTGGCCAAAAAGTATCATTACAGGGATAAACGCCATTGACGGGGTTAAAACTATTGCGAATGACACGCACAACACCCGCCTTGTTGTTACCTATGATCGGCGCATGGTCAAGCTTTCCAACATCACGGCATTGTTTGACCGACAGAATCTGAATGTGACGCTGCTCAACCAGGTTAACCATCGCCAGCATCAGAACACATTGAAAAAAGAGGAGAAAGACCTTGCGACTCCATGATATCTCGTTGGGAAACATTAAGCGCAGAAAAGGCAAGATGCTGTTTCTTGTGATGGGGCTTGTGATCGGTATTTCAACGGTTGTCACCCTTCTTTCCATTACCGAAAGCATGACCCTGAACATTGAAGAACGGCTCAACCAGTTTGGTGCAAATATTGTCATGGTTCCCAAAAGCGAGAACCTGTCACTCAATTACGGGGGCATTGATGTGGGCGGAGTCAATTACCAGGTTCAAGAATTTGAACAGGAAAAGCTGGCCGACATCAGAACCATAAAAAACAGCAAAAACCTTTCCATTATTGCCCCTAAAATCCTGGGGTCCGTCACGGTAAAAGATAAAACTGTTCTGTTGATTGGGGTTGTGTTTGAAGAGGAACTGGCCTTGAAAACCTGGTGGCACAAAGCAGCAGGAACATTTGCCAAAAAAGAAGATGAAATCATGCTGGGTTCCAGGGCAGCCGACCTGCTGGGGTTTAATGTGGGGGACACCGTACTTGTTTCAGGCAAATCCTTTAAATTGTCAGCGATTTTAAGGCCCACTGGGACTTCCGAGGATGATGCCGTTATTGCAAGCCTGGGCGCGGCCCAGACACTGCTGGGAAAACAAGGCAAGCTGTCAATGGTGGAGATATCGGCCTTTTGCCAGGGATGTCCCATTTCGGAAATGACATTGCAGATTGCCGAAAAATTTCCCAATGCAAAGGTTACTGCCATGAAGCAGGCCGTGATGTCCAAAATGCAGTCCATTGACATGTTTAAATCCTTCAGCCTTGGGGTATCCATTATCGTGATTCTCATCGGTTCTCTGCTGGTCATGGTCACCATGATGGGATCAGTCAACGAAAGAACCCGTGAAATCGGAATCTTCAGGGCCATTGGGTTCAGAAGGGGGCATATCATGCAGATTATTTTACTCGAAGCCCTGCTGCTGGGGATCATTGGCGGTATCCTGGGATTTGGCCTCGGGAATTTGATTGCCTGCAGCATCATTCCAATAGTGATCAAAGACGGGGGATTTGCCGGAATCAATTTGACCCTGGGAATCATCTCCATCCTCATGGCCGTGGCTTTAAGTCTTCTGGCAAGCCTTTACCCCGCATTTAAAGCCAGCAACATGGACCCTAGTCAAGCATTAAGAGCCCTTTAAAACAGAAAGGAAATCAACATGAAACAGATTAATCATTTGATCGAGATTCACGAATTAAAAAAAACATATCAAAGTGGCGACACAAATGTGGATGCCATAAAACAGATGAATTTTTTTATTGACGATCAAGAGTTTGTCACTCTCATGGGACAGTCCGGTTCAGGCAAGAGTACATTGTTGTCCATTATGGGGGGGCTCAATCATCCGACACAGGGAAAGGTTCTTGTGGATTCCCTTGACCTTTATGATTTAACCGCAGAACAGCGGGCGGATTTCAGGAGTGAATATATTGGATTTATTTTTCAGTCTTTTCAGCTTATTCCCTATCTGACTGTGCTGGAAAACGTCAAACTTCCCATGGCTGTCACGGGCCTGAAAAAAAAGATCAAACATCAGATGGCCATAGAGGTCATTGACCGGGTGGGTCTTGGATCAAAAGCCCTTCGCCTGCCGGATCAGCTGTCAGGAGGAGAACAGGAACGGGTTGCCATTGCAAGGGCCATTGTAAACAAGCCTCCCATTATCCTGGCGGATGAACCCACGGGAAATCTGGATTCAAAAACCGCAAAAGAGATCATGATGCTGTTGCAATCTTTAAACAATGAAGGACAGACCGTTATTGTGGTGACCCATAACTCGGATATGGAAGCCTATGCAACCAGAAATATCAGGGTTATGGACGGGGAATGTTTTGTTGAGTGCAAACCCAAATAAAATACCAGGTCATCCTTAGCTCATTGTCTGGCTTTAGCTCCTTGTCTGCCTCTATAAACCAAAATCAAACTAAACAAATATACAATTCAATTATAATGCCAAAATGCCTGTTATCTTATCTTTCAAATGTTTTACAGAAAAAGGTTTATCAAGCACGCTGGTAAAACCGTAACAATTGATTTCTTTTTCATCCATATCGTCAGGGTATTCAGTAATTAAAACGCCCTTGATATCGGGATCTATTTTTTTGAATTCTTCCATGGTTGAAAATTCGCCCTGCCCTTTCCTGATATCAAAATTAAGCAAAGCAATATCAATTTTTTTATCACCGGCTTTAGCTGTTTTACAAATTTCAATGGCCTGATTACGGTTAGATGCGACAAGCGTTTTATATCCCAGGTGCCTCAACATCTGGGATATGGCATCCAAAAGCAATTCATCCTCATCCATGACCAGCACCCAAACATTGGTTTTATTCAAAACAGGTTTGGCCTGATGTTCAAAATTTTTATCATGCTTGCTCTCCAACCCTTTTTGATTGAAAACCGGCAGGATAATATTAAAAAGGGTTCCTTTATTCAAGGTTGATTCAACATTAATATGGCCGCCATGCCTTGTGACGATTGTCCAGGCAACACTCAGGCCAAGGCCTTTGCTTTTCCGGTTGTCCATGTGTTTGGTTGTAAAATATGGATTAAAGACCATATCCAGATTCTCTCCGGGTATGCCGCAGCCTGAATCGGAAATAAAAATGGAAATTTGGGGATTTTTAGGACGGTGGTCCAGGTATCTTACGATAATATCAATTTTGCCGGCACCCCTCATTGCTTCAACCGAATTTTGAAGCATATTTTCAATTGCAACTTTTAACTGATCCGGATCTGCATAAAAGGGAACGGGAATGCTCTCCGGTTCAAAAGAAAAAATGACCGTCTCCGGGTAAAAATTATTTTCAAGGATCTGCCTGATCAATATTTCAATATCCGTCTTTTCCTTTAACGGTTTGGAACCTTTTCCAAACAAAACAAGCTTTGACGATATCCCTTTTGCCTGCATAACGCCTTTTTCGGCGTTTTCCAGATATTCTTGCGTTTCACTGTCAAGAGAACCCATCTGGGCCAGATTGATATTACCGATAATCGCGGTAAGGGTATTGTTAAAATCGTGGGCAACCCCACCGGCAAAGGTGCTGATACTTTTAAGTTTTCTTGATGTCTCAATTGTTTTATCAAATTCCCGGAATAATTTTTCGTGTTCTTTTTTGTCTGTGATGTCAAATGCCGTTTCAAGGCGGACGATTCTATTGTCAGGCCACTCAATGGCTTTGTCAATAATCCTGTACCAGCGGTTATTGAGTGTGTTGCAAAATTCCCATTCATATGCTTCATCCGGTTTTCCATCGGGATGAACAAGTCTTTTGTTGGTGCAAAAAGAACAGACCCCTGTCTGATTTTTCTGGATAACCTGCCAGCATTTTTGTCCTTCAAGTACCACTGAATCATCATATCCCAATGTCTGTTTTAATTTTTTATTGGTATATATCAATTCATGGGTCTGCATATCCGATACAAATACGATTGACTCCATTGAATCAAGTATAGCCCTGAAAATATCAACATCTTTTTCAATATTCTTTTTTGGTATGATTTGATCGTTTATCTGATTATATTTTTTTTCCATAATGCTCCCTGCTATATTCCCAATCGGCTTAAACAGACAGGAAAATTTTCAGGCGATAAGCGCCGATATTAATTTTATATATCAAAAAATCGCATTGTCATAAATTTTTCTATAACTGCCACGGGCAGACTTGGTATTTCATCCTGGTTTGCCCACAACAAAGATTGAAAGCCTCTGTATGAATTTTTTAAGACTTTCATATAAAATCATCTGGATTTTAATTAAAACCAAGTTTATACTTTGTATAAAAAAAATACAATCAGTAAAAACCCTTAATTTCAATAAATAATTTTCAATATTCCCAAAAAAGTTATGCTTAAAAATTTGGCTGTATTTATTTTGCATGGGATTTTTTATAAAATCATTACGATTTCAAGATAGCAGAAGAGACGATATGCGCCTGAAAAAGCAGTTTGCCCACTGAAAATTCATGCATATATTATGAAATGACAGATTCTAACAGCAACCCAAAAATCATGGAGACATAACTATGACAACCCTGAATAGAATTTCAGCAGTTGATGCAAAAACAAGGGTGGATTCTGGTCTGTCCTTGCTGGTTTGCATCTATGACGATGAAAAATTTCATTCCCAGGCCCACCTTGAAGGTGCCATTCCCATGAGTGAATTTTTAAAATTAAAACCTGATCTTGGCAAAGACACGGACATTATTTTTTACTGAGGCTGAGTCGATGATAAGTCTTCGGCAGGTCTTGCCGTACAATACACAAAAGAAGGTTACACCAATGTCAGGTTTCTTGACAAAGGAATCAATGGATGGAAAGAAGCGGGATTTAATGTTCTTTAATTGCATACCCTGCCATGGCGATTTTGCCATGGCAGGGTATGCAATTCCTATTGGATTTAACTGATTTCAGAACGCATCAACCAAATCAACCGGTAACCCAAAATCATCAACTTCTAATACCTATTGGACATCATTGATTCCCACTTCTTCAAAAGTTTTGATGTCTGCAAGAATTCTTGTGGAAAGATCCAGAAGTTCCATACACACGGCAGCGCCGGTTCCTTCCCCTAATCTGAATTTCAAATCAATCAAGGGTTCAAGCCCCAGTCGTTTGTGCATGAACCGATGACCTGTTTCCACGGATTTATGACTGACAAAAAGATAATTTTTTGCCGCAGGTGCAAGTTCGCAGGCAATCAAAGCACCTGCAGTAGAGATAAACCCGTCGCAGATAACCGGAATGCCCCTGGCGGCAGCGCCCAGGACGAGGCCTGCAAGCCCGCCGATCTCAAGTCCCCCGACTTTTGACAACACGTCAACAGGATCATGGGGATCAGGCTTATGAAGGGCAAGTCCTTTTTTGATGACATTAATCTTATTTTTCAAGCTCTTATCATCAATACCGGTCCCGCGGCCCGTAAGTTTTTCAACTTCAATTCCGGAAAAGGCGGCAATAATGGCGGAAGAAGGTGTTGTGTTGCCGATCCCCATATCGCCGGTTCCCAACAGATCAACCGGCTCCAGAGCCTCAAGTTCATTTACGATTTCAATGCCTGCTTCAATAGACAAAATAGCCTCTGCCCGTGTCATGGCAGGTTCTTTTGTGAAATTGGCGGTCCCGTATCTGACTTTTTTATGAAAGATGGGCAGGTCCGGGGCAAAATCATGATTTACCCCTATATCAGCCGCTTTAACAATAGCACCCGCATGTTTTCCAATGACATTGACCGATGCCCCGTTATTGGCAAAATTATAGACCATCTGGGGGGTGACGTCAGCCGGAAAAAGACTGACCCCTTCCTGGGTAACCCCGTGATCTCCCGCACAGGTAATGATCCGTTTATTTGAAAGATTAACATTAATGGTGCCTTTTATTGCGGCAAGCCTTGCTGAGATATCTTCCATGATGCCAAGACTTCCAACCGGCTTGGCCTGATTTGCCAGCCGTTCTTTTGCCGAATGAAATGCATCCTCATCAAGTGTTTCATCAATGGATAAAATAGTCTGATCTAATAAGCTCATAATACTTACCTCTTGTCTGTAATATCCTTCTCAAATATTTCCATGCCTTTTTTCATGGCACAAAAATCCCCGCACATGGTGCAGGTTTCTTGTTGGGCAGGCGCACGTTCCTCACGGGTTTTTCTGGCAATTTCAGGAAATAACAGATATTTTTCCAGATCATTCCATCTCATGTCCCGTCTTGCCATGGCAGCCTGTTTTTCATTTTCCCGCCGGTCAGGGTATTTGGAAATATCCCCGATACGGGCTGCAAGCCGAGTGGCCCTCACGCCTTCTCTCACGTCATTGACATCCGGCAGGGCAAGATGTTCGGCAGGAGTGATATAACAGATCAGATCCGCGCCAAACCGGGCGGAACTTGCCGCACCAATGGCGGCGGTGATATGATCGTATCCTGCGCCGGTATCGCAGGGGATGGGGCCTAAAACATAATAAGGCGCATTGCCGGACATGCGTTTTTCCAGCATGATATTGCCTTCAATTTCGTCCAGGGGGACGTGGCCCGGTCCTTCCACCATCATCTGGCAGCCCTGATTCCGACCGATTTCCGCCAGTTCGCAGTTGATGATCATTTCAGCCATCTGGGCACGGTCATGGCTGTCATGGATGGCACCGGCCCTGATCCCGTTGCCTAAGGAAAGAACGGCATCATATTTTTTCATCAACGCACACACACGGTCAAACTGCTCATACAAGGGGTTCTCTTTTTTATTGATATCCATCCAGGCCACCATATAGGTTCCGCCCTTGGATGCCAGACCGCCATAACGAAATCCCTGTTTTCTTAAGCGTTCAATGGTGTACTGGTTAATCCCGCAATGAATGGCCATAAAGCTCAAGCCGTCATCCAATTGCTTTTCAATCAGGTCAAACAGGTATTCAGGGTCTAATTTTGCCGGATTTTTGTATTTGCGGATGGCTTCTTTAAATGCCTGGTACAACGGCACATTGCCCACGGCAAGATCGGTATTGGCCAGAACCGTTTGCCTTACGTTATCAAGATCCCCGGCAGCAGACAATTCCATTAAGGTGTCAGCCCCTTCTTCCCGGGCAGCCTCTGCCTTTGCCACCTCAAGATTAACATCACAGATATCTGAAGAGGTTCCAATGGAAGCGTTCACCTTGGTGCGCAGGCCGGTTCCAATTCCGGTAACCTTTTGCCCGGGGCGCTTGGGATTACAGGGGATAACAATTTCACCCTTTGCCACATGATCTAAAATAAAGGATTCAGACAGCCCTTCAGTCTGGGCAACGATTTGCATTTGTTTTGTGATGGTTCCCTGGCGGGCATGCTCAAGCTGTGTTGTCATAGTTTCCTCGCTATCAAATCTCCTGTAAAACCAAAAAAATTTTGCAAGAGATGAGTTCTTACAAAACCTTTTACCATTAGATTTTACAATGATTTTTACCTGGCTCGTCTTCTGACTTCCGGCATTAAACCTGTTTTTTTAGCCTTCCCGTTTTCACAGTGGCCTTTATAAAAAAAAACAGATGTTTCCGGTTACAGCGGCGGGACCGTTACGGAGTTTCACCGTATTCCGTTTGCCAAGGCAACCAACAAAATATGAACACTTTTTATAGAATACGGCGTGTGAAGTCAATATTTTTTTTGCACGACGATCAAGGTTACATGGGTAACGTTGCACGGTCTCCTTGTAAGGATACGGGTCAGCTTAAATATAATCAATGAACACTAAGAAATTATTTTAAAATCGAACAAACTTATACGAGATCCTTCTGAAAACAAGCAAGAAAGACAAGAACGAACCTATATCCGATGAAGAAATACTTGAATTTTATGAATGAGATTAAAAATACTGATTTGGAAGCTGTAGCAAAAATCCTCGATCTTGAGTATTCTGAATCAGAATCCATACTTATTCCATTCCTGAGCAGAACATATAATGTGTCGCAAAAAGGCATATATCGTGATGATAGGGTGGACCGCTCCGCGCTCCACCCTATCGGTGCGATATCGGTATTATAATAATTTTTAACTTGTCTGCCGTTGAAAAGCTCAATGATATTTTCGAAAAAAGATGGGCCTGAGTCTGCTACCTTTTTAAACTGTTTGACGCATTGATGTTCAAAAAAAACTGGATCAATCTTTATCTATTTTAACCGCTCACCCATTAGACTTCCAATTCGCACGGCTTCGTCCCATACTTCCTTTTGATCCTCTACTTTGGCATATTGAACATCAGCTGCCTTTGTTCCGGTCTCAATCAGATTACTTCTGAATGCACTCATCTCGCAATCATACCCCACACCGCAGAACGCACAGACAATATTTCCCTGAACCGTTACCTGTCCGATAAGATCCATGTTCTCATATTCTTTGAACTCGGTAGCCAATGCTTTATTGACAGCGGTCAGTGCCTCCGGCACAAGTCCGGTCAGAACGGTTGCAACCAGTTTGCCTTTTAAAAGATTTTTCTGGTGTCTGAACGACCAGAATCTTTCTAAAAGCGCCTTTGTGAATCCATCAATTTGTGAATAGGGAATATATCCACCAATCACCAGGGCTTTGGCTGCTTTAATTTTTTCTGCAAGTGCAGGAAAGTCATCGTTTTGTTTGCAAACGTTATCATGGACGCATTTATAACAGGCAAGGCAGGGTCTGACATTAATTGAACTGAGCTTCACAAATTCGGTTTCTGCACCGGTTGCATCCAATACCGCTTTGATGATACGATCTGTGTTACTGTTTTTTGTGGGGCTTCCGGAAATTCCTAATACGTCGATACTCATTTATATTCTCCTTATTTGATATAGATATTGATTCCTATCGTTCATTGATACAAACGAATATATTTTAAATAGCCAAACATTCTGTAATAATTGCTACAATATTAACAATAATATTTAATAATACGGTTTACAAAGGAGGTTTGCAATTTAATCAAATTACGCATATTTTAACACCATTATCCTAATTTAAAAGACTATTTTGAACAAACATTCAAAAAATTGTTGATGCGGGATCTTTTGGGGTTTATCTTGAACGTACATTAAAGATTAATTTGTTTGTGAACAAAAACATTGATTGAGTTCCTGTTATTGATTTTAAAATACTGCTATTCTATCGTTATTATTAGGCGCTTTTCCTAATTTGCAGAAGGGGCACCATGTCGAATCGCAAGTTTATGTTACCGGTTTCAATTTTCAAAAGACTTTTTTATCATCAGGCATTTCCATCCCATGAGGTCCGGGGATGGCTTTTTTACCATGCCCTGAATCTTGCTTTTTCTGATGCATATCATCCGGCCTCAGCTTTTTGATTTGATCCCCATTCAGAATTTTTCCAACCGCCAGTCGAGATTCAATATCCTGGATAAAAATTTTACCTTTTATGTCTGAAATTTTTTTCGCCAGTTGAATGACTGCTGCATTGTCAACAATGTCATCGGAAAATGCCTTATCCATTTGCAGACGAAAAGCGTCGAGTTGTGCTTTCAACTCCAAACACTTTTCACGAAAGGTAAAATCCGCATCCCGGAGCTGTTTGACCTGTTCTTTTGTGAGTTTCAGTTTCTGAACCATTTGCGGATTTCGCCAGATTCCAAGGGCGGGCTGATTATGGTCTTGCCTGTCAAATCCCTTGTCCTGCCTTTGGTAGTCTGGTGTGAACGCCCCTGCCAGTGATGGAGTAAAGCATACCATAATCACAAAAACAATTACGCCAGTGCCGATTTTTTTACTAAAATTAGAATTCATGGTGTATCTCCTTTTAATGGTTGTCATTTTTCCAAGGATTTCTTCCTCGATCTTGAACTTATGATAGGCAACGGGTGTAAAGAATTTATGTTATTCGAAAACAAAATTGTAAGAATTTTGTAAAGTGAATTGCCCCGGTGTTATATTATGGTATAAAAAATGAGGATATTAAGTTGAATTTAAAAAAAGGATATCATAATGACGCATCAAGAGATTGTGCCGGCTAAGATGAAAATTTTGATTATCGACGATGACAAAAAACTGTGCCGGCTTGTGGCGGATTACCTGGAGCCCATGGGATACGATGCAGAGGCTGCCCACAACGGAACCCAGGGACTGCAAATGATCCTTGAGGGTGACTATCACGCGGTGATTCTGGACGTGATGATGCCGGGGATGGATGGGTTCGAGGTATTGAAACGGTTGCGCAAGGAATCCGACATACCGGTTTTGATGCTCACCGCGCGGGGTGAAGAAACCGACAGAATTGTGGGACTTGAGATGGGGGCCGATGATTATTTGCCCAAGACCTTTTCTTCTCGTGAGCTTTTAGCACGACTTCGCGCCGTTACCCGCCGATATTTCATATCTGAAAGTCAGTCTACATCCGAAGCTGCGGATAACGTCTTGATATTCGGGGATCTGCAAATTGAACAAAGCTCTCGAACCGTTCGTTTTCATGGAAAAAAAATAGTCCTTACCCCCATTGAATATAATCTTTTGACCTGCCTGGCCGGAGCAGCCGGACGGGTTCTGACACGGGATCAGCTTTTGGATGCCGTTACCGGTCGCAGTTATGAAGTGTTCGACCGAACCGTTGATGTCCATATCTCTTCCCTGCGGCGCAGGCTCGGTGAAGATCCTCGCAACCCTATGTTCATTCAAACTATTCGAAGCGTCGGGTACATGTTCAAGATGCCCGGGGAACAGACATGATCAGGCCTGTGTCGTCCCTGTTTTCAAAAATTGTGGGCTGGTTTTTTCTCAACATAGCCTTGGTGGCAACGGTTCCTGTAATCTTTATTGTGTTCCAGCCCCAGGTTAATCTCCATGCTGTTTTCGGAGAACAAGTGTTCAACCGCCTTAGGACCGCCGGCATGCTTATGGCCCATGACCTGAAACAGACGTCAAGGGATAACTGGTCCAAAGTGCTTGCCAGACATGCAGAAATCCATCAGGTTGATTTTACACTTGTGCTTGAAGACGCCTCTTGTTTTTCTTCCATGGAAACGAATCTGCCTGAAGAAGTGATCGCAAGGGCGAGGGAGGCGTTGGATCCAAAACCGCATCCGGGACATTTGACACCTCCTGATAGGTTCGGGATTCCTCAAGGGCGGCCGGTGCCCCCCGGAAAACGCGATCCCCGGGCTTTCCTTGAAAAAGAACCCATGGGGAAAAAATCGCATTTAATAATGCGGACACGGCATCCGGTTCGTTATTGGACCGGGATTCGAATCCTGTTACCTCCTGGGCCATCCAGCTGGCCGGCCCCTGCACTTTTACTGGCCGTATCGGATTCCGTAACAGGAAACGGCTTTTTTATTGACCCACTGCCCTGGATGATTGCCGCCCTGGCAATGATGCTGATGTCCATACTCTTGTGGATTCCCATGGTCAAAAGCATCACCCGCCCCCTTGCCCGCATCACCCTTGCCACAGAAAAAATTGCCAGGGGATGCTTTCATGTGTCCATTCATGAACCCCGGAGCGATGAAATCGGTCGCCTGGCAAGGGCAGTAACCCACATGGCCGCACGGTTGGAAGCTTTCGTGAAAGGTCAGAAAAGATTTCTAGGAGATGTGGCCCATGAACTGGGCTCACCCATCGCCCGAATTCAGTTTGGGTTGGGTGCCCTGAAACAGCGAATTCAGACAGAAAACCGACAACGGGTGATCGAGGTAATGGAAGATGTAGACCACTTATCCAAACTGATCCAGGAACTCCTCGCCTTTTCCCGGGCTGATATGAACAATAAAACGGTCAGGCTCGAAGCCATAGACCTTGGGTCCGTGGTTCAAACAGCGGTAAAGCGGGAGAACACACCGGCCGCTGAAATCATCACCACAATAGATCCGGGGATTCGGGTGGTCGCATCCGTGGAGCTGTTGATCCGGGCTATTGCCAACCTTTTGCGAAATGCTGTCAAATATGCCGGAGAAGCCGGTCCGATTCATGTTTACGCCGAAAAAAGAAACCATGGGGTGGCTATCGAGGTCAGGGATCTTGGCCCTGGTGTTCCCGAGTACCTCCTGGATCAGCTGTTTGAGCCTTTTTTCCGTCCGGAACCCTCCCGGGATCGAGACTCCGGTGGGGTCGGCCTTGGACTGGCCATCGTGAAAACCTGTATTGAAACCTGCAAAGGCTCTGTCTCAGCCCGTAATCTTAAATCCGGTGGATTTGCGGTAACAATCATCCTGACCGCTTATTAGGAAATCTCCATTGACTTTTTTTGCAGGTTCTATGCACTTTACAAAATATTTACAATTTAATCCCAGATCAACAATAAATCTTTACATTGTTTGACTATCATCCCTCCATTACATACCTGTACTGATAAAAAGTAAATTTATCTCTATCTACAACTAAAATTTGAGGAGAATAATTTTATGAGAATAAAACGAACAACACTGTCCATTGGGATTTTATTAATCTGTCTGTCCATGTTCCTGGGGGCATGTAACAGTAGTGATTCCACAAGTTCTGATGATTCTACGACAAGCACCACTGAAACCACTGATGCCACAACCAGCGAAGATGACATCACACGGCCCGAAGGCTGGACTGCGGAAACCCATGGAGATGATGCATCTGCCAATTATGAGGTGGTATTTAAAGATGATGAGGTAGGACGTATTGACCTCACCATAACAGCCTCCGACTGGGAAGCCATGATGACGGATGAAAATCTTGTAGCAGCCTACGGTTCATTTGGGTCACAGTCGGCCATAGGTATGCCCCCCGCAGATGAAATGGAACCCGATGATGTAGTGGAACCTGTAGGTGGAATGGCCCCCCCAGGCGGAATGCCCCCCCCAGGCGGAATCAACGAAGAAGCTGTGGAATTGACTGAAAATCCCATCTGGATTCCCTGCACACTCACATTTACCGGAATCACATGGAATTATGTGGGGGTTCGTTTAAAAGGAAATTCCTCTTTAAGGGACGCCTGGACTGCCGGCATTTATAAAATGCCGTTCAGGTTTGATTTTGATGAATTTGAGGATATTTACACGGAGATTGATGATCAACGATTTTATGGATTTAAAAAACTCACCCTTTCCAGCGGGTATAAGGATGACAGTCTGATAAGGGAAAAAATTGTGGCGGATATCTTCAGGGGGCTTGGCGTTCCTGCACCAAGGACAGCCTTTTATCGACTCTTTATCGATTGCAGTGATGGCGAAGGGGCCAGATATTTCGGTCTCTATACAATGGTTGAAGTCCCTACTGATCCCATGCTTGAGGCACAGTTCTGGACGTCTGACGGCAACCTTTACAAACCCGATGGAGCTACGGCAAGTTTCGGGGCCGGTTCCCTTTCAGAAGAAGACTTTGATAAAGAAACCAATAAGGACGAAGCCGATTACAGTGATGTCAATGCACTGTATACTGCCATCAATGATACCACCAGCGACGATGAAACCTGGAAGAGTACTCTTGAGTCTATTTTTGATGTGGATAGTTTCCTCAACTGGCTTGCGGTGAATACGGTTATCCAGAACTGGGACACCTATGGCAACATGACCCATAACTACTACCTCTACAACGATGATGGCATGCTAACATGGATTCCCTGGGATAACAATGAAGCTCTCAAAGATACAGATGCTGCCATCCAGAACCCCCTTTCCCTTGAGCTTGATGAAGGCTCATTGGACGTCTGGCCCCTTATCAGCCGGGTGCTTGAACAGACTGAATATAAAAACATCTATCAGCAATACTGTGAGACCACAGTGACGGATTACTTTAATACAGAAAACATGCAGGTTCTTTATGAAGATGCCCATAATCTTATTTGTAATTATGTTGTGGGGGATGAAGGCGAGCAGGAGGGGTATACGCTGCTCAACAGTTCCCAGGATTTTATTAACAGCCTTGACTATCTCAATACCCATGTTGAAAACAGAGAAAGTGCGGTGACCAACTTTCTTAATCTCTGATTTTCAGGTGGAATCCAGGTCATATTCAGCAAACAGGATCAAATTTCAGGAGACATGAAATTGCGCAGACAAAACAAAGGAAACGTGGTGCTTTATGGGGTATGGTTCATTATTTTAACTGCAACCATTGCCATAACCCGTTTTTATAGCGTGGAGAGTTCAAACTTTTATGGAATTGCCGAGACACGTGAAATTGTGGTCAATTTTGAAGGTGCGGTTGAAATCAAAAAAATTGATGTCACAGAAGGCCAATCCGTTGAACAGGGAATGTTAATGGTTGAACTCAGCAGCCCGGATCTGATGTTGAAAATCAATCACATCTCACATCAGCTGGATCAATTAAAAGCCCAGAAAGGGGTTGATAAATCAGAAATCCAGTCAAGACTCAGACAGTTAAAGGCACAGAAGGCCGCCAAAGAAAATGAGCTTAAAAACCAGATCGCACAACTTGAAAATCAGTATAAAATAAACAAGTCATTGCTTTCCGGTTTAAAAAGCATTCCAGGTGGCAGCGGTTATGGCAACGATGAAGGCAGAAGTCCCATGGAAATGAAAATCAGAAGTTTAAAAGAAGAGCTCAGGCTTTGCATCAATCCCCTTGCGATTCAGATTGAACTTTTCCAAAAAACCCTGGCCAACTCAAAGGATCCCGTCAAAATTCAGGTTGAACGACTTGAGAAAGAGTTGAGCCTGCTCAGAGATGAAAACAGCAAACTGAAGATATATGCGCAAATTTCAGGAATAATTGGTTCGGTGAACTTTAAACCCGGGGCAAAGGTGTCTCCTTTTGCCCCTATTCTGACACTCCATACAAGAACCCCTTCATTTATAAAAGGGTACATCTATGAGAATGCCTATGCCGACATCAGTATGGGGGAAAAGATAACCGTGGCATCCCTTGCCATTGCAAACAGGAATATTACAGGTGTCGTGGTTGGAATAGGAGCACGAATTGTGGCCTATCCGGAACGGTTGAGAAAACATCCCGACCTGCAAATGTGGGGTCGGGAAGTGGTCATCCAGATACCTGCAAACAATCATTTTATTCTGGGTGAAAAGGTATTGATTACCTCATCTTTAAAAAAGGCGAGATTTACTGACCAGTTGAAACGATTGTTTACCCCTTCGCAAAGCATTGCAGATGTTCTGCAAACCTGTAAAAACTTTTTGTTTCAGGAAAAGATCCTGCCCATCATCCCCCTTGAGACAGAGGGGATTGAAGCTTCAGCGCTTTTATATCTTGAGGATATTGACAGATATATGGTGTTAAGTGATGACACGCTAGGTAATGCCCCGCTTGTGATGCTTATGGATTCCAATGGCAGAATCACCAGGGAAACACCTATTGCCGGATTAGATCGAATAGATGACATGGAATCGGTGGCCGAAGGTGAACAAGGAATTCTCTACATTTCTTCATCCCTTGGCACCGGCAGAAAAGGCAAAATTAAAGCGGCAAGAAAACATCTTATTTCGGTCCAGCGACAGGAAAATCATTTCTCCCTTTTGGGAATGGTAGATCTTTATTCCCTTTTCATGACCCATGCCGAAACTGCGGCAGGTAAACCATGGGCAGACTTTATCCTTGGTGGCATTTTGAAAAAAACCCTTGATATGGAAGGCATGATGTATAGGGAGGGGACTCTTTTTCTGGGTTTTAAAGCCCCTCTGATGAACCAGAAATCGGTTGTTCTAAAGATCAATGAAATAGACCAGGTCATAAAAACAAAAAAACTCAAGCCGGGTCAAATCTCCATCTGGCAAACGGTCCGCCTGCAACGTGGGGAGGATCAATTACAGGAAGGTATTTCAGACCTGCTCTATTTTGAAGGGGCTCTGTATCTCACGGGTACTCCTTTGATTAAAAAAGAGGGATCACGATCCGGTAGCCTCTGGAAGCTTGAGGAATCAGCCGGGACACCCATCTGTCTCACCCATTTTAATGATCTTCAACCAGAGGGGGTCGCCGTTGGAAAAGAAAAAAACACCCTGATCATCTGTTTTGACCAGGGACGAAAGATAAAATCAAAAATATGCGTCGTAAAGGTGAAATAATGAAAAAAATATGTATCCTCCTATTCGTTCTTTTTTTAACCCTGACGGGTTTCGGTAGTGTCCATACCCTTGAAAACAAGGAAAAACTGACCATTGAGACCTTTGTCATGACAGCAAAGAATGATCTGAAACTTCAAAATCAGCGGGAACTTACCCGCTATCTGAAAGAAGCACCCACCAGTACCCCCTACATTGATCGCATGGAGTTCAGGACAGAAACCGAGGAGTTTGATCTGGAAAAACAGAAGTATTCACTGAGATTTTACCCCAAGGGGTGGGGCGAGACGCAGTATACGAAGCAGGTGACCGAACTTGCCAACCAGTCCTGCCGTACCGAGCAGCTCAATTACTACAACACCGCCCTAAAGATGCGCTATGATCTGGTTCTGGATTATCTTGAATCCAGCTCCATGATCGACCTGAAAAGTCAACTGGCCACCGTGTGTGAGGACAGAATCCATGTACTCAATAAAAAAAGTGCCGGAAGTCTCTCCTTTGATATCAGTGAGCTGATCGCGGCAGAGGAGCTGTTGACTGAACTTAGGCTGGAACTTGTGGCGCTTGAAAATAAAATTACCGGACTCAATCACCAGATATCCGTTGCTGCAGATTCACAAATGCCCGTTACTTTTGACAGGAGAAGGCTTATAGAGATCAGTGCCATTGAAAAAAAGATACATGAACTGCCCCAGGAGATAACGGTTAATAATGTCAAGTTGGAGGACCAGAAGAATAAGATGGACCTTGCCAACAGCAAGTACATGCTTGAGCAGGCAAAAAACCGGGATTATTTAAGTTATTTTGAAGTCTCCTATGACAGCGATGATTACGATGATGCACAAAAGGCCTGTTCCATTGAAGTGGCAATCAAGTTGCCGTTTATCAATTCCGACTGGGATGGGGTGAACAGAAGAAAAGTGAACTACATGAAAGAACGCCTCCAATACAATGAGGAGATGAGAGTACTTTCTGAAAAAAGGATATCCCTGACCTGTGTACTCGACCGGTTAATCAAGCAATACACGTTGCTTGAAACAAACAAAAAGAACAGTAACGCCGAAGTTTCCTTTAAAGCCTATTTGAAAATGGATGGCATGGAACCCCTGAACCTTTTGAAAATAAAGGAGTCCATTATCAAAAGTGATATCCAGATTGAAAAAACAGCTTTCAATATACGCTGCAGGTTCATCGAATTAATGGATATTATGGGAAACCTTCCTGCAACGCCCTTTAAAAATTACATTATCTTATAACTTACATGGCAGAAATACCTGCCACAATCAAGATTGAAAAAGCAGTTGCTGTTAACAACCCGGACCTGACACCCATCACCTGCTTTTTCATAAAAAAGGAAACATTATCTTGGGCAGCCATAAACAGAAAGCCATTCCTGCTTTACTTGAGCGATATGAACTGAAATTTTTAATTCCCACTGAGATGATAGATCCCATCTCAAAATTTGCATCGGTTTATTGTTCCCTGGATAAATACGCTTTGGATGCGCCCAATGGCTACTACAGGGTGAACAGCATCTATCTTGATTCACCGGAGTATCTGTTTTTGAGAAGGCGTCTTGAGGGGGTGCAGAACCGATTCAACATGCGGGTGCGTTCCTATGGTGACCATCCGGAACTGCCGTATTTTCTTGAAATTAAGCAGAAAACAGGTGGGGTGGCCAGAAAATATCGGGCGGCAGTGACGGATAAGGATTGGAGCAAGGTGTATACCGAACCTGGTTTTGAACTTGAAAGTGATGGGGGAAGTGGGAAAGAGGAGATCAATAAAAAATTGTTTGAACGGATGCTATACACCTACAATGCCGCCCCTAAAATACTTACGCAATATCTCAGGAAGGCATGGATAAGCGATGTGGATGAATATGCACGGATCACATTTGACGTTGACTTAAGATTCCGGCAGGAAAACGAATACCGACCCGTTCCGAGCCATGGTGAGATGGTTTCATGTGATCATACCCTGGCCTTTGATCCCGGATGTGCAGTGGTTCTGGAGTTGAAATGTTATACCTCCAGGGTTCCCCTGTGGATGATTGACCTTATTCGGTTTTTTAATCTGGAGCGGCGCAGTTTTTCAAAATACCTGACAGGTGCATCGGAACTTATGGTTCTCCATCGCTATGATGACGATTCAAGGGTCTCGGCAATTTTGTGAGCTACCCAAAGCTAAATCAAAAACTTCTATTCCAAACCTAAAGGATTGGGTTTTACGGCCTAAAGGCCAAGACTATAAAAAACCAACGTGTAATCAGATTTTTCCTATTACACGTTTTACCAGTCTGATCATGAAATACGGAGAATAAAATGTTAGATACACTGACACTTCAAACGGCGACATCCAATTCAGGCGTGCTGATTATCATCTATACCATGTTTGTGGCATTCCTCCTGTCGGTAACCATAGGGATAACCTATATTAAAACTTTCCGGGGACTTTCCTACTCAAGAACCTATGTTCAGGCGGTGATCCTGAGTTCCATCGTAGCGGCCACAGTTGTTCATGCCATTGGTGACAGCCTTGCCCACGGGCTTGGGATGATCGGTGCCCTTGCCATCATAAGGTTCCGGACAAGTTTCAAGGATCCGAGAGATATCCTTTTCATGTTTTCCGCCCTGGCAGCGGGAATCGGTTGCGGGGTTGGAGCATACAACGTTGCTGTTATCGGAACCTTGGGATTTGTACTGATGGCATTGTTGCTGCATGTTACACCCCTGGGACAACCCAGCACCTTTGATGGCATGCTGCGTTTCAACATTAACAGCAGTGATGAGAACAGGCATGAACTTGAAGGACTGTTGAAAAAATATTGCAAAACTTTTGCCTTGATCACATTAAGAGAGATGCAGCAGGGAGAGCGCCTGGATTATGCCTATCATGTGAAAATAAGGAAAAACCGCAAAAGCGCGCTACTGATCAAGGAAATGCCGGAAAAAATTCCTTCTGTACGGGGAGTGGGACTCATGCTTCAAGAGACTACGGTGGAGTTGTAGCCCCATTAAAATTCTTCATTGACTGGCCGCCATGATGGTTTTTCAAGGTTTCCGATCCCCCCGTACCGGCGGTCTGCCCATAGACGAAATTCAACAGGGGGGCCAGAAAAATAAGCTTACGCTTTCATCAAGCCGTTTGATTCATCAAGAATTCTATTTCATCGCTGTAACCATAGGCGCTGGTAACCTTTTCGAGCATCTGGTCATACAGGTCTTCAATGGTGTTTGTCTCAGAAATGGATGTCTCCTCCTCAAACAAAGATGATGATTGAGTGGGCGGTGGGGGCGGCATCATCTTTCCCCCGCCCTTGGATGGGCCACCGCCCCCCTGACCAGCCCCGGACGGCGAAGGCTGGAGTCCATAATCGGAAACTAGGCTGAACAACTCTTCCCCGCTCAGCTGATTATCTCCGTCCAGGTCATAGCTCTCCATGGCTGTTTCCGTATCAATGGTCTTGCCGGTGGTTTCTTCCACGCTTGACGCAAGGCTTTCAAGTTCAGAAGTTGAGATACCGCCACTGGCATCGGTGTCAGAGGACTGAAACCGATCGACCGGCCCTGGCCCTTGCCCCGTTTGATTCATACGCATGGTAGGCATGTAATTGTTCATACTGCTAACGCTGTTTATCATGTAATTCTCCTTTGATAATCGTGTTGTATTTTTCCAGGTCAGCGTCTGTCTCCAACCCCGCTTTTAAGTTGTGCTTCCATTTCCCTCCTTTTACGTTCTGGACAGATTTTGGGCCAAAATACATTTCAGGCAGTTTAAAAATCACCGGTTTAGACCAAAATATATGATTGATGTAAAGAAAGTTTGTTTGTCCGACATAAAATTGTAAAGATTTTGTAAAGAGGAGGCTGGGTACCCTTTCCCGGTTTTGATTCAACAATCATAGTACCGCTATGGTTCTTGGTAATGATAAAATATCACTTTATTCGTATCGCATCGCCTCTATTGGGTTAAATGCTGAAGCCTTTTTTGCAGGATAGTAACCAAAAAAAATCCCGACTGCCGCAGTAAATCCAACACTGATGATGATCATGGATGGTTCCACAATCACCTGAGTACCCATGATTTTGCCCAATCCAAAGGCGATACCTATCCCGGTCAAGACTCCGATGATTCCACCTGAAAGACTCAGGATGACCGCTTCGATCAGGAACTGAATCAAAATATCAAAGCTCCGGGCACCAACTGCAATGAGAATACCTATTTCCCGGGTCCTTTCGGTTACGGAAACCAGCATGATATTCATAATACCTATCCCCCCGACCAGCAGGGAAACACAGGCGACGGCACTGAGCAGCATGGTAAGAGTGCTGGTAACCTGGGTGGCCATACTAACAATTTCAGCCTGATCACGGATTTCAAAATCATTATCGTTGCCTGTTGCAATGCGATGATTTTTTCTGAGAATGCTTGTGATTTCAGCCTTTGCCTTGTCCATGGCTGATTCTGAAATGGAACTGGCCATGATGTCATGAACGGTTTTTCCGTCACTCATTCGATAAAGGGCGGTTGTGAATGGGACAAAGACAATATCATCCTGATCATTTCCCATGGAGGATTGGCCTTTTTCAGCGAGAACGCCTATGACTTTAAAGGGGATGTTACCGATACGGATACATAACCCCACGGGATTCTGGCCGAAAAAAAGCTCATCCACAATCGTTTGCCCGAGTACCGCAACCTTGGCCTTCACCTTTATATCTCTCTGGCTAAAAAATGATCCCTGGACTACCTCATAGTTGCGAATCATGGGATAGGTTATATCCACACCTTCAATGACTGAATTCCAGTTAGCGTTACCCGCAATAATTTGGGATGGAACCCGAATAACCGGCGATACATATTGGATATTTTCGTTGGATTTGGAGAGAGTCGTAACGTCATCCATGGTCAGGCAGCTTCTGGTACCGGCTCCACCCCTCACTCCATGGGTCTTGGTGCTGCCCGGTTTAACCATGATCAGATTGGTTCCAAGGGAACTGATCTCTGATTCAATATCTGCCTGCGACCCTTTTCCCAAGGCAACGAGTGCGATCACGGAAGCCAAGCCAATAATGATTCCTAACATGGTGAGCAGGCTTCTCATTCTGTTTCTGGCAATGCTTCTAAAAGCAACGATAACAAACTGTCTTAATTTCATAACAGGGATCTCCATTTCATGTATATGATATAGTATCAGGATATTTATATTGACGCATATCGTCGATGTGAAATCTCATAATCATTTATGATACGGCCATCTCTCACATCAATCAGGCGTTTGGCATGCTCAGCTACTTCCATTTCATGGGTTACAAGAACAATAGTGATTCCTTCATCATTAAGTTTTTGAAACAGGGAAAGGATCTCCTCCGTAGTTCGGCTGTCCAGATTACCACTGGGTTCATCTGCAAGAATAATGGCAGGATCTGTCACCAAAGCTCTGGCAATGGCAACCCGCTGCTGTTGACCACCTGAAAGCTGGTTGGGTTCATGGTGAATTCGTTTTGCAAGCCCTACCATATCAAGAGCCTCTTTTGCCTTTTTTGCAGGATGATTTATCTGTTTTCCCCTTCTATAGATGAGTGGCAACTGCACATTTTCCAGGGCTGTTGTTCTGGGAAGCAAATTGAATCCTTGAAACACAAAGCCGATTTTTTGATTCCGAATGTCGGCCAATGCGTTCTTATCCATTTGACTCACCTTTAATCCCTCCAGAAAATATTCACCATGGTCGGCTTGATCCAGGCAGCCGATAATGTTCATTAGGGTGGATTTCCCAGATCCGGATGTACCGATTACCGCCAGAAAATCCCCCCTCTCAACAGTGAGAGAGATTCCATCCAGTGCACGGATGGTTTCTCCGCCCAGTCGAAAAATTTTTTTGATATTTTTGAGTTGTATTGTTTTCATTTTTTTCCTCTTACAAATCGTCCTTAACCCCTTTTGATTTGAAACTGTATGCTATATTCTTGGCCCACGACCGCCTCCGGGAGACTTTGGAAAAATTTTTGACATAAACCCTTTGGAACTTTTGGTTTTTTCAATATTGTTTCCAATAATCACCAAGGTCCCGGGAGTCAGGTTTTCACTTTTTATAACCGTCGTCATACTGTCGGTGATACCGGTGGTAACACAAATTCTTTCGGATATGCCCCCATCAAGCACATATATGCCGGAATCCTCTTTATTCTTGCGGTCATCAAGCCTGAAATTCAGGGCAGCGTTTGAAACCAGCAGTTCGTTTTCCGCCTTTTCCACAACAAAATCTGCTGTAGCGGTCATACCCGGAAGCAGTTTCCCCTTCTTGTTTGGCGCAGCCACAATCACAGTATACATAACTACATTGGACGTTTCGGTTGGATTCATCTGTATTTGGGTTACTGTCCCATAAAAGAGATCATCAGGATAAGACTGAACCGTGAATGTCACCTCTTGTCCCTTGTTTACCATCCCGATATCACTTTCATCAACGCTTGCCTCGATCTCCATGCTTGACAGATTTTCTGCAATAATGAACAGGGTCGGCGTACTTAAGCTGGCTGCTACAGTCTGCCCCTCTTCAATATCCCGTTTGAGGATGACACCGTTAATGGGAGATCTGATCTGGGCGTTCCTGAGATTGATTTTTTCTTTTTTCACAAAAGCCTTAGCAGAAAGGAGTTCCGCCCTTGCAGTCTCCTTTTCGGTCTCATAGATAAGGATCTCCTGGGATGAGAGATGTCCCTGTTCATACAACGGCTTATTTCTTTCATAGTCGGCTGTGGCCTGTTTGTAAAGTGCGCGGGACTTGATAACCGAAGCGTTGGCTGTATCCACCGCTGCATTAAACGTGTCCAAATCGAGTTCGGCAAGAATTTGTCCTTTTGTCACCCGGTCATTATAATCTACCAATACTTTTTTGATTGTGCCGGACACCTGTGTCCCCACCTCCACGGTTCCAACAGCTGAAAGGGTTCCGGTACAGGAGATAGTGTTTTCTATACTGCCCCTTTTGATTTTTTCAATCCGGAATTGGGATGCTTTTGGCGTATCTTGATATAAAAACGCTGCCAAAGACCGATGAATGGTAAGGATAATAAAAAGAACGCCACAGGTCATGAGCGCAAGTTTTAAAAATTTTATTCCGATTTTTACTATTTTCATAACAATTCCTTCTTTAAAATATGTGACACTCCAAGATCTCCTTTGTAAAAAAAGATGGAAATGGTTTTCAGTATTTTATCCATCTCAGCTTTGATCTTGTTATTCCGGGCTTCCACTTGATCTGACCGGATCTGGGTTAATTCAGTCAAATTGGCCACACCCATTTTGTACCGCTGAAAAACGGATTCCAAGGCTTTGTTGGTATAAAACAGTCTGGATTTAGACACCATGATTGATTCACATGCTGTTTGGTAGTCGGCAACCGCCTGACCCAGCTCCTCACGGATCTGTTGTTTCAATTTTTCAAGGGTCACATTTGCAGACTGTTTGTCAATTTTTGCCTGATTCACCTTGGTTCGGGTAAGCTGTCTGTCAAAAATGGGCAGAGAGACTGAGACCCCTATATAAGAATATAGATTATCGTTGCTGAACTGATCCCCAAAATCTTCATCACACCGGTTGTCATACAAACTTCCCATGCCAGTATTAAGATCCACTGACGGGTATTTGCCGGACGCCGCCTTCTTTATTTCCGCTTCTTTGACAGAAACATTTTTCTCCAGCGCAAGAAGATCCGGACGGGTTTCAAAGGCTGCCTGTATCAGACGATCTGTATCTGTTTCCGGCGTCATGGTGAAAATCTTGATTTCAGGCATCTCAATTTCGATATCGCCAGGGATCGAAACACCTATGATTTTAATGAGCTGCATCTTGCTGATCTTGTAATTATTTTCGGCGCTGATAAAATCGAATCTGGCTTTAGCCGTTTCAGCCTGCTGCTGGTAAAGGTCTGTGGCTGGGACTTTGCCGGCTTCATGAAAGGCTTTGATCTCTTTCTCCTGCTGGCGGTTGGTTGTCAAATTCTCCCGGGCCACCTCAATTTCCTGAAATTGTTGCACAACATTGATATATGCACTCATAGTATCATAGATCACCTGTTGCTGCTGCCTGATCTGTGCGTGTTCATCCGAAGACAGGTCATAATATGCACTTTCGAGGGATGCCTTATCCTCGAATCCTTTAAAAAGATTGAGTTGGGCAAATACTTCTGCTCTCTGGGTATAATAGTCCTGGTTTGCGTCTGATTGCCCATAGTTATTGTTCAGAGTCGTATTTGCGGTACCTGTGACTTGAGGCAGATAATCGTTCTTTTCCTTTTTAAGCAAGAGCATTGAGTATTGAACACTGTTTTTTGCAAGTTTCAAATCCTGTTTTTTTTTTAGCGCCAGCTCAACCGCCTCAACCAGACTCATTTTCTGAATTTCAGAGGCCTGTGCCATCTCCCAGGAAAAAACATGAAGAAATAAAACAATCATCACCAGGAAAACGATTTGCTTATTCGTCATCCATGAGGAAATAGTAAATCCCCGTATCACCCGAATTTTTTCTTCTGTTAAATCCTTGATCATTTTTATTTTCCTGCTTTCTATTCTTTGGTTAAAATTTTTGATCATGATCTCTTTTCATCATGGTTGTGATCTGAATATAACCCTTTTTTTTCTCTCTTGCTGTAAAGTTACAGTTAAGCCAGGGTTAAGAATTGTAAATTCCGATCCAGATGACTTTACGTTTCTTTACATGCAAAATGATCATATTCGTGTATAATTAAGCATTTGGTAGAGGAGACAGCTATATAACTGTATTTATTAGACTTTTTAACCGTAAAGAAAAAACTATGAACCATATTCTTGTGATTGATGATGATGAAGAGCTCTGTGAACTGTTAATCGACTACCTGACCCCTGAAGGATTTGATGTCAAGGCGGTTCAGACCCCTGAAGAGGGTCTTTTGCTTGCCCTCAGTCAAGCCCATGACCTGGTGGTTTTAGATGTAATGCTGCCGGGGATGAGCGGGTTTGACACCCTGCGCCATATTCGTACCAAATCTCAAATCCCCGTCATCATGCTCACGGCAAGAGGGGATGATGTCGATCGGATTGTAGGCCTTGAAATGGGAGCAGACGACTATCTGCCCAAGCCTTTTAATCCCAGAGAACTTGTGGCAAGAATTCGTGCTGTACAGCGGCGACTTGAGACAAGAGCAGGCTCTGAAAGTATACCCCGGCAAAGTCCCTCTCTCGAAACAGGAGATGTTATCCTCAATCCTGGATCAAGGACCGTGTGTCTAAATGGAAAACCAGTTTCGTTCACAGCCGTTGAATTCAAACTGCTTCATGAACTCTTGAAAAATACCGGCAATGTGGTTAGTCGCGATATTCTTTCTGAAACTGTTCTGGGCAGAAAGCTGGATATTTTCGACAGAAGCATTGATGTTCATGTGAGCAGTCTCAGAAAAAAATTGGGATCTAAATATAAAGGCACTGAGCGGATTCAAAGTATCCGAGGCGTAGGTTATATCTACTCACTACCGGAAGAAGGGGTATAAGGAGACGAATCCTAATGATGAGCGCCCAAACAAAGAGATTTTGGCCTGATCTTTTCCTGAACAACTACCTCTCCGGCATCATAAGAAAAAATCTATTTTTCAAGATTCTCTTTTTTGCTTGCAGTATCAATTTTTTATCCATGGGAATCGCGCTGCTGGTTGCATTTACTTCCAGTACAGGTCCTGCTGCAAGGATGAAGCACCGGGAGGAAAATCGTCAACAGAATCTTGCTCAAATCCTTTATCTTTATTCAACCCCCTTGATTGAAAGGTGGGCCTTAAAAGGAAGCACCGCCGCTATTATTTATGCCAATCAACTGGAAAAATTTCTTGATTTCGAACCTTATGTGTTTAATTTTGAGGGACATGCATTGATCAACAGAAAAATGCCGCTGGAATTTGAGGCAATTCTGAAACGATTCAGAAAAGAAGATAATCCGGTTATAAATACAACTACCGCCAATGGCATCGTTGTGATGTGTCGAATGGTCGGGCCGAATGGGGAAACCTACATAGTAGCAGGACGTCAGGGACGACCAAAAAAAATTTTGATTTTTCCGCCTGATTTCACAATAAGAATTATAATCTCTATTATTATGCTTACCCTTCTCAGTTTTCTGCTTGCGCGCCATATCACAGGCCCCATTACAAAACTCCGCAGAGCAACCAGAAAAATTGCCACAGGGGATCTGGGAGCAAGGGTTAGTGAAACCATCGGAAGGCGACAGGATGAAATCGCCCAGTTGGGCTTGGACTTTGATCAAATGGTCTCTCAGATCCAGAATCTGATCAAAGACCGTCAGCAGCTTTTGAGAGACATTTCTCATGAGCTCCGCTCCCCCCTTGCAAGACTCTCCATTGCACTGGAAATATCAAGGAACAAGGCATCTGAAGAAGTAATGCCGAGCCTGCAACGTATCGACCTCGAAGCAGAACGGCTCAACACTCTCATCGGGGAAATTCTACTGTTGAACAGGCTCGAAGCAGGACCAAATTTAAGGATCTGTAAATCGGTTGACGTGTCCGAGTTGATCCATATTATAGGAGAGGATGCTAACTTCGAAGCCCAACATAGAAATGTTTCCGTGGTCATTGCCTCCTCTTCTGTTATCAAAACCCACGGTTATCCGGAGATGCTTCATCGAGCCATTGAAAATGTCGTTCGAAACGCGATCCGATATACGGATGAGGGTACAACCGTGAACATAAGCATTGAAACCAGAAACTTAGAAAAAGATCCCATCATTCTGACCATTAAGGATCACGGCCCTGGTGTCCCATCGACATCTCTACCCCATCTTTTCAAACCTTTTTACAGGGTAGAAGGAGACAGAGGAAGAAAAACAGGCGGCACCGGTGTGGGTCTTGCAATTGCATACAGAGCCATTAAACTTCATGATGGAGAAATCAGGGCGGAAAATTCAAAGGCCGGCGGCCTGAAAATCATAATCACGATTCCCAAAACAATGATTGCCGGTTAACGTGTACTGCACAGTTTGAAACAATTGTATTTATATTCAGGATTGAAACGATTGACAATACAAGCTTTGCTAAATGGCCTTCAGGAATATAATCATTAATGGCTTCAGGAAAAAATACCATTTGATCTCTTGACTCACCGGCTTTGAATCTGGGCATAAAATACTCCATAAATAGTTGGAGGATTCATAGCATTTGCCGCAATGAAAATCAATAAATATTACTTGCTATTTCAATTAGTTGCGGTATTTTTATGTTCCGTAACGGCCTGTCGAGTACCAATAATCATAAATCAGCTAAAAAACAACCATAATATAATCAAAGCCTAAATAAAAATAAAATATTTTGCAAAAAAAACAAATTCACTTGATTTCTGCTGGACTTGATGGAATACCCATGGCATAAAATAAGATTGAGGTATCATTGATCGACAAAAGGGTCTTGTTGTGAATATGATAAAAGCTGAACTGGAAAAATCTCGCCAAGTCAACATAAAAAAACAACCGAAAAAAAGACAACTAATCATCATTTTTATCAACCAGCCAAGGAGAAAAAAATGGGGAAATTATTAAGGGTTAACACCCAAAACAAAACCTTTGGGTTTGAACAAGTTCCCAAAGCTTATGCAGGTCTTGGGGGCCGGGCACTCACATCCAAAATGATTCTGGATGAAGTGCCTGCAACCTGCCACCCGCTTGGAAAAGCAAACAAATTAATCTTTGCACCCGGCATTATGTCCGGATCTCCTGCCGCAGATTCAGGACGGCTTTCAGCAGGAGCCAAATCCCCTCTTACAGGCGGCATCAAAGAGAGCAATGCAGGAGGACTTGTTTCACAGAAACTGGCCAAACTGGGTATCACCGCCCTTGTTCTTGAAGACAAACCCCAAACAGAGGGTTACAGCATCATTGTCATCAATAAGGATGGCGTTGAAATCCTGGATGCAGGCCATCTTGCCGGCAAGGGAAATTATGAGGTCATGGAAAATCTATGGCAAAAATATGGCAAATCAGTTGGAGTCTTAAGCATTGGCCAGGCAGGCGAACAATGTTTGAAGGGCGCAAGCATCCAGCAGGCCGACATGAACGGGAGACCGGGACGTGCCCACGGCAGAGGCGGTTTGGGAGCGGTTATGGGGGCAAAAAGAATCAAAGCCATTGTCGTGGATGACAAGGGTGCAGGACGTCTTGCGATAAAAGATCCGGATGCCTTTAAAGCAGCCAATAAAAAATGGGTGGACATGCTCAGAAAACATCCGGTTACAGGACAAGGCCTTCCCGCACTTGGTACGGCAGTATTGGTCAATGTCATCAATGAAGCCGGCACTCTGCCAACAAAAAATTTCAGGTCAGGCCGATTTGAGCATGCCCAGGACATCAGTGGGGAAAAAATGGCACAAAACATTGAGCAAAGAGGGGGTATTACAACAGAGCCCTGCCATCCGGGTTGTGTGATCAGATGCTCCAATGTTTACCATGACAAGAAAGGCAAATATCTCACCTCCGGGTTTGAATATGAAACAATCTGGGCATTTGGTGCCCACACCACCATCAGGGAGCTGGATGATATTGCCATGCTGGACAGGATGTGTGATGACTTCGGTCTTGATACCATTGAGATGGGAGTTGCCATCGGCATTGCCATGGAAGGAGGCATGATTCCATGGGGAGACGGCAAGGCTGCCATAGATCTTCTGTCCAAAGTCGGAACGGCTGCACCAGAGGGTAAAATCATTGGAAACGGCGCTTTGTTCACAGGAGACGCCCTGGGCGTGGACAGAGTTCCCGTGGTAAAAAAACAGGCATTCCCGGCCTATGACCCGAGAGCATGCAAAGGGGTTGGGGTCACCTATGCCACAACGCCAATGGGTGCGGATCATACGGCAGGCTATGGGGTTACAGCCAATATCCTGGGCGTGGGAGGCACTATTGATCCTCTTAAAAAAGAGGGTAATGTTGAATTATCACAGGGGCTTCAAATCGCAACAGCTGCCATTGATGCAGCCGGGCTTTGCCTATTTGTTGCTTTTGCCGTTCTTGACAACGAAGACGGGCTTCCAACCATCGTGGAGATGATCAATGCACAGCATGGCCTTTCTCTCACACCGGATGATGTTCTGGAACTTGGAAAATCAATTTTGAACAATGAAAATGAATTCAACAAAAAAGCAGGGTTCACACAAGCTGATGATCAGCTTCCTGAAATGTTTAACGAAACATTTCCCCCTCATAACACCAAATGGGATTTTTCTTCCGAAGAATTATCAAAAACACTCAGCTTTTAAAACCTGAAGCCGGATAATACTTAAAACCAGGGGCGGACTTTCTGCTCCTGGTTTTTTAGTTGTCATTCAATCACGGCAACACAGTTTCTTCAACATCATGATGCCTGGAATAAGCCTGTTTAAATTTATTTAATGGATTTATAAAGCTTGTTTTGCTATAAAAAGGACAAAAAAAAGTAATTATATGTGTCTGAAATTTATCGTAATTTAATGGCCATGTAATATATCATAATATAACCCATATGTTTTGGAATAATAATAAAATGAAAATATATCAATATCCTTCCAAGAGTGCGGAAAAAAGAGTGAAAGATACCATAGATCGTGGTTTGGGGTTTTCAAAACAAGATTATGAGACAGTCGAAACCTATCTTGAAGATGTCAAAACAAGAGGGGATGAGGCCCTTGTTGAATATACCAACAAATTTGATTCAAGCAAGGTAACTGTTGAAAATTTAAAAGTAACCCCAAAAGAATTTGATCTTGCATTAAAAAAAGTTGATGCATCCTTTTTAAAGAGCCTTGACCGGTCCGTCAATCAACTGGAGTATTTTCATTCCAAGCAAAAAGAAAATTCCTGGATCGACACACCCAGAAGCGGTGTCATGGTAGGCCAGCTTGTAAAGCCCGTTAGCGCGGCAGGCGTTTATGCCCCCGGAGCAAAGGGTGGGAAAACTCCTCTGGTGTCATCCGTATTGATGGGAGGAATTCCAGCCAAAGTCGCGGGTGTCCCTTCTATAAATCTTGTGACCCCTCCCATGGAAGACGGAAACATCAACCCTCATATTCTTGCCGCAGCCCACAAAATTGGAATTGACTCGGTGTTTAAGGCTGGAAGTGCCTGGGCCATTGCCGCCCTGGCCTATGGAACCCAAACCGTTCCAAAAGTGGATGTAATTGTGGGCCCTGGAAATATTTATGTGACCCTGGCCAAAAAAATTGTTTCAGGAACCGTGGGCATTGACATGATTGCAGGCCCAAGTGAGATCCTGATAATTGCAGATCAGGATGCCGACCCCCAATTTCTGGCAGCAGACCTTCTTTCCCAGGCCGAACATGATGTCATGGCATCTTCCATATTGGTTACCGATTCCGAAGATCTTGCAAAAGCAACCGTTGCCGCCCTGGAAGAACAGATTGAAAAATTATCCAGAAAAGAGATTGCAAAGCAGTCCATTGAAAATTTCGGTGCCGTCATGCTGGTGCCGGACATTGAAACCGGTATTGACCTTTCCAACCGCCTGGCACCTGAACACCTTGAACTTATCGTCAAAGAGCCATTTGATTATATCAACCGGATACAAAATGCCGGTGCCCTGTTTTTAGGCTCATATACGCCCGAACCCATGGGAGATTATATTGCCGGTCCCAATCATGTCCTGCCCACTGCCGGAACAGCCCGATTTTCTTCAGCCTTAAGTGTTGAACATTTTACAAAAAAAACCAGCTTGATTCATTATTCTAAGGCTGCCTTTAAAAAAGAAGCCGACGATGTGATACGGCTGGCTCAAACAGAAGGTTTGGGGGCACATGCCAATTGTGTTAAAATCAGAAAATAACTGCCATGGGCAAACCGGGCCTTTCAATTTAGTTTGCCCACAACAAAGATTTAAAGTCTCTGTATGAATTTTTCAAGACTTTCATATCAAAAATATTATTTTATATATTGACTAACACTCTGATTTTAATCTATAAAGAACGTTTGTTTAAATTTTGATAATAACTGCCGCGGGCAGACCTGGTATTTAACCTTATGTTTGCCCGCAGCAAAACATGAAAGTCTTTGTTGGAATTGTTCAAGACTTTCATATAAAAATTTTAGTGGTAAAGAAAAAACAATGCAGACCATACGAGGATTCAGAGATATACTGCCGGAGCATATTTCCCTTTGGCAGAAAGTGGAAAAAGAAGCAAAAGATTTATTTGAAGCGTTCGGTTTTAAGGAAATCCGAATTCCCATCATTGAAAAAACACAGCTGTTTGCCAGAAGCATCGGAGAGGTCACTGATATTGTTGAAAAAGAGATGTACACCTTTGCCGATCGAAAAGGGGACAAGCTGACCTTAAGGCCGGAAGCCACTGCATCCATTGTCAGATCCTATATCCAGCACAAGATGTATGCCGCAGATCCAGTCAGAAAATTTTTCATGATCGGCCCCATGTTCAGACGGGAAAGACCTCAAAAAGGCAGATACCGCCAATTTTATCAAATTGATGCGGAAGTGTTCGGCATTGAATCCGCCTATATTGACAGCCAGATGATTTTTCTGTTAAACGAATTGTTTAAACGCCTTGGTTTAACAGGCCTTTCAGCCCATATCAACTCCCTTGGCTGCCCTGACTGCAGGCCGGGTTTTCAAAAAGCACTCTTAGATTTTCTTGAATCAAAAAAAGACCGGCTGTGTGAAAACTGCTTAAGACGGATGGATAAAAATCCCTTGAGAATCATTGACTGCAAAGCCACTGATTGCCAAGAGGCCCTTCAGGATGCCCCGGCAACTCTGGATTATCTCTGCAATGAGTGCGAAGACCATTTTGCCACGGTTAAAACAACCCTTGAACATCAGGGGGTTGATTTTATTGTGGACAAATCCCTGGTACGGGGTCTGGATTATTATACCCGGACTGCCTGGGAAATTCAGACTACAGCCCTTGGTGCCCAGAGTGCCGTTGCCGGCGGCGGCAGGTATGACGGCCTTGTCAAAGAGCTGGGAGGCCCCCAGACACCAGGAATCGGATTTGCCATTGGATTTGACCGTCTGGTGGAGGTCATGGAACAAATTGACAAGACACCTCAAATTCCTGGCCTTGATCTGTTTATCGTGTCTTTAGGGGATGCGGCCATGGAAAAAGGATATCACTGGTCTTGTGAATTGAACCAGGCAGGTATCCGCACAGAAATTGATTTCAGGGCAAAAAGCATGAAAGCCCTTATGAAAAGGGCAAATAAATTCAATGCTCAATATGTATTGATTGCAGGAGAAAACGAACTGACACAAAATGCCATCATTTTAAGAAACATGAACACCAAAGAACAGGTTTTACTTGCCCTTGAAACACTGGTTCCGGAACTGATCAAGATATTAAAAAAATAAAATAGAGGAATTATTGAAGTGACTGATTTGCTAGGAGATCTGACAAGGACACATCATTGTTGCCAGTTAAGGGACACTGATATCGACAAAGAAGTGGTCTTAATGGGCTGGGTACAGCACCGCCGTGACCACGGAGGGGTAATATTCATTGATTTAAGGGATAAAGAAGGTATCACACAGATCGTTTTTAACCCGGAACATTCAAAAACAGTCCATGAAAAAGCCCAGGAAATCAGAAACGAGTATGTCCTTGGCGTAAAAGGAAAAGTCATTGCCAGGCCGGGTGATATGCTAAATCCAAATATGAAAACCGGTGCTGTTGAAGTGATGATAGATGAACTTTATATTTTTTCAAAAGCCAAGACACCGGCATTCCAGATAGAAGACCGGGTGGAAACATCGGAAGTTCTTCGTTTGCAGTACAGATATCTGGATTTAAGACGGCCCCAGCTGAAAAACAATATCCTGGCAAGGCATAAGGCCACCATGGCAATACGCAACTATCTGAACAATAAAGGCTTTGTGGATATTGAAACACCATTTTTGACCAAAAGCACACCCGAAGGTGCCAGGGATTATCTGGTTCCGTCAAGGGTCAACCAGGGGGAATTTTATGCCCTGCCCCAGTCTCCCCAGCTGTTCAAGCAATTATTGATGATTTCAGGGTTTGACAAGTATTATCAGATTGTCAAATGTTTCAGGGATGAAGACTTAAGAGCGGACCGGCAGCCCGAGTTTACCCAGATCGATATGGAGCTTTCGTTTGTTGATGAACAGCAGATCATGGACGTTGCAGAGGGTATGATCGTTGCTGTTTTCAAAAAAGTATTGAATATTGACCTTGTTACGCCGTTTCCCAGGATCACCTATGATGAAGCCATGTCAAGATTTGGTCTGGACAGACCTGATCTCAGGTTTGGTCTGGAATTGTGTGAGGTCTCCGATATTGTAAAAGATGCAGGATTCAAGGTGTTTGCCAATGTGGTAAAAAACGGCGGTCTTGTTAAAGCTGTCAATGCAAAAGGGTGTGCCACTTTTACCCGCAAACAGATTGATGAACTGACTGATTTTACGGCTGTTTACAAAGCAAAGGGACTGGCCTGGATAAAAATAAAAGAAGATAGCTGGCAATCCCCCATTGCCAAATTCTTTACAGATGAAGAAAAAGAGGCCTTAAGAAAAAGGCTTGACCTTGAACCAGGGGATATTGTTTTTTTCGTGGCAGATCAGCCGAAAATCACCAACGAAGCCCTTGGCCAGCTGAGAAACGAACTGGCAAGGCGGCTTGAGCTGATTTCCGAAGATACCTATAAATTTACCTGGGTAACCCGGTTTCCCCTGCTGGATTATGATGAAACCGAAAACCGCTACCAGGCACTGCACCATCCTTTTACAGCTCCACTTGAAGAAGATATTAAAAAACTTGATTCCGATCCCCTTTCAATTAAATCAAGGGCTTATGACCTGGTGTTGAACGGGATTGAAATAGGTGGGGGAAGTATTCGTATTCACGACACTGAACTCCAGGCAAAAGTCTTAAACTGTCTTGGCATTGATGAAACCGAAGCCAATGAAAAATTCGGGTTTCTTTTAAAGGCATTGTCGTCCGGAGCCCCCCCGCATGGAGGAATTGCTTTCGGGCTGGACCGGCTGATGATGCTGTTGTGCCGTGAAGACTCCATCAGAAATGTCATTGCATTCCCCAAAACCCAGAAAGCCACCTGCCTTTTGACGGATGCACCGTCCAAGGCATCGACTGCACAGCTCAGGGAGCTTGCCATCAAAGTCACTAAAATAGACGAATAAAACTGATTTTTCAAACAAAAAGGTGTCTTGCCCATTGCAGGCAAGACACCTTTCTTATCAAAGTTTTTTATCGGATTGGTTTGTTCGGGAAAACAGATGCTTCATGTTATGACGGTAATCTGCAGATATAAAGATTGCGGTGATCGTCATATGGAACTTGCAGGGTGCGTTGCAACATATCTATTAAAGCTGCCAATTGTCATAAGGCATTTCAATAGGTCCCATTATCTTATCATAGGTTCCATTCGCTTTTAACTTTGAGATGGTCTCAGATAAAAACTTATCAGTTTTACCGCCAGCCCCGTTTTTTGGTATGATTATTTTTACATCATAAACTTTGAAAAGATCTCTTTTTATATTGGTAAGGTTATTTTTCTTTACAAGCGGATCAGATGCAAAATCTGCAAAGATAAATGCATCAATTCTTCCAGCACTAACCTTTTTCAAACTCAATTCCAGATTGGATGATCCTTTGATTGGAAAATTAAAATATGGCAGATGCGCAATATCTGTTTCCACCTTGGAATTTTGAAGTTTGTCAATGCTTATATTGCTTCCTTTCTTTGTATAAAGTACAAAATTGACATGAAAAATTGTCTCAGTTGAATAATCGTAATCCAGAGTTGTCATGTCAATTCCAGGAATTGCAATTAAAGGCATATGAAAATCTGCTTTTCCAGAAACCACATTATGTAATGATCTAGCGAATGGCTCAATAACAAGGTTAATTTTTTCTCCTGATTGAGATTCAATAGCCTTTACAAGATCAACAAGAACACCCTTTTCCGCACTCTCTGCATAAATCGGCATTTTAGCAAGAGTTGCTTTATAATCCTGTGCGTATGCTGAAACTGCAGTGGTTAAAATAAAAATTGTAAGGAATAAACATTTCATAAAAAAAAATCTCCTTTGGTAATAAATTTAATTATTCAAATAAACACCCTTGCTACCGTAAGCAACAAGAAATATCCGCCATATTATTGCCGATCTAAAATTCTTTAAAGTTATCGTCGTCATCAAAGGGGATGACTTGGTCAGGTCCAATCTCTTTTGACTGGATTGCCACCATTCTTTTTTTAGAGACATGGTTGTGTTTTAATTGTGGAACAACAGTTCTGATTTTTTTAGCAGATGACCTTGCTGATTGATCTCCTTTTGATCCTCTGATAAGGAGGGCAAGCTCATTGATATAATTTTTTAACTTTTTTGCCTGAGCACCCATCTCTTCAGATGCTAAAGCAGATTCTTCTGCATTGGCAGCATTTTGCTGAACCACTCTTTCCATCTCAGTTGTAGCATTATTTACCTGTTCTATACCATCGGACTGCTCTCTTGACGCTTCAAAAATTTCCGAAACCAAATCCCCTACCTTGGCTGTACTATCTGCAATCTGGCTGAAAGAATCATTTGTTATTGAAACAATATCTATTCCCAAGTTAACCTTTTCTACAGTTCTTTCAATCAGCTGAGCTGTATTGCTTGCAGCATCCGCAGCTCTCATTGCAAGACTTCTGACCTCATCTGCCACAACGGCAAAACCTGCTCCTGCTTCACCTGCCCTGGCAGCTTCAACAGCAGCATTCAAAGCCAGAAGATTAGTCTGAAAAGCAATTGCATCAATGGTTTTTACGATCTTTGACGTCTCTTCACTTGCCTTGGAAATATCATCCATAGAGTGGATAAGCTGTTCCATTGATTCATTGGCAGTATTTACAACATGACTGGCTTCTTTCATCAGATTCTCAGCCTGGCCTGCATTCTCAGCATTTTTTTTGGTCATGGAAGCCATTTCTTCCATTGAAGAAGATGTCTCTTCAATGGATGCAGCCTGCTCAGAGGAACTTTCAGCAAGAATTTGGCTGGAAGAAGACATCTGATTTGATGCTGCTGCGACTTGGTTGGCACCCTCGTTCATACTCTGAGTGATCTTATTAATTGGGTTTACAACAATAAATCGCAAGCATAAAACTATGGATACAATTAAAGCGATAATAATACATGCAGCTACAAAAATTTGACTTTTAACAGAATCACTGATACTTTTTGTTGCTCTGCCTTGAAATCCCGCAATTCTTGTTTCTGTCTTTTTCTTCTTGTTTGCAATTTCATTTTGTACAAGCTGATCAATAAAATAAACTCGAACATTTCCAACCTTTGATCCATCATATATAGCATCTTGAACGTAAGAAAAATCCTCTTTCAGGCTCATCTCAGAAGGAATACTATCACCTGTTTTAATTTCTGAGTCTTCCCATGCAGCAGCAAATGGTTGACCATCCACATCAAGGACTTTGATGGCCACAAGTCCATCATTTTTTATAAAACCCGCCAATAACCCTTTAAGGTTATCGTGATCAAAATTATATATAAAAGATGCAGCTATGCTGCTGCATATTTCCAAATTAATTTTTGTATTTTTTCTGATTAATTGGTTTTGTGTTGATGCATATTCCTCCAAATCTTTACTCTGGGATTGTGTAAAATCATCAATCATAAGCTGGGATGACTTAAATTGAAGATTTATGGATATAATGCTGCTTATGCAAAGAAAAATAAGCACAATTATCCCTGAAATCATTGATGTCTTTGTGGAGACATCTAATCTTCTGCTTTTACTTAATCTCATTTTATTAACCCCTCAACTTGGTTTGTTATTTCTTTCATTGAGGAGGATTTGTTTAAAAACGCAGCAACTCCCAATGAAATTACTTTGTCATAACTTTCTTTTGAGGCATAACCTGTCACCAGGTGTTTGTCAATGAAGTTGTCGCCTAAACCATATTTTCTTTTTATAAGAAAGTCTTTAAAAATCCAAACAGCGACTTTCAATATTTGTTGTGGGCAAACCAAGGTGGAATAACAGGTCTGCCCGTGGCAGTCATTTCATGCCGCCTAAGGATCAACATGCGGAATATCATCCATGATATCTTCAGGTTCTTTATCCTTATAGGGCATTAATACTGCCTGGGAGGTCTTTCCGTCCACAAGAATTTTTATGGGATTTTCAAATTTTATATGCTTCAGATAAGTTGTTGTGGTTTCGCATGTCTGACAACTGAAAAATTCATAATCAATAAAATCCTCTCCCTTATCTGATACGGTAATATAACTGATACCAAGAGAGGTGATGTTCTGGAAAAAATGAGACCCCTGGGAAGGATCTGCCTTGATGCTTTCAATGGTGGTTTCCAGCATTACTCCCACATTGGAAATATCATTCCAGACAACCGGAATCCCCAGCCACCGGTCTGAAGTTCCCCACCTGCCCGGCCCGATCAGGACGTATTTTTTGTTATTTTCATTAAACAGGGCATTGATTTTATTTATTTCCGTTGCTATTTCAATGGTTTTACCTGGATCAAAGGTTGCAGGGTCCACATAGACAACATCATAGATATCCTTATATTCTCCGTTCCCAAGTGACATAGTGGAATAACAAAACGCATCCTTAATGTCATCTTTTCCTATTTTCACCTTGAGATTTTGTTTGTACCGTCCCATGGGCCTGATTTGCAGCAAGGAAAACTGTGCTTTTTGAGTCCCGTTTTCCGGTAACGTAACTGCAAATTCGATCTCAACAGACGCCCCCATCCATTTTCTTCCGATTTTGGTCACTTCTTCAAGAATGGAGGCCAGGGGAAAAGAATTGTATTTTAAAATATTGGCAAAGGTTAATATGGGAAAGCCTTTATTTGAAAAAGAATCTCTGATCCGGTTATCCTGGACATGAAAGGTGGAGGATAAACTCCTGACAACCGGATGATCGGTTGCATCATTTATGTCTATTTTTGCAATAGTAGGATCTTCAGGAGATTCAGATATGAATTTTTCATCATCCGGGAATTCATCAAGTTTTAATGCATAAAAATATTTTTGAGAGTTTTCAAGGATATCATTTATCATGGAAAACTGGGGCAGAAACTGGGGATATTTCGGGCAGAATCTCAAAGTTTGACCGCCTTCCATAACGATTTTTCCAAGGCCCAGCGCAATATAGCTTATGCCCTCTTCCGCCTTTAAATGGGAGATGGGATAAAAATTATATGACCGGGCCACGCCTGAAATTGACGGGTAAAAGTACTGTTTGTGTGCCTTGCCGGTCAATTGCTGCAGAATCACGGCCATTTCCTCATCCTCAGTTCTGTGCATGGTTGATCTTGCATAAGATCTGGGTGCTTTAAGATAGGTGGAGGCATAAACCAGTTTGATTGCCATAATAAGCCGTTCCAGCCGTTTTTCAAAATCAGGATGTGAATTGGGAAGCATATAGGTGTTATACAATCCGGCAAAAGGTTGATAATGGGCATCTTCAAAAAGAGAGGAAGACCTCACTGCAATGGGGTATTTTACATTCCTCAAATAGGCTTCCAGGCTTTTTTTCAACCCTACCGGGAAACGGGCCTCAACAAATTGCGCAACAATGTACTCGTCTTCCGGGGCATTATCAGGTTCCAGAAGCCTGGAAAGTCTGTTTTCTTCAATAAAACTTTTAAATCCTTCCGTTGAAATCACAAAGGTCTGGGGAATACTGATATCCACGTCAGGAAACTTGTCTTGCAAAGAAGGGTCGCGTTTTATCTGGGAGGCTATAAAGGCAAGTCCCCTGGCCTTGCCGCCAAGGGAGCCGTTTCCGATTTTCATAAAATCCGTATCAGAATCTAATTTTTCAGAATCAAAATCAATAATCTGCCCCTGCCTGGACCCTTTTCTTCTGGCATGGATGCTCTCGGTTAAAAAGCTTTTCAATTCCCGGGCATCTGGAAAATCACTTATCTTATAAGGCCTGAGCCGCATTGCAAAATCAAATTCACTCCTGGCCATAAACCACCTTGAAAAATCATTGTTCATGGCATGATAAACAATTGAATCATCGGGAATTTCAGACAAAAGCTTTTCAATGGCTCTTAAATCCCTGGCCCTGGCAATTTCCTTTCCATTGGGCAGTCGAAAAACAAAATCCCCAAACCCGAGATAGGACACAAAAAAACTTTTAATTCGATTGTTTAAGTTGTTTGAATTCTTATTGATAAATACTGCCGGGATATCAAGAACTTTTTTCCTGTTACGCTCCTCCGTACTCAGGATCAATACCGGCAGATCCGGGATCTCTTTTTTGATTTTTGATAGAAGCTTATATCCTGCTTCTTCATCCTCAACCCCTTTTTTCCGGTATCGCATATCGGAAAAAACCGACAACAGATAAGGTTTGTATTTTTCATACAGAACCATGGCCTCTTCATAATTATGAGCCATCAGCACCTTGGGCCTGCCACGCATCTTTAACAACCTATGTTCTTCGTTAATGGATTCATCAATAACGGAAAGAGTCTGCAGTACAATCTGTTTATAAAGCACCGGCAAAAAAGAAGAATAATGATAAGGGGAATCTTCCACCAGGATAATCACCCTGACATTGCCGTTCTCCGTATCAAAGGCCACATTCATTTCATCTTCAAAATTTTTGATAATGGCCAGCAAAAGGTCTGCATTCCCGCCCCAGATATAAGTGCGGTCAATGGCCGTGGAATTATCCACACAGATGTACTTGTCAATATCACAGGTATTGTGCAGCAGCATGAAAAAAGGCAGTTCGGAATATCTGGCCTTTACTTGCTCACCAAAGGTGTAGACATCCATTCCATCCAGGCTGGGCATGGCAAGAATCAAATCAAATTTCTTGTTCTCAAGTCGCCGGAATGCTTCTGATGCAGATGACACCCATGTAAGCCTCGGCGGTTTTGACAGGTTAAGTCCTTTATACTCATTGATAATTCTTGTTGACAGGCGGCCTTCTTCCTCCATGATGAATGCATCATACGGACAGGATACCAGGAGGATGTCCCCCACCTTTTTGGCCATTAGCTCATGATATAATTTAAGGGAAGGAACTTTAATCGAGTCATTTGAATGATTCTTCATCTGTATAAACCTTTTTAAATGATTGATACCTTTTTAATTAAGGTAAACTTTTTTAATCTTAATTTATATAAAAAATAATACTTGAATGCAATGAAAGAGCGGACTTGGCTCAAGGTAAATGGCGTCTTATTTCTATACTGCCATGATTTATGATTTTTTTGTATAAATTATTGCTAAGACCGACGGCAGTCTCTTCTGGAGATTATAAGTGAAATATACAGAAGTTTGCAACTTGCAGAAAATTAAAAAATGATATTATAATCTTCCGCACAGTGGATTTATTGAACCAATAACTGGTGCGAATTCAAAGTACAGGATCAAACATTTCAACCGTTAACACATAAAACAAGTATTGATAGGAGGAGACATGAAATTGAGATTAGCTGTATTTATTGTTGCAATTTTCACAATAGCCGGATGTTCAACTCTTGAAATAAAATCAAGTTCTAATTTGGATAATGCACATAAAACTGCTCTGCTTTATGAAGAACTGATTGAAGGCAAATCACCGGATACAGCTCAACTTACCCTTTTTTTTTCCAACATGCCAAAAGGCGGAGACCTGCACAATCATTATTCAGGAAGTATTTATGCGGAAACATATTTAGATTGGGTTAAAGATGCCGGTTATTGGATAGACAAAAACACACTTTATATCAGTAAAGCAACTACTGACAGCAGTATTTGCGTTGATGAATTACGTTCCGACAACAAACTTTATAGAAAACTTTTAACCCTTTGGTCTGACAAAGACTACCAGAATCATTACCACTTGCAGCCACCCCCGGATGCTAATTTTTTTAATACATTCGGTTATTTTGGTCCAATTTCTCAGCATTACAACAAAGGCCTGATGATTTTAAAAGACCGGGCCATAAAAGAAAATGTCGGTTTTATAGAACTCATGCTTAAATCAGTCGGTTACTCATACTCTGATAAAGAATTTAATGAAAATTTTGATGAAAAAATCAGGAAAGCCGCCGATAATGAAGCTGTTTCATTACTTCTTGACGTAATGTCTTCGAGAATAGATGCAGACAATACTTTTAAAGAATCGGTTTATGGATTCATCAAGACAGTAGAAGAAGCTCATAAGGGTGTGGATGATGATCAATTTATGATGCGTTATCAAACATATGCATCAAGAAACAGTTCGCCAAGCAAAGTATTTTCAGCGCTGTATTCAGCATTTAAGGCTGTTGATAAATCCGATCTTCTGGTAGGGGTTAATATTGTCGGCCCTGAAAATGGTGTGGTTGCAATCGCGGATTATAATTTACACATGCAGATGTTTGCATACTTAAAAAAGAAATTCCCAAGCGTTAACAAATCATTGCACGCAGGCGAACTTACACTCGGCATGGTGCGCCCGAAAAATTTAAAGTTCCATATTTCTCAGGCCATACATACCACCGGCGCTCAAAGGATAGGGCATGGTGTGGATTTGCCTTATGAAGACAACGCTATCAAGCTATTGCAGGAAATCAAAGAAAAATCGGTCATAGAGATCTGCTTTACCAGCAATGAATTTATATTGGGGGTTAAGGATAATGATCACCCTTATCTGATATATTCAAAATACGACGTTCCAATAGTTATATGTACAGACGATTCAGGAGTTTCCAGGAACAATTTAACCGGGGAATACGTTTTGCTGGCAACAAGATATAAACCAAGCTATGAAAAGGTGAAAGAATATGTGTACAACAGCATTAAACATTCTTTCTTTTCAAAAAGCGATAAAAATTTATTAACCGATTCGCTTGACGCTCGTTTTGAAAAATTTGAAGCTGATATGTCCGGGTATTCCGATTTAATACTTAAGTAAAGAGTGCTGACAATTGCTTGCACAACTGATCCCGGGGTGGACAAAAACAAAAGCCGTTTTGCAAACAATCCGGCAGGCAAAATGTCTGCAAAAATGGATAGAACAGTCAACCTGGGATAAACATTATGCAACTCCGGTTTTAGCTATACCTGGATGGTATATAAATACTTCTGCCAAACCGAGAAAATTAAGGATCAGCAACAAGAAAAATTTTGATTTTCTTGCAAAAAAGAAGATTGTATTAACTAAAAAAACAGGCGGCTGTTATTTCATTTCAGATCGAAAAAATGTATCGTACCATAAAAGGTAAAGCTTATAATAAGAAATAAATGCAAAAATCAAAATACTTTTTAGCGATTTACGGGCTTTGCTTGGATGGTATAAAATTAAAACTTTTACTTGAGAAGGAAAAATCAGATATGTCTTCATTAAGCAAAACATTTTTTAATGAACAACACAGGGCACTGGGTGCCACAATGGTTGATTTCGGCGGCTGGGATATGCCGGTACAATATGAAAAAGGAGTGATTCAGGAACACTTGGCTACCCGGAAGAGTTCAGGACTTTTTGACGTGTCCCATATGGGACGGTTTATTATCAGCGGAAAAGATAGACTGCCGTTTCTCCAGCGGGTGCTGACCAACAATGCCGGGGCTCTTGAAGTGGGCGAGAGCCAGTACACCATCATACCGGATGAAAACGGACATGCTGTTGATGATGCCTATCTCTACCGGTTTCATGAAGACAACTACCTGCTGGTGGTCAATGCATCCAACCGTGAAAAGGACTGGAACCATTTTATGGAACAGGCCAAAAAATTTGATGATCTTCAATTAAAGGATCATACCCTTGATATGGGGATGCTAAGTCTTCAGGGACCTGCCTCCAAAAAAGTCATGAATGCACTTATAGATTCTGGCACCCTGCCTATTCCCCTGAGAAACACCTTGAGCGAGGTGATGATTTGTGGAGCAAAAGTGCTGCTTGCCAGGACCGGTTATACTGGTGATCCGCTTGGATTTGAACTCTTCATGGACAAGGATGATGCCGTTAAAATATGGGATCTGCTCCTGGCACAGGGGGTGGAACCCATTGGGCTGGGTGCCAGGGATACGCTGCGGCTTGAAGCTTCGCTGCCCCTGTACGGCCATGAATTCGGAGATGACCCGGACAATAAACCCATTCCCATTTTTGCCTGCCCCCTTGCTAAATTTGCCGTCAGCTTTGCTGCTCAAAAAGGTGATTTCATTGGTAAGGCTGCCCTGATTGAACAGTTCAGTGCATTGAAACGCATTGCGGATTTCGATTATTCCAATATTGAGGCCCTGCCCCGGGTTATTGTGCCGGTGGCCGTTACCGGCAAAGGCATTGCCAGGAACGGCTGTGAAGTGATGAAAGACGGTCGCCATGTCGGGTATATCACCAGCGGCACCATGGTGCCTTACTGGAGTACGCAAGGAGAGGGGCTTTTTTCCGTGTTGACGGAGAATGATGAAAAAAGGGCAATTGCACTTGCACTTGTGGATGCAGATGTTGTACAGGGGGATCAGCTTGAAATTAAGATCCGCAAAAAAATATACACAGGGGTTGTGGTTCCCTATCACATGAGAGCGGAAGCACCTCCCAATGCCAGAGCTATTGTCTGGAATCAACTGGGTGTGGAGGTGTCCCCGGCAAAGGCATCGCAGACAAAAGAAACACAGTCCGGCACAATGTCAAAAACCGAATCCCTGATGTCAGGTCTTATTCAAAAAGCCGTGGACAACACCACCTGGCGCCAGTCCCAATGCATCAATCTCATCCCCTCGGAGCAGACAGCCTCCTCTTTTTCAAGACTGCTTTCCATCATGGACTCTTCGGGCAGATATGCAGAACATAAAAAAGTAAAAGCCTTTTGTGATCATGAGGTATTTTATTACCAGGGAACCCAGTTTATAAGTGAAGTGGAAGAGTTGCTGGTACAGGAATTCCAAAAATTTTTGGGGTGCCGTACCGTGGAAACCCGTGTACTATCGGGTCAGATGGCCAATACGGCTGTGTTCAGTGCCATGGTGGATTATCTCAACCGGGTGGACAGAAAAAGTGAACAGCGCCGTATCCGGAAAATCATGAACAACCACATCCTTAACGGCGGCCATTTAAGTGCCCAGCCCATGGGAGCTTTGCGCGATTTTGTGGCACGGGACCCGAAAACCGAAAAGCCTGCAGTGGTCAATTTCCCGGTCTGCCAGGACAATTTGTACAAGATTGATGTACCTGCCTGCCAAAAACTCATTGAAATCCATCAGCCGGAGCTGATTATTTTCGGCAAAAGCATGACCATATACCCGGAACCTGTGGCCCAAATCCGCAAAATGGTAAAAGCCGCAGGGCTTGATACTGTAATAATGTATGATATGGCCCATGTGCTGGGGCTTGTAGGCCCCCATTTTCAGGAACCGTTCAAAGATGGTGCCGATCTTGTGACCGGTTCAACCCATAAAACTTTTTTCGGCACCCAGAGAGGTATTGTTGCGGGGAATTATGCTCTTGATGACCAGAGATATCCTCTGTGGGAAGCCATTGAAAGAAGAACTTTTCCGGGAAGCGTGAGCAATCATCATCTTGGAACCATGCTGGGTCTGCTGGCCTCAGCCTATGAGATGAATCATTTTAAAGACGACTACCAGAAACAGGTGATTGCCAATGCCAGGGCGTTTGCATCAGCCCTGGCTGAACTGGGCATTGATGTGGCAGGAGAGAAAGCCGATGGCTTCACTCATACCCATCAGGTCATTGTGAATGTGGGATATTCAAAAGGTCCGGAGGTAGCGGACTTTCTTGAGAAAAACAATGTTATTGTCAATTATCAGGCCACCCCGGAAGAAGAGGGCTTTACCGCCTCCGGTTCCTTGCGCATGGGCGTGTCTGAAATGACCCGTTTCGGTATGAAAGAACAAGATTTCCAGGTCCTTGCCCAATTGATTCATGATGGTGTTAAAGGGGCTAAATCAATCAAGGATGAGGTGATTGGCTTGAGAAAACAATTTACACAAATGCAGTTTTGTTTTGACAATTCAAAGAATCTTGAAGGTTTGATGGAAAAACTTCATGCATTGGCTTAGGATCTGGTTTGTCAGGGACATATTTCAAATCGGTCCCCCTTTCAGGAAAAATATAACCATGTGATCCCATTATCTAAAATCAGCATGACATGCTCACCAGATCACTGTACCGGTTCCGGACTAATGGAAGATTATCTCAAAAAGTCCGTGCCGGTGCAGTGCTGAATTTCGGTGATGCAAAATAGATTTGTTTTTAAAGCCTTTCAAACCGACTTGAAAGGCATAAAAATTATTTTGCTTTGCACCACAATTGAATCCTCATTGTTCCCGGGCCGGCATGCTATCGATACTCTTTATAATTGATACTATATTTAGCAGCCTTATAGGAAAATTTTCTAACAGTGATTCCAATGAGTTTTGATGCCTTATGAATATTTCCTTTGGTGTTTTTCAACGCATCCATGAGGATCTCTTTTTCAAGGTGGGCAACCGCATCTTCAAGGGATAAGGGAAGGGTTTTGGATTTGGTTCCGGTTTGAAGGGTGGCAGGAAGGTGATAGCTGTGGATGGCACCTTCATTACAGAGGATGACAGCCCTTTCAATACAGTTTTCCAATTCCCTTACATTTCCGGGCCAGTGATATTCCATCATCATGTCAATGGCAGGGGAGGTGATGCGTTTGATCTCTTTTCCATGTTCTTTTCTGTATTTTTCAAGAAAGTGATCGGCCAGCAAAATGATATCGGTTTTGCGCATTCGAAGGCTGGGAATATAAATCGGGAATACATTCAGCCTGAAATAAAGATCATCCCTGAATTTGCCCTGTCGGGACATCTCTTCAAGATTTGAGTTGGTTGCGGCAATGATTCTGACATCACTTTTAATGGGGGTGTATCCCCCTACGCGTTCAAATTCTTTTTCCTGCAGCACCCTTAAGAGTTTTACCTGTGCTGAAAGGGCCATGTTTCCGATTTCATCCAGAAAGACAGTGCCTTTGTCCGCTATCTCAAATTTCCCTTTTTTCTGATGGGAAGCTCCGGTAAACGATCCTTTTTCATGACCGAACAATTCACTTTCAATAAGGTTTTCCGGGATGGCTGCACAATTGATCTTGATAAAGGGTTTTTTGTTTCTATTGCTGTTATAATGGATGGCATTGGCAACCAGTTCTTTTCCCGTCCCGCTTTCTCCCCGGATCAAAACAGTGGCTGAAGAAGATGATACCTGGGCGATCATTTGAAGAACTTCTCTCATTTTATTGGAATTGCCGATAATGTTGGTAAAGCTGTATCTGTTTTCAAGTGCTGATTTCAGTCGTATATTTTCTGTTTTAAGCTGTTCTTTTTCAACTCTTATGGTTTCAATATTGATCACATGATGTGCTACCATGGTTGCCACCACAGACAGGAGCTTTTCGCCCTTTTCCAGGGATTTTTTCCCCTCAAAGGGTTGATCGGCACTGATGGCTCCTATGACCCTGTTGTCTTTTTTTATGGGGACGCAGATAAAAGAATAATCCCGACCTTCCATGACCTGCCTTGAATGGGTTTTGTCAAGGAACAGCGGTTCTTTGCTGATGCGGGGAACCACAGCCGACTCTCCGGTTTGAATGACTCGACCGATTATGCCTTCCCCTGGAAGATATTTGATTTTGCGGGTGGTTTCTTTAGAAATGCCATGGGCCATTTCAATTCTAATTTCACCGGTTTCAGAGCTGATCAAAAAAATGATCCCCCTTACCAGGTTCAAGGATTCAGACAGAACGCTTAATACCTTGAATAATGATTTTTTCATGTCCATATGCTGGTTCAGTGATTCACTGATTTCATATAAAAGTGATATTTCTTCAAAAAATTTCATTTATTTTGTTCCGCATACTTAAATTCATAATTAAGCTATTGATTTAAAAGTTGTATTGAAATATTTCACAAAAAGAGGCCCTGTGGGAATATTATTGCATAAAATTTGATTTTATAACAAGATATAATGTTTTGCCGTGATTAAAAAGGAAATTTTTAATCTGTCCGGGCATAAGAAATTTTATCACCTGATTAATTCCGGTTGAATCGTTTTTTACTTTACAGGTGATAGCCTTTTTAATGAAGCAATTGTTCTTGATAAAATCAAGCTTTAATGGAATAATGTGATTTTTTTTGGATGTGCCTTAAATAAAAAGACAAAAAGGGTTGTCATGGGAAAAAATCAATCTGCAAAAACGAAAAAGAAGCGAAGTCCCGATAACACCCTGAAAGTATTGTTTGACATATCCGAAGCAATCAACACAACCCGGAATCTGGATGAACTCTATGCAGTGATTCATAAAAGTCTGGATGAAATTCTTAATGCGGATAATTTTTATATCGCTCTTTACGATAAAGCAAGTGATTCCATCACATTTCCATATTATGCGGATGAAAAAGGTGAGGCACCCGAAGAGATAATTGGTTTGAGTAAAACAGCCTCTTCCACCGGCATGGTCATTCAAAACAAAAAACCAATGATTTTTTATAACAAGGATCTTATTCGGCTTGCTGATCAGCAAAAACAAAAATCAAGGAAAACAGTCGGAAAAATCTGGCTTGGCGTACCTTTAATTATCCATGACAGGGTAAAAGGCGTCATTGTGGTTCAAAGCTATACTTCAGCAAGCGACTATAAAAAAAAGGATCTGGAACTTTTAGACTCAGTTTCCCGGCATATTGCCCTTGCCATTGAACGAAAAAAATCGGATGAAAAATCGGCAGAGCAGCAACATATTCTTGAAAAAATTCTGGAATCGTTACCAGTGGGAATCGGCCTTGCGCAGAAACGGATTTTCAAGTGGGTTAATAATGAAATGGTTCGAATGTTTGGATATCAATCAAAACAGGATTTTGAGAATAAAAGTACAAGGATGCTCTATCCTGATATTGATCATTATGATGTTAACGGGAAAAAAATATATTACAGCCTTGTCAACAATGGTACGGCAGATTATGAAATTGATATGGTTAAACAGGACAAGACTCTGTTTCCGGTCCATATCAAGCTGAACTGTGGTGATGTGTCTGATCCCGCTGCATGGACCATTGCAATACTTACGGACATCAGCCGGAGAAGATTGGCTGAAAAAGAAAAATACGAAAAAGAAAGACTCCAGGGTGTTCTTGAGATGGCAGGGGCGGTCTGTCATGAGATTAATCAGCCATTGCAGGCAATTTTAGGTTTTTCCGAACTATTATTGATGGGTTCAGAATCAGCAGATAAAGTAGACACAATTGAAACCAACAACCTTACTTCCATAAAAACCCAGGCAACCCGGCTTGGAAAAATCACAAAAAAATTATCCAATATTACCAGGTATCGCACGGTTGATTATCCCGGAGATACTAAAATTGTTGATATTTGGGGAACTAAAAGCGATAAGGATACCAAACAAGATAAGAATAAAGGATAGGTTTGTATTTTGAAAAAAGGTGTAACATTTGTGATGGGCGGATGCAGAAGCGGGAAAAGCTCTTTTGCTCTGGATCAGGCCAACAGGATAGAAAAAAAAAATAAAGTGTTTATTGCCACTTCCGTGCCAACCGATATTGAAATGGAAAAACGGGTGGAAAAGCATCAAAAAGAACGGGGAGAAGACTGGATAACCATTGAAGAAGCGGTTAAAATTCATGAAAAAATTAATGAGTTTTCTTCAAAAGCCGGTGTTATCCTGGTGGATTGTCTGACCCTGTGGACATCCAATCTCTTGTTTCATTCCTATGACAACAATCAAATTGACGGGGCTATTCAAGATCTGGAAAATTCCCTTGAACAGTGCAAATGTCCGGTATTCCTGGTTTCCAATGAGGTGGGCATGGGTATTGTTCCTGAAAATATGCTTGCCAGGCAGTTCAGGGATGTTGCAGGGCTTGTCAATCAGCGGATTGCAAAAACAGCCGACAAGGTTGTTATGATGTTTGCCGGAATTGATCACCAGATAAAACCAAAATTATAGCAGCTAAAGCCCATACCATAGAAGGAAACAAACATTCATGCAATATCATCATATTTTCGGACCGGTTCCGTCCAGGCGGCTTGGCATTTCCCTGGGAGTTGATCTGGTTACTCATAAAACCTGCAGTCTGGACTGTATTTATTGTGAGTGCGGGAAAACCACCCGGTTAACCATGGAGCAAAAAGAGTATGTCCGGTTCAAGGACGTGAAAAAAGAACTGGACCATTTCTGGCAGCATAATGATGATCCTGACTATATAACGTTTTCCGGTGCAGGCGAACCAACATTAAACAGCAAACTGGGACAGGTCATAGGTTATATCAAAGAGAAAAAACCCCATATTAATGTAGCTGTTTTGACCAATTCCACCCTTTTTTTTGATCCAACAGTCCGGCATGCGCTTTTAAAAGCAGATCTTGTGGTGCCTTCTCTTGATGCTGTGTCAGACAAGGCATTTGCCAGGATTAACAGGCCTGGCAAGACTCTGGATACCAATGAAATTGTAAAGGGAATTGAAGCTTTTGCAAAAGAATACAAGGGAAAGATCTGGCTGGAAATTTTCATTCTTCCGGGAATTAATGACAGTACATCTGATTTGCTGCTGCTCAAAGAGGCTGTTCAAAAAATTCAGCCAAACCTGGTTCAGATCAATACCCTTGACCGGCCTGGAACTCTTGCGGGCATTAAACCCGCCTCAAGATCCGAGCTTGAACGAGCAATCCAAATTATAGGGTTTCCCAATAGCCAGATCATTGCAAAGGTGGATAAAAATATCAGGGCACACATACAAAGAGAAAATATAAAAGCGGCCATTGTTGAAACCATTCATCGCAGACCCTGCACAAAGCAGGATCTGCTGAAGATTTTAGGGGTTGAAAAAGAGGTGATCGACAACCATATAACCATACTTGAACAGGAAGGCAAAATAGTTGGAAAAACCCAGGAACGGGGTGTTTTCTATCAGACATTAAAAGACTCATGACAATAAAAAACATATTAACGGATTTAAGATCTGCAATCTTGTTTATCACCATTCTTCCGGCAGGAAAAGATGTGGCCTATTCTCCCATGGGCATGATTAAATTTTTCCCCGTTGTCGGGCTTATACTTGGGGGGCTTCTCCTGGTATTTGATGCGGGCGTTTCAACACTTTGGTCGCCTGGTGTGGCAGCAGTTCTTGATGTTCTTTTCCTGGTTGTGGTGACCGGGGCATTTCATCTCGACGGTTTGGGGGATGCGGCAGACGGGTTGTTCAGTCACCGCTCCAAAGAACGGGCTCTTGAAATCATGAAAGACAGCAGAACAGGTATGATGGGGCTTGTGGCAGTGGTCTGTATCCTGGCTGTTAAAGCCGCCGGGATTTATTCCGTCAAAACAACCGGAACCCTTTTTCAAACAATGGGTCTGCTGTTGATTGTTCCGGCATATGCTCGCGGGGCAATGATCGTTGGCATCAAGGTGCTGGATTACGGCAGAAAAGAGACCGGGACCGGGCTTGATTTGTTTGAAAAGGGCATTGGTCCAAAGGATTTTGCCTTTGTGCTGATTCCTGTGGTCATCTCCCTTTTTTTGGGGTATAAATGTCTGGTTTTGAACCTGGTTTTTCTTGGAACCCTGTTGCTGATACTGGGGTTTTACAAAAAAACACTCAATTGTATTACAGGAGATATGCTGGGTGCCATGACTGAAATCCTGGAAGCGGTTTTATTTTTGGCAACCGGGGCATTAATCGCTTAAAAGGAAGAAATAAAATGATTATCGGCCATGGCGGAAACAAAGCAAATCTGGCAGAAACACTGGGCTGCGGGGTTGATGAAATTGTTGACATGAGCAGCAATTTAAATCCTCTGGGACCGCCTGAAAACATAGAAAAAGTCATTTGCAACAACCTGGTTAAAATACGATCTCTGCCTGAAGCAGATGCCGTGACCATGAGAAAAGGCTTTGCACACTTTCACGGAATAGATCATGAAAACGTTGTGGCAGGCAACGGAACCACCTGGTTTATTTACACCATCCCCAAAGCTTTGGCCTCAAAAAAGGTGTTGATTGCCGGTCCAACCTATTCGGATTACAAGGATGCCTGCCTTATGCATAACATTGACTTTGCGCATTGCCTTGCAAAAGAGCCAACAATGTTTGCACCAGATATTGACGATCTGTCCAGAATGGCAAAAGACGCGGATACGGTGTTTCTTTGTAACCCCAACAACCCGACGGGCGCATTGATGCCAAGAGAACAGCTTGACTACCTGATTCAAAAACACGAGGATACGGTTTTTATCATTGATGAATCCTATCTTCCATTTGTGGATCAGGCCCGTGAGATATCCCTGGTGTCGGAAACCGGATATAAAAATCTGATTGTGTTGTCCTCCATGTCCAAAATATTCAGGATACCAGGGCTTCGTACCGGTTTTTTAAGCGCATCCAGAAAACTTGCTGAAAAAATCATGGCCTGTTACCAGCCCTGGAGTGTTAATGCACTTGCCCAGACAGTGATAGAACATATCTTTGATCACCCTGAAAAAATCGAACCCTTTTATCAGAAAACAAGAGACTATATTAAAACGGAAAAACAGCTTTTTCTTGAAAGTCTTGAGGATATTCAAGAATTAAAATTGTTGGATTCAACCACATATTTTATTTTGGCCCGGCTGACAAACGGGCTGACCTCAGAAGAATTTTGCAAAAAAATCGGACAACACAAAGTGCTGATCCGGGATTGTTCCAATTTTATGGGCCTGTCCGATCAGTATGTGAGATTTTCATTAAAGCAAAGACCTGTCAATTTGCATCTTGCCGAGTTGATAAAAAAGGCTGTGAAAAATGATTGAAATTCATTGGTACATTATTCCGGCTGCGTTTATCCTTGACTTTATCTTTGGCGATCCTGACATCTTGCCTCATCCAATCATTTATATGGGAAAGGCCATCAGCTTTTTTGAGAGCCGTTTCAGAAAATGGTTCAAGCATCTTCTGGTTTCCGGGCTGTTTTTTTCCTGTTTTCTGATTTTTTCCACATGGCTGATCGCCTTTATCATTATAAAATTGAGCATGGCTGTCCATCCTGTTTTTGGCGATCTTGTTCAGGTCATTCTGCTGTTCTTCTGTTTTTCATCAAAAAGCCTTGAAAAAGCTGCATCAGGTGTTTTTTTTGCTCTTAAAGAGAATAATATTGAAAAAGCACGGAAAAAAGTTTCCATGATTGTGGGCCGGCAGACACAGGATCTGGATCAAAAAGCCATTACACGCGCCAGTGTGGAAACAGTGGCTGAAAATTTTGTGGACGGGTTTTTATCGCCTTTGTTTTTTGCAATGATCGGGGGGGTGCCATGGGCTCTTGCCTACAAAATGATCAATACCCTGGATTCAATGGTAGGCTATAAAAATGACACATATCTTCTTTTTGGTCGGGCATCTGCAAGAATTGACGATGTGGCCAATTTTATTCCGGCAAGACTGTCGGTACTGGTCATTGCCTTAAGTGCAGGTCTGCTTTCGTTTAAGAAAGGGATTCTGGCATTAAAGACTGGATTTGCCCAGGGATCACGCCATAAAAGCCCTAATGCCGGTTATCCGGAGGCTGCTTTTTCAGGTGCCCTTGAAATAAGACTTGGCGGGCCAAACATGTATCATGGTGCCATGGTTGAAAAGCCGTTTATTGGAAAAGATTTTAAAGATCCTGAAAAAGAAAAAATAAAACAGGCTTGTGATCTGATGATGCTCAGCTCTTTGACAGCCATCCTGGTTTCAGTCGTCTTTTTCTTTGTTGTTTAGAGTACTCTTAGGACTAAGAACTTTGAAGGGCCTTTGGCCAAAAACAACTCTTTGTCCTTTGATTGTCAATGTTATTTAATTTGAATTCCTTAATAACTGCCACGGGCAGACTTGGTCTTGCACCTTGGTTTGCCCACAACAGAGCTTGAAAGTCACTGTTTAAATTTTTGAAAACTTTCATATAAAAATTTTTAAAGGAAAAAATTTCAATGGCCGTATTACCTGACAAACCGTTCAAGCTTGGGACAACTTCGTTTATTTTTCCAGATCATATTATCCCCAATGTAAAAAAACTGGGGGCTTTTTTTGATGAAATCGAGCTGCTTGTGTTTGAAAGCCTGCCTGAAGAAGTTTTGCCTTCAAAAGATGATGTAAAAACTCTTTTAGAGTTATCCCAAAAATTGAATTTAACTTACAATATCCATCTTCCAATTGATGTGAGTCTGACTTGCGATAATTTGGAAAAAAGACAAAAAGCTGCGGACATGCTTTTAAAGGTCATTGATCTTTTTGCCCCCCTTGAACCCAGCACCCAAACACTTCACCTTGAGATGCCCCAGAGGATTAAAACGGATACGGGTAATTTAAAACAGCTCAAAGAGTGGGAAGAAAAAACCCGACAAGGCCTTGGAGCATTGGTGTCAGGACTGTCCAATCCCGGGATTATTTCCGTGGAAACCCTTGACTACCCGTTTTCCATGGTCGAAACCCTGGTGGAGGAGTTTAAAACGTCCGTGTGTATTGATGTCGGTCACCAGATAAAATATGGTCATAATCTTTTGAAAACTTTTGAAAAACATCAATTCAGAACGTCCATCATGCACCTGCATGGTGTTGATTTTTCCGTATTGCCTGGAAAAGATCATACTGCTTTGGATAAATTGCCGGAAAAGCATTTCAGACAAGTTCAATTCATTCTGGAAAATTTTGAAGGGGTGGTCAGTATTGAGGTGTTTAATCTTGAAAACCTGAATCGATCCTTGGCTTTTCTTTCAAAGATATTTAAAAATATTGCGCCATGTGTCTGACATTGAGAAGATTCAACACAGGTCTTATCCAAAAATTATGATACTTTTTGGATAAGACCTGTGAATCCATGTTTTTTTGTAATTATTGACCTTGATGCAGATGGGGTCGTTTACGATGAAAACCCTCTTGCCGTGGAAAAATAAGGTTGAGGGTGATATCGTTTCGGGCTCAAAGATGTTTTGCGGTAAGCTCACTGCCGTTTGCCATGATTTGATTTCCTATTTCCGAGTCACTGATCAAAAGATCCATGAAATCCTGGCGGGTAAGTTTGAATGCATCGCCGTCGGTTAATGCAATGCCTGTCCCCAGATATTTGGGTGCTGCAATGATGGTTGCCCAGCCGATAAAATCCCCTTTTTTGTCCAATGTGATATGTTTTCCGTTTTTAAATGAGATTTTATATTGACCTGAAAGGAGAATATAAAATTCTCTTGCAATTTCATCTTCTTTTATCAGGACATCCCCTTTTTTTATTTTTACCAGGTGGAGGAGGTTGAAAATTTTTTCAAGTTTTCCAATCTCTATATTTTTAAAAATAGGCATTGCTCTTAATATATTAATTTCATTAAACATTTCATCTCCTTTTAGACATAGCGTGTAGTAAATAACATATCAATAACTGTTACTGATAGAATAAATTAAACTCAGCAGTAAGTCAATCAAAGGATTTGCTGCCCTTACTTGGATAAATGGGATCATGGATCAATGAGATCAGGCTTTTGTTATTGTGTTTTGATCAACCTTTGGAAAAAAGAGTATATATAAAGTCAATTTATAATTATCCAAAGTTTATAAAGAGTGTTGTCTTGAATAAAAAGAACAGCTTTGGTATCTTTAAGGTTCGAAAAAAAACAATATTTACGGCTTACAGATTAAAGGCAATTCTGTGAGCTTTTAATTTTTATTAATTGCAGGAAACTTTAAGATGTCACTGGTTGATCAAAGACGTTCCACCCGGCAAATCAGTGTCGGCAATGTTAAAATAGGTTCCATGGCCCAGGTTTCAGTTCAATCCATGACCAATACCCAGACCCAGGATGTGGTGGCTACGGTTAACCAGATTCTTGCTCTTGAAAAGGCCGGTTGTGAAATCATCCGGGTGGCGGTTCCTGACATGGAAGCGGCGCAGGCCATTGAAAAGATCAAGCAGCAGATCACCATTCCAATCATTGCTGATATTCATTTTGATTTCAGGCTGGCACTGGCATCTGCAACAGCAGGTGCTGATGCCTTAAGAATAAATCCGGGTAATATCGGGGAAGCCAAAAAAATTAAAGCAGTCGTGGATTGTGCAAAAAAACATGGTATTCCAATTCGGATAGGCGTGAATGCAGGTTCTCTTGAACAAGAGATTGAACAGCGCCTGGGAACAACGCCTCAAGCCATGGTGGAGAGCGCGGTGCGCAATATCAAAATTCTTGAGGACCTGGATTTTCATGACATAAAAGTGTCCCTGAAAGCTTCGGATGTTTCAAGAACAGTGGCTGCCTACCGGCTGCTGGCACCCAGAACGGATGTACCTTTTCATATCGGGGTAACGGAAGCCGGCGGGCTTTATGCGGGTATCACAAAATCAGCCATCGGCATTGGTATGCTTTTGGCCCAGGGGTTGGGTGATACCCTCCGGGTTTCATTGACACGGGACCCGGTTGAAGAAGTCAGGACCGGTTATGAAATTTTAAGGTCTCTGGGGATCAGAAGCCGCGGACCGGAACTGATTTCGTGCCCCACATGCGGACGGTGTAAAATTGATCTTTTTAAAATTGCCGAACAAGTAGAAAAAGCTTTACTTGAACGGTCTTCCCGGATTAAAGTTGCGATTATGGGATGTGTGGTAAATGGACCCGGTGAAGCAAAAGAGGCGGATATCGGCATCGCAGGTGGTTATGGCAAGGGGATTCTATTTAAAAAGGGAAAAGTTATACGGAAAATAGATCAGGATGAACTTGTGGATCAATTGCTGAGCGAAATAGACAAAATGATAAAGAATTCGGAGAAAGTGAATGGCAAAAAAGAGTAAAACAGCGATCACCCCAACCCGGGAACAAGATTATCCAGCCTGGTATCAGGAAGTGATCAAAGCATCGGATATGGCGGAAAATTCACCTGTCAGGGGATGCATGGTGATAAAACCTTGGGGGTATGCCATCTGGGAAAATATTATGCACCAGATGGATGCCATGTTTAAGCAAACCGGTGTGAAAAATGCATATTTTCCCTTGTTTATTCCGTTAAGCTACCTGGAAAAAGAGGCGGAGCATGTGGAAGGGTTTGCCAAAGAGTGTGCCGTTGTAACCCACCACAAGCTTGAATCCGATGGTGAAGGCGGTTTAAAACCGGCTGGAAAACTGACTGAGCCTTTGATTGTCCGTCCAACATCAGAAACCATTATCGGGGAATCAATGGCCAGATGGACAACAAGTTACAGGGATTTGCCTATTTTGTTAAACCAGTGGGCAAATGTTGTTCGATGGGAGATGCGGACCCGTATGTTTCTAAGAACCAGCGAATTTTTATGGCAGGAAGGACATACCGCCCATGCCACGGAATCCGAAGCAAAAGAGAGAACCATGCTCATGCTGGATATCTATACAAAATTTGTTGAAGACTCTCTGGCCATGCCGGTGATCAGGGGCAGAAAAACGGTTTCAGAACGGTTTCCGGGAGCCGATGATACCACTTGCATTGAAGCCATGATGCAGGATAAAAGAGCGCTTCAGGCCGGCACCTCCCATTTTCTGGGCCAGAATTTTGCCAAAGGTTCGGATATAAAATTTCAAAATGAAGAGGGCACGGAAACTTTTGCCTGGACCACGTCCTGGGGAGTCTCCACCCGGATGATCGGCGGAATGATCATGGTGCATTCGGACGATGACGGCCTGGTGTTGCCACCCCGGATAGCGCCGGCTCATGTCGTCATTCTTCCGATTTTTAAAAAAGATGAAGATCGGCGAACCATTATGGAAAGCGCCCAGGGCCTTAAAGATGCATTGGAAGAAAAACAATTTCATGGCAGAAAGATTATTGTTGAAATTGACGACAGGGATATCGGCGGTGCCAGAGGTTGGGGCTGGGTGAAAAAAGGTATTCCCGTCAGGATTGAACTTGGTCCAAGGGATATTGAACAAAACAGTGTGTTCATGGCCAGAAGGGACAACCCCTCAAACCAGAAACAATCCATAGACAGAGAAGAGTTTATTGATCAGATTACTGATATTCTGGATAATATTCAGGATAGTCTTTTTAACCGGGCAGTAATCCGAAGAAAAGAAAACACTTTTGAAATTGATGATAAAAAGGAATTTTACAAGCTGTATCAAAAATCCAAGGGCTTTAATAATGGTGCTTTTATCATGTCCCACTGGTGCGGATCAGAAAAATGTGAGGAAAAAATCAAAAAAGATCTGTCCGTCACCATTCGCTGTATTCCGTTTGACAGCCCGACAGAAGAAGGCAGGTGCATTTGTTGTGATAACCCCAGTTCACGAAGGGTACTCTTTGCAAAAGCATATTAAGTTGCATCAATGATCAGGATTAACGACATACTGGATAAAATATATGAGTATAATCCCGAAGGGGATTGTGACATCATAGACCGGGCCTATGTTTACTCGGCAAGAGTTCATGACGGCCAGGTAAGGCTTTCCGGGGAACCCTATCTATCCCATCCTCTTGAGGTGGCCAATATTTTAGCCGACATGCGCCTGGATGTTGAAAGCATTGCCGCAGCCCTTCTGCATGATGTCATTGAAGACACCCCCGCAACAAGAGAAGATATTGAAAATATGTTCGGACCGGGTGTTGCCCATATTGTTTCCGGCGTAACAAAACTTTCCGCCCTGCCTTTTTCAACCAAAATAGCTCAGCAGGCAGAAAGTTTACGCAAAATGATCCTTGCCATGGCAGATGATATCCGGGTGGTTCTGATCAAGCTTGCGGACCGGATTCATAATATGCGTACCTTGAAATATCACCGCAAGCCTGAAAAACAGGCTGCCATTGCCCAGGAAACCCTTGATATTTACGCCCCAATTGCCGCCCGCCTGGGGATATTCTGGATGAAATATGAACTGGAAGACATTGCGTTTTATTATACCAAAAGGCATGAATATGAACGTATCAAGGCCCTTGTAAACAAAGCCCGGCATGAAAAAGAAGATTACATTATAACCGTAAACGAAAAGCTTCATGAAAAAATGAAGGAGATGAAGCTGGAAGCCGAAATAAAAGGTCGGTACAAGCAAAATTACAGTATTTATCAAAAAATGATATCCCAGAACCTTGATTTTAAGGAGGTCTATGATGTCATAGCGTTCAGGATTATCCTGGACACGGTTCCCCAGTGTTATGCCGCCATGGGCGCCATCCATTCCATGTGGAAGCCGATTTATTATAAAATAAAAGATTATATTGGAAATCCCAAACCCAATATGTATCAATCCATTCATACCACGGTTGTGGGACCCAAAGGAGAAAGGGTTGAAATCCAGATCAGAACCCAGGATATGGATAATATTGCGGAATCAGGAATCGCGGCCCACTGGAGTTATAAAGAAGGCTCAAAGATTGATGAAAATACAGGAGAGCTGTTTGCCTGGATAAGAAATCTTGTGGAAAACCAGGAAAATTATAATGATCCGGATGAATTTTTAGAAAATGTCAGGATTGATCTGTATCCCGATGAAATATATGTGTTCACACCTCAAGGTGAGATCAAGATTCTTCCCAAAAAAGCCACGCCCGTGGATTTTGCTTATCGCATACATACAGAAGTGGGTGCCGAATGCACCGGAGCAAAGGTCAACGGGAAAATAGTACAGCTTAGCCACCGGTTAAAAACGGGTGATACCATTGAAATTATCACAACCAAAGGCCATACTCCAAGTTCTGACTGGCTTAATTTTGTAAAAACCGTAAAGGCCAGAACTAAAATACGCGGCTGGATCAATGCCCGGGAAAAAGAGAGAAGTTATTCTCTTGGAAGAGAGATGTGTGAAAAGATATTTAGAAAGAGAAACCAAAATTTTAATGCCCTGATGAAATCAGGAGAAATCAAACAGGTTTCCGATGCCTATGGCTTTAAAACAGTTGATGACCTGATTGCCCATGTGGGATTTGGAAAAATAACTCCGCTGCAGATTTTGAATAAAGTTGCGCCTGAGGTTGAAAAACAAGAAGTTAAAGACGCGAGTGTTCTTCAAAAACAGACTGGAAAGCGAAAGAAAAAAGACAGTACCGGTATCATTGTAAAAGGGCTCCATGATATTCTGGTCAAGTTTTCAAAATGCTGCAATCCGCTTCCTGGAGATCCTATCATTGGGTATATCACCCAGGGCCAGGGGGTGACTATCCACCGCAAAGGGTGCCTGAATATCATGAAAATGAGCAATGAGCGCCAGATCGAAGTTCAGTGGAGCGATGAGGTCAAAGAATCCTATCCCGCCAGTATCAAGATCCGTACAGATGACAGGTCAGGGCTTTTAGCAGATATTGCCTCGGTTATCAGCAAACATAAATCAAATATTCTAAATGCCAATACTGAAACCCTGGAAACAGGTATCAGCCTGTTTTATTTCACACTGATGGTTGAAAGTACGGATCAGCTTCGTCAAATCATGTCGGCCATTAAAAAAGTCAAAAAGGTAACCGATGTCAAACGGGTTATCAGAAACGATTAATAAAGGTGATAAATTTGAAATATATCACCAAAGCAAAGGAAATCTTGTGAAATCCAGGGCTCTTGAAGTTAATTTATCCGATACAAAAGTTGATGTTATAATTGACTCAAAATATGAAGTTTTTTTGGATATTGTTTCATCCTATGTCGGGATTTTGAACCGGATGAACGTTTTTCTAAAAGAGCTGTCACATCCCTATAAAAACTGGGAATTTATTGTCAGCGAAGCCCGGCATTTTTCTCTTCAATATTTTTATTTGTACAAGTCCCATCCGGATGGCGGCAAAGCATTGGATCTTTTTGTTGATATTTTTCTGGATTCATTTGAATCAGATTCGCCTTTATGCCTGAAAACAAGGGCGGCAGATAATCTAATGCTGTTTTTGCAGCATATTGTCAAAGAATCTGATCATGACTTTGACCTTTTTTTGCATGTGATTGAAAAGGCTGTGCAAAAGATTGAATCTTATGAAGGCCGGGATTTTTATTTTTTTGTCAGATCTTATTACCAGCCTGATAAAATAGCGAAAGCTCTGTTGGTCAATCTTAAGGGGGATGCACCAATTTTTAAATCCCTTAATCTGTTTTTGATAAAATTTTATGAGTATTCATTTGACTATTGGCTGAAACAAGAAGACCCGATTTGCTGGATTGGCCAGAGCATTAATGTCAATCGTCTGGAGCAAGGGTTACAGTCTATTTTAAAATCAGTGTCACATGAAAAAATACGGCTGTGGCAAAAAAAACTTGAAGTAATCATTCAAGAATTGGATCAAGATCCTCGCAGGGCAACTCAAAAATTGACAGGTCTTGTAAGTTATCAGGATTTTGTAAGTCTGATCCGGGCCGTGCCTCAAAAAATAATGACCCAAAGTGGTGATGATCTCGGCGGTTTTCATCTGAAATTAACTTTTCTTTTTTATATTATTCATATTCCTGGACTTTCCACTATTCACGTTCAGGCGCTGCGCGACATTAACACTACACTGACCCACCTGATCGGTGACAAGGATTTTAAAAAAGATATCAATATTGTCAACCAGACATTTTTGCTGCTCAAAGAACATAAGGGAAAGTATCCTGAAACTGTTCTGGACTGCATCCATAAAATCGGGGACTCGGTTTATAAAGCGTCAAAAATTGATCTGATCAATCATTTTATTGACCGTGCCGTGGATCACGGGTTTCAGTTTCCCATGATTGAAGGGACCGGAGATGACTGGCAGATAAAGAGCAATTGTGCGCATGTGAAAAATATCAGGGTGTTTCTTGACCTGATCTCGCAGCATCCCAAAAAGTCACGACGCTTGTTGTCCGCGCTGATCATATCTTTGGCTATTGGCGGCGTTTTTATCAAGGATACGGATCTGTTTCCAAGGGATATCACAAATTTTTTAAATTCAGACATTGAACCGGTTTTTAATCTGGTAAAGCAGTTGGCGCGTTTATTGCCGGCTTTTTTCAATGAAATAGGAGCCGAGGGACAGCTTCGGGATATTTCAACTGAACTTGATGAGTCTTGTCAGAGAAAGGACCAGTTGATTCATTTTTTGAGAAAACAATGCCATGTTGAGAGTTCAAGCAGGATCGTGGAGTTTATCAAAGAAGTGATTCTCTTTTGGAAAACAGGAGATAAAAAAAAGCTGGAACCTCATGTTCCCCCTTCAATTTATCGGGATATCAAAGTGTCGGGTCCTTTTGTTGACGGGCCGAGAATTATTCTCAACAACCTGAAGACAAAGGATATATTCCTTCCAAAAGACTATATGATGCATACCCAAAAGGCCATCAACAAGTTGATTAATGAAGTTGAGGGCGTAACAGAGCCTGACAAATCCAGGGTGAAAATGATATTTGGTTTTTACCGTCTGTTAAACCAGAAATATATGATTGATAACCTGGAATTGAAAAAATATCTGTCTTCATTCAAGTCTGAAAATCTGCCGGATACAGCCAAGATTGTTTCAGTGTTTGAAGAAAAAAACCTGGAACACAAGATTTTGTCACTTCTTTCTTACATGAAAGAGCTTAAAAAAATAATTCTTTCGGACAGGATATATGAAGCCAATGAGGCCATTTATCATAAACGCCATTTTGCCGTTGATATTCCGTCCATGTACGGCAGTTACAATGAGGCAAAATTTGATGCCCTGGGATTGACCCTGAGGGTTGAAAGCATCCTGAACGTGTGGTTTGAAGAGCTGGTTAACAGTATTGATCTTCAAGTCATCACCAAGGCTACGTTTAAACGCATTTACAGTATACTGGACCTGTTCAGATCTGCATTGTCGCTGGACGGCATTATATCCAACCAGCTGGATGTCCAGATGGATTTTTTAAAATTTTCCATGGATATTAGAACCTGCACTTTTACCCAGTACCTGGATATTTTTAAGGGTTTCACAAGGGCGGTTGCCGATATCATCCATGATCATTTTAATAATATTCATTCTAATAATTTATTTCAGATAGAATCCAGACTTGGAAAAGATCAGATTCTTGAGAAATATCTTCCCAAAGAAGGGTCTGAAAAACAAAAATCCAAACTGGATCAGAGGGTGGCGGATATTTTTTTCAGGGACCGTATTGCAACCTCCCTTGGGCTTCAGCAGATGGACGTGTTTTTAAACCGTATACTTCATACTTTGTTTCAGCAATCTGAAAAACTTTCCCAGACCCATTTAAGCCGCCTGTTAAATTATGACCCTAAATATTCTGCCATTGAAGTGGGCAGTTCAGATCCCATCAGCAATAATATTATATTTTTAGGGAACAAGGGATTGAACCTTATTAAATTAAAAAAAATAGGCGTTGCTGTTCCCGAAGGTTTTATCATTACCACAGAAGTGTTTAAATGCCGTGAAATCATAAACAATTACAAGCCTGCCAACATCAATTTCAAGAAATATGTGGCAAAGATGGTGGGCAATCTTGAAAAGAGGACCCAAAAAAAATTTGGTGATCCTAAAAATCCGCTGTTGTTATCGGTTCGAAGCGGTTCTTCCATTTCACAGCCCGGAATGCTGGATTCATTTTTAAATGTGGGACTCAATGAGGAAATCGCTGCAAGCATTGCCGGGATCAGTAAAAACCCATGGTTTGCCTGGGACAGCTATCGTAGATTTATTCAAGGATATGGCATGGCATTTGGAATCAAAAGGGATGAGTTTGACCATATCATTTATTCAAAAAAGAAAGAATTTGGGGCTGAATTTAAACGATTGTTCACAGGCGACCAGATGAAGGGGGTTGCCCTTGTCTATAAACAATTATTACTTGATTCAGGAATTGATTTGATTGAATCTCCCATTGACCAGTTGTTTTTATCCATTAATAAGGTTTTTTACTCCTGGGAATCCAAAAGGGGAAAGGATTACAGGAGGATAATGGGGATATCCGATGACTGGGGTACTGCTGTAACGGTTCAGTCCATGGTGTTTGGAAATTTGTCCAGGCAGTCGGGATCAGGGGTGGTGTTCAGCCACAGCCCCAAACTTCCGGGAGATACGGTACGTCTCTGGGGGGATTTTACCATTGGAAACCAGGGCGAGGATGTTGTATCGGGTCTTGTAAAAACCCTGCCCATCTCGGAAATCCAAAGGGAGCTTGAAAAACCCGATTCAACAATCAGCCTTGAAAAAAGTTTTCCCCATATTTACTTAAAATTAAAAGAGGTGGTCCATCGCCTGGTGTATGATGAAGGATGGAATCCCCAGGAGATTGAATTCACATTTGAAGGAGAGAACAGGGAAGATCTTTTTATCCTACAGGCAAGGGACATGTCTTTGAGGGACAGAAAAAAGATTGTGGATTTTGATGTGACACCTGAGTTTCTTGACAAGGCATATCTGGGTCAGGGGATCGGTGTCAGCGGCGGGGCCATGAGCGGCAAAATCGTTTTTACCCTGGAGGAAATTGATGGTTTAAGAAAGAGTCATCCGGGTATCAGTTTGATTTTATTGAGAAATGATACGGTTCCTGATGATATCCTGGAAATTGATGCAGCAGACGGAATTTTGACGGCCAGGGGCGGATTAACTTCTCATGCCGCCGTGGTGACATATAGCCTGGGTAAAACCTGCGTTGTCGGGTGTGAAAATCTTGTTTGCAACGAGCTGGAAAAAGTGTGTCTGCTCAACGGCGTAAAAATGGTCACAGGTGACTATATCAGCATTAACGGTCAAAAAGGCTCTGTGTATAAGGGTGCAATTGAAATTAATTAAATAAACATTAGTGAAACGAGGTAATATAATGAGTATAAAAGGTTCTAAAACGCTTGGGATTAACGGACTGGGAAGAATAGGAAAGCTTTCTTTGTGGCATCACGCAGGCAGGAAATATTTTGATAACATAGTGATAAATATCGGCCGTGATGTGGGTAAATCCTTTCAAGATATTATTCATTATATGGAAAGAGATTCAACTTATGGGCGGCTGGATTCATTTCTTCACGGATATCAGGCAGAACCGGTTATCACTGATGTGGATGAGGCCAATGCATCGTTGACTGTAAATGGTGTAAAAGTAAAAATATTGCGGGATCATAGAAACCCCAAAGATATACAATGGGCAGAGCATGATGCCGGGATTGTAGTTGATACAACCGGTCAGTTCTTAGATCCTTCCCTTGAGGCCAATGACGCCAAAGGTTCAATCCGGGGTCATATTGAAGCCGGTGCCCAAAAAGTGATTGCTTCGGCTCCGTTTAAACTCAAAGAGGGTGTGGCCATGCCGGACGATGCCGTGACAACCGTGATGGGGATCAATGACGGAGACTATGATCCGGTAAGGCATAATATCATTTCCAATGCATCCTGCACCACCACATGTCTTTCACATATGATCAAGCCTTTACTGGATTATTTCGGTATTGAAAGAATACTGTCCGCCTCCATGGCAACCGTTCATGCTGCCACAGGATCTCAGCAGGTGCTGGACAGGCTGCCAAAAACCAATGCCAAGGATTTAAGAAAAAATCGCTCTATCATGAATAACATCATTTTGACCACAACCGGTGCTGCAAAGGCATTGCAGCTGGTTATTCCGGAAATGGCAACCATCGGTTTTATTGCAGAGTCAGTACGAATCCCCACAGCCACAGGCTCTTTGATTATCCTGGTTATGAACTTTCAAGAAGAGCTGAACAAAAAGCCCATTCGAAGGGAAATGATTAATTCAATTTATGAAGATGCCGTAAGAACAAATACAAACGGATACCTGATGTATACGGATCAGCAAAATGTATCTTCTGATATTATAGGAACGCCAAGGGCTGCAGCTGTCATTGAAGGCCATGAAACCCATACCCGCACCGGGGTCATCAAGATTAACCTTGAAAATGTCAGGGGAATTGACAAAAGCGTATTGGATGTAATCAAGGACCAGGTAGCCAGCATCCAGGTGACCCAGGCGGTTATTTATGGCTGGTATGACAATGAAATGGCAAGCTATGTCAATATGCTGGGTGACAGGATTGTCTCCATTGCAGAATCCATGCATTAAAATATCACAATGTAAAATTAGGGGTCACGGCAGACAAATCTGCCATGTATGTGATATCGATAAAGGAGACATCGCATCAGTTGGTGACATAACCGGTTCCGGAACAGGTCGGGCACTCTGTGTCTGGGTTACAGATACAGTCATTTATGCAGTTGTCATCATCCAGATGTCTCCATTCACTATTGCATTCACATGTGCCTGCAATGACTTGTTTCCCATTGCATATGGGACAAATTTCTTTTTCCATGATTTTTTCCTTATTTGATCCGTTGTTTTTTTGTTTTAATCAAAAGATTTATTTAAATAAAATCCTTTTTTAAAAATAATAAGCTATAAATTTTTTGCAAGGCCGGATGGTTTGGCCTTGCGATTTAAATAATGAAAAAATCAATTTGATTCTTTTAAAAGAAGATGGTAGGCAGATATTAATTATCCAAAATTTAGTGATGATTCGCGTAGAAATTTAATTTGGAGACTCATGTATGGAAGATGAGGAAAAAACAAAAAAAGATCTGATATCAGAACTTAACGCGCTTCGCAAAGAATACACTCAATTGAAAGCATCCCTTTCAAAAAATCAAGAATCACAAAATTTCAGCGGAACTGAAACTATTCTTATTGTGGATGACAACAAACAAACAAGGGAAACAATTAGAGCAATGCTTGAAAAATGCGGCTATAATATTATTGATGCTGATTCTTCCCTGAAAGCCATTGAAATTTTTAAATCCTGTGACAAACCAGTTCATCTGGTATTGGCCGATGTTGTTATGCCTGAAATCAACGGTCCTGAAATGGTTAAGAAACTATTGGACATGCAATCGGAGATACCTGTTGTTTTTATGTCCGGGTATGCAGCAGGAGATATTATTCATGATGATGTATTCAAGGTTCTTTGTTCACACGCCCCATTTATTGAAAAACCATTCACCTTTGATGAAATTGGCTTGGTTATAAGACAACAGCTTGATAGAAAAGCATAACACTCAGGGCAGGTAAAAAATGATAAGCAAAACCTATACGGAATCTGTTAAAGAATCAGGGAATTATTTGAGAAGTGCCTTGAAAAATATTGCCAAATATAAACTTCCGTATAATCCTGTTTCCTATTTATTATGGTATGAATATGCTCTTGGGCGAAACAAGGATTTGATTGATGATATTGAATTGATTTTTAAAAAAAATCAATTACTTACAAATGATACCATTGCTAAACTATTCAAAAAACATATAACCGATAATCAAATACTGATTTCGGGAAAAAAAATCAGGGAATTTCAAAATATATTAGCGCAAATGACCAAACACCTGAGTCAATCGGGCGACGAAATCGGCCTTCAAGGCAATATGCTGGATACATATGCCATAGAGCTGGGCCAGGCAAGCTCTTTAGATGCCATCATTGAAATCTCGAAACATATTGTTTTGGAAACAAAATCAATAGTTGAATCCAGCAGAAACCTTAAAAGCAGGCTTGATTCAACGATTTCTGAAATTAACATGCTGAGTAAGGAATTGGACGGAATACGGCAGGCTGCCAAAACCGATATGCTGACCGGTCTTTTAAACCGGAGGGGTTTTTATGGTGCCATGGTTCAAGCCATAGCAAACATAGAAAACGCCAATGACACTTTATCCGTCATTATGCTGGATATTGATCATTTTAAACGAGTGAATGATCAATACGGACATCTTATTGGTGACAATGTTTTGAAGATACTCAGTAAATTACTAAAAGACCATATAAAGGGCAAGGATATTGCTGCCCGGTTTGGAGGCGAAGAGTTCATTCTGGTTCTTCCCCAGACATCCCTTGAGGGTGCTTATGCACTGGCTGAACAAATCAGGTTGAGTCTGCTCAAAATGAATTGGAAAATTAAAGATACGGGTAAATCAATAGGGCAGATAACCATATCCTTAGGCATTTCATTATATCAGGAGGGTGAATCCATTGAGGCTGTTATTAAAAGAGCTGATGATGCCCTGTACCATGCAAAAAATAACGGCAGAAATAAATCTGTTACTGAAGTTAGTATCGCAAATGAAACAAGCTGATATACGGATCGGAGCAGGAAATTGTAATGAATAAACAGCCCATAGGCATTTTTGATTCCGGTGTCGGGGGACTTTGTGTGTTAAAACAAATCAGGGAACGACTTCCCTATGAGTCCATTACTTATTTTGCCGACAGCGGCAATTGTCCATATGGTTCAAAAGCAGAAAATGAGGCTCTCAATTTGGCCCGGAAAAATATTGAATTTCTTCTGGAACTCAATTGCAAATTGATTGTTATAGCCTGTAACACCGTTACTGCCGTGGCCATAGACTGTCTCAGATCAGAATATAAGGTTCCGTTTATCGGAATGGAACCTGCATTAAAACCGGCAGCATTGCAGACCAGGAGTAAAAAAATAGGGATTCTTGCTACGGAAAATACTTTGAACGGAAGGCTTTTTAAACAAACCTTTGATAAATATGCTCATGGCCTGGAGGTGTTTATTCAACCGGGGCATGGTCTAGTGGAACTTGTTGAAACCGGAAGCCAGAACAGTGAAAAAGCCCGCAGCCTTTTGAAGGAATATCTTTTGCCCATGCTGGAAAAAGGAGTGGATACCATTGTGCTGGGCTGCACCCATTATCCATTTTTAAAAGAGATGATTCAAACGGTTACAGAAAACAGTGTAACCATTGTTGACCCTGCTGATGCCGTTGCCTCACAGACCAAGAGAATACTGATCCAATACGAATTAATTTCAATTGCCTGCAATGATCCCCAACTTCAGTTCTACACAACAGGAGAAAAAACAATGGCCCAAAAAATTTTATTTGACACAATCAATAGTCCTTACGGGCTTGGATTTATAGAAGTTTAAGTGTTTTTTATGCCTTCCTTTCTTTTTTCAACCGTTGGATCAGTTCTTTTTCCAGGTGTTGAATGATAATTTTTAAAATATGGCTTTCCTGAACAGGGCCGGAATTATTCCACCCCATTCTCATTGCCCGGTCCTTTATCATTCTAAATTGGGTCAAAGAATCTGCAATGGCCTTCCAGGCAAAGAGTTTTTGCAGGATATGACGCTCTTCAGGGGTAAGGTCTGCCGTATCTATGGATTTACCACTGTCGGTTGTTATTATCATTGATGTCTTCCCGGTATATTGAATATGCTTATGATAATGATCATATTGCCTTTATCATAAAGGTCAAAGATTTTTTTATTGATTACAGGTTGAACTCTTCAGCCCAGATTGAAAATCTTTTTGCATGCTCCGGATCTATTTTTTCTAATTCTTTGATGATTTGATGTGTGGTTGTGTTTTTGTCTGCAAGTTTTGGATTTTTAGAATGGTATTTGTCTGCAACACAGATTATTTTTTCTTCAATGCTCAAAGGTATCATATCCCTTTGAGGCAATGGAAGGCTGTTTGATATGATATTTTTTCTGGTGATACCAGCCCCGGTATGCCGTTCACACACAAGGCCATATTCCGGCGGCAGGCCCAGCTCATCCAGAAGTATTCGGCCAAGGTATCCGTGACAAATATAGGGAGCATCGCCTCTACAGTCAATGGATTGTGCCCTGGTCATAAAGATACCGATATCATGAAGCATGGCAGCGGTTTTAATAAATTCAATATCCGGATTCAGATGAGTCAGATTTTTGGCAATATCAAGGCTCTTTTCAGTGACGATCCTGCTGTGTTCAACAAGAACCTGGTAAAGTTTTGTATTCAGCTTATAAAATTTTTCAATGATGGTGAGCGGATCCATTTTTTATGAGAGTAAAACGCCTTCAATAAACGGGTCCAGATCGCCATTCAGAACCCTGTCCACATCACCCATTTCAAAATCAGTTCGATGGTCTTTCACCATCCTGTAGGGGTGGAGAACATAGGATCTTATCTGGCTCCCCCAGGCAATATCGTCTTTGCCGTCATGAAGGGTTTGCATCTTTTTATCCTGCTTTTTCTTTTCAAGTTGGTAAAGCCTTGATTTTAAAACCTTGAAGGCAATTTCCTTGTTGCGGTGCTGGGAAGATTCCTGCTGGCATTGAACCACCACCCCGGTGGGAAGATGGGTGATCCTGACCGCACTGCTGGTTTTGTTTACATGCTGCCCGCCTGCGCCGCTGGCCCTGTATACATCAATCCTGAGATCCGACTCATCAATATCGATTTTAATTTCATCTTTTATTTCAGGGTAGACAAATACGGATGCAAATGAGGTATGGCGTTTTCCGCTTGCATTATAGGGTGAAATTCTGACCAGGCGGTGAACTCCGGATTCAACCTTCATAAACCCGTAACAGTTTTCCCCGGCAACCCGAATCGTTGCGCCTTTAATACCGGCTTCATCCCCTGGCTGATAATCGATGATTTGAAATTTGTATCCTTTTTTATCCATCCATCGGGTGTACATGCGAAACAGCATTTCAGCCCAATCCTGGGAGTCTGTTCCCCCGGCACCTGCATTTATGGAAACAAGAGCATCTCTTGCATCATCTTCGCCATCAAGGGTGATCTCCACGGAGAATTTTTTTATTTTTTTTTCAAGTGCGGATAAAAGGTCTGACACTTCAAGTTCACTGTCTTTATCAGACTCTTCAAGGGCAAGCTCCAGAAGGATATCGGCATCTTCAATGTCTTTATAAATGTTTTCCCAGGTTTCCAGAAGATTTGCCAGGCAGGTTCGTTCTTTTAAAAGAACGGTTGCATTGTCCGTATCATTCCAGAAATCTTCTTTGGAAATAATATATTCAAGTTCACGAAGGCGCTTTTTTTTTACAGAAAGGTCAAAGATACTCCTTGAGTTTCTCGGCTTTGGTGTAGATGGATTGAATTGTCTGTTTTAATTCTGCACTCATTTTAATTTCTCCCTAAACTTTTTTTCTAACCCCTTTTAACACAAAAGCAAGGCAGATTGCAACTATTGAGGTGATAGAGAAAATATCCCCGTATCGGGTATAGAAACTGATCCTGTTCAGGGCCGGGACTTGTCGTGTAAGCGTCTGGTCAGTGAATAAGGCGGTTGTTTCAAGAATTTTACCAGTAGGGTCAATAAAGCCTGAGATTCCGGTATTTGCTGCCCGCGCAACACTTCTTCGGCTTTCTACTGCCCTGAATACGGCAATGGAAAAATGCTGCTGTGCGGCTGATGTGTTCCCAAACCATGCATCATTGGTAATCGTGGTCAGGATATCTGCACCGTTTTTTACAAATTTGGATGCAATGGAGGGAAACAGAATTTCAAAGCAGATGAGAACCCCTGTTTTGTGTGTTGGCTTCAGGTTAGAATCATTAAATTCAAGAGGTGTAAATAATTTGTCACCCGTGGAAAAGTTGCCTGCCTGGGCCGTTATTTTCCCTAAGAACGTCAGATACTCTCCCAGGGGGACATATTCACCAAAAGGCACCAGGTGATTTTTGTCATAGGTTCCCGTAATAAGGGAAAACCGGTTCAGCATGTAAGCCCGATTGTAGAATTTAAATTTTTTCTCTTCTGATTTGACTGCCGGACTTCCGATTAAAAAATTGGTTTGTGATGACCGGACGCATTGATCCACTTTATTTGACAACAGCCTGTCATAGCCATAATAAAACGGCAGGGCTGTTTCCGGCCATATCACAAGGTCGGGGCTTTTTTTTGCCGCTGTCTCGGAAAGACGGATATATTTTTCCACTGTTTTTATTTTAAAAGCATCATTCCATTTTAAATCTTGTTTAATATTGCCTTGAACCAGGGTGATGGTTATTTTGTTTGCGGTTTTAATTTGAGACATTATGTCCGCAATTCTATGGTGGCCGTACAAAAGCACGCCTGAAAAAAGAATAACGGTATAAACAACAGGGATGACATGTTGGTTATGTCGTCTGTTTTTGACGCATATCCAGATCAAGGATAAAAGCCAGTTCACCAGAAAAATTAAAAACGATACCCCGTAAACCCCTGAAAAGTCGGCAATTTGAATCAATAAAAGATTTGAATACTGGCTGTACCCCAGAGTTCCCCATGAAAAGCCTGTAAATGCATAGGTTCTGACATACTCAAGACCTGTCCAGAGGGATGCTGCCAGCAGTGGTGCAAAAAAGGATGTCGGATCTATATTCTTTGAAAGAAAAGCATAAACCGCCGGGTACAATGCAAGGTAGACACATAAAAGGGCAAGAGTGGAAACGGCAAGAATCGGATGAAGTCCGCCATATACATGGACAGTGGGAATAATCCAGTAAATAAGGGTGGCAAAATGAAAAACTCCAAGTGTAAATCCGCTGTAAAACGCCTCTTTTTTGGTCATAGACCTGATGGACACAAGCCATGGGATCAAGGCAAAAAAGGCAAGGTAAGAAAGGTTAGTTTTGGGAAAAGAAAGCGTTAATAACAGGCCGCTTGCCAATGCAGGAAAGTATGCAAGTAAAAAAGTATGTTTTTTTTGAGGCAACATTCTTGATCTAATATCTTATGTTTTTGTATGAAAGAACTTCTAACTTATTGGAATAATACCTCTTTCATTTCTTATTACAGCAGATTAATCTGCCATGGCCGTTATTAAAAAAGTTTGTTATACTTACCAGCAAGTGTCTGGACAGTCAAATCATGAAACCATATTAATATCAAAATTTTAAAAGGTGATTCCATATGACAAACGAGTGGTATGAAAACAGCTTGGAAGAATTTTTCAATATGTCATCAGAGCCGGCAAAAGCATTTAATTTGAATGAACCGGCTTTAACCGTCCGGGAGATGACAACCATACTGGAATCAGCCCCCGCAGGGATCGGAATTCTCAAGAACAGGGTTCTTGGGTGGGCCAATGATATTTTTTATTCTATGCTTGGATATGACCCCAACTCTTTGAAAGGGAAGAATGTAAGAATTCTTTATTCTGACCAAGAAGAGTATGACAGAGTCGGGTTGGGTTTATATTCCAATTTGGATAAACATGGCGTCAGTCTTGTGGAAACAATGCTGTTAAGAAAAGACGGCACATTGTTTGACTGCAGGATCAGGGCTTCAAAACTTAACCGGGATGACCCTTCGATGGGCATGATCGTTGTTATTACGGATATTTCAGAGCTTAAACAGCTTCAGCTTCAGCTTCAGCAGACTCATAAAATGGAGGCGATCGGGTTGCTGGCCGGCGGGATATCCCATGATTTCAATAATATCTTAATGGGGATTCAGGGGCATTTGTCACTCATGCAAATTGATGTGTCTGACACTGAAAAAATCAGGGCCCATACAAAACATATCGGTCGGCTTGTAAAAACCGCGGCAGAACTTACAACCCTGCTGCTCGGGTTTGCAAGAGGTGGCAAATACCAGATTTCAGCGTTAAATATAAATGATCTGGTTGGCATGGCATTGGATATTTTCAAGCCCACCCGAAAAGATATTATTGTTCATGAAACCTATGAAAAAATGATTCACCTGGTCGATGCGGATCAGTCTCAGCTCAAACAGGTATTTTTAAATCTGTTGATTAATGCCTCACAAGCCATGTCTGAACAGGGCGATATTTTTGTGACGACTCAAAATTTTTTCATTGAAGAAGATAATGGATATCCCTTTGAGATTCAGCCTGGCCGGTATGTTAAAGTGACTGTAAAAGATACTGGTATCGGAATGGATATGGAAACCCGAAAAAAAATTTTTGATCCGTTTTTTTCCACAAAAGAGGTAGGGGATAAAAAAGGCCGGGGGCTTGGCCTGTCTACAGCTTTTGGGGTAATAAAAAATCATGGCGGCTTTATTCTGGTTGACAGTGAAAAAGGCAAAGGTGCCAGTTTTCATGTCTGCCTGCCTGCATCAAATACTGTTCAGGCAAAAGAAAAAGATGAGGATCAGCAATGTTTTGATGATATTCAAAAAGGATCTGAAACCGTATTGCTGGTGGATGACGAGGACGAAGTTGTTAATGCCGGGAAAAAATTTTTGGAAAAGTTAGGGTATAAACCGATTGTCGCCAGAAACGGATTAGAAGCCGTAGAGATCTTCAAGCTTTACAAAGATGAAATTTCCCTGGTGGTTCTTGATCTGATCATGCCTAAAATGAGTGGGAAACAGGCATTTTCAGAAATAAAAACCATCAGGAAAGATGCAAAGATTCTTATATCCACAGGGTATGCCATGGATGATAAGATAAAGGGCTTTTTAACCCAGGGATGTGACGGCTTTATTCAAAAACCCTTTTCCTTGAATGAGTTTGCAAGGGTTTTGAGAAAAATTATAGATAAGACAGTATAATTTGCAGCGGAGACGATTTTAAGTGAACAGATTTGGAATATGCTCACTTTAGAATAGTGTTTTTTGAATACAACTTTACAATATCCGGCTCAAATGTTATTTTATGAGGATATCAGATGGTCGATTTAACGGTATCATCAGGAGTTTTGTATGAAACATATAAAGATTCGGTTTGGAGATAATATTGATACACATGCTGCTGAGGAAAAATCTTTTGAAGATATGTTTCAATCCGTCAATCCCATGTTCTGTCTTTCAAAAAGAACCTGGAAACCTCAGATGGATATATTTGAAACAGAAAATAAAATTGTTATCCAGGCCGAAATAGCAGGCGTAAAAAAAGAAGATATTATCATTGAAGTAAGCAATAAAGCCGTCAAAATATCAGGCAACAGAAACAGCAACCATCTTGACAGGACTGCCACCTACAGACTTGCTGAAATCCAGTTCGGCCAGTTTGAGCGAGTTTTGTATCTGCCCTGTGTCATAGATGTTGAAAAGGTCTGTGCCACATTTTCAAATGGATTTTTGGAACTGGTTTTGGGAAAATTGTTCAGGAAAAATATTAAAAGCAAAAATAATATTTCCATAGACTTCATCTAAGCTATAGATTCCAAAAAAGGAACCCCGACCATATATGGATGATCTTAAGGCTCCATCGCGCAGGATAACATCAGACAACATCCCGGACATCATTCCCGTTCTTCCCATTGTCGACACCAATCTTTTCCCAAAAATGGTACTGCCCCTGGTATTGATCCAAAACGAGGCTGTTGAACTGATTGATGATGCCATGGCCGGAAATCGAATGCTTGGCCTGCTTTTATCCAAGCGCTCGGATATTGATTCCAGGCACAGAACAGATGATTTGCACAGGATCGGTACAGTGGCTGTAATTTTAAAAATGTCCAAAATGAAAGATGATAAAGCCCAGCTGTTAATTCAGGGGCTGGATCGTTTCCGTGTCATTGAATTTATTCAAAATAAAAAATACATGCAGGCCAGAATTGATGTCATGGAAAGCAGAAATGCCGACAGCAACAAAGAAAACAGGGCCTTGATGGCCAATATTGTCAAACAATATGAAAAAATTGTTGCGTTTTCTCCTGGACTTCCTTCAGAAATGGGACAGATGATCAAATCATTGCAAGAACCCCATGTGCTTGCAGATATGGTTGCATCCACCATTAATGCTCCTGTCAAAGAAAAACAGAAGGTTCTCGAACTTCTGGATGTAAATAAACGCCTGAAAAAAGTCACCCGATTGGTCAATGATCAATTGGAAATCCTTGAAATGAGCTTTAAGATCCAAAGCCAGGTCAAAGAAGATATGGACAAACGTCAGCGCGAATACTATCTGCGCCGGCAGCTTAAGGCGATAAGGGATGAACTGGGTGAAACTGAAGACGAAAGTGTTGAGATAAAAGAATACCGGGCAAAAATAGAAGAAAAAGCCCTGCCGGAAGAAGCCCAAAAAGAAGCAAAAAGAGAGTTGCAGCGCCTGTCACGGATGCATCCGTCTTCGTCTGAATATGTAGTTGCCTCGACCTATCTGGACTGGTTGACCTCCCTGCCCTGGGATGTCGCTTCCGACGATATGCTCGATATTAAAGAGGCAAAAAAAATATTGAATAATGATCATTATGGTCTTGAAAAACCCAAAAAGAGAATCCTTGAATATCTGGCTGTTCGAACATTAAAAAATGATTCCAAAGGTCCGATTCTTTGTTTTACCGGCCCGCCCGGGACCGGAAAAACATCCCTTGGCAGATCAATTGCCAGGGCGCTGGGCAGACAGTTTGTCAGAATTTCCCTGGGCGGTGTTCGTGATGAAGCTGAAATCAGGGGGCACAGAAGAACTTATGTGGGAGCGCTTCCGGGAAGGATTATCCAGTGTTTGAGAAAAGCCGGCACCAACAATCCCGTGTTCATGCTGGACGAAATCGACAAGGTGGACCATTCCTATCATGGCGATCCTTCTTCAGCTCTTCTGGAAGTTCTGGACCCGGAGCAGAACTTTTCGTTTTCAGATCATTACCTGGATGTGCCCTTTGATCTTTCAGATGTGATGTTCTTAACCACGGCAAATGTGCTGCATACCATTCCGGCACCCTTGAGGGACAGGATGGAGATTCTGGAACTCAACGGTTATACTGAAGAAGAAAAATTTAAAATAGCCACCCGGTATCTGATTCCCAAGCAAAGGGACGCCAACGGCCTGACTGCAACCCGGGTTAAATTTACGGCTGGTGCGGTCAAACTGATTATTTCCGGGTATACCAGAGAATCTGGATTACGAAACCTTGAACAGAAAATCGGGGCTGTCTGCCGGGGTGTTGCCGCCAGGATTGTCGAGGGTGAAACCAAAAATATAATTGTGGGGCAAAAAGATTTGCACCAATATTTAGGACCGGTACGCAACAGGCCTGATCCGGCCCTGGGAATAAAAAATCCAGGCGTTGTTATGGGGCTTGCCTGGACACCCTATGGCGGAGAAATTCTTTTTATCGAGGCGGTTGCCATGAAAGGCCGTAAAGGTCTGACATTAACCGGGCAGCTTGGAGATGTCATGAAAGAGTCTGCAAGCACGGCTTTGAGTTTTATCCGGGCCAACACAAAAAAAATAAAGGTGGATCATTCTTTTTTCAATACCCATGATCTTCATATCCATGTGCCTGAAGGTTCAATCCCCAAGGACGGTCCATCTGCAGGCGTGGCTATGCTGACGTGCCTGGCATCAGTGATGACGGGACGGCTGGTGAAAAAGCGCCTGGCCATGAGTGGTGAAATTACGCTCAGAGGCGAGGTTCTGCCCGTGGGCGGGATTAAGGAAAAAGTTATTGCAGCGCATCGGGCAGGAATCAAAACGATTATTCTGCCTTTATGGAATCAAAAAGATATGGAAGATGTGCCGGAATATATAAAAGATTCCATTGAGTTTCATTTTGTTGATAAAATGGAAGATGTATTGGCATTGGCTCTTAGCTGACTTTGTTTAAATGTTGTTTGTATATTGCGGAGGTATTTTTTGAAATTAAGATCACAGATTCAGATCCTGATATTATTTTTATTCGTCATTTCAGGATGTTCAACGCACCTTGACACTACCTATGATCCGGTCCATATTCCATCGTCAAAATCAACCATTCCGAAAAAAAATCCCGCAACCCAGAAACCGTATAAAATAAACGGGGTTAAGTATACCCCGCTGGCCAGCGCCACCGGATTTGTCCAGACCGGCCTTGCCTCATGGTACGGTAAAAAATTTCATGGAAGAAAAACAGCCAATGGCGAAATTTATGACATGTATGCCATGACTGCGGCACACAAAACATTACCCCTTGGGACCTGGGTCAGTGTTCATAACCTTGAGAACAACAAGAAAATTGTTGTGAGGATCAATGACCGAGGCCCGTTTGTTTACGGCAGGATCATAGACCTGTCCTACACCGGTGCAAAAAAGCTCGGGGTGTTAGGCCCCGGAACAGCAAAGGTGAAAGTGACTGCCCTTGGAAGGGCCACGTCTTATTCCGAAAAAACAAAAAACCCCATTGCATTTACGGCGGTTGACTACTGGAAAGGCAACTTCACGGTTCAGGTAGGTGCATTTCAGGTCAAAGCCAATGCAGATAACTACAGATATAAGTTATCGAGAAATTATCAAAATGCCCACATTAAACCCTTTGAGGATTACAGGGGAACCTTTTACCGGGTGAGAATCGGCAGGTTTACCAATTTAAAGGATGCCGAAAGGTTCAGTGACAAACTTATGGAGCAAGACTTCAGTCAGGCTTTTGCCGTTGCAGAATAAAGAAAAAATCATGGAATATACTGTGTTTCTGGACCGGGACGGGGTCATCAACAAGGACTCTTCCGAATATATAAAAGACCCGTCAGAGTTTGCCTTTATCCCAAACAGCCCGGAAGCCATTGCCCTTCTTACAAAAAATGGTTTCAATGTCATTGTGATCACCAACCAGTCGTTGATCGGCAGGCACATGGCCACCCCGGACAAATTACAGGCTATTTTTGAAAAAATGAAAAAAGGTGTGAAAAAGGCGGGAGGAGAGATCAAGGATATTTTTTTTTGTCCCCATGTACCTGAAGACAAGTGTTTCTGCAGAAAGCCCATGCCAGGATTAATTTTTGATGCAAACAAAAAATACCCAATTGACCTTGCACAGTCCTGCATGGTGGGTGACAGTGCCAAAGATATTGAATGTGCCCGTAATGCCGGGTGTTCAAAAGCCGTACTGGTTAAAACCGGCAATGGAAAAACAGCTCAAGCCGACCTTCGTAAAAAAGGCATCACACCGGATCATATTGCTTCTGACTTATATGAAGCCGCTTGTTGGATCATCAAGAGTGTAAAGTTTTAAATGATAACCATCAAAGGCATTTTAGACAAAGTCACCTATCAGAATCGGGAAAATCATTATACGGTTGCAAAACTTCGAATTCCTAAAATCAGTGATCCTGTTACCATTGTGGGATACCTTGCCGGGGTGGTTGAAGGTGAAGGCCTTGAAATATCAGGAAAATGGGTTTCACATCCCAGGTATGGGGACCAGTTTAAAGCACAGTCGTACAAGGTTGTTTTGCCTGCAACTGTTTCAGGCATTCGCAAATATCTGGGCTCGGGTATGATTAAAGGCATTGGCAAATCCCTGGCCGAAAAAATAGTGGACTATTTTGCAGAAAACACCCTTGATATTATTGAAAACGAACCGGAAAAATTAAAACGTATTCACGGCATAGGAGAGGTCAAGAAAAACCGCATTGAAAAGGCATGGAACAAGCATCATTCCGTCAGAAGGGTCATGCAGTTCCTCCAGGAAAATGATGTGGGCGTGTACCATGCCGCCACCATTCTTCAAACTTATGGCTCCGAGGCTTTGAATATTTTGCAGCATGATCCATATGTCATTGCAAGGGATATCCCTCAAATAGGGTTTCCCATCGCCGATATGATTGCCATGAAAGCCGGGGTGCAAAAAGATGATGAAAACCGCCTTCAGGCATGCCTGATCCATAGCCTGTTGTCTTTTGAACAAGAGGGGCATGTGTATGGATTAAAACAAGAAGTTTTCAAATCGGGTTCAAGAATATCGGGTGTGGAACCGGATACGTTTGAGCAGGCCCTGAAAGCTTTGACTGACTCTGATGACATAAAGATCCAAATTGATGACGATGAAACAAAACTCTATCTTAAACGCCTTTATCATGCTGAGTCAGGTATTGCATCACGGATGAAAGCCATTTTATCCTGTGTGAAAAATGTGGTTGCTTTGCCCCATCAACTGGGAAAAGACAAGATTCTTGAAGAAGTGCTGACAAAAATTGCCGTAAAATTATCCAAAGAACAATTAAATGTTGTGACCAAGGTGCTGCATGAAAAAATTGTGGTCATCACAGGAGGGCCTGGAACCGGCAAGACAACGCTTATACGGGCATTGTGTGAAGTTTTTAAATTGCAGAATCAAAAGGTCGTATTAAGTGCGCCCACCGGCAGAGCTGCCAGACGCCTTTCAGAGGTCACGGGAAAACAGGCCTTTACCCTGCACAAACTTCTGGGCTTTGATCATGAAAGCCAAACGTTTGAAAAAAATTTTGCCAATCCCCTTGAGCTGGATGTTTTTATTGTGGATGAAGCTTCCATGGTGGATACACAGCTCATGTATTGTCTTATTGAAGCCCTGCCGGTATTTGCAAGCCTGATCATTGTCGGAGATACCTTTCAGCTGCCTTCCGTGGGTCCGGGCAATGTGTTGTCCGATATCATTGATTCCAACCGTGTAAAGGTCTTTTTTTTGACAAAAATATTCAGGCAGGCCACACAAAGTCCTATTATCATGCATGCCCACAGCATCAGGAACGGAGAGATGCCTGACTTGCAAAAGCCCGGGGAAGGGCAATTGTCGGAATTTTATTTTATTGAGAACCAGAAACCTGAAAAAGTTGTGGAAACTGTTCTTGAATTGTGTTCAAAAAGAATTCCCCAGGCATTTCCCCATATTGATGAAATACAGGTCTTAACGCCTATGCACAGGGGGGAGGCCGGAACCATTAACCTGAACCAGCAGCTTCAAAAAGTGTTAAATGATTCTAAAGGCGGTATAGCTGCCGGAGGGATAACGTTTAAAGCCAATGACAAGGTCATGCATTTAAAAAACAATTATGACAAAGAGGTTTTTAACGGTGATATCGGTATTATTCATGAAATCATTAAATCTGAAAGCAAGGTCATGGTGGATTATGACGGCCGAATTGTTGAATATGACATCCTGGAACTGGATGAACTCGCCCTGGCCTATGCCATATCCGTCCACAAATCCCAGGGAAGTGAGTATGCAGCTGTTATTATTGCTCTGACAACGGCCCATTTTCCTCTTTTGCAAAGAAATCTTTTGTATACGGCCATGACCCGGGGCAAAAACCTGGTTATAATTGTGGGCTCCTCAAAAGCCATGGAATTGGCATTGAATAACAATAAAACAGCATTGCGCCTGACCGGCCTTAAGCAAAAATTAATGACTCCGTAATTTTTGTTTGTTATTTCAAATTGATGGCTGCATTTAGTTTATTGAGCAAATTGTCAAGGCTGGTGGATGTCAAGCAAGATGTCGCCTTTTTCTAAAGCATTTGGTTAATATTTCCGTATCAGTGGATTGTTTGATCTTCCAGATCAGACAATTTATTACCAGGAGCGGCTCAAGAGCCTTTTCAGCTGTCCAACAGACAATTTTGGCCCCAACATAGAAAATCCCAATTCATTCCAGAAATTCTATTGAAATAAGCGTTTTGACATCTTTGGGCAAGCCCCATATGATTCTGAGCTTAATTAATTCACTTTAATAGACTTAGGATGAACCCATGAATCTTAAACCGTTTCTTGCTTTTTCAGAACTCAGCATTGCAGATCTTGATGCATGGCAGAATCAAGGAGGAAAAACAGCAGGAGTCTACTGCATCTATGCGCCCGATGAACTCATCCGGGCCGCCGGGATCGTCCCTGTAAGCCTGTGCGGCAAAAAGCAGACCCCCATCAAGGATGCGGAAAGAGAACTTCCGGCCAGTTTATGTCCCCTGATCAAATCCAGCTATGGATATGCCGTGACCGACACCTGCCCCTTTTTCAGTTTTTCAGACATCCTCATTGCAGAAACAACCTGTGACGGCAAAAAGAAAATGTACGAACTCATGGGGGAACTCAAACCTTTGCATCTGATGCATCTTCCCCACACTCAGAAAGGAGCCGCCCCCCTGCGATACTGGATGGACAGCCTCAAAGAACTTGAGAATTTCCTGTTTGAATGCTCCGGGGTAAAAGTCACCAAAGAAGGTCTTCATAATCAGATCCGGCAGCAGAATGAAATCCGCAAAGCACTTTGGGACATATCTGTTCTGGCAGCTGACAGACGCTCCCCCCTGACGGCAACGGAGATGCTGGCCATACAGGAGAGCAAAAGCTTTTGTGTACACCCTGAAACATACTTGGCCCAATTGACATCCCTGAAAAGTGATATGGAAGACTTTTTTAATCAGCCGGATCTTCCGGACCAGGACGGAACTCGCATCCTGCTCACTGGATGCCCGGTTGGAAAAGGATCTGACAAGGTCATCAGGATTGCCCAGGACCTTGGTGCCAGGATCGTTTCCATGGAAAACTGCTCCGGGCTCAAGGGCATGACTTTGGCTGTGGATGAAACCGGAGATCCCCATGAGGCAATTGCCCGCAGATACCTTAAGATCCCCTGTTCCTGCATGACCCCCAACCCCAACCGCCCGGAATCCATCAGGGAAATGGCCGACCTTTTCAAAGTCGATGCCGTCCTGGATATGACCTGGCTGGGCTGTCACACTTACAACGCTGAATCCAGTACGCTTCAAAGGTTCGTGGAAGACAACCTCCACCTGCATTTCCTGCACATCGAGACCGACTATTCCGAATCCGATGAAGGACAGCTTCGTACCCGGATTGAAGCCTTGATCGAATTATCAGAGTAACAAATAATTTTATTCAAAATGACAAAGGAGAGACAAAAGATGAACACCCTCAGTGTAAAAAAAATTTATACAACCATAGCAGCCCTGGTGCTGGTCTTTTGGCTGGGCACAGGTGCCGCCCATGCAGCCCAAAAAAAAATCCCCAGCCTGTACCTGGGTTATGTTTTCACCACCCACCACACACCACTGATGGTTGCCGCCATAAAGGGAGAAGTTCTTAAAAAATCCGGGGCATATCTGGCCCCCATGGTTCCCAGGCAAAAGTATAAAATCATGTCTGCCGACGGGACCCCTCTGGCCGTACTCAACTTCATTGTTTCTAAAAGCGGGTCTGAGACATCCACCCTTTTTGCCATGAACCGCCTGGATATCGGCCTTGCCTCCAGCACCGCCTTTATGAGCGGTATTGACAAGGGAACCAAAATGAAAATTTTGTGCCCTTTGCATGTGGACGGCATGAGCATGGTTTTTCCTGCAAACAGCAAGATCAAAGGATATGAAGCTGTTTCCGCGGCCATCAAAAATTCCAAAACCCCGTTTAAACTCGGTTATCACTCCCCCACCAGCGCCCCTCGTGTGGTCTTTGAAGGGGCATTGCACAAGGCCGGATACAAAATTACAGGCAACCCCAATGATGTCGATGCCGACATCCTGATGGTGGACCTCAAGTCTACCTCAAACCTGATCCCGGCCCTGCTCAGCAAGCAGGTTGACTGCTGGGTGGGCCCTGCACCCCATCCTGCAGTGGCCGAATACAAACATGTCGGCCACATCGGCCTGGACTCCCGGGATCTGCCCCCTGAGGGCCAGTGGACCGACTTTCCCTGCTGTGTTATGGGAGCCGGCGAGCAGATCATTACAGAAAATCCTGAAGTTGTCCAGGCCATGACCGACCTGCTGACACTGGCCTCTAAATGGAGCAATACCAACAAGGCTGAAGCCGCCAAAATTTCAGCCGACTGGCTCGGTGTTCCACAAAAAGCCGTTGAAAAATCCGCCATCATCTATACCACCGATCCCACTGAGAACTGGATAAAGGGTGAAGGGGTATTCCTGGACATGCTCAACAGAATGAACAAATTCAAGGGAAAGATGAAGGGCGCGGACATTGCCGCAGCCTCACCTATTCTTTATGATTTTTCATTTGTAAAAAAGAGCCTGGCCAGATAAGCCCATGTCAACTTCATCAAATACCCGGATTTTCTTTGGCAGCTTTGGCAGCGCTTTTTTTGGAATCAAAATAAAGCGGCAAACCCTGTCCCTGATGATTCCGGTTCTTGCCCCTATCCTACTGGCCTTTTTATGGCTTATGCTTACCCCCAGGATAGACAACCAGGTGATCCTGCCCGGCATACGGGAGGTGGGCAGACTCCTGTTCCACCCCACACAGGATCTGATCGGAATGGGATCACTTGCAGGCAACGTGCTGGTGAGTCTGGTGCGTGTGGTAATGGGGTATGCAATCGCCGCAGTGGTAGCCATCCCCCTGGGGGTGGTCATGGGATACTACGGACTTGTATTCCGGTTTTTCAACGGTTTTTTAAACCTGTTCAGGCCCATCCCCCCCCTGGCATGGGTTCCTTTGGTCATGGCCTGGTTCGGCGTCTCCAGCCTTGCAACCCTTACCGGGGTTGAAACCGGAAAAGCTTTTATCTACCTGAACAACATCAAATTCTCCATGCTGTTCATCATTTTCATCGGTGCATTCTACCCCATTCTCACCTCCACCATCCACGGCGTAAGAAATGTCGGAGGCACCCTCATTGATTCGGCAAGGGTTCTGGGAGCCAGTGAAAACCAGATTTTCATTAAAATCCTGATTCCCGCGGCCATGCCATCCATTATAACCGGGATGCGCATCGGCCTTGGTATTGCATGGATGTGCCTTGTTTCTGCAGAAATGCTGCCGGGTTCACTTTCCGGTATCGGCTATATGATCACCCACGCATTTACCCTTGCCTCAACTGATATTGTCATCGCAGGAATGATCTCAATCGGAGTTGTGGGCGCACTCATGGATATGATTTTCCGCCGCATTGAGCTTAAAAAATTTTCATGGCGCCGGCAGGCAAATTCATGAATGAAAAAAACCGGGAAATCATCGGCATCAACGGCCTTTCCAAGACGTTTACCACCCAAAAAGGAGACCAGTTCCTTGCCGTGGACAATATCAGCCTGAGGATCTTTAAAAATTCCTTTACCTGCATTGTGGGTCCTTCAGGATGCGGAAAATCAACCGTCCTGCGCATCGCAGCCGGTCTTGAAAAAGCCTCGGCAGGAACGGTTCACTATTGCTGCTCCCCGGTGACGAAACCATGTGGTGAAATAGGGCTTGTATTTCAGGAATATTCCCTTTTCCCCTGGATGACGGTTCTGGACAACGTGGCTGCAGGGCCTGAATTCGCAGGAATTAACAAAAAAAAACGGCACCATGATGCCATGGACTACCTTTGCATGGTCAATATGGAGGAGTTTAAGAACGCATACCCCCACGAGCTTTCCGGAGGAATGCGGCAGAGAGTTGCCATTGCAAGGGCTTTGGCCAATGAGCCTGATGTACTGCTAATGGATGAACCCTTTGGTGCCCTGGACGCCCACACCCGCATCCTGCTCCAGCAAGAACTTCTAAGAGTATGGCAACTGACCCGTAAAACCATCGTCCTGGTCACCCACAGCGTGGACGAAGCCGTGTTTCTGGCCGATGAGATTCTGGTCATGTCCAGCCGCCCGGGCCGGATCCGTAAAATCATCCGGGTGGACATGGAACGTCCCAGGAGCCGGGCTAATCCAAAATTCGGAACGCTGACAGATGATATTCTCAGGGAGCTGGGAAACGGGACGGTTAAACGACTGGTATAATTGAGAAGGATGTTTACCGTCATCTGGAATTTATAAAAAAATTATATTACCTCAAAATAAAAAATTCCACCCCAAAGAAGAATCTCTATTCTGGCGGCAAAAAAGAATTTTCAAATAATCTACTAATAAATTGTCATCACTAAAATTCAGTATAAGGAAATCTTTAAAAGCAAAACCCGCTGTTGTTTTAGATCGAGACTCATTTTCCCTAACCACAAGATATTGTATCAGGATTTAATTTAGAAATACCATGACTGTTGCCAATAGTCCGGGGTTTGAGATCTTTAAAATACCAATATAAATCAAAACATTTTTTCATTCATAATTTTAGGAATGATAATGCAAGTATGGGCAACTGTTAGGTGTGCCTAAAAGCAACTACTGGAAGATCAAATCATGGGGCAGGAATTCGTTTGTACAGCCCCACAATCATAGACAAAGTACACTTTTCCTCAAGACTACAAATTTACCAAAATAATGCTTTATTCCGTATTCAATCATCAAAAATACGGGTTATTTTGAGTATGGCAGAAAATGCTTGTTTTTTTTCATTGCAGCCATTTTTTTTATCTTCTATATTATTCACATGAAAAAGCGAATTGAATTTTTGTTTTACCCCGGTATGGTGGCTCTGGGTATCACCGGTCCACTGGATGTTTTTCAAGCAGTCAATGAAATATTTTCCGGAAGCGGCAGGGAGAACGAAGGTGATGAAATGTTTTTTTCTGCCTTGATGCCGGGGCCTGTCCCAACCTCTTCCGGTCTGCGGTTGCACGCAGACAATCGACCAGAAAAGGAAGTGACGAACAGTTTTGCTGAAGTATAAACCCAAGAGAAACCTTATCTGATGCTCTAATTAGGCCGAAGTATATTCAACCCCGGCGGCGCCATGATGAGGGAAACTACTAAAACGACCATTCACAATGGAGTATGTTCATTCACTTTTACATTCTCCATTATGTCTGTCTACTATCGATTAAAGGAGCTTGTATGCCCAACTATACCAGTCCGGAACATTTTCATCGTTTGATGGAAGAGTATCCCGATACGATATGTAAAAAAACAGGATGCAGTTATGATGAAAAAAACAAGCTGTTCTCAATAGACGCCTGGACTGTTCAATATGAAGTTGATCCGGGTGGTGAACGCATATATACCAAGAACAATCAGCAACCGCTCCACGATTTTTTTGAGATTTTCCTATTACATTACCTGATTGAAGAAAAAACGATACAACCAACCGGGGAATGGATCTCTGAAAAAGACATGACCGGAGGGGTGACATTTTTTCGAGGCCCGCATGACATACCAACGGATCGTATAGTGGAAAAATTCGGTAACGATATAGACCGGTTTGGTCAGGAATGCGAGAAATTTTCGGGCAGCCGAATCGAGATGGCTGACATGGCTTACCGGTTTGAAATTTTTCCAAACATTCATGTGGCACTTTTATACTGGATCGGTGATGAAGATTTTCCTGCTGAAGCGAAAATCCTCTACGACAGTTCCCTGCTGGATGTATTTGCCCTTGACGTAATTTTTGCCCTCGCCATAGCAATTTGCGATAGATTTGCAGACGGGATTTGGACGGAATAATCTTGCTTTTACAGAACCGGTCAAGGCTCATAACAACTCAAGGTAAACTCAAGGCAGCCTTACGGCCGGTTTGGCAAAAAAGCTGGTTGTTTAATAAGTGGTACCAAAGCGTTTACTTATGGTATTTATGTTGCGACTTTTTTATGTTGCCAGTTCTAACCCGCCCGATCCAGCCGGACCCTGCCCCTATTATAAAAAAATAATACCCCGCTGCTTTCTGCCTATTCATATGGCACGAATAGCGGAAAGACTTTAAACGTTGGATATCGGTATGCTGTCGGTAGGCTTGGTCAGCGGCTGAAATGCCATAGATGGTCATTATTGCGGGGCTGTGTTATGCTTGTAATATAAACTTGGATTTTGATCACAGAGGTTAAAAACGATGGGGAAAATTATGTAGCCAATTTTTTTTCGGATTTTTCAAATGTGCCGTAACCCATTGAATTATAAAACGATACTCATTTGCACGAGCGTTGTTTGAATACTTTGTAAATTCAAGGGGTTAAGTCCACTCACAACATAATGGTATCATTGATGACCGGCAGTGATTTCAAAAAAGGCAGGACTGATAGAAGCAATGTTGGGGGGATTTTGAACAAACTTTTTGGGGAATAGGACTTATGACTAATTATCCAAATTTAAATATTGCAGACTTCGATTGTCCAGAAGTTCAAAATATATACTTCAGTTGAAAAATATCTGTATCTGATCAAATTATGTATGTAGGAGATGTGTTCACAATTGAACAACAATATTGGAGAGGCTACACATTGACTGAACAAGATCGCAAAAAATGGAACTCAAAATATCTGAAGAATATTGGGAATTCAGATCCTTCAGAAATTTTAGTAAAATACGTTTCTCTTGCACCTAAAGGGAAAGCCCTGGATATTGCTTGTGGAAATGGCAGAAATAGTAGATTCCTTGCTCAAAAAGGTTTCCAAGTGGATGCTGTGGATATATCAAACATTGCTATGAGTCATTTGGCAGATAAAGATACACGTATAAATGTAATCTGTCAGGACATAGACTCCTGGCAAATCCCACAGAACCGCTATCAGATTATCATCAATATTCGTTTTATGGATAGACGTTTGTTCCCAATGATTCAAAAAGGCCTTAAATCTGGTGGGGTTCTCATCTTTGAATCCTTCATTGATGAAAAAAAAGAGTATTGTGTCAAACAGAATGAATTTCTACATGCTTTCGAGTCTTTCCATGTTGTGTATTATGAAGAGAGGGAAACAAAACACTCTGATAAATTTGATCAATCTATGTATTTTGTCGCAATTAAAAATGAATAAACTTATTCAAATAATAGCATGAATATCGCTATTAAAAAGCTGATTGGCAACACTCAAAGATAATTATCCTTATGGAAACTGCTATAAGGTGTTCAGATTATCAATGATACCATCTCAAATCTTGATAAAATTATTGAAGATCTGACAGATGGCACTGGGCTCATATGATTGAAAATCTCCTTTTCATGGCTGGGATTTTATAATTTAAAGGCCGCCATGAAAATAACGGCTCCCGAAAATGTTCCGACTGCGGTTCATCGTCTGTCATTTTGAATGATATTAGCCCAGTGCCGTTGCATGGTTGCGTGAAAATAAATAATTATTTAAAATTTTATAGGTGATAACATTTGGTCATCTGTTTATAAAAAAAAATAAAAAGGATTCTGCAATGAAACCCAGGGAGAGTTTAAGCGGATCTTCAGACGGCATACTGAAAATCCAATATTTTATCTATTTCGGAGTAATGGGGATTTTTCTGCCTTATTTTAACCTCTATTGCCATCACCTGGGTTTCTCCAGTTTTGAAATCGGTTCCCTTTCTGCCCTGAGAACCGCTATTACCATCGTCTTCTCAATAGGGTGGAGTATTGTTGCCGACCGGTATGCATGGAGAAAACCGATTTACGTTCTGTTCAATTTTCTAAGTGCCGCGATCTGGGTCTTCTTTCTGTATATCAAAGATTTTTCGGGTATGGTCATTGTGACCATTTTTCATACTATTTTCTTTGCGCCACTCATTGCATTTATCGAAGCCTTTGCAATGGATGAGCTGGGAAGTGGGGGTGGTGACAAGAACAGGTATGGTCGGATACGTGCCTGGGGCTCGGTGAGTTTTATCCTTGTTGTGGCCATTTTGGGCAAGATTTCCGATTTTTTCAGCGTCAATATTATTGTGGCCCTCATTCTTGCCGGTTACACAATTCAGGCTATCTTCTCGATTCCAATGCCTCAGGCGAAAGCAAGGGGGGAACGATTTCATGCCAGAGTCAGAGAAATCCTCAATGCACGGACCCTGATCTTTCTCACCTGCTCGTTTCTGATGATTTTCAGCCATGGGACCTATTATGGATTTTATTCCATCCATCTGGATAAGCTGGGGTACGGCACTTTCTTTATCGGGGCGACATGGGCTGTGGCCTCCATCGCTGAGATCGTTATCATGATCAACTCCGGTAGGATTTTAAAATATGTATCACTTGAAAATGTACTCTTCTTCTCTTTTTTGGCTGCTACAGTCCGGTGGTGCCTTTTATGGCGTGCGACCACTGTGTCTGAAATCATGATAGCTCAGGTACTTCATGCATTTACCTACGGGACCTTTCATATTGCCTCCATCCTGTATATGGACCTGCTTTCAACCGGGGAGACTCGTACCCTGGGGCAGGCTGTCAACAATGCCGTCTCCTACGGGCTCGGCATGATGGCCGGTTTTCTATTGAACGGCTATTTGTATGAGGCATATGGAGCCCTTCTTTTTTTGATGAGCGCATGTGTGTCACTTGTCGGTGCGTTTGTATTGAAATTTTTGGGCCGCTGATTTGAAGTAATTAAAGCCCATAGCCATTGAAAAATCCAACCAAAACATATAGCACTTCTTATTTTTCCATCCTCAAGCGCAATAGTAAATTATTTGGAGATAAACATACGAGCTTAAAACATCCACCGGTCTGAAGGTGACTCTTACAGTCGATTTAGGGCGAGCTATTCTGTTAAAGTCTACATCCCAGTATGATGCATAAATAAATCACTTCTTTTATTTCAGCCTCAAACGACTCACTCAGTGTACAAAATCATCTCAGATTTAAGGTAAAAATCAACCAATCACACATTTATGCCTCTGAATTTGATTCCTGGTAAAAGATTGGCCGGCAGGTAAAAAGACTACTCATGTCGCAAAGCAACGATGGGATCAACCCGGGCAGCGCGGGCAGCAGGATAGAGACCAAAGACGATGCCGATCCCGATGCTCACGATCAGCGGCAAAAATATACCGGCCGGGGTTATAACAGTAGGCATTTTTGCAAACCATGTGATAAGCCAGGGAATGACCAGGCCCAGCAAAAGACCGATAATGCCGCCGATTGTAGAAAGAACAACCGCTTCGATAAGAAATTGAATAATAATCTGCCTGCGTCGGGCACCGATGGCTCTGCGGATACCGATTTCCCTGATCCGTTCGGTCACGGAGGCCAGCATGATGTTCATGATCCCTATGCCGCCCACCAGGAGACTGATTCCGGCAATGGACCCCAAAACAATATTAAAGGTACGTTTTGTGGCTTCTGCCTGTTTGAGCAGGGCAAGGGGAACACTGAGCTGATAGTCGATTTTTTTGTGAAACAGTGTCAGCATCCGTTCGATGGCTTCAGCCGTGGGTTCCACGCTGGACAGGGTATCCACCTGGACGATAATCTGATGGAGTTCAACCTTTTCACGCAGCCAAGATCCCGAAGATCTCTTCATTGTAACATCCCCGAAATAACTCCGGGCCGTTGTTATGGGAATGTAAGCATCAATTTCCTTGTCAGGAATCTGCATGGTTCCTGTCTGCCCGGTTTCGTTTCGAACAATACCGACAACCTCGAAGCTGTCCCCGCTGATTCGGATCATCTGACCAATGGTGTTCATGCCGGCCAGAAGTTTTCTGGCACCAAACTCCGTTAAAACAACTACAGGAGCCTTTTTCTCCTGGTCTTCCAGACTGAGAGTCCTGCCTCCGAGAAGATCCCTGGGAATCACTTCAAACCATTTTTGGGTGGTTCCCACCACCCGAAGTTCAAGAGAACGCTGCCCGAGACGCGATTGTTTTCTCACAAGTTTCACCGGCACATTCTTTTTAACCGATGAAAAGCTTTCCTGTATCCTGGCATGATCCTGATAGGTCAGCCCGTAGATGCTGATAAACGAACTTGTTGTGCTGTTGCCCTCTTCTTCAACCGATTTAACAGAAGAGATAATAATATTGTTACTGCCCAGTTTCCGGATCTGTTCCAGCGCATCCTTGCTTGCGCCCTCCCCAACCGCCAGCATGGCCACAACACTGCCGACACCGAACACCACGCCCAGCATGGTCAGAAATGACCGCAATTTGTGAAGCAGAAGTGTCTGGATACCGGACGAAAGTTCCCTGAAAAATTTTATCTGTCTGATGTCAATCCCCTTCGATCCGTTCGATCATCCCGTCTTTCATATAAAGCCGATGCCGGGCATAGTCTGCAATATGAGATTCATGAGTTACCATGATGATGGTTTTGCCTGCCACATGAAATTTATCCAGAAGTTCCATAATCTGTCGGCTGGTTTTGCTGTCCAGATTACCGGTAGGCTCATCCGCCAGGATCAGATCGGGATTTGTTGCCAAAGCCCGGGCAATAGCCACTCTTTGCATCTGCCCTCCGGAAAGCTCTGCCGGGCGGTGATCAAGCCGGTCTTCAAGTCCGACCATGGCGGCAAGATCCCTGGCATGATCTGCACTCCTATTGGTATCCCAGCCAAGGTAGTAAAGCGGCAGTTCAATGTTCCGCTGCACGGATAATTGGGAAATCAGATTGAAACTCTGAAAAATAAACCCGATATGCCGAAGCCGGATGTCGCTTAAGGCATCGTCATTCAGGCCGCTGATATCTTTTCCCTGAAAAATATACCGGCCGCTGGTCAGCCTGTCCAGGCAACCGATAATATTCATCATTGTGCTTTTCCCTGATCCGCTGAAACCCATGATAGCCCAGAAACTTCCCTTGGAAAAGCAGATATCAATCCCTCCTAACGCTGCGACTTTCTGACTGCCCATGGTGTAAATCTTCCGGGCATTTTCAAGCCTTGCAACAATGTCCGGTCCGCTGCCTGATGGTGAAGATGCCATGATTTTATTGTCCGTCCTGTTGTTTCAGATGCCGATTCCTCTTTTTGGAAGGTTGTTTTGCAGGCATTGCTGCAGATACGTCAGGTTGCTTTTTCAGACTCGTATAATCAACCCCGGCCGCCCTTAAAGGCGGCGTGAGAAGCACACGGTCACCGGGTTCAATGCCTTTGATCACACGAATCATACGATTGTTGTCAAGACCTGTCTCCACTGTCCTGGGTTCAAATTGAGTTTTGTTCATCACATAGACTTTAGGAACGCCTTCAATACGCATTACAGCCTGGACAGGAACATACAGAGTGTCGGCATACTCTTCAATGACTATCTCGGCCTGACAACTCATCCCGGTACGGACGGCATTGTCCTTCTGATCAAGAAAAATCTGTGTTGTATAAACCTTGAGGTCAGGATTCATCCAGAGGCTCTGGGCATCAGGAAGTGGTGCAATATGGGTGATCCTGCCGGTAAATTTTCTGCCCGGCAACGCGTCCACGGTCACAACCACGGGCAGACCTACGGTGACCTTTTTGAGATTGGATTCATGAATTGCAATCTCAACATTGCTTGAGTTGCCCGTGGGCAGATAGATCAGCTCCTGCCGCTCGCGGATATCCTGACCCTCCTGCAATGGCTCTGCATTGTGACGGAACAAACCGCCCCGGGCGCTGGTGGCATAAATCACAAGTCCGTCGGCAGGCGCGTAAATTTTTGTCTTGCCAATCTGCTCCTGAAATTTTTCCAGTTTATCCTTCTGGCGCTGATATTCTGCCTGTCGCGCCTTGAGTTCCGCCCGGGCCTGTATCACATCCGCACGGGCTTTGCGCTGAGTGCGTTCCAATGCCATTTTGGCCTGACTGACATCGCTTTTGCGCTGGGCAAGGTTTCTTTGATGTGTATAATTGACAAGAAGAGCATAATTGTTTTTGGCCAAATCCAGGTCCAGGGCTTTTTTCTTTTCCGACAGCTGATCAGCCTGAAGTTCTGTCTGGGAGATATATTTTTCTTTATACAGGGTTTGGGACCATTTCAGAGTATCCCTGACACGGGTGAGTTCTTCTTCGGCAAGAGTGATGTCTGCTTGAGTTTTTTTCAGTTCATTGGGATATTCTCCTTTGGTGTATTTCTTCAGGTCCTGGCGGGCAAATTCCAGGGTCAATTGAGCAAGGTCCATATCACTTTTTGCCTGGTTTTCAGCAACGGCAAGATTTTCCTTGGCATTGACATAAGATGCCTCGGCATTCTGCACCTTTATCTCCTGATCAAGCCTGGAATCAATAAGGGCGCTTGCGTCCAGTTCAACCAGCAAGTCACCTTTTGTAACCCGGGTGCCTTCGGGGATCAGATATATAATCGAAGTTTTTCCCTCCACTTCGTTCTTGATGATGATTTGCTCTCTGGCCTTTATGGTTCCTGATTCAACGACATTGACCGTAAGCGGCCCTCGTTTGACCATAAATGTCAGGGCTTTTTGTGCGTCGGTGTTTGAACTTTTAAAACCGACGGCTGTCAGAACCAGAACAATAACCAGGGCTATAGTTACAGCTACAGCAGTTATAATAACAATTTTATTTTTCAGCATTATTGTCTTTCTCCAAAGAATATTCCTGCCACATACCAGTATCCGTAACCTTAAGCACCCCCATGTCACGCTGGATTTCCAGCTCTGCTATGCGGTAATTCACACGGGCGGATGTCAGACTGAGCTGGGCTGACAACAGAGCATCCTGGGCTTCCAAAAGATCACGGGTTTCAGCTCTTCCTGCATCCATGAACAGATTGATGCTTTTAACGCGCTTTAAGGCGACCAATACAGCCTTTGCCTGGATATGAAGCGTTTCTCTGGCTTCAAGAAGATCCCTGAGCCGACTCCTGACAAATAGCTTCACGTTATCTTCAAGGTCTTGAACAGCTCGCACGGCTTTTTCCAGTTCAATAAAACTATTTCGGTAGGTAACGGCCTCGGCAGTCCTTTCAAAAGGCAAATCCAGGGTCAGCAGAGCGGAAAAGACCCCCTTATCCGTACGAAGCCTGGCATTAGCAAGATCTGCAGTGGTGATGGTCCTTCGCTCTCCCAGGGATGCCGACCCCAGTAATGTCAGCTCGGCTCCCAGATCATCGGCTGCAACAACAACAGTCCTCTGGGCGTCAAACACCCTGCCCAGGGCTATTTGCATGTCAAGCCTGTTGGCAAGGGCAAGCTCAGTGGCCTTACGGGCATCCAGCTCCAGGGGGCCGGCATTGCCCTGATCGGGTTCTGTCAGCCGGACCGGGGCGTCGGCAGGCAGGTTGTTTCTTTCCTGTGCAACTTCTTCGTTCTCTTGAGCAATTTCGCTTGAAAGCTTCCCGGCCAGAATGGCAGCAAGGTGTTTCAATTCATCCGTATCCAGACTGATATCAGCATCGGGCGGGAGCCCCAGAAGAATTTTAAAAGAATCCATCTGTTGTTTATATTCTTCCCGGGCCGATATCCATCGTTGTCTGGCAACAAGTTCGTTCTGGACAGATTGATCCACCTCTATCTCCTTGAGCCGTCCTGCATCAGCCAGACGGCTGCTGCGGCGGGCGGAAACGATTCTGCTCCGATAATCTTCCTCAGTGTTTTTTACCGCATCCAATTGTTTGAGAATAGTCAGGTATCTGCTGCCGACCGATACGGCAAACTCTTTTTTGAACCGTTCAAAATCCATGATGGCATAGACGACATTGCGCTCTGCCTGTTGCAGCGGCTCTGTGACAATGTGTTTTGCAGAGCCTCTTAACAATGGAATGGACAAGCTTGCATCACCGGCAATCCCAATGGATGAGCTTCCGCCGGAGGTAAGCAGAGTGGCCAGATCAATTGCCAGGGCAGTGGTCAGTGTCATTCCGTTTTGAAACTGCCGGGAGCCTTCGGTCTTGCTGCTGGTCAAAGTTCCTCTTTGGGACGGTTCTTTTGAGGCATCAGAACTTGCAAGACTTTGGATCTGTCCCAAAAGAGTATTTCGAAAGCTGTCCTGTTCAAGGTACAACGCCAGAGCAGCCTGAAAAACAGCCTCTTTTTTTGTCTGGAAATCAGAATTGTTTTGTGCGCCGATTTTAAGAGCCTGAAACAGGGTGATTTCCAACAGTCCGTCCGAAATTGGAAATCCCTGATTCCCGGTTTTTAAAAATTCAGGAAAACCGGGTTCCGGCCAGTGATCAACAGGCGACAATTGATCCGTGCCCAGAGATGCAGGGCCTGTGACAGGAAGGGATGCATGCTCAAGCAATTGCCTGCGAAGCATGTCGCCGGGACGGTCAATGCTGAATTTTTTTTTCATGCCCAAGACCTGTTCCTGCTTTTCAGCAATTATATCCAGGGCTTTTTCATCCACATCAACTCTATATGCGCCGGTCGTCTGACATCCTGTAAAAATCATGACTGCCGCCCATATCAAAATCAGGGCCGAACATGATCTGCCCGCCCCCTGGATCAGGAACGTCACAAACGGCCCGAATGTCTTCTGCCTTATCCGACAGCCTGGATAATCAGGAGTATATTCAAAGCAAAAGCAGCATACAACTTTTAAGACCTGTTTGAATCTGATGCCCAACAACTGTTTTATCATAATATTTGCCCCTCCTGAATGGATAATATAAGGGCTTTAAAGAAAATAAAACAACGAAAAAATAGCAAAAAGAACCGTAATGTCATATTTCTTTTGCTTAAACTCATAAAAAACTTGTGTTATGATGAGACACAAATCATTGATACAAAATTGTATCGCAATATTTTTATGAAACGATCAAACCCAGGTACACGGATAAAACTCTAATTTTTTAATCTGTGGCACAAAACTTGTATCGGTCTTTTTTGAAAAAACCGGACAGTTATCAATAATTTAACAACCAAACAAAGGAGGCTCTATGGCAGAAGAGGTAAAGGCCGGATGTGCAAGACCATCAGGCGGACCTGTAGAAGAAATCACCCTTGAAGAATCAAATGAAACCCAAACCCCAAAGAAAGGAATTCAAAGCATGATGCAACTTGGTAAAAAAGCGCCGGATTTTACTGCACCCGGTTATCAGAATGGAAATTTCATCAATATAAACCTGTCGGATTATTTAGGAAAATGGGTTCTGCTTTGCTTTTATCCGGGTGATTTTACATTTGTCTGAGCAACTGAAATTTCAGCAGTTGCTGAAAAATATGCAGAATATCAGAAACTGGGAGTGGAAGTATTGTCCATGAGCGTTGACAGTATGTTCGTACACAAGATGTGGAATGATAACGAGCTGTCCAAAATGGTAGACGGAGGAGTCCATTTTCCCATGCTGTCTGATGCCGGCGGGAGAGTCGGACAGGTCTATGGTGTTTATGATCAAGACGCTGGTGTGGAAATGAGAGGAAGATTTATTATTGATCCCGACGGTGTTGTCCAGGGATATGAAGTATTAACGCCTCCTGTTGGAAGAAATATAAATGAAACATTGCGGCAGGTTCAAGCGTTCCAGCTTGTACGGGAATCCAAAGGCACGCAGGCAACACCTTCCGGATGGAAACCGGGTAAAATAACCCTCAAACCCGGACCTGATCTGGTCGGCAATGTGTGGAAGGAATGGAAAACAACCATGGCCTTTGATTAGCAGAAAATTAATCTGTTTTTTTTTCAAATTGGTCACCTGCTGGGTGACCAATTTGAAAAACCCGCCCCCCATCCTGACTAAATGATTCAAACCCGTCTCACCCAAGCAGAAACCTTGACCTCTATCAATTGATTTGATAATCCTTTCTCAGGTTAGTAATCAATCGTCTTAAAGGAGCTGCCTGTTATACTTAGGTTCAAGGCAAATAATTTATCAGATAAAAGACTGAGCCATATTTCCTTATGAGAAGAAGCTATGAAAATACTGAGTCATATTGGTTCAATAACTTTTGTAATCGGATTTTTTTAGCATTTGATTTTAATCTTGTATCAAGTTGACATTTGCCGATATAGAAACTGCCGTATCAGCGGATAATGCAGGGAATAATAACACACAGGAAACAGCGTGGGAAAAAAAAATGAACACATCATGCCAGGCAAAAAAAAACAGATCGTCCGTATTTCAATCGGCAGAAAACTGATAATTGCATTTTTACTTCTTTCCATTGTTCCAATGTCTACTGTCGCCTATTATAATCTGATCCAGAGCCGCAATGAGCTTAACCGGCTTGCCAAAAGTGAATTGGCAGACCTGTCTCGCCATACCGCCCGATTCATTGATCAATTGCTCGTGGAAAATCAGCGCAATGCAGCAAACCTGGCAGGCAATCCGACAATTGTACAATTTATGTCAGAATCAGGTCAAGGCAGCCTAATCTTAAAAGAAAAAACTTACCAAGTCCTCCAAAATTTTGTTGACAATCATCCGGATTACAATGCACCCGGCCTTTTTGATGCCAACGGGATTGTTCTGGCTTCGCTGACTGATATTCTTGTGGGCAAGAACCGTTCCTTTCGCGATTATTTCCAGATTTCCATAAAAGGGCAACCCTACATCTCCGATATTCTTGTCGGACGGTCTACCAGGCAGCCGGGAGTCTTCTTGAGCCACCCCGTCAAATCATCACAAGGAGAAATCCTGGGCATCAATATAGCATGGCTTAAAGCTGATACTATTTGGAAAATCATTGATGATATTCATGTGGGCAAAAAGAAACTTGCTTATTTGATTGATCAAGACGGAGTGATCATTGCCCACCCCAACCGGGATCTTTTATATCACAGTCTTGGAAAACTCAGCCCCGAATCTGTCTCCACCATATCTTCTACCCTTAGATTTGGCACGATACAGAACACAAAGACACCTTTAATTCCTGAAAGCCTGGGCATGGACCAGCTTGCCTACAAAGTATTATCGATACGAGAATCCGATACATTCCGCTACTATTCACCAATTGATTATAAATATCATATAGCGGGATATTCACGTTTGGAAAAGCAAACCTGGGCCGTGGTTGTTGACCTTCCGGAAAGCGAGTTTCTGGCTTCGTTAAACCGGATTAAAACAGTGGCATATATCAGTATCGGACTTGTTACAATAATCACGGTTATGATTTCCATATTGCTGGCAAAGACTATAACTTTTCCTGTTCGCCGACTTACTGAGACTGTGGCAAAGGTAACACCTAGCACACTATTTAATCCTTCGAGTATTGCAGATGTAACATCAGGTAATGACGAAATAGCTTATCTTGGACAGGTATTAAGTGAAATGGTTCTGTCTTTACAGGCAAGTGAAGAAAACCTCAGAGAAAAAAAACAATTTATTGAATCCATTGTTAATCTTTCCCCGGATATTTTATACATCTACGATATTATTGATAAAAAAAACGTTTACAGTAATAATGGTATCCGGAAAATATTAGGCTTTTCATCAAAAGAAATCCAGGAAATGGGCAATAAACTGATTCCGCTGTTAATGCATCCGGATGATTTTAAATTTTATCTGAATCATACCTATCCCAGATATTTTAAAACAGCAGATAATGATTCAATTTTTCATCAAGTCAGGATGAAACACAAAAACGGCTCCTGGCATTGGCTTGATTGTATTGAAATGATTTATTTACGGGAACCGGACGGCTCCCCCAAACAGATATTTGGAGTCATTCATGATATTACGGCTCAAAAACAGGCGGAAAATGAGAAACTTAAAGCTGAGCAGTATGCTGCAAACCAGGAAAAGCAAGCCATTGTCGGGCAGATTGCCGGAAAAATGGCCCATGATTTCAACAATATTCTTGGTATCATCATGGGGAATACCGAACTTTCACTTTTATATTGCAATGACCCGGAAATTACAAAAATTCTTGAATTGATATTTGATCAGACCATCCGAGGCAAAAACCTGACCAAAAATCTGGTTGCTTTTGCCAAAGATCAGGAACCCAAATATGAATTTTTTAACATCAGTGAAAAAATTGATCTGGTTCTAAAACTTTTGAAAAAGGATCTTGAGCAGATTAAGTTAATCAAGGAATATGAACAAGGTATTCCCGACTTGCTTGCTGATCCTGGAATGATAGAACACACCCTGATCAATATGATTCAAAATTCCATACATGCCCTCAGCAACTCAGGACACCCGGAAATTATGATTCGGACTTACTGCCTTGCAGATACCATCTGCATTGAAATAGAAGACAATGGTTGCGGCATACCTGAGGAACACATCAAAAACATCTACGAGCAATCATTTACGCTAAAAGGCAAACAGGATAAAACCAGTTCCTATAAAAAAATAATCAAAGGGACCGGATATGGAATGAGCAATGTAAAAAAATATATTGAGCAACACAAAGGAACGATCCGGGTTGAATCTGAAGTGGGTTTGAGTACAAAATTTACGATCAGCCTGCCCATTATCAATAAAGAATTAACAACAGAAGAAAAAAAAGAAATTTTAATCTCAAAATCGTATTTCAGCAAATATATCCTTCTTGTTGAGGATGAACCGGGCATATCTGATGTTCAATATAAATTACTGAGCAAAGAGCCATTCAATAATAAAGTTGACATTGCGCCAAACGGACAGGTTGCCATTGATCTTTTCGAAAGAAATACCTATGATTTTGTAAGTCTGGATTATATCCTTCCCGGAGAAATAAACGGTTTGGGTGTGTATCGACATATCCGCAAAAAAAATCAAAACATTCCCATACTCTTTCTTTCTGGAAACATAGAATTTTTAGAGTCTATAAAAGAATTGAAACAAAACGATGCCCATATCGACCATCTGTCTAAACCCTGCCGGAATATAGATTATATAAACGGAATAAACAAATTAATGGCGATGGCTCTGGTTTGACATTCAATCAGACCTCATTGACAAAAGCCCTGATTTAAATTTATTTGTCAAAGTATTGCAATGCCTGCCTTTTTCCTAATCAATCAGGAAAAATAAGACGTATTATGTGGCACGGGGCATGTTAAAAGGATTGCTTCTGCAACATGTCGAAGGGACATGCATGATGCATCGCTGCATTGTTGAATCCAGTCAGAGGCTTCATCTGCAGCAATTTTACGTTGTTGCATAAGCACGTTATTTGCACGCATTAACAGGTCGTGGGTATTCAGTTCTTCCTTTGCAAGCTCTGCTCTCACCATAAGTTCTGTGTTAAAAATTGAAATGGCTGCCTGATCAGCCAAATTACTCATCAGGTTTACCTCTGTTTTAGAAAACTCATGGGGTTTGGTTGTAAAACAGTTCAGTACGCCTAACAATTTATCATTTTTGTATACAATCGGAACGCCTAACATGGAAACAATACCTGATCTGCGGGCCATATCTTTTTCTTTGAATTGCCTGTCCTTTAGTACATCGGCAATGATCAAAGGTTTTTTGTAAGTTGCCACCATGCCCACCACCCCCTGGTTCAATGCCAGAGACTTATGGTAAAAAAGATCGGTATCAATACCCCTGGATGTTTTCAGACGAATTGTCCACGGGTTTTCACGCTTGTCAATTAACCATAAAGAACACGTTTTTATTTGGGTAATAGTTGCGGTGACTGTTACAATCAAATTTAGAACGTCATCAATATATTTTTCATAAGTCATTGCTTCGGAAATTTTAATAATGTCTTGAACCTGGTTTGCCATTACACACATTGCCTCTACCTCACTGTCATTTTCCAATGCAATCTGCATTTTGTATGGTTATTTTATCATACAATCCAGTCACCTTGCGTTAATAGTTTTACGCATTACTATCCGGGCATCAAAACAATTCAAAGTGTTGCAAGATAGGTTGAAAGATTGATTTTCTGATTAGTTATCCCAAGTTTTTTGCGAATATAATTTCTATAGGTTTCTACACTTCTATAGGAAATATTCAGCAGTTTAGCGACTTCCTTGGAGCTGAGTCCGCTTCTGATCATATTGCAAATTTCATTTTCCCGTGGGGTTAGCCTGGGTATTTTTCTTGAAATACTGCTGCCAAAAGAAGATGTCAGTTGTTTTAAATTGTCTTCAAACACCTTAAAATATTCGTCTTCAATATCAGAACCTTTGTTTTGTAATTTTTTTAATAATGGCAACAATAATTCATCAATATTATCCAAAACTCTTTCTTCCAGGTTCTTTTTTTCAGAAATCATCTGATTCATGACCTCACGAAGAGCAATATTTTTATCTTTTAATAATTGGTTCTGTTTCTTCAGCTTTTTTTCACTTTCATAAAGTGCCTTTTCTGCCTGTTTTTGCTCACTGGTGCGTCCCAATCTTTCTGCAATAGCATTGATCAGTGATCTTTCTTCCTTAAGGAATGGTCCCTCATAGAGTTCAGGCTTTTGCTCCCGGTAGCATACGCTCAAAACACCGACAGTCTCACCATACAGGATAATATCTGCGGATTGTTTCCATGGAACTTCCATATAATTTTCAGTAACGAATTGTTTTCCGTTTATGATTAACTGTGCGCAGGTTATTTCCGGATATTGCCATGAACAAGGTATCACCTCGATAACAGCCTGGTATATTTCATTCAATGAGATATCTGCTTTTTCAACAATCTTTGATATGTTGTAAAGACAATTTATCTCTTTTATCCGTTCTTTGAGATCATGGGTCTGCTGTGTAAGCTTTTTTTCCATCTGATTGTGCCGGATCTGTAACGCTTCAAGTTCTGCATTTCTAATGCGTAATGCAGAAACTTGATCTAAAAGTTGTTCATCTAAAAATTGTTCGTCGGTTTTTTTCATTTTTCCATAATAGGGGTTATGATGCTCTTTGAACAAAACTCGTTCAAAGAGCATCAATTCATTAACTAACTGCCACGGGCAGACCTGGCCATTTTATCATACAATCAGGTCACCTTAGCTTGCCTGCAGCAAAACATGAAAATCACTGTTTTAATTTTTCAAGACTTTAAATATAAAAAAGTCACTAAAAAACTATTTTACATTAAATCATCGAAAAATTATACTATTCCTTGATCCTGCATTGCACTCACAACTTTCACAAATCCGGCGATATTGGCTCCGGCCACATAATTGCCGGGTATTCCATATTTATCAGAAGCGTCAACACATGATTTATGAATACTTTTCATTATCCCTTTCAGGCGGCTATCCACTTCTTCGCTGGGCCAGTTTAAGCGCATGCTGTTTTGAGACATTTCCAAACCAGATACTGCTACTCCGCCTGCATTGGAAGCTTTTCCAGGTGCAAACAAAAGCTTGTGATCAATGAAAAGGTCTACGGCTTCCGCTGTCGACGGCATATTGGCACCTTCTGCAACCAGCTTGACGCCGTTTTCGATGAGATTGGCAGCATCTTTTTCATTTATTTCATTTTGTGTTGCACTGGGAAATGCACAATCCGCGCGATGATTCCATAAAGGGTTATATCCCAGGGATTCATCAACAGCTGTGTAAACAGCTTCAGGATATTTTTCAGTATATTCCTTGATTCTTCCACGTTTAAAATTCTTCAGATCCATCACAAATGCCAGCTTATCCGCATCAATACCGGCTTCATCATAGATATAACCGGAAGAATCCGAAAGTGTGACAGCTTTACCTCCCAGGTGCAGAATTTTTTCAATCGAATACTGCGCCACATTTCCAGAACCGGAAACAAGGCATGTTTTTCCTTCCAGGCTGTCATTTTGTGTCGCCAGCATTTCAGACGCAAAATAGACGCAACCGTAACCGGTTGCTTCAGGACGGATCAGGCTTCCTCCCCAGTTAAGTCCTTTACCTGTTAATACACCGGTAAATTCATTGCTCAACTTCTTGTACATGCCAAACATATATCCGATTTCTCTTGCACCAACACCAATATCCCCGGCAGGTATATCTGTATTCGGGCCTATATGACGGTAAAGCTCCGACATAAAGCTCTGGCAGAATCGCATAACTTCATTATCTGATTTTCCTTTGGGATCAAAGTCGGAACCGCCTTTGCCGCCTCCGATTGGCAGAGTTGTCAAAGCGTTTTTAAACACCTGCTCAAAGCCCAGGAATTTTAATATGCTCAAATTAACTGACGGATGAAAGCGCAGCCCACCCTTGTAAGGCCCCAAGGCACTGTTCATCTCAACCCGGAATCCACGGTTCACATGCACTTGTCCTGCATCATCCACCCATGGCACCCGAAATATTATAGTACGTTCAGGTTCTGTAATTCTTTCCAGAATGCGGTCCTGACCATATTCTGGATTCCGGTCTAAAACAGGTTTTATGGTTTCCACAACCTCTTTTACAGCCTGATGAAATTCTTTTTGTTCCGGGTCCTTTTGGTTTATTTTTTTTAGTATGTCCGACAAAAAAGTTCCTCCTTTAAATTTAATAATATCACTTTACACAAATTTTTTTTGTATTTTTGTGTAAGGCAATGAATTCAGACCACAAATTAAAAAAATGTGTTCCACTGTTATTGACTTTTATTATTGACTTTATTTTTTCATGGTCATGACGCATTGAGAATTTCTTCCGTTAATTTTCATCATCAGCGGCTTTTCTAATTGAATATGCCGCAAAAATGTCGTTTCTGACGCTGCAGAAAGAGATTCTATCCATTCCCAGTCAAAATAATCGTTTGATATGGTTGAAGATTCCTTACGAATCTCATCGACCGTAATATAATGCACACCCAAAGGTGTAATATTGTGAAAAAAATGAGACCCCTGGGAAGGATCAGCATTAATACTTTCATTTCTAAGCTCAATAATGGCACCTGCACCGGAAATGTTGCGCCACTTCACAGGTATTCCCAGATACCTGTCCGAAGATCCCCATCTGCCCGGACCCACCAGAAGATAAGAACGTTTTTGCTGAATCAATTGAGAATTTAATCTGTTGATCTCTTCAGCTATTTGTACGGTGGCTTCCGGTTTGAAATCACGGGGTTTTACATAGACGATATCTGTCATCTTATCATTGATGCCATTTCCAAGAGCATGGGATGAAAAGCAGAACCCATGGTCGATTTCCTGTTGGGTAATATCTATCTTAAACTGATTTTCTTCAATGGCCATGGGCCGTATTTGCAGAAAAAAGAAATCGGTTTTACGATCCTGATCAGGATATAAATTCACCGAGAATTCAATCTCTACAGGAGTTCCGAAACTTTTACTCCCAAATGCCAGCAACTCTGTCAACAACCCGGAAATCGGCGGCATATTATATTTAAGAATCCTGGCAAATGTCAGCACCTTGGGGCCTGGCATGTCCCAAGTATCGCGAATACGATTCTCGCCAAGAACATAGGTGCTGGCAAGTGTCTGCACTGGAAATTCGTTATTTGCATCATTCACGGTTCTTTTTTCCAGATTCAGATGCTGATGAGCATTCAAATTATTATTTATTTTCAGCGCATAAAAAGAGTTTTGTGTATTCTGTAAAATATTTTCAACACTTGAAAATTCGGGTATTATGTTGGGATATTTGGGTGAAAACCGTAAGCTTTTCCCGCCCTCTACAACGGTTTTGCCAAGTCCTAATGCAAAATGAGCAACCCCGTCTTCCGGTTTTATGCGGGAAAAAGGATAAAAATTATAAGACTGGGCAACGCCTGAAATAGCCGGATAAAAATAGTCTCCGTAATGATCGCCGGCAATCTCCTGAACAATAACCGCCATGGAAGTTGTAAACGGCTGATTAGAACCGTTTAAAGAAAAAAGCTTTGCATCTTCAGAAAAGACAGATGCATAGACCAGCTTAATGGCTTCGATCATGTGATCAAGCCTGACTGACAGGCTGGCATGGTTGTTGGGAAGCTTATAGGTTTTATACAGACCGGCCGAAGGCGAAAAAGAAGCGTCTTCCAAATGATTGGAAGACCTGACAGCCAAAGGATAGTCCACCTGGGCAAGATAGGCTTCCAGATCTTTTATCAGCCACTCCGGCAATTGTGCATTTAAAAAACCCTCTTTAACTTCATCATCTGTAAAACCCAATTTTGAAAAACCTTGCAGGTTATTCATAGCCACAAAATCATCAAAAATATCCGTGCATATCACCATTGTTCTGGGAATTTTAATATTTATGCTTGAGTTTTTATTTTGAAGCTCTTCATGCTTGCTGAGAAGACCGAATACAAAGGCCAGACCACGGCCCTTTCCTCCCAGAGACCCTTGACCGATTTTAACAAATTCCCTGATATTCGGATCAAAATGATCTCTATTAAATTTTGAGACAATACCTTTTTGCCGTTTTTTTCTCAATTCGTTGATATTGGAAAGAATAAACTGCCGCAGTTCATCAGCACAATTAAAGTCGGAACTTTTAACTGCCCTGAATTTTAAGGCAAGATCAATTTCAAACCTGGCCATGAGCCAGTTGGAGAAATGATCCCGGTCTGCGTGGTATGCAATGGACTCTTTGGGAATTTTTGGCAGCTTTGCACCAAGCTGCAGAAGATTTTCTGCACGGTCAATCTCTTGTTTATCAGGCAAACAAAAAACAAAATCACCAAAACCAAGATGGGTCTGAAAAAATTCATGCATATCCCGAGAAAGTGTTGAAGAGTTTTTATCTATAAATACTGCTGGAATTGTATCGGATTTTTCACGGTTTTCCGACTCTGAACTTATCAGAAGAAGCGGTACATTCCTGTTTTCATTTTTGATTTTAGACAGCAGGGCAATCCCTGCTTCAGGGTCTGTTTCACCGTTTCTTGGGAAACGGGTATCAGATATCACACAGAGAAGAAAGGATCGGTATTTTTCATAAAGCTCAATTGCCTCTTCATAATTTCTGGCCAGAAGCACCTTAGGCCTTGCACGCATTGTAAGCAGTTTTAAATTATCATTAAGGCTTATTTTCAATAAGGCCTGGGTCTGTGTTACAATTTCTTTATAGATAATCGGCAAAAAAAACGAATAATAATCAGGAGAATCTTCCACCAGAATCAATACTCGTGTGTTACCAAGCTTTGTATCCTGGTCAACATTAAGGTGGTCCTCTGCATTTTTTATCAAAGCAATAAAAAGATCGGAATTCCCGGACCAGATATAAATATTGTCAATGCATTCCCCTAAAACATTTTCAGGCAAAGCGTATATTTCCCTGATGCTTGGAGATATGATGATAACCGGGAGATCTTTCTTGATTTCTTTTATCTTTTTTCCCAGGGAAAACAGATCCAGCTCTTCCAGATGAGGCACAATTAGTACCATGTCAAACTCTTTTTGACGCAAAAGAGACAGAGCTTCTTCTACAGAAGAGACACCGCTCACAGAAGGCGGATGAGAAAGATTCATGCCGTTATATTCGTTGACTATTTTTGACGTAAGACTTCCGCTTTCTTCCATATTGTACATATCATAGAGACTGGCAATCAGCAGAATTTCCTTTATTTCGTATGCCATCAATTTTCGAAACACCTCGGACCTGGCATGAAATTCACTGATATATTTATTGTTTTCTATATTCATCTTCAGTTATTTTTCCTGTCAAACAATATATAGGAACAACCTTTATTTTTATTTTCCAATACCATTATGGAAAAGAGCTGAGTCTTTATTCTCCAAAACAATATGAGCTATTCACATTTTTCAAGCGAAACAACACTATAAAACCACAACCATACTACGTTAAAATTCCACGCATTATATCCAGATATAAATAATTTTAATTTAAATTTTAAGCAACGCGATAAAAACACGCTAATAATGCGTATAAATTTCACGCATTCCATCAAACGCAACACTTCAAGGTTTGGCTTTCAGGCGATATGTTTTATGCTTTTTTCAGACGAGTGCGATCATAAATTTTAAAAAAAATCTGTTTCTACAGGCTGTTACGGAATGAACAATTTATAAATCTTATCACAACATGCAGTTGTCCATTATAACAACAATAGTATATATGGTAGTTTTTGCGAAATTTTTTTTAGTTCTGTAACAGCCTGTCAACAACTTGCATGGATACAAGTGAAAAGTTAACCGGCCAATGCCTTGCATCCTGGGCCTGTGATCGTACTTTTACCCCCGGAGACAGGAGTGATATTTATCTGCGTGCCGATTCTTTCTTTTAAGGCTGGAACATGGGAGATGATGCCGATCAGCTTGCCTTCCTGCTGCAGTCCGGACAATGCTTCCAGCGAGGTTTCCAGGGCATCCTCATCCAGGGTGCCGAACCCCTCGTCCAAAAACAGGGAATCCACACGGACATTGCGACCGGCCATATTGGACAATCCCAGGGCAAGCGACAGGCTTACAATAAAGCTTTCACCGCCGGAAAGATTTTTTGTGGACCGTATTTCACCTGCCTGATAATTATCCACGATGTTCAACTCCAGAGGCTGTTTTTTATCCCGGACCAGCAGATACCTGTCCGTCATTTTTTCAAGCTGCCGGTTGGCATGGGACACCATGACCTCAAAGGTGAGGCCCTGTGCAAAATTCCTGTATTTTTTACCGTCCGCAGACCCTATTAATGCATGCAGGGCCTGCCATCTTTCACACTCTGTTTTCTGATCATCAATCAATATTATTTTTTGCTGCAGCCTGTTTTTTGCCTTTGTGTTGTCCGACAATTTCTGTTTTATGGCACCGATCTGCTCCCCCAGCTTTTTAAGGGATTCCCTGATTTGGTACTGTTCTTTTTTCAGATGATCCAGGGGCAGATCCGTTATTTTCATTGTCTGCTCCCGCAAAAGCCGGGCTTCACGGTCTTTTTTCCGGGCTGCAAGATCTGTCTTTTTTTTATCCAGCTCCTCTGCCCTTTGACTTAATCTGCTTTTTTCCTCAACTGAGAGCCGGTGGGAAACAAACATGGGTTCATCATCAAAACCAGCCTGTTTACAACCGGCCATAAAAGAAATTTCAAGATGATCCAGCTCAGGCTTTCGGGCGGCTGTGCTTTCTTTTACGGCTGTGATGCGGGTGTTCAATTCATTGAGCTGCTGTTTTGTTTTATCCCGGCTCTGCCTTGCTGCTTTTGCCGATTTCTCGGTTTCAACAACCCTGTTTTCCAGCAGTGCTTCTTCCGTATCAGGATTTTTTTGGCCATATAATTGGCTGCGCTCAAGCCCCAGCGCTTCACACTCTTTTTTCCTGGCTTCAAGAACACTCTGCTTTTCCTTTAAGTCCTCTTCAAGGGTTTTCATCAAGGCATCAAGGGTTGCTATCTTTGCTGTCAGGTCATTGTTTTTCTTTTCGATTTCAATTTTCTGGTTTTGATGATCCTGCCACTTTTTTTGCCGGGCCTTAAGAGAGACCAATATGGCATCAGGGCCTTTTTCCGGGATGCTGCTTATGCCAAGGGGAGCAAGATTTGAGACAAGCTTTTGTCTTACTTCATTACAATTTTTTGATGCCGCCTGCAGCTCATTTTCAAGACGCAGGATATAAGCTTGGGACTCATCTTTTTTGTGCAAATCTAAAACCAGCTGTTTTTCCTCTTCAGCCCAATTCATCCCTGCTGTTTTTTCTTTGGACTCTTGTGTCTTCAGGCTATTTTCCAATTGTTCGGCCTTTTTGATCAAACAGGACAGGTTGTTTATTTTTTCTTCAATCTCATCAATTTTGGGGATATTGCCTTTTGCAAAAGGATGATCACATGAGCCGCACAATGGGCAAGCCTTGCCGTCTTCCAATTTTGACCGTTCATCTTCAAAGTTTTTGATCGTCCTCAAATATGCCATTTCACGCAAAAACCCGTCATGTTCAGCCCGGTATTCCCTCAGCAGGCGACCATCCAGAAGAGTTTTGATTTTATGTTGCGTATTTGCCACCTGTTTTACAGCATCTTCATGTTTTTTTTTAAGGTTACGGCAGGCTGCTGCCTGCTTGTCATGCCGGGCCATATCTGTTTTAAGCTGTTTTTTTCCTTTTAAAACCTGTTCGGTGATGACGGTAATGGCTGCCATGAAAGTTTTCAGATTTTTAACCTGCTCAATCAGGCCGGTCAAGTGGGTGACAAGTTCCGCATCACGGACATTGGCAGACAGATAGGTGTTTATCAGGGAAAGGTCTTTAACGGCCAATGCCTGATCTGCTCTTGCTGATTGCTGCTGGTCCTGTTTTTCTGAAACCTGCTGTTTAATCTTGCGGCAGTCTGATTCAACTGTGTTTACGACAGACTGCTTCTCCGACAATAAAAGATCCACGGCCCTGACCTTTTTAATCAGTAACAGCCCTTCCTTTTGTTCTTCCTTGACTTTGGTTACCGCAGTCTCAGCCGCTTTGAGATCTGTTTGCTTTAACCCCAGTATTTTTTCAATATCAGGAATCCGGGTTTTGGCATCTGTCAGAATTTTAAAATCATCCTGCTGTTGCTGCCGTTTGGATAACAATGTGGCATATTCACTGTCCAGGCTCGCGGCTTTCCGGGCCATTTCCAATCTTTTTTTATCATTGCCAAATGCTTTAATTTCCCCGGACAAATTCTCTGATTCTTCGTTGATTCCCGTCAGTTCGTTTTTTAATTTATCAATTTCCAAAAGCCAGAGAATTGTTTTGCCCAATTGATCGTTTTTTAAACCAAGCGTTTTTTCAGCAGCCTGATTTCTGGACAGTTCCTGATGAAGGCATGATTCGTCTTCATCGCTTAAAAGGGAGATCCCTTCAGTTTTTGCCATCAATACCCTGAGTTTATTGTGTTCAGCAGAATTGCGCTCATGAACCTGTTTTGAAATATCACTGTAAACTCCGGTTCCGGTAATCTGTTCCAGGATGGGACCCCGTTGATCCGGCCCTGCCGCAAGAAATGCTGCAAACCCTCCTTGAGCCAGCAGCATGGAACGGGTAAACTGCTCAAAATCCATGCCGGTTATTGTTTCAATCCTGGCGGCAACATCACGTTTTTTTGATTCCAGTATCCTGCCGCTGATCGCATCCGACACCTCATGCTTTGAGTCCAAAAGGTTGCCGTCCGCTTTTTGATAAGCTTTGCGCTGGCTCCAATGGCACTTGAATTGCCCGGTTATGGTTTCAAAAGTCACTTCGGCAAAGCATTCTCCGGTCTGACGGGACATGATTTCATTATTGCTTTTATTGATGCCTTTTAATCTTGGCGTCCTGCTGTAAAGGGCAAGGCAGATCGCATCCAGAATGGTTGACTTGCCGGCACCTGTGGGCCCTGTAATGGCAAATATCTTGTCCAAGGCATATTCCGCGCTTGTAAAATCAATGACCCACTCTCCGTAAAGGGAATTGAGATTTTTAAATCTAAGCTCAAGAATTTTCATGATCAGCTTTTCTATTGGGCATTTTTATCTTGTTCATGGAGAGTTGTAACGATTTCATTGTACGCCTGAACCAGTGGCAAACGTTCTTTTTCTTCCACATCAAATGTATCCAGCAGACGGATAAAAACATCATTTGCATCAAGAGTTTCCAAAGTTTCCTGCTCACCTGTCCGGTTGATGATCCGTTCAATCATACGCTTGTTTTTGATGCGGCTAATTTCCATCCCGGTATCTGCAACAGCTTCTTCAACCAGCTGCCTTAAATTCCCGACGATCTGCCTGCCGGTGTATTCAATCTCCAGCCAGGCACGACTGCCCTTGGATTTTTGTTCATCAATGCGTTGGATAATGGTTTCCAGATCCCCGGATATTTTTTCCAAAGCCTGGAAACAGGGAACACAATGTTCTTTGATATTGGGTGTTCTGCCGTCAAACTCCACTGAAACCACTATCTTTTCCTGGAGTGCCTCTCCATACCCCATGGGGATGGGCGACCCTGAGTACCGGATATGATCTTCTTTTCCAACCTTCTGGGGAACATGCAGATGCCCCAGTGCCATATAGTCCACGCAGGCCGGGAACACATCCTTGCCCACATGGGCCAGGGAGCCGACATAAAGCTCTCTTACGCCGTCACCGTCAATGGTTTTACCACCGGCCGCAAACAGGTGGCCCATGCCGATCACGGGAATATTACCGCAGTTTTTGATTTTTTCTTGTGCAACCATACCGACATCTGCATAATGCTGCCGCACTCCCATAATCAGGCTTTGATTCTTATCATCCATGCTTTCCCCGGCCCTGACAACCCTGATATCACGGTCCCGCAGATAGGGCACTGCACACACGATTGCTTCCGGCACACCCGAAGACCCGGCAAGGACAATAACCTCATCCTCCGTGTTGCCTGTGGTTGAACTGACAACATGAACATTAAAGGCCCTCAACAACTCTTTGGGTGCGTTTAAAAAAGAAGGGGAATCATGGTTGCCTGCAATGATCACAACATGACGGCAGCAGGATGCGGCAACCCTGCATAAAAACCGGTAATAAAGCTCCTGGGAACGGTTGCTGGGAGTGCTGGTATCAAAGACATCTCCTGCAACCAGCAATGCATCAATATTGTGTGTTTCTATGAACCTGGCCAGCCAGTCGAGAAATTCAAAAAATTCATCATAGCGCTTCCGGCCATACAATGACCGGCCGATATGCCAGTCTGAGGTGTGAAGAAATTTCATAAATATTATCTTTTGCTAATGCCCTTTGTGTTACTTTAAAAACTCCATAATCTGTCGTTTTAGTTTTTTTATCTGAGCAAATGAGTTTGCCCTGTTGTTACAGCGTCCAGTAACAATTTGCCGGTTATTTTCAATTGCCCGAGTTTTCCTTTCTTTTTGTCCATAATGATATCATACAGATCTTCTCGTGTTACCGGGGGTTTTGTTTCCTGTGCTTTTTTCTTCAAGGTTACAGCATTTTGCGGGCAGGCCGCCACACAAATTCCGCACCCTACACAACGGTTGAGGTCAATGCCTGCCTGCCGGGTTTTTTCAGACAACTTGACCGCGCCCACCTGGCATTTTTTTTCACAAATTCCACAGCCGTTGCATGCGTTGGTATCAACGACGGCATAAAAATTTGAAGCCCAGAAATCCAGGGGTTTGGGAATGCTTTTATGAATCCTGAGCATGCCGCAGCAGCATCCGCAGCAAGAGCAGATAAACTCGGCCTTTTGTGTGTTCGAAGGCTGCAGGATCAAACCCTCTTGCTGATTTTTTTCAAGAATTGATACGGCTTCATCCAGACCAATCTGCCTTCCCATGCCGTTGCGAATCGCTGTCAAAGCCATATCTCCGACAGCAAGACAGGTTTGCGTTCTATTCGTCACCTTGCAGGATTTTCCCTGCAATTGTTTTTTACTGCGGCAGATGCACTCACATACGGCAAAATTATCACTGGATTCTTTTAACAAAGCCATGACTTCATCAAAGGTACTGACATTGTTTTTAATGGAAATACTTTTGGCTATGGGTATGGTTCGCATCTGGGGCAGTTTTGTACTTAAAAATGCCGTTCCAAATTTTGGATTTGAGGTATAGGCATCAAAATCTTTAATAAATTCGGGAGAGAGCCTGCCAAGCTGAAATTCATACATGCCCACAACAAGAGGGATATTGCAATACAATCTTGCATCTTCTTTTACCCTGATTTCAAGCCCGCCTTTTTTTTCAATGGCCGCCAATATGCCTGCCAGCTCTTGTTTAGATCCAACCAGATTTTTTGCTCTTTTATAAACTGTTTCAATGGGTTCAGGCTTAAAATCCAAACAGGTGGCAATTTTTGCTTCCAGAGGTGAAAAAATATGTTTTAATATCCTGATTTCCACACCAGAATCTGTCGCAGGAAATCCAACAGCCTGGCTGTCCAGGTGCTTTTGCAGGGCTTTATAAATTTTTTTGTTTTCATTCATGCTGTTTGTACCGATTCAAAAATTATGGTTTATCAAATTGTTATTTTTTATATTTTTCTTTTTTCAGGTATACCAGATTTAACATAACCGCCACAAACGAAAAAAAATTGAAAACCTCAACTTTCAGGGTTGCCAAAATCAAAAATCAAATGGGGTCAAAACTCAGCCTGAAAATAAAATTAAGCAACGTTAAAAAACTCACAAAACAGTGGCGGATAATCTGCTTATGACCAGGCTCAAAACTGCAGTCACAACTATTAACAATGAACCATAGGCCATTGCCAGTCCTATATTATATTCAAATATGGCGTTCACCATGGCAATGGATACCGGTTTGTTGGAAGCTGTGTACAAAAAAACCGAAACCGTGTATTCCCCTATGCTTCGTATGAACACCAGTAAAAATCCAGCCAAAAGTCCCGGAGAGATTATGGGAACGATAATTTTTGCAAATGTCTGAAAACTTGAGGCACCCAGACTTTTTGAAGCTTCGATATAGGTATTATTTAAATTTTGAAAAGAGATATTGGCTGTTTTAACCATGATAGGTATGGAACGGATAACATATCCAAGGGGCAATAACAGATAAGTTCCCACCAGCACAGCGTTAAAAGCAAACAAATTTGGCTGGTTATAGGCATTGATCATATTAATGGCAATGGCGCTGGCAGGCATGGTCCAGGGCAGCAGTGTCAATATTTCAACAATCCATTTGACCTTGAGTTTTGTTTTTACGATCAGATATGACGATGGCACGGCAATCACAAGGCACACAAAAGAGGCCAGCAATGCCATGAGAATGCTGTCAAAAAAAGGGGCAAAGGCTCTGGCCCTTGTAAGTATATCCTTATAATTTTCAAAGCAAAATTCCCTTGGATAGATACTGACCATCCATTTTCCTGATTTAACAAAGGAAAGCCCGACAATTGAAGCAACAGGCAATAAAATTGTCAGGATCAGACAGCCAAAAACCAGCAGCATAAGCCCTTTTAAAAAACGGTTTTCAATTTTGACAGGTGAAATCAAGACACTTTTAACTGAAACATTAAACTGCTTTGTTTTTTCATACCACCTGAAAACAACAAAAAAAAACAGGGAAATCACCGTTAAGATAACGGCCTGAGCTGCTGCAACAGCCATATAATTATTTGCCTTGGACAAAAGGATCTGGGTTGTCAACACCCTGTATCTGCCGCCGATAATGCTGGGGGCGGTAAAAGAGCCGATTCCCGACATAAAGGTAATGACACTTGACGCAATCAAAGCCGGAGTAATAAAGGGAAAGATCACCGAGGTCAATACTTTTAATTTGGAAGCACCTAAATTACGGGCACTTTCAACAACGGAATAATCAATATGTTTGATGGCAATGGAAACACTGATATAAAAATACACATACTGGGTATAGGCGTGTACAAACAAAATCCCTTTTAAGCCGGAAAAATTCCAGAGCGGTCTTTCCAAACCAAGTATCAACTCAACTGTTTTGGTTATAAGGCCACTTTCTCCATAAAGCTGGACAAAGGAAAATACAATAATCAATCCGGGAAGCATCACCGGCAGCAGCAGCAATTTATCGACTATTCTCTTGTATGGGAATTCAAAATAATGAACAAAAAAGGCCAATGCCGTACCAATAACACCACATACAACAACGGACAGGCCTCCTAAAACAATTGAATTTTTTATGGCGTTCAAACTTGTATCAGCAGCAAATATCTTAAGATAGTGTGAAAAAGAAAAAACACCTTTTGCTGTCAGACTCAGCTCCACTGTTTTTAATGCCGGATAAAGAATATATCCGGTTAAAACCCAGAGAAGTGCGGCAATGCAAAGCATACCCGGGATCATGGATTTTTTTCTTTGAATGAACCTCATAGGGCCGGGAAAGCCTAATTATCCAGAATTTTCAAGCTATTGGTTTCAAATGAAACGTAAATATCATCAAATATTGTGATATTGAGTTTATTTGCAGTGGTGTTCAAAGCAGTTGCCTTAAAATCAATTCCTTTTACTTTTATACAATACTCTATCCAGGTTCCGTTTAATTGAATATCTTCAACCCGACCCTTAAATGTATTGGACTTTTTATCGCTTTTTTTTGACAAGATTATATCCTGAGGTCTTATGGAGATAAATTTTGACTGCGCTAGAACAGGCCTGTTAAGGCGGACAAGCAAATCATTGCAAACACAAGGATTGCCATTTTTCATATCAACGGCAAACAAGTTGGTGTCACCAATAAATTTAGCGACAAATGAGTTCACAGGATTTGCATAAATATCTTCAGGAGTGCCGGTCTGTATGCATCTGCCCTTGTTAAACACTGCTATCCGGTCCGACATTGTCAAAGCTTCGGTCTGATCATGGGTGACAAATATGGTGGTGATGCCCAGTCTCTTTTGAAGGGACTTTATTTCAAGCCTCATTCTGTCACGAAGCCTTGCATCAAGATTGGACAATGGTTCATCCAGCAAAAGTACAGCAGGTTCAATAGCCAACGACCGTGCCAGGGCCACCCGCTGCTGTTCTCCACCGGATAATTCTGCAATATTTCTATCCTCAAAACCATCCATGCCAACCATTGCGATATAGGTTTCCAGTTTTTCTTGTATCTCTTTTTCAGGCCTTTTTTGTATTTTTAATCCATATGCAATATTTTCAGACACACTCATAAAAGGAAAGAGCGCATAATTCTGGAACACCATGCCCACCTTGCGTTTTTCAGGTGCAAGGTGTGTGATATCCTTATCCTTGAGAAAAATTTTCCCTTTGTCAGGTCTGATAAATCCTGCAATAAGGCGCAATATCGTTGTTTTTCCACAACCAGAAGGCCCTAAAAATGTAAAAAACTCTCCCCTGTTGATGGACAGGCTGATGTCAGCACAGGCCATTGTTCCATTAAAAGATTTTTCCACATTTTTTAGAACAACAGCCTTCACAATCTGCCTCCCTGTTTTTATTTTTTATCTTTTCCCGTATTTTTTACCTGCTCATCCCATTTTTGCATCCACCCTGACTGCTTAGAAGACAAAGCCCCCCAGTCTACATCCATTACCTTGAACTTTACGGCGGCCATCCATGCCGGCGAGTTTGCAATGGCTGCCGGGTGTGTGGGCAGTCGGTTGAATTTATTGGCCAGCATAGACTGAATCTTTGCACTTCCTGCAAAATCAATAAAGGCTTTTCCAGCATTAGGATGCTTTGCGCCTTTGATCAATGCAATACCATCTGTAATAACCGGAGAGCCGCTTTTTGCATCAATAATTTCAAGAGGCAGATGATTTTTTATCTTATTGTCGAAAACAGAATTTAAAACAGCAAAACTGATGGCCGCTTCCTTGCGTCCAACAGCCTGAAACTGCAGGGACCCGCTTCCGTAATAGCGTTTTGTATTGGCATCCACAGCTTTTAAAAACCGCCAACCGCTTTCCAGATCGTTTTGTTTTTCATATTGCTGCAACAAAGAAGAATAGGTGGCTCTGGCAGATGAAGACAAGGCATTTCTGAATACAAGCTGATTTTTATATTGCGGTTTTATAAGATCTTGCCAGTCTTTCGGGGCGTCTTGCCCGGATATCATTTCGCTGTTATAAAACATCAATACAGGCGTTTGAATAGTTCCAAACCAGTAACCGCCCGCATCCTTAAACAATGGATTGATCTGATCAGCCCAGGACGGCACATATTTATCAAACAGGTGTTCTGATTTTAACTCGATAAAAACCGATGACGGTGCCCCAAACATTACATCAGACATAGGATTTGCTTTTTCAGCGCGAACCCTGTCTGCCAGCTCTCCTTTCAGGTTAATAAAATCAACTTTTACTCTGGTTTCTTGTTCAAATGCGTCTGCAACAGCTTCCAGCAAAGATTCGCCATGGGTGGAATAGATCACCACTTTTTTTTCCAGACCGCTTGCGTTTGCACCTGTCGGATTAAGGATTCCAAATACCATGACTGTGACTGCACACAGGGCGGCCATCAATGACACCATCAAATTATGCTTGAACATCATTTTTCACATCTCCTTATTTGATTTTTAAATGTTGTTAACTCAACTTTCAAAGTTGGCAAAATTTAGATGGGGTCAGGCTTGCATTATTGCACTTTGTTTACAAGTTTGATGATATTTTAATAAAAATTACAATAAAATAAGCCTGCCCCCGTTCATTAAAGCTTAAGTCCGAAAGTTGAGCTGTTAATTTATCTTGAATAACTGCCACTGGCAGATCAGGTATTTCATTTAAGATTTGCCCGCAACAAAAATTGAAAGTCTCTGGTTGGATTTTTAAAGACTTTCATATATAAAAAACCAGGGATTATATTGCCAGGTACTTGACCAAGGTCAAATTGTTAATTTAAATAAATTGGCAAAAACATATCAAGTTTATCTATAATGTTTTCTCTTTGAATTTTACCAGGTTTAATGCCATGATAATGGGTGATTTTTTATATCAAAACTGCGGGCTGGACCATGAAAAAATTCAACAAGCTGAAAACTGACAACCTTAAAATAAAAGAAATGGAAACTCCAAGTGACTGGGATCGTTATGTCATGGGTCACAAAGAATCAGGATACTGCCATCTTTTTGACTGGAGCCGGGTCATAAGTGAAGTCTATAATCACAAGCCCATTTACCTTGCAGCAGTTAAAAAAAAACCTGGAAATGGAGAAAAAATCTGCGGTATTCTGCCCCTTTTCAAGTTTAAAACTCTTACTGGCAGATCAAAGCTTGTGTCCATCCCCTTTTTTGATACGGCAGGAATTCTTGCCCAGGACAGGATCACACAATCTTTTCTTTTCAGGCAGAGTAAGGCTCTTTGCATGAGAAAAAGAACTTCAGGTATGGAACTGAGGCAGGATACGCCATTGAATATTGCAAACATGGAAATTAACGGAGCTGTTCCCAATGTGTATCAAGCCAAGGTAGGTCTGAACATTAAGCTTTCAGGGTCACAACAGTTAATGATGGACAGGTTCAAGTCAAAACTGCGAAGCCAGATCCGAAAAGGCCGGAAAAACGGGCTTACCTGGAAAATAGGCAAAAAAGAACTTCTGCCACATTTTTACCGTGTATTCAGCCGGAACATGCGGGATCTTGGATCACCTGTCCACTCAAGAAAATTTTTTAATGCTGTCTTTACCTATTTTTACCATCATTCATTCATATGTGTTGTATTTTACAGGTCAACCCCTGTGGCAGCCTCCTTTATGTTCCGGTTTAAAAAAAAAATTTCCAATCCCTGGGCATCATCTGTCAGGGAGTTTCGGCATTTAAATTCCAATATGTTTCTTTACTGGCAGATGATACGGTTTGCCTGCAATCTTTGCATGGAAACATTTGACATGGGACGCTCTTCCAAAGGGGTTTCAACATATCTGTTCAAAAAACAATGGAACCCGGAGGAAAACCAGCTGTTCTGGTATCACTGGGATCAGCCGGAAAAGCGCATGGGCACTCTGAACGAAACCCTTGGCATCAAGCCCTGGGAAAAGCTCCCGCTGGGCATGGCAAACCTTCTGGGCCCCCTGGTCAGAAAACACATATCACTTTAAGAGGCTGAACCATGAGCAACAACATTATCATACAAATTCCCATGCCCCTGATCATCAGCATTGAAGATGTGGGATGGTGGTCCGGCAAAAACGGCTCCGCATTTAACCAGCCCTATAGAACCGGCATGCAAAGGGATCACATCCCTGAAGATTATACCGCCCTTGCAGCACTGGGAAAAGGCCTTGACATGAGGATACTGGCGGGTTTTGTTCTGTGCGAATGGGATAAAACCAACCTGCTGCGCCAGGTGCCGTCTGCCACATGGATGGCAGACAAATGGAGAGTGTCTGAAAAAAACAGGGATCTAAAGGAAAAAGCAGCCTGGATCATAAACAAAGAAAAACAAAAAATCGAATTCGGGCTCCATGGCGTGGGCCATGAGTTCTGGACAAAAGGCGGAATGGAAAGATCCGAAT